>JAZDMB010000047.1:0-39607 GCA_043801445.1 Planctomycetota bacterium
ATTAAAACAGGACGACCTGTATGAAAAATCCATAGCAACCAGAAGTCAAACCCCTTCAAAAGAACTTATAAAACTGAAGGAAACGTTCAACAAGAGAAAGGATGAAAAAAGTCTAAACAATCTTAATAGAGCTGTGTTAGAAGAGTTTTACCCTCAAGCGACTCCGAAACAGAAGAATCTGCCCGGCAAGACTAATAAACATATGTTTATAATGATAGTCCTGGCTTGCCTGACTAACATAATTATTGTTTTGGCATTGAGTATCTTGCAGAGTTATTACCTGTCGAAACTGGGCCAGCAGATAATATTTGATATCCGGATGAAGACATTCGGACACCTGCAGGATATGTCTTTGGGATTTTACGACAAACAGCCAGTAGGCCGGCTGATTACCAGGGTGACAAACGATGTAAATGCCATAGGCGATTTCCTGTCCGTTGCTATGGTCACGGTGGTTAACGACATTTTTATGATTGCCGTATTGGTTGTGGCGATGTTCTGGCTGAACTATAAATTAGCCCTAATTGTCTTATCGGCCGTGCCGATTCTGATTTGCCTGACGCTGGTATTCAAGCCACGGCTGAGGATGCTTTACCGGACAATGCGCAAAAAACTGGCGCAACTGAACGCCTATCTGGCTGAAAGCATCTCCGGCATAAAGGTAATCCAGGTATTCAACCAGGAATCCAAGACGTATAATAAATTCTCCGCCATCAATTACGAGCATTTTGACCTCTCGCGCCGGGCAATAGTTTACCAGGCGATTTTTATTCCTTCGGTGGCAATTTTAAGAGGCACGGTCATAGCCCTGATTTTATATTTCGGCGGCGGCCTGGTTCTGGACAAGGTAATTCTTTACGGCGTGGTTTACACCTTCATTGATTATAGCATCAATTTCTTCGGTCCGATTCAGGACCTGACCGACAAATACCTGTTGTTCCAGGGCGCAATGGCTTCGGCCGAACGGATTTTCAAAATACTGGATACACCGTTGGACATCAAAAACCCGGAACAGCCGCTGAAAATTAAGGAAAAACATGTGGGACACGAGATTGAATTCCAGAACGTCACTTTTGAATACGAGCCGGGCAAGCCGGTGCTTAAAAATGTATCATTTAAAATCAAGAAAAACGAGAGCATTGCATTAGTCGGGATGACCGGTAGCGGCAAATCCACCATCATCAATCTGCTCTGCCGGTTTTATGACGTTAATGCCGGAAGAATATTGATAGACGGGGTGGATATCCGCCAGTTGAAGCAGGGAGACCTGCGCCGACAACTGGGTATCGTCCTGCAGGACGTCTTCCTTTTCGCCGGCACCATCCACGATAATATATCGCTCTGGGATGAAATAATCACACAGGATAAAGTAAAATATGCCTGTGAGGAAATATTCGCTTCCACCTTTATTGAAAAATTGCCCCTGAAATACGACAGCCGTATCGGTGAACGCGGAATGACCATCTCAGCCGGACAACGCCAGTTACTTGCTTTCGCTCGGACAATGGCATTTGACCCTTCTATCATGATATTGGACGAAGCCACCTCATCGGTTGACGTGGAAACCGAATACTACATCCAGCAGGCGATTAATAAGATGGTCAAAAAGATGACCTCTATCATTATCGCACACCGGTTATCGACTATTCAAAATGTAGACCGCATCTATGTTATTCATAAAGGAGAAATCCGTGAGCAAGGCACTCATCAGGAGTTATTGGAAAAACACGGCATCTATTATCATCTCTGCAAAATCCAAAGTGACGGATATTTGTAATCACAGATAAACACGGATAATTTTTATAAGGAGACCATGAAACCAAGAATATTATCTTGGACTCTTGGATTCCTTATAACCCATAAGGGACAAAGTTTTCTTGACAGATTATTATCAATATGTAAATACGTATTGTATCATTGTATTTTCGAAGCAGGTAATACCTAACTTATTACTTGTTTCTTATTAATTTAAGGAGGTGTAGTATGGTCAGGATAAAGTGTTTGCTAATAGCGCTATTTATCGGCGTAATGTCTATTGTTATGGATGCCCGTGCAGAGGGTCAAAAAGTGCTGGAGTCTTCTTCAGCAGTTGATAAAGTGATGGTTTATTCGGACCGGGCGCTGGTTACGCGTGAAGCCAAACTCGGTAACCTCAGCGCCGGTCTTTATGATGTGGTCATAAAAGAACTGCCTCTGAGACTACAGGATGATTCGGTCAGGGTCACCTCAAGCGACCCTAATAATCTCAAAATTATCGGACTGGATATCAAGACCTACCAACTGGAAAAATCGTCTGAGGATAAAATCCGTTCTCTTCAGGAACAAATCCAAGAGCTGGAGGATAATATCAGGATAATTAACGACAATCTTACAGTGCTCCAGATAGAAAAGAATTATCTTAATAATGCCAAGGATACCTTCCTTAAATCAGCGCTTCAGGTGCCTGAGCCAGCCAAGGATACCCAAAAACCAACTGGTCTCCCGCGCCTTTCAATCAAGGATTATGACGAGATGCTCAGTTATTATCTTGGCAAGTTAAAAACTAATATTGAATCAATCCGGACAACAGAATTAAAACTCCGTGAGGTGGAAAAGAAGTTGAATTTTGCAAAGAGTCAATTGCCTCTGCTTGGCGCCAGCCAATCAGCCATTGTCCAAAAGAAATCGGTCAGGGTGAGTGTTGAAGTTCTTAAAGAAAGCGCTTTCAATCTGGCGCTGTCTTATATCAATTACGGTGTCAGATGGCAGGCAAGCCATGATGTCCGCATCCTTTATGAAACCAAAGAGATGGAGATTACCAGTTACGGTATGGTCTCCCAGAACAGCGGCGAGGATTGGATGAATGCTGAACTTTCATTCTCCACGGCTCAACCGGCATTGCAAGGCTGGCTGCCTGAATTGCCGCCGCTCTATGTCAATCTGCCTGTCTATCATACAGGAACATTAAAAGACCAAAATTACCAGGCTCTGGCTTCTAATACAATAGCACAACCGCAACAAATCGCACTACGGCGGGAAGTCATGGGTGACCTTAAAACTAAGAGCGATGACAAACCTGCAGATAATTTAGCCAATCAATATTTACCGAGCGATGCATCAAGTAATTATGGTTCAATGGTATTCCGCACTCCCAAGCGGGTGGATATTGTATCAGACGGCGCTGCGCACCGGACGTCATTGTGGCAGCAGAAGTTTCCGATACGTTTTGAATACATCACCACGCCCAAAATCAGCCCATATGCCTATCTTCGGGCGCTGGGCACCAACAAGATGGCATTCCCAATCCTGCGCGGTAATATCAATGTCTTTATGGGCAGTGATTTCATCGGCACCTCTCAGACCACAAGCATATTGCCTGATGAGGAATTCGAACTGACCTTAAACGTGGATGACAATATCCGCGTCACCAGGAAACTGGAGGAAAAAGAGGAAAAAGGTCCCGGCTTTCTCGGCTCTACTAAGAAGGTTACTTATTCGTTTATGATTAAAATAGAAAACTATAAAAAAGAGAATGCGATAATCACCATCGTTGACCAAATACCTGTTACCCAGAACAAGGATATCACAGTAGAATTTGATAAATACTCTGATAAACCGATGGAAGAAGGAAAAGACGGCAAACTCAAATGGAAGTTTGAGCTCAAGCCCAAAGAAATCAAGGAATTAACCTTCTCATTCAGCGTCAATGTGCCTAAAGACAAGGAGCCGTCATTCTCCAATGCACCGCTCCAGATGCAATCAGAACAACAGTTGCGAATGAAGAAGAAATAGATTAGTTATTAACCGGAAGTTGTCATTGCGAGGAGCGGGATTCCTCGCCTGTCATTGCGAGCCCCAACGGAGCGAAGCAATCCCGATGAAATTCTTCACTTCAATGACACTTCGTGTCGGATTGCCACGCTCCCGGAGTTTACCCTGAGCGACAAGAGATTGCTTCGCTCCGTTGGGGCTCGCAATGACAAAAAGCGAAGGGGTCGCTCGCAATGACAGAATGAAACTTTTTAGACACTCTGGCAAGAAAGTTATTTATGCCCATACTGGAAACTCAATCTATTACCCGTCGTTTCGGCGACCTGACTGCAGTGGATGCCATGACCATTTCGGTAAAAACCGGCGAGATATTCGGATTACTCGGTCCTAATGGCGCAGGCAAGACCACTCTAATCAAAATGCTGATTACATTGCTTAACCCTACCTCGGGTCAGGCACAAGTAGCCGGATTTGATATTATCCGCCAGGCGTCTGATGTCCGGCGCAGTATCGGCTATGTCCCGCAGATGATTTCAACAGACGGCGCCTTGACCGGCTATGAAAACCTTTTATTCTTTGCTAAATTATACGATATTCCCCGCCGCGAGTGCAAGCCACGCGTCAATGACGCTCTGGAATTTATGGGCTTGAGCGATGTGGCTGATAAACTGGTGCGTAACTATTCCGGCGGTATGATAAGACGATTAGAAATTGCCCAATCAATGATTCACCGGCCGCGGGTGATGTTCCTTGACGAACCCACCGTCGGTCTGGACCCAATAGCCCGCCAGGCGGTCTGGCATCACATCCAACAATTGCGCGTTGATTACGGCACCACTATCTTCCTGACCACGCACCATATGGACGAAGCCGACCTGCTCTGCGACCGGGTGGCGATTATGCACCTGGGCAAAAAAGTTGCCCTGGGCACGCCGGCTGAACTGAAGGCATCAGTTAGACAGTATGAAAGTAATAAGTCTCCGAGTATCTCAAATACTAAAATACTTAATACTTCAATACTGCCTGATGTAACATTGGATGATGTATTCATTCATTATGCCAAAAGTGAACTAATTTCAGAAGGAGATTTCCGTGATGTCTCAAGGACCAGACGCACTGCACAACGGCTCGGCTGAAGCTAAAATGCCTCTGCCGCACCGCTCGGATTTATTTGCCGTGATGTCAGAATTCGTAATCAAAAGTATCGTCATTGCCGAAATAGAGATTCATAAACTGCGCCGTGACCCCACTGAACTGCTGACGCGCGCAGTCCAGCCGGTTTTATGGCTGGTCGTCTTCGGCAGCGTATTTACCAAAGTCCGGGCTATTCCAACCGGTGATTTGCGCTATATTGATTTTCTGGCTCCGGGCATTCTGGCTCAAAGCGTCCTATTCGTGGCTATCTTTTATGGGATTGCCATCATCTTAGACCGTGAACTGGGCTTGATTCACAAATTTATGGTATCGCCTACGCCACGCACCGCGCTGGTTATGGGCAAGGCGCTCTCAGCCGGCATCCGCGGGCTGTGCCAGGCAGTCATCATTTACATACTGGCATTGCTGGTCGGGGTAAAACTGAATTTCCATCCTCTGGCCCTGGCCGGTGTAATGATTATAATATTGCTCGGCGCCATAATCTTTTCCACCTTCTCGCTGATTATTGCCTGCCTGGTCAAGACGCGTGAACGATTTATGGGTATCGGCCAATTGATGACCATGCCCTTGTTTTTCGCCAGCAATGCCATCTACCCTATTTCAATGATGCCGGACTGGCTGCAGGTGATTTCGCGTATCAACCCGCTGACCTATGAAGTGGACGCCCTGCGCGCCCTGATGCTCAATAACGGAACCAGCACCTACGGCTTGGCACAGGATTTCGGCATCCTGTTTTTGGTAACAATTATTGTAGTAATTATCGGTGGTAAATTGTATCATAAGATACTGATTTAATTTTAATAGGAAATAATTAACTAACCACAAAGAAATACGGTTTATTTATAAGGAGTCCATGAAAACAGGAAATGTATTAATCCTGGGTTCCTTATAATCCTTTCGCCTTTGTGGTGAATATTAAGAATTGTAACTCAAAATAGAAAGGATTGCTATGAAGAATATGAGACTATATATTTCCGTGGATATGGAAGGCGTGGCGGGCGTGGTTGAACCTACCCAGACAACTTACAAAGGCAAGGACTACGAAAAGGCGCGCAAGTGGATGACCGCTGAAGTGAATGCCGTGATTGAAACCGCTATTGATTGCGGTTTTGAAACGATTCTGGTCAATGACTCGCACGGCGATATGTCCAATATCCTGATTGATGATTTAAATCCCAAGGCAACTATTATCTCGGGCCATCATAAACCGATGGTGATGATGGAAGGCATCGAAAAAGGATTTGATGCCGTAGCATTTGTCGGTTATCACGGCCGGGTAGGCACCCAAGGCGCGGTCATTGACCACACGATGTGGGGCAGGGTAGTCAACGAATTCCGCATCAATAACCGCTTGTTCGGCGAGACCGGCATCAATGCTCTCATCGCCGGTTATTATAAGGTCCCTGTGGTCTTAGTCTGCGGTGATGACAAAACCGTTAAGGAAGCCAGACAGTTTTTAGGACGGGTAGAGACCGTAGCGGTAAAACGTGGAATTACGAGGTATTGCGCCGAATCGTTACACCCTGAAGAAGCCCAGCGCCGCATCAAAGAAGCCGCGCAACACGCCTTCAGTAATCTCAAACTATTCAAACCGTTCGTATTACCAAAACCGCTTAAACTCTGCATCAGGTTTACCAATGGCGGGATGGCGGATGAGGCATCGATTATACCGGGCGTACGCAGATTAGACGCATTCAACGTAGAATACAAAGCGCAAAATATACTGGAACTCTATAATATGACCTCGGTAATGCTCCAGATGGCAGGTTCGACTCTGTAGCATTAGAATAGTAACACACCACCCTAAAATAATTGGGACGGAGTTTATCCCACTATTGGCGGGGTTGCAACTCCGTAGGCTAAAGGCACTATTTCCCTCGTAGGACGCTTTAATTATTTATTCCCCCAGTAAATTCCGTGTTAGCCACAGAGATACCCCGCTGGGCGGGACTGTTCCACGATAACCGGATGTTGCTTGCATATATTACTTCGTTTTCTTCATATTATCCAGTATGCCCTTTATTTTAACCCCTAATTCCGAATCCGGGGCATAACCCAAAGCCTTTTCCAGATTTTCAGTCGTTTTATTTTTATTATTGAGTTGCTTAGGGCCATATACTATGGCTATCAGATAATATATTTCCTGAGCAGATTCACCCTGCGGCTTGGACTCGGTAAGTTTATTCAATGCCTTAAGAGCGCCATTCCAATCTTCTGTTTGAAAATACTTCGCTTTAATCAAATTTAATTTGAGGTCTGTTTCTAATTTATTGCCTTTATCGGAGTCAAGTTGCTTGACTGTATTCAGATAAAAATCGGTTTTTTCTTTATTCTCCCGGTCATTATAATATTGGGCGAGTTCTGTGGCATATTTTAATTTTAAGCCGTTCGTATTATCGGAATCCAGTGAAACAACCTGTTCTTTTATTTCAGGATATCCAAATTCGACTTCCCATTTATTTAATTGGGAGATAACGTTTTCTAAAAGCGGGAGTCGTTCTTCCGGCCCTGCCTCTTTGGTTTGCTTCAATAAATCATCCCTTTCCTGTTTCCTGACGGTAAACGTTTCTAAATTGGCGAGATATTTTTCCGGACCGCCTTCCTGATACCCAGTTTTCGCATAGGGCCTGCCATCAGAATCCAGGACAAAGACAGTGGGGTATCCTGAAATACCGAATTCACGACCTATTTTATTGTTATATTCTTTTTGTTTCTTGCTGATGATTTCTCCACGCGGGAAATCCAGGACTATCAAAATATATTTTCCGGATGATTCTTTTTTCCATGCTTCGGTGCTGAAAACCTCTTTGTCGAGACGCTTGCACCACCCGCACCAATCCGAACCGCTGAAATCTATCAGGATATCTAAACCCTTTTCTTTAGCGGTCTTTTTAGCATCTTCCAATGAAATCATTTTGCTTTCCTTACTTGCCGGCTGCTCTTCTTTGGCTATGACAGACATGACATTAATCCCCATCAACAGTATAATAATCAAACCCGTACAAGATATTTTTGCGCTTGTTTTCATTCTATTCTCCTTTCAATTCTTTTATATTTATTTTTCCGGTTTACCATTGGTTGAACCAGTATACCACCTACTATCTTTTTTACTTTTTATGACATATGTGTAAAACATATACACTTAATCTCTAACGGGGTTTATTTTCTCCTTTTTCCTTGAGATACTTTTCTAATCGATCTTTAAACATCTTTTCGTCCGGGGTTTTAGCCAATTCCTCTCGGCAGATTTCTATTGCCTTATCAATATTCCCATTGGCGTAATATGCCTCGATTAATGTGTCAATAATCGCAGGCGCAGGAATAAGCTCCACTGCCCTACGGGCATACTGCAATCCTTTTGCCGGATTGTAGACAGGGCTGGTCTTGCCGGATGTGACCATATCCCATGCAACCTGATTCAGCAGATTACCCAATACTTCTTTAACCGGTTTGTTATCAGTGTATTTCGCCAGGAATTCCTCATACCGCTGTATCCGCGTTTCTGCCGGAGCATTCGCAACGGAGGCAGTAAGTTCACTAAGGTCCCTTAGTGAGTCGACATTTTTCCTGATGTCTATTTTGTCCTTGTTTGCCTGATACCATTCTTTCCACTGCGCTTGGTCGTATCTTTTGTCTTTGGGAAAATCAAAACCGGCATAGGCGGCAATAAGATTTATCAGGTTAACGCCATAATTTTCGGTGGTATCAAGCGAAGGGAAAGAAAGGGAATCTATTAATATTCCAATCGCATCCACCTGATATAATGCAGCCAGGCCTTTAGCCGCGGCGCGCCTGAGATAAACGTCGTCGGATTGGGCGGCTTTGCGCAGTGGCGCCAGCGCGCGTTCGTCATAGAAATTGCCGAATGACTCTGTTGCGGCTATTTGTACGGCCGGTATTGGGTCGTTATCAAGAACTCTCAGGATAACATCCAATGAGTTTGTCTTGTCTATCATTCCCAGGTATGTCACGGATAACCTGCGGACATCATCGCTCGGATCGGTAATCGCTAATTTCCGGAGCAGTGGAATCACTTTGGTCGATTGAAGATTCAGGAGACCTGCCAACGCAAAACGACGCACCTGCCCTGATTTATCCTTTTTCATGGTTTCGATCAAGGCATACTCGCAATTTCTGAATTCCCATAATCCCAGATTATGCGCCATCAGGATTCTTACCTCTTCATCCTGCGCTTTCAGAAGAGGCACCAGATACAAGGATTCTTTTCCAGTTACCCTATTCTGTGTCAGATAATAATGGATACATTCCATAATATCCCTGTTAAATTGGCGATGCGTGGAATCCTTGATTGAATCTACCAGACAAGGAATAACATTGACACCATAATTGATTATCCGCCCAATCGCCTGGAACCTGATAAAGACATCTGGATTCTGCAATAATTTGATATCGCTGTAATACGGTGTATTTTTGACAGACCTGGGCAAAGCAAAATCGCCATACAGTTCAAGTGGATTTTGGATTGCGCCGATGATATCGCCTCCGGCCCATTCCGTATCAAGGTGAATGCCGTGTCCAAAACTGAATCGCTCGGAATTATTCCGGCGGTTTTCGACCTGATAATTGTCATTGCCATTGAGGTCCAAAGATATAGCAAAGGGCCAACTGCTGGCCGTAGTATCCGGCAGGACTTCACCGAAACAGCCGAATTGATAACCTTTGTCAATCGGTTTATAGAGATATTTATCCTGTCCCAGGTAATCGAGGAATAAAGCGAAAGCAAAAGGTTTGCGGGCGGTGCCGAAAGAAGCCGCGCCGTTGGTATTGTAATAAACGTCATCGCCGCTGTAGTCAATGAACATAGCGTTTGAACGGTCACCGGATACGCCGCCTGAACCCCATCCGGTTTCGTAGGTATCATTCCCGTTTTTGTCTATGCAAATAGCATTTGAGATATGGACGCAACTGCCTAATCCGGTTGTGCCGGTATAATGGTCGTTGCCGTTATAATCCATTGATACACCCAAAGACATGATATAACTGCCGCCCTGAGTATAAACGCCGCCGGCTTTATAATTGTCATCACCTTCTGCGTCGGTTAATATGCCGACACCACCGTAAGCCGTAAGTTTTTTGATAAAGGGCCATGAGCGGAATGAAAGCGCGCCACCCTGACCGAAACCGGCTAATTCAGCACCGAGATTGTCTTTGGCAGGATTGAGTGCGATTTGATAGCGGTCATCGCCTTCCAGGTCGGATAAGATGCCCAAGCCGAGCGTGGTAGCGCTGCCTTGCGCATTGGTAGAAGCATCATAACTATCATTGCCGGCGCTGTCCATCAACATACCGAGCCCAAACATCCCGGCGCCCTGGCAGAAGGCATTGCCGTCATAGACATCATTACCTGACAAATCCCAAATTGCGCCTACGCCCATTATGCCGGCGCCCTGTGAGAAATTCCCAGAATAGTATTTGTCATCACCTGCCATATCAACCAGATAACCGACGCCGAGGAATCCGAATCCCTGGACATAATTCTTGTTAGTAACGCTGTAAATATCAGCGCCGGAATGGTCTATGCAAACGGCAATATTCGACGGCGTATAATAAGCGCCTCCGGCATTGTTGGTATAGGTATCGTTCCCGCCCAGGTCTATCAGTAATGAAGCGTCTTCTTTGTGGATATCATTGCCAAAACCCGAAATCACGACCGACCCGTAAGGCGTATCAAAATTGGATGTCTCATCCGTGTTATTTATGTCAACATAGAAATCATCTTTCTTGAATGATTTGGTTGCGGTAACATATTCCTGAACCGCATCAGCCAGTATTTTTGCGGCATAAAAGATATTCTCGTAAGCAATCAGTCGGGCATGTTCTATGAACCGGAATTGAGTATCGACATTACCCGTCAGAGACGGCATTTTTCTGCCATCCGGCGCAAGGAAATAGGCCGGGTTCTGGTAAAAGAATCTCTTGTCTTTTTCTGTCAGGTTTTTCTTGGCTTCTTTGTTTATTTTGCAGGCAACCAGATAAGTCTTATAAAGTTTCAGAAACGCCTCTTGATATTTGGGAGTGAAATTCATCAGAGATAATGATTTCGCCGTCTCATCGTAAATCTTTTCTTCATAACTCGCGTTGACAGTCGGGAAGCCGGCAGCGCCTCTTAATACGCCGATGGCATAATTAACAGCCTCCAGTCCGTTTTCCCGGTGGTATTTATTGATTAGTCCGGTGGTATCTTCAGCCCATTGTTTCATATAAAGCGGACGGTTGGAAACATAATCAATAATCGGGAAGCGACAGGCAAGCCGGTAGAAACCCTCGTGCGCGCGGGGCAATTCGTAATTATCCAAATCAAGACCGATTCTTTTTGCGGTATATTGCAGGGGATTACCCTTAACCAGACTCTCAACCGGCTGATTATCGGCAATAAAATAACCGGACCGTTCGACCGGTTGAATATATTCTATCTTTGGATGCGCTGTATGCCGAACACAGCCCATCACAACAAATATTGCGGTTATTGCGATAATCAATACCTTTTTCATAGTTTTATCTTTGTATTCAATTTAGGTAATATATTAGCGTATTAGAATAAAGCTACTCCCGATTGAACATTGTTCATTTCTTCTGTGGCTGACTTCATTCGGCTAAATAATTACTAATTGAAGATGTGCATCAAGCCCAGAATTTTGTGGCGTTAATCGTTATCTTCATCATCGAATAAGTCTTCATCATCATCCCAGTCGTCCTCGTGCCTGCGTTCCATTTTATTGCCGCCTTCACTGTTAGGACCGCATCTGCAGCCACCCTTGTTATCATTATTGCCGAGCCGGTTACAGCAACCGCCATTGCCGGGCATATTGTTGACCGGTGGAGGTGGAGGCATGCGCATATCCATGGGCTGGCCGTTGGGGCATTTTCCCATCATCGGGCCCATCGGGCCATTGTTAAAGGGACCGCGCATACATTGAGGACACATTCCGCGGTCATTATATCTCTCGCTGAACTTGTTATGACAAGGCGGCTTGTGGCCATACTTTTCGTGATGCATGCTGGTCACCTTGCCGAACACAAACCCTACCACCAATGCCAATACCAATCCTACTATCCATTTCCACATAGTTACCTCCTTTTTTCGTCTCCAGCACAAGGCTGGGACATTTTATTATTATTAATAATATTATACCAAAATCAGGTCTTGATTGCAAGAAAACTGTGAGACCACAGATAAACACTGATGAACACGGATAATTCCTAAGCGGTATGCTGTCCCCCGAATTACGGTAAATCTAGTCAAATCCAATCCATTCTTTAGTTATCGAATTATACGTGTAGGTCAATCCGTGAAATGGAATCTGCCCCAGCCCTGGTATTTCTTCGTTTATTAAGAAACGCAAGGTAAACTTTTGTGGGTTATTTTTTACCGAATAATAAAATTCATTAGACCTGCTATGTAATGCCTTTTTAGGTTTAGGAATTTCTTTTATGTAATTTGCAGAAGTTAATTCATCTAAATTCGCAGGATATTTATTATTAGTTTGATAATATTGTTCAAGAACATTTATTATATCAGATGCTCGACGCTTATTTTCTTGCACTGCAAATGGAACATAATAAAAAGGATTAAATAACAACCAAAATACCACATAACAGACCAGGATTATGAAAACATAATAAATAATCCGAAATAATAACAGCGGTATTTTCATATGCATTAGTTAATCGCCCCATATTTCCTTGCCGAGTTCTATTTCCCCTAAACTAATTCCTTGGACACATTAATTATTTATTTCCCCAGTAAATTTCGTGTCTGCTTTGCCTCGCCCAGGCGGTTACGACCTAATTTAATTTGTTCTATACAATTATACTATTTATTTTTCTCTTTTTTATATTGCTCCCATAACTCATCAGGAGTTTTACCAAATTTGTCCTTAAAGAAATCGTCAATGTCTTTTTGGTTACAAGCGGCGCATTTTTCCTTTATTAACTTATTTAATTCGGGAATGAACGTATGATGGGCATCCATTGATTCCAGCCATTCTAAAAAGAAACCGGCTACTTGATAGCCATTCTTGTATGTTGCATTACCCTGGAATGCTGAGGGTGTTTCTTGCGGATTATCCCATCCTAATTTGAGTCTGACATAATCAGCCAATCCTTCCATCATCCACCAATAAGGGTTATTCCCGCCTATTGCGTAGCTCTGGGCTATATGCACTCCCTCATGAATCAAAACGCCTTTGTTATTGGATGTAACTTTTTGGGGATTCATCTTTATTATATCAAGATGTTGATTCATAGTATACTTGGCAGCGAGCATGTCTTCTTTTGTAAAGGAGATTATTACATCCGAAGGATAATTTTTAACTCTATTGGTTTTAAGAATTTTCTCTACTTCAGGATATTTACTATCAAAATACTGCGCTATTTCTTTTGCTCTTTCTTTCTGGTCCGGAAAAGTTGAATAATCAACCACGCAATATTTACCCTGTTCACGATAACTTGACGAGCTCTCCGACTTTGGCGAGCCGCGCCATTCGGGGCGGACATATGCCATTCCCAATTCCTTATTCTTCAGTTTTATGGTTTTGATTTCGTAGCCGCGCAAAGAGATTGCCAAGCCGTTTAAATCACTAATCTTGTCTTCTATCAGATTGACCTCTTCTACATCTTTTGCATCTTCAATAGAGGCATCGGTTTTCTGTCCTGTGGATTCATAAAAACGCACAATCCAATCGTTGCTATCCTCAGCGAGTTTTAAGGCGGTAGGCAGCGCCCCTGCAATCTTGAGAAACGTCTTCTCTTGCGGTAGTTTGCCATTATTTTCCTTCCCGCCCGAACGACCGTCCGGTCGGGCAGGCACCCAAATAGCTACCGGTGAATTATTAAATTCAAATCCTCGCTGGGTTACCTGTGCTTGATGAATTGAGCCGGCATGCGGATATAATCCATAACGAATAATATGACGACCGATATCCGGTTCAGTATCCGGGTCATACGAGGAGCGAACGAGCGATAGTGTCAGCGTCTTCCCATTTGCCGAGTACCCATGCTTGCAATCATTAAGTAGCGCCACACCCCAATCATCATCTTTATTAGCTGGACTAGTTGTAACCTTGTTGCCCATATCCGCCCACTGGAGCGCCGGTACTTCTTTTCCATTCATAGGACGCACAATATCACCAAAGGGGATAGAATAATGTACCTCCGGATTATCTATATTAAAGACAAAGTTAGTCTTCAAAAATGGATTTCCTTTGTCTGAAGTCCCTTTTTGTTTCCAGTCAATATCCAGTGCAAATTCAATAATGTCCATGTCACGATAGACGAAGATATCCTGCATAATCACAGAACCTTCATATCCCCTCTTAACCTGTAATCGCACATACACCGGACCATTTTCTACTACCGCAATCTTGGCTGATGTCAGATCTTGCACTTTGTTAAAATTGCCAATCTCCCAGGCGGTCATTCCATGCGGCGGTTCCCAGTAGACCTTTAATTCATTTGCCAAACCGCTTAGTATTTCGCGCCCGAGTTTCTTATCCAGGATACGAGTTACGGCTCCCGTAGCCGGGTCGATGGTCAGGTCAAAATAAGCAGTGGAGATTTTCGTTACATCAACCTTTATCTTCTCACTTGCTTGGGCACGTTTTTCCAGATGGTAAACGCGATAACCGAATGGAGGGAGATTACGAGCCACGAATATGAGGTTACCATCTGCGGTGCGCTGGACAGGACTCGCTTCTCCTTGTTGGGTTACTGCATATAGGTAACCGTCTTCAATGCCGTCCCGGGCTTTTACGCTTACCAGAGCATCACGAGCCCATCCCAGTGTATTGAAGACCAAAACGTCCCCAGTGGTTTGTTTAATTTGCTTACTGATAACTTCGGTTGATTCATTTATAATTTTACGCATAGATTCTATTCCGCGCTCATACATTTTTTTGCTGAGGTTGTAAGCAGCGTGAATACAGGTTCCACCCATAGTATCGTGGTGATGATTCCAAAGCAGGTCGCACCAGGTCTGAAGAAATTCCTGGCGGGGATATTGGTATCCAAAGCTGGTAGCTATCGTGGCTATAGTTTCCGCCTGCACCAGCAACGATTCCAGGTCGCGATTCCAGCGTTTCATATCGCTGTGAGTAGTATAACAGCCCTCAAAAACGGAATTTAACTCATCACGCACCACCGGAATTTCCTTGAGTTCTGATTTCTTTAATGAATCGAAAAATGCCGTGGCGGTGGAAAACTTTACCCGGGACATATTGGTTTTTTTCTGCCATTCGGAGGCGGTTTTTATATTCTCCATTGTAGGCCCTCCGCCGTGGTTTCCTACACCATAAACCCAGAGCATGTCGTGTGAGCCGGTGGTATCATAGAATTTAATCATTTCATTAAGTTGCCGGTTGGTCACATCTCCATTATACCAACCGCCTTCGATTGCCGGTTCTTCAAAGGCGAGGACCCGTGAGCCATCCGGTCCTTCCCACCAGGAAAGCGGTTTATTTTTACCGGCACGGCAGAAATAGTAGGTGTCAATACCAGCCAGTCGCAGGAGTTGCGGCATAGTCCAATTGTGCCCAAAGGTGTCCGGCTCCCAGCCTACTTTGGCGGTAACACCGAATTTCTCGCGGAAATAACGCTGGCCATAAAGGAACTGGCGGGCATGAGATTCTCCTGATATGATATTATTGTCACCCTCGCACCAGCGTCCCCCCACTATTTCCCATTGTCCTTTTTTTACCATTTCCTGCATTTTCTTGAAAAGTTCAGGATGGTTTTTTTCAGTTGCCAGATACAAAGCAGCGCTTGATTGGGAGAAGGTAAAATCAGGGTATTTCTCCATAAACTTAACCGCCTGGCCAAAGGTGTCTTCGCAAATCTGTATCGTCTCCGGCCATTCCCAAAGCCACTGAAAGTCAATATGCGCATGTCCAACCAGATGTCCGGTGTATCTTTGCATCACTGAATGGACATCCGGTATTTTATGAACTGATTGGTTAAGCGCTTCAAGGTAATCTTCAGCCGAGCCTTCAAACTTTTCCGGGTCGGGGATTTTAGTTATAGTTTCATTTACCGCTTTTAGCAGATTGATTTGCTTCTCACGTTCTAAAATACCGGCAATATATCCCAATTCCTCTTTTTGCTCATTAGCCAGATTATAAAGTTTTGCTAAACGAACCCCCTTATCCACTAATTCCTTGAGTTCTTTTCCTTCTTTTACCTCGCTGCGTGGCACAGAAGTTACTCTAACCGATTTGCTATATCCTTCTTTCCAATCAATAATATTCAAAGATGGTTGACCATCCCTGTAGATAATAATTTGTGTGGCATCCTTATGGTGGACTATAACATTGTCAATGAACTGAATATAAAATCCAGTCTTATCGCCTTCGAATTGAATATCCCATCGCTCAGTCGAGTGTCCTGCCAGATGAGAGAGATTAATTACCCGATGATACCATTGCCCCTTGGCATTATTCAGGATTGCATCGCCATGAGCGGTGATCCCTGCCTGGTCAACCGCACCGGAGTCGCGCAAGCTAGCCCCTTCTCCTAACTGTATATCAATACCGCCTTTCAATTCGGGTTGGTCAGGATAGAGAAAAATATCATACTCCAAACGGTCGCCTTCCTTAATCTCGATTTTGCAATCCGATATCTTATAGTAGAGATAAAAGTTTCCACCGCCTTGCCCTATGCACTGCGCCGAAACCAAAAGACAAGTATCCTTCTCATTCTTTTCCTGACCTATTGCCGATAGTATCAATATCAGAATCAGTACTGCTTTAACAAAATACTTATGGAACATAAGTCACCTCATCTTCCCCGCCTAACGGCGGTGTTATGCTATAACCTGCTAAAGTTAAAGCAGTTATGCAAATACATCATCCTACGGTCTATCTCAGTTATCCTTGAGAGTGACCCGTTCACTCCTTAGAGTAACTCTTTCACTCCTGGGAGTGACTCTTTCACTCCTGGGAGCAACTCTTTCACTCCTGGGAGTAACCCATTCACTCCTGGGAATGACTCTTTCACTCCTTGGAGTAACCCATTCACTCCTGGGAGTAACTCTTTCATTCCTTGGAGCGAACCATTCATTCCTGAGACATATAGGTATCAATCACCTCCTTTGTAAGAGGCAGTTAGCCCGTACGGGCGTTACTGCCTCTTACATCCGCCTCTGGCGGATAGTTATAATATCAGACAGTGGGCTTGTTATCTCGCTGTTAGAGTTTACTCGTTATCCCTACGGGATACTACTCCACGAACCCTGACGGGTTCTCTGAGCGAGAACCCGGAACGGGTTAAATAGAATACCGTTAGGTATAACTTCTGCCACGAAGACACCGAAAATAAATTATTTCTTCTTCTTTGTGTCTTAATACCTTGGTGGCTAATTTTATACTTTCCTATACCGCAAGATAATAACAATTGCAGCTATCGCACCCAGTGCATCAGCAATAAAATCCCATTCACTTGTCTGCCTACCCGGTATATAGAATTGATGGAATTCATCAGAAAAACCGTAGAGTATTGAACATGTCACACTGATAAAATATGCCTTTTGGACTATGAAAATCTTTTGTGACTTACGGCATGCCCGATAAATCAGTCCTGCAAGCACTCCATAAGCAATAAAATGAAGCACCTTATCTATACCGATAATTTTTATCGGTATTTCTAATCTTGCCTGATGAGATGATAAAAATATGGCAAAGGCATACAGATAAACCGGCAACCAGTATCTGATTTGATAATAAATGATTTTTGTCATAGTGATTGGCAGTAAGGACAGAAGGAGGCACTCCGAGAACCAATTTTTATCCGTTTAATTACCGTTCTACATCTTAAGCACGATTCTCCTTCCCTACCATATGCCTTGATATATGGAACATATCCGCCGGGTTTGCCTTCCACATCTACATATAATTCTACGGAACTACCCCGCTTTTTTATTGCCAGATTAAGTATTTTCCTTATTCCCTGATATATTTTATTGATTTCCATATCAGTTAATGAATCTGGGTTTCTGAGCGGATGAATTTTCGCATAGAACAGAATTTCATCAGCATAGAGATTGCCGATTCCACTGATAAATTTCGGGTCCATGAGAATGGGTTTAATACGTCCGTTGGGGCGTTTCTTTAGCA
Source organism: Planctomycetota bacterium (assembly GCA_043801445.1). Lineage (GTDB taxonomy): Bacteria > Planctomycetota > MHYJ01 > JACQXL01 > JACQXL01 > JAZDFP01. The sequence goes on from JAZDMB010000047.1 coordinate 18,030, forward strand.
ATTGCCTTAACGATTTCAACGTAAATGTCTTTTCCAACGGCTCGGGACCGAATTCCATGTCATTTATGAATTTAACCATATCTGACTTTTCGAACATCTTGACATAACCGAATCGTCTCTGATCCCAGAACCTCAATTGATATTTGTTACTGAGATTAAAAATGACATGGGTATGCTTTTTTATCGGTGCAGTCTTCGGCAAGTAGAGTAATTGTCCAGATATTTTCAGATGAATAACCAGCGAATAGTCGCTTGATAATGTAATAATAATTATTTTCGCGCGGCGTTTAGCATCAATAATGGTTTTGCCAATAACGGCATTCCTAAATAGCGTTGGAGTGGTATTAATAATCTTTGGCAAGAGGATAGTAACATCGATTATCTTTAAACCGAGAGTGTTCTTACATAACCCTCGGCGAATTGTTTCTACTTCAGGTAGTTCAGGCATATAATTCAATAATAATAAAATAAATTGTTATGATATTCTTATAGTATTAATTATAATACAAATAATCAAGTTAAATATTTTCTCTCTTGACTTTAATTTTCCAGGAGTCATATTAAAAGAAATATGGAAGCATCTTATTTGAAATTAGGTGATAAAGAATTAGCCAAACGTGCAACTGAGGCTAATCTTATATTGAAAGAATGTATTTTATGCCCGAGACGCTGCAAAATAAACCGCCTGGCCGGCGAATTGGGATTTTGTAAGAGCGGGAAAGAAATAGTTATATCTAGTTCGGGGCCACATCATGGTGAAGAACCTCCTATTTCAGGATTTGGCGGGTCGGGTACCATCTTTTTTACGGGGTGTAATCTGAGATGCCTTTTCTGCCAGAATTATCAGATTAGTCAGGAATATGAAGGCAAACCTGTTACGACAGAGAAATTAAGCCAAATAATGATTTCATTGCAGAAAAAAGGATGCCATAATATCAATCTGGTTTCACCGACCCATTTCGTTCCGCAGATTTTAGATTCTTTGCTTTATGCAGTGAAAAAAGGACTAACCTTACCGATTGTCTACAATACAAATGGTTACGATAGCATAGAAACATTGAGATTGCTTGATGGCATTGTTGATATTTATCTACCTGATATCAAATACAGTGATGATAAATATGCTCAAGAATATTCTGCAGTTAGTGATTATATCAAAAACAACCGTCCTGCATTAAAAGAAATGCATCGGCAAGTAGATAACCTCTTGCAAACAAAAATGGGCGTGGCGGAACGTGGTATAATTATCAGACATTTAGTTCTACCTCAAAGAGTCGCCGGCAGTTTTGCCTCGCTTGATTTTATTAAACGAGAAATCTCAAGAAATGCATGTATAAGTTTAATGTCACAATATCACCCTTCTTACAAAACACACAAATATCCGCTGATTAATAGACGTCTAAAACAATCAGAATATAATGAGGTGGTACAATATGCTGAATCATTGGAATTGGGAAATTGTTATATCCAATCATTAACCAGCAGTGATGATTATCTACCCAACTTCAATAAGGAACGACCTTTTGATAAGTAATGATTGATTTGTCAATTGCATTATTTAGTCGGGTATATCTCTCCTGTTATTTATATATTAATAACCGGCGTTTAAACTGAATCAAGTTTCTTGGATTTACTTACCACTTACTTATCAATCTATTTCTTCTATTCACCAGTCTACAATATATGTGCTAATTTTATTTATCCATATGCTTTATTGTATTAAATAAATACTCATTAAAAAATTGACAAATTGGGTCTGAGCAATAAAAATAAACTAGTTCCTGTTACCAAAATAACTTAGAAATATAAAAATGAAGGCTTTAATTCTTGGTGCCGGTTATGGTGTCCGTTTGTATCCATTAACTGCAAATACTCCCAAACCTCTTTTAGAAGTTGCTGGGAAACCGGTAATAGAATGGTCATTAGATTGGTTATTACCAAATAAAGAAATAGAAGAAATTATTATTGTCAGTAATCATCGTTTTTATAACAATTATCAAAAATGGTTAAAAGAAAAAATGTCTGTGCGCGGAACCCCTTATTATCAGTGGGGAAAAAAAATCAGTATCTATGATGATAAAACCATTAATATTGATGATAAATTGGGAGCTATAGGCGATATTCAATTTGTTATTAATAAGGCTAACATTAAAGATGACTTGTTAGTAGTAGCCGGTGATAATATATTTGAAGTTGATTTGGTTAATTTTATTAAGTATTTTAAAAAACATGGCTCAACTATTGGACTAAAAGATTTCAGTAATATTAATAAAAGTATTATTGGACAATATGGCGTGGTCACATTAGATGAAAGCAATAGGGTTGTAGATTTCGAAGAGAAGTCCCCCTATCCCAAAAGTACATTGGTTGCTATCTGTTTATACATTTTTTCAAGAGAAAGTCTCAAACTAATCAGTGAATATTTGAAAAATGGACTTAACCCTGATGCACCGGGTTTTTATTTGCAGTGGCTTCATAAAAAAGAAAACTTATATGGATATATTCTAAAAGGCTGTTGGTTTGATATTGGTGATATAGATTCATATGAAAATGCTTCAAATTATTATAGTAGTAACTATGTCGCAAATGAATCGTCAAAACAACGGCGAATCTCAGCGCTAAATAAAATACAGAAGTATTAACAAAAAACATCAAATTAATAGAAATAAAACAGAAACTTGATAACATAATAACTATGCCAAAAATAAAAGGGAAACCAATTGTGGGACTAGATATAGGATCACAAGTTATCAAAGCTGTAGAATTAATCCACTCCCCTAAAACGAATAGCTATACCATCAGCGGCTATGCTTATTATGAAATTCTTCCTGGAGAAAATATAAAAGAAGCAATAAAAAAAATATGGGCAACTAATGATTTCCACACTACAAAAGTAGTTACAGCAATATCAGGACGTTCAGTTATAGTTCGTTATATAACTATGCCGGAAATGTCTGATGAAGAATTGAAAAATGCTATACAATACGAAGCGAGTAAATATATTCCATTTGAAATAGATGAGGTAATGATTGATTGCTTACGCTTACCACATATACAAAAAGAACAAAAAAGTGATGGGGCAACAAAAGATATGTCGGTTCTTTTAGTAGCAGCTAAAAAAGACAAACTTGATGAACATATTAACCTTTTAGAGGAAAGTGGCCTTTGGCCTATTGCTATTGATGTTGATTGTTTTGCATTAGGTAATTCTTTCGAATTGAAGCAATCAAATAATCCCCCATCAAATATAACAAATAAAGTAACGGCTCTTATAGATATTGGAGCAATGAAAACAAACGTTAATATTATGTCTGGACTTCAAGTATCTTTTACTAGAGAAATTTATATAGGCGGTAAAGATTTTACTGAATCTACCAGTAAAAAGATGGGAATACCTGAAAAAGAAGCAGAAGAACTCAAAAAAAATCCTGGTCTTAAATTTGAAGAAGTTAAAGATTATATAAGTTCTCTACTAGATGACCTTACTCATGAAATAAAACTTTCATTTGATTATTTTGAACACCAGTTTGATAAGCCGATAGACGATATCTATCTTTCCGGAGGCTCTTCTTTATTGCAAGGATTAGAAGAATCATTCGAATCGGCATTCAATAAAAAACCTATCAGATGGGATCCGTGCGAGTCCTTTGAAATTTTATCTGAAAAAATTGATACTTCCGAATTAAAGAAAAAAGCTTCCCAATTAGTTATAGCTACCGGTCTAGCAGCAAGGATAAAAAAGGATTAATATATGATTCGTATTAATTTGCTTCCACCGGAAAGACAGCGTAAAGAAAGGACTCCTCTACCTAGATTTTTAGCAATGAATGCTGCAATAATTATTTGTGCACTTTTATTAATCTGGGATATATACCTTTATAGGGGTGTTAAACAACAAACTACAGAGTATAACACAAAAAAAGAAAATTTAGAATCCTTACTCAAACAAGTTGAACCTTATGACCAAATGTTAATTGATGAAACAAAACTTAACGAGTGGAATAAAGCCGCCACGGAAATAAAAAATACTCGTTCTTTCTTATGGTGGGAAAAAATAGATGAGCTGTGGAATGTTATTTATAGTTCTCATGATATTTGGATTACTGCGTTACAAGCATTAGATGGTCCTCCCCCTGGTCGCCGTGCCGATACAAAAATAGAAGCATCTATCACTATGAATTGCCTTGCGGCTGGCTCATCTTCAGATAGAATGACTAGTTTCAGAAAGGAACTTAAAAATCACCCCGGATTAAAAGAAACATTTAATCTTGGATTAAATGAACCACCTCAATTTCAGGTTATTGCTCAACCTGAATATAAGGAGGAATTTGCAGTTAAATTCGATATAGACTTAGCAAAAGAACTGAAAATGAAAAAATAATGAAACTAAAACTATCGGAAAAACAATTACTTATTTTAACTATTATTATACCTACAATTATTGCTGTTATTTTAGGAGTTGTGGGGTATTTTATATTTTCCAAGCAACGCTCTCTCTTAACTAAAAATATTAATGAGACTTCTGCCAAGATTAAAGAGGCCACCGATAGATTAGTTGAAATGGAAGAACTTAAAGAAAGACTCGATAAATTAAGAAAAGAACAAAATGAGCTTGAAGCACTTATGCCTACGAAAGAGGAAATTTCTTATGAGAATTTTATTGATACACTAACAAAATTAAGTCGTGAAGCAAATATTTACCTTTCTAGTGCCATACCTGAACAAAATAGAGGGAATCCATCATCCATTCAGAGTAGCCCTTTTGACAAAATTTCCTATAGGTTATCGATAACTGGTGATTTTTTTCAAGTTATACATTACATTTACCTCTTGGAAACTTATCAAAGATTTATTAAAGTGAATAAATTTTCCGTTAAACCAATCACCGAAAGTACTAATGATAAAACTGCTAGATATAGTTTAGATTTGACACTAACAACTTATGTTTACAATAAACTTCAAACTAAAAAATAAAATAATTTATTAAATATTCGACTATGCGTTTATTTCTTTATTTAGTACCATCAATTTTGCTGATTTATTTATTACCAACAAGCTTAATCTCGGCACAAACCACCCAATCTTCTTCTAATTCCAAAACAACTCAATCGGAAAAAGTCGTTAAAAACTCACCGGAAACTGCTAAAAACGATGAGAGTTGGTATATCATTTTATTAAAGGGGGAAAAAATCGGTTACATGAATACTTCATTTAGCGAATCAAATAACACTTCACAGGAAAAATCTCAACCAAAAAAGTTATATAAATTCTCAAGAGAAATTTCATTCATTAAACCTTCTTTTTTGCCATATCAAAAATTAACCGAGGAAATTCAAGTTAATGCAGATAGTTTAGATTTTCAAAGCTTAAATCTTAAACTATTACTAACAGATAACCGCGAATTTATTCTCAAGGGATTCAAAAATGAGAATAAAGTAAAGTTTTTCATTACAGTCCAGACCGCATCATCTACTAACAAACCGATTCCAGAAACAAGTACCAAAGAATTTACATCTAAAGAAAACTTTTATTCAGAACAACTATTAGGCATTGCTTTAATTAAAAATAATTGGTCTGTCACTCAAAGTTATCCTCTAAGGTTTATTAGCAATTACAATTTAAGTAATTTTTTTACTGATGCACACTTAATGGTAAGGGAGAAAACTTCTCAGATGATAATGGGAACAACAACCGAAGGATATCTTTGTTCTTTAATTATCTTAGATCATGCTTCAAGTATTAAAGAAATAGAATATTTTATAGGATCAAATGGCATTCTTCTAAGACAAACTATCGGAGATATTAATATTATTAAAATAGCAAAGGAGGAATTTGCAAATAAAGTAAATAATAACAAACGCATCTTTGAACGTAAGGGACGTCCCGATCCATTTGCGATTAAACTTTCACCAATAGCCAAAAAAGGTAGCCCACCGACTACCCAACCTCCACAACAACCTCCCTCTCCTCCACCTGAATTATTCGCTTTATTGAAACAAGCAGAGGACCAATTGAAATTAATGAAAGATATTTATGATAAAACTCCAGAGGAAGAAAGAGATAAATTATTATCTGCGCCATACCAGAAAATATTAGACATTTATGAACAAATAAATCGCACTGATAATAATACTGCTAAGGAAAAAATGGCTTTAATTTACGATGAAGCCAGAAAGCTTTTTGCTGGAGCTGAAAAAATTTATGCCGAAGCACTCTATATAAAAACCGAATCTCAAAAGGATTTTGAGCTAAGAAATTTTAAGGAAATACCTAAAAATTTATCTAAGATTTCAGAATTAGCCGAAAGAAAAGAAACAAAAAATACTGAATACCTTCCAAGGATATTAAACTTAGTTGATGAAATGAAAGAATTAGCTCGCCGCGCCAAAATAATAGAAGATTTTTTCTCCAAACAACCAATTGTTAACGGCATTATTTATTGTATTAAACCGGAGGAAGTTAAATTGCCACCGTTAATTGTATATTTCCTTGGTGTGGAAATTTCCCTGCCAGTATCTTATTTCAAAAATATATCTGCCTCTGCAATTATAATTAACAATAAAACCTACAAGGAAGGCGATACAATATCAGATAATCTTGTGGCAAAAAAAATTATGCGTAATTTAATTACTTTCAATTACAAAAATGAAGAAATTACGATAGAGTATAAAAGTAAATAGAAAAGGAGTTTTATATGGAATTAAATCGCAAAATATCTCCCATCATATTCCGTTGTCTAAGTATTATTTTATGCGTAACAATCTTTTTTAGCCTTGCCTTATTAGCTCAAGAAAAACAAGCACCAGCTACAATATCATCATCTTCACCACCTTCATCAATAACAGATAAACCGTCTGTTCCGACTATTACTATTGAATGGGTAGATAAACCACTTAGAGCCGCTCTAGAAACTATTGGTGAAATTGCAAACATTAATATAATAATTGATTTAAGAATATCTAACGAGGACACCATTACAGTGACATTCAGAAATTTAGATTGGCATTCTGCACTGGAAGAAACTGTTATGATTGCTCAATGTATTTTAGAAGAAACAACACCTTCACTTTTCAGAGTAACTAAACCACCCACAATAAATATGGATATTAAAAATGCCCCATTAGATGAAGTAATCCGTAATATTGCTAAACTTGCTAGTATTAATATTATTCTCTCTGAAGATATTAAGGGTTCAGTTACGATGATATTGTCAGACGTGCCATGGATAGAAGCTTTAAATAACCTCGTTAAAACTGCTGGATTCAGTCTCGTACGTGAAAAATATAATGTTATTCGTATAGTTAAAGCTGAGACATTAAAAGAACAATTAGAAACAAGAATTTTCAGGTTAAAATATCTAATGCCTGGCGCACCATTCAAAGCATCTATTACGACTCCTTATGCGGTTGGTAGTGTTAAAGCACCAGGTGATGCTATTAAAGAGTTTACCCTATTAAACATCTTGAAAAATATGTTGTCTCGCAAGGGAGGCACTCTTATTGGTTCTTTGGAATATGATATTAAGACAAAGAGTATTATTGTACAGGATATTAAAACCGTTCTCGACTCTATTGAAAAAATACTTGACCAGTTAGATGTAGCTCCTAGACAAGTATTGATCGAATTAAAATTCGTTTCTACTACTAATGATGACCTCATTAATCTTGGGTTAAAATATGAATTTGGTGGCGCTGGCAAAGCGGACTTAATAACAGCAAAACCAAGCCCTTCAAGTGTTTCCACTACACTTCCTTTTGGCTTTGGACGCAAGCAAGATGCTTCTTTTAGTCAGTTTTTCCTAAGCTCATATGATGCATCTACTATACTAAGATTATTTAAAGGCGATACTAAAACAAAATTCATTCAAGAACCTAATTTGCTCAGTATAGACGGAGAAGAAGCCACCGTATTTGTAGGCGAATTAATAAGGTATCCACAAACAAAAGTTACATATTCATCGGCTGGTATTCCCTTGTATGAATTAACTGAAGCAACTAACTCACCTATAAACGTCGGATTCCAATTATGGGTTACACCACATATAGTTCGAGACACAAATAAAATCATTATAAATCTTATTCCTCGCTTAGAAGATCTATCTGGAGCAGATAACGGTTTTGAGACATACGAGATTGGAGGACAAAGTCTTCGCCTCCCAAGAGTAAGGCAATCAACTATTGTAACCAATCTAATTATAGACAGTGGGCAAACCGCAATTGTCGGAGGACTTGTGGATGAAAGACTTACTAAAGTACTCGAAAGAGTTCCTTTCTTAGGTGACATTCCACTTATTAGTAATCTATTTCGATATAAATCAGGAACTCTAAGCGAAAGAAAGCTATTAGTATTTGTTACTCCTCGTATTATAACATCAGCAGAATCAACCGTTAAAATATTAGAAAATAAAGTTAAAACTGCAGAAGGACCCGTAGAAATAGATACTTCTAAAAAATGGAACTGGGTAAAATAAATACCTTACGGGTATGGCAAATGCTACAAAATTACAATTCTTGTTGCGCGTAAAAAAAAATGGACGTGCTAAATATATATCTCAACGAGAATTTCTTAATATTATCGAACAATCAGTTCGTCGTGCGGATATCCCGATTATCTTTTCTGAAGGGTTTAATCCTCGTCCGCGCCTCTCCTTTACAACTGCCTTATCTGTAGGGGTTTCCTCAGATGATGAAGTAATATACTTACAGCTTTCAGAATGGTTAAATCCTAAAGACATTTTACAGGAAATCAACAAGAATTTAATAGAAAATATTATAATTTCAACTGTAGAACCTTGTATGCCCCTGCGCCAAGATACATTAAATCATATAAAACCATATCAAAAAAACTACAAAGAAAATACTATCAGTAATCATATTACTAATGGATTTAATGTTGAATATAAAATTACGCCCCTAAATGATATGACCTCAAACGAACTATTAAAATTATCTCATGAAAAAATAGAAAACTGGATGAATCAAAAAAATCAAATGATCCAACGCGAGTATATAAATAAAAATTTCAAGGAAATTAATATTAGAAATTATGTTCAAAAAATAGAATTAAAAAACGATTTGCTTTTTTTGACTGTTAAAATAACGAATGAAGGGACGGCCAGACCTAATGAAATCATTCTATCATTAGGTCTTAGTGGGAACCTACAAGATGGTTCTTTTAGTATACATAAAATAAAAACTTTTATCTAATAATCAGTCAACACCTCTTAATAATACTAAATACAGATGCTTATTACTGGTCATCAGCCTAATTACTTACCTTATATTGGCTTTTTTCATAAAATTTCACTTGCTGATACTTTTGTTATTGTAGATGTAGTTCAATATGTTAAAAGAGGACCCTTTGGTTGGATTAACCGTAATCGTATCAGAACATCTAACAATTGGATTTGGTTAACGGTACCGGTTAAAACCAAAAATAAATTTTATCAATCTATTATAGAAACAGAAATAGACAATACAACACCTTGGTCGCGAAAACATCTAAAAAGTATAGAAAGAAATTATCATCAAACACCATATTTCCATAAATATGCTGATTTTTTCTACCAAATCTATCAAAAAAAATGGGATTTACTTACGCAACTAAATGAGGCAATTATTTTTTATATAATCGAAGCGTTGGGTATCAAAGTGAAAATTAGTCGCGCATCTCAATTAGAACTTAATTACTGCTCCAAACAAAATGATTCAATATTATCAAATAACTCAGCCACAGATTTAATCATAGAGATATGCCAAAAACTCAACTCAAACTCTTATCTACATGGAAAACATGGCCATGATTATCTAGACAAAAACAAAATAGAACAATATAATATAAAATCTTATTATCAAGATTTTCGCCATCCATTATACAAACAAACATATGAACCATTTATACCAGAATTATCGGTAATAGACCTTTTGTTTAATTATGGTGATAGAAGTCTAGAAATAATTAAAGATAGCGGCAAATATTTTGAAAAAACCCAATAAAAACGATGAATAACTGGTTAATTATTTATTTGATTGCCTTTCTATTGTCAGGCTTAACTTCTTATTTTATTACATTCCTAACAAGAATCATCTCAACCCGCTTGAAAATAATAGACAACCCTAGTTCTCTCAAAATGCATAAAGAACCTATCCCTCGACTGGGAGGAATCGGTATTTTTATCGGGTTTACTATCTCTACTATTTTATTGTTATCAAAACAATCAATAGTCGTCCGGTTTGGCTTATCAATACCTATGATTGACCATACGGTTTTAAGTATTATTATCGGTAGCAGTATTGTTATGTTAGTAGGGTTGTATGATGATATAAAAGCATCTACTTCTAATGGGATTACAGCAATAGCAAAATTGATAATTCTCTTTGGAGTAACTATTCTTCTAGCACAAGGAGGAATTCTATTAAACTTTCCATTACCTTATACGATTAATTTCATATTAACTCTTTTTTGGATAGTTGGCGTAATCAGTGCTTTTAACGCAATAGATAACATGAATGGTCTTGCTGCGGGTTTAGCAATAATTGCATCTGGTACTTATGCTATTATTGCTCTTCAAACTGGTCAGTGGTTATGGGGTATTTTAGCTGTTATATTAATGGGTAGTAATACTGGATTTTTACCTCATAATTTCCGATTCAAAAAACAAGCCGCCATTTTTATGGGTGATAGCGGCTCATTTTTTATTGGATTCACATTAGCCACGCTTAGTATTATGGGTGGCTGGTCAACAAGTCCTATTAAATCTGCTGTTATTCCTGTTATCATCCTTGGCGTCCCTATCCTTGATTTAATTTATGTTGTTATTCGCAGATATCAGCAAAAAATCACTACAAATATTCCTCAAATTATTACATACACAGGACATGACCATCTTTCCCATAGAATCAGTCATTTTCTATCACATCGTCAAACAGTTTTATTTGTCTATCTTATCTCTTTTACGCTTGGAATTGGTGCAATTGCACTTAGAAATACAACAAAATGGGAAGCTATCCTTATACTTATTCAATATTGCTTAATATTCTCTATTATTATTCTCTTAATAGAATTTATTCATAAATCAAAATAATTAACATATCACAACTCCATTCTACAGTCAACTTCAATTAACATACAACTTCTTATTGGTATAATGACTTTTAATGAACGTATTTGATAAATGAAAAATACTTATTATTGAATTAAAACTTATATGATAAAAAAGCGGATGGTTTATTATCAGCACGAATGCAACTAAAAAACTATACTAATGAAAAATATTCATTAAATACTAATTTAAGCAGTGCACCAAAATATCATTATTTACTGTTGATTATATATCTGACCTGTTGATATTTCTTTGCAGAAAAACACCTTATTTGGTTTGCTCGGATATTTCGAATTGATTCAGATTTTTATTATAGGTCAATTTTTCTTTATTAATATACCACCATTCCTGCCATAATTTAATAGACTTTTGGTTTTCTTCAGATGATGCTTCCGTTTCCGTATCGTAATTAAAAGATAGTCCTGTAAGACGTCGCAGAAGAAACCAACCACTCCATCTGATTTCTGGGTTTTCATCTTCCAATGAGTCTATCATCTTTTTAAGAGTATTTTTTTCATCAATCGGCCCATAATTTCTGACTACCCATTGAGGTGCTGTTATTATTTCTGTTAGCGCCTGAGATTGTTTATTAAATTCACCCCCCTCACAAATATAGGTTATCTTTCTAATACGATTCTCATATTCAAATGTCGGTTCCTTACTGATAGGGATTCGTTTATCTTTGAGTGCATCTTTGATATCTCGTTCAATATGTGAATTCTTGACTTCTTCAGATTGAATCTCATCGGAATATCTTCTTTTTACAGAATCTAATAATCCACCAATCATTATCTCGAAAGTTTTGGCTTGCCGATCAACATTTTCAAATATAGCCAAACCAATTATTTTTTCATTAGACAAGATTGTCTGTTTAGTTCGTAATTCCTGGCAATTCAAATAAAAAAACTTACTTTTAAAATCGTTAACCTTATCTTTTCTAACTCCCAAAGACAAACCTAAAAGTTTTTCTTCAGCAAATATAATCTCGTCTTCTACAAGAGGGTGTAATGAATCCTGGTAATACTTTACTTTTGGAGAGTAACCGGCAGCAATAAGATCAGGATGATGCAAATCCATCTTAAGACAAACATCTATGTAAAGTGGAATCGTTTTGTCCGATTTATTTGTAAGAGTGTAAATAAAGTAGTAGTAATTTATTAGTTTATTAGAAGAATCGACATAAGTGAATATCTTCAACGGCTGATATTCAAAATCTATTTCCCATCTTTTTTTAAGTTCAATGTAAGCATTAGTAATATTACATAGAACTATAAAAAAAACTATGGAAAGTAAAACACGATAAAAAGATAATTTTATCATATCTTTTTTTGATTTAATATAGTCCTGATTGTATGTATTCAGAATAAATAATAAGAATAATTATAACTTATTCCTCAAGGGATGTATCAGCTTCTTGCCATTCAGTCGTATTATACTTAACCTCTAAAACTTTCCCTCCCCAATAAAGAACACTAATAGGATTTTGACCTCCATGATTTTGTGCCACATCTGCTCCGATGGGGTCTGTTTCTTTAAGAGCATCGCTCGCATCAAAATTTGGTCCGCGATAATGACAGATACCAACTGACCCAACTCCACCTTTTATTGGACATATATATAACGCATCTCTACTCTTCTCTTGTAAAACAGCAGTATCAGAAGTCGGTTCAGTTCTCAAAGCTTCCCAGAATTTCGCTCCTCTGTAACTATCACCACGAGGATAGAGTTTGAATTGAGCATCATACTGTATCAAAGCCTGATATAATTTTGCAAGATTATCTCGGCATTTCAGCAACTTCGTTTCTCTTCTTATATTTGCCATGCTTGGTATAATAATTGTTGCCAATATACCTATAATAGTAATAACAACAAGCAGTTCTATCAAAGTAAAACCTTTTTTATTTACCTGATTATTTCTTATCATTATCGTATCCTCCTCATCTTTTTTACTTCTATTAATTCTATTATAATTATATATCTATTTTTATAGGAGTCAAGTAATTTCCAATATATTCCATTATTAATTAGCTGTAATACTTGATTTCACTTATCAAATAACTACTTGCAGGAATCTCAAAAACTAACTAATTTTCTAAGTTCCTTCACCCCAACTGACTAAATATTTTTTCTGCTTTTCAGTAAGTGAATCAATTTTTGTTCCCATTGTTTCGAGTTTTAATTTAGCTATCCAGTTTTCTATTGCAACTGGCACAGGATAAACTTTTGGTTTAAGTTTATTAGTATTTTTTATCGCGTACTCAGTTGTTAAAGCTTGCGTAGCAAAACTCATATCCATTACAGTCGCAGGATGCCCTTCGGCGCAGGCAAGATTAACTAACCGTCCTTGACCTAAAAGGAAAATTGATTTTTTATTACTCAAAACATACTCTTCAACATTAGGTCTAATATCTTTCTTTATCTTTTTACTTAACTGTTCTAATGAAGGTATATCTATTTCAACGTTGAAATGACCGGAATTAGCAATTATCGCACCGTTTTTCATTAATACAAAATGTTCCCGTCTCAAAACGGAAATATCACCTGTAAGCGTGCAAAAAATATCGCCAATTTTAGCCGCATCCCTCATAGGCATCACATCAAAACCATCCATAATAGCTTCTATAGCTTTTAATGGATTTACCTCAGTTATAATAACACGAGCCCCGAGCCCTTTAGCACGCATTGCGAACCCCCGACCGCACCAACCGTAACCGGCTACTATTAATACTTTACCGGCAAACAGGATATTTGTAGCTCTTATAATGCCGTCTAATGTTGATTGCCCTGTACCATACCGATTGTCAAAAAGATATTTAGTCTGTGCATCATTAACGGCAAAGATAGGATATAACAAAGCATTGTCTCTTTCCATTGCTCTTAATCTGATAACTCCTGTTGTAGTCTCTTCCATACCGGCAATAATATGGTTAATCTTATCTCGTTCTTGAGAATGAATTAACGAAACCAAATCAGCGCCATCATCAATGGTTATATGTGGATTATAAGAAAGGACTGCTTTTATATGTTTGTAATAATTATTCCTATTAACACCTCTATAAGCAAATACAGGAATATGATAGTTTTTAACCAGAGCTGCTGAAACATCATCCTGAGTAGAAAGAGGATTAGAAGCGCATATAAAAACTTGGGCGCCGCCAGCCGATAGAGTCCGGACTAAATTTGCCGTCTCTGAAGTAACATGAAGACACGCCGCGATGCGTTTACCTCTCAATGGTTTTTCACGGCTAAAACGCTCGCGAATCTTTGTCACAACCGGCATATGCTTTTCAGCCCAGTCTATTTTATTTTGCCCTATTTTCGCTAACTTAATATCTTTGATGTCATATTTCATTTTTTCAATGCCTTTCTTAGTATATCTACCTTATCAGTTATTTCCCATGTATAGCCGGGCCCCTTTATACCAAAATGACCGTATCTCGCAGTATGTTTATATATAGGCCTGCGTAAATGAAGATGATTAATTATCCCGCCCGGAGTCAAGTCGAAGTTTTTCCTGACTAATCCGATAATCTTTTCTTCATCTATTTGGGCTGTGCCAAATGTTTCCACATCAACAGTCACAGGCTCCGCAACACCGATAGAATAAGCTAATTGAACCTCGCATCGATTAGCTAATCCTGACGCAACTATATTCTTAGCAACATATCTTGCTGCATACGAAGCGCTCCGGTCAACCTTAGTCGGGTCTTTACCTGAAAAAGCGCCTCCGCCATGAGTCCCCATACTTCCGTATGTATCTACAACAACCTTGCGGCCTGTTAAACCGCAATCAGCATATGGTCCGCCTAAAACAAACCTGCCTGTCGGATTAATAAGAATCTTTGTTTTATTATCCATTAAATGTCTTGGTATTATAGGATTAATAATATGTTTTATTAAATCTTTTGTTATCTTGGAATGGCTGACTTCAGGATTATGTTGAAGAGAAAGAATTATCGTATTTACTCTAACCGGATGGTCATTATCGTAATCTATTGTTACCTGAGACTTGCCATCAGGTCTGAGGTAAGGCAAAATGCTTTGCTGTCTAACCGAAGCAGCACGATTAACAAGTTTTCTCGCTAACATAATCGGTAAAGGCATCAATTCCGCCGTTTCACGGCAGGCATAACCGAACATGATTCCCTGGTCGCCGGCGCCTAATTTCTTATTACTCTTTTCATTAACACCCTGGGCAATATCCGGTGATTGCTTCTGAATGCATGTCAGAACAGAACATGTTTCATAATCAAAACCCATCTTGGCATCAGTATAACCGATTTCCTTAATGGTCTGCCTTACGATATCAGGAATTTCCACGTAAGTCTTGGTAGTGATTTCACCTGCAACAATAACCATACCGGTTTTGACCATCGTCTCGCAGGCAACTCGCGCCATAGGATCATGTACAATAATTCCATCAAGAATCGCATCGGAAATCTGGTCGCATATCTTATCAGGATGTCCCATACAAACTGATTCCGAAGTAAACTCCCGTCTGGCTCGTCTCTTCATAAATAATTACCTCCTTCTTAAAATATCAAAACACATTACTATTAAACTATTAATATCGTCATCTTTAATATATTAGTTTATAAAATATTATGATTCATTTCTAACGGGGTCAATAAATTCTTGATGAATTCAATATTTTTGACGGTTGCCCCCTGATATTGGCTGATAACTATTTGCGCCCGCTCCCCCATCTTCTTTAATGTTGCCGGTTCTTTTAAAAGACGAATAAGTTGCCGGTATAATTCGGATTTATCCATAACCGAAATAGCCGCATTCTCTTTCATAAGTAAATCAGCCATATCCTGGAAATTAGACATATCCGGCCCGAAAAAAACAGGTTTACCTAATAACGCCGGTTCTAAAATACTCTGTCCCCCGCGCGGAACAAAACTCCCGCCTACAAAAACAGCATCAGCAATAGAATATACTTTGGATAATTCACCAAGCGTATCAAGAAGAATTATGAAAGGATGAGGATGAGAATAAGATTTAGCCTCTTCTCCCTTAGCCTTATCCTTATCCTCAGTCTTAATCTCAATTTTACTGCGACGAAGACATTCAAATCCTTTTATCCTAATAAGTTTTTCTACTTCATCAAAACGAAATGGATGCCGGGGCGCTATAATCAATCTCAAATTATTAATATCCTGTTTTAGCTTGGAATAAACTTCCAATAAGATTTCCTCTTCCGGATGGTGTGTGCTCCCGCCTATAATGACCGAATCATTTTCATTGAATCCGAATATTTTCCTATAAGACACCTCGTCCGTTTGCGAGTCTGATTTACCCCGCCCCTGCGAGCAAGGGCTGGGTTTATCCAATAAATCATATTTCATATTACCGGTAATCATGATTTTATCCGATTTAACCCCCAATGCCTTAAAACGCTCAAAATACTCTTTATTCTGTACGCAAAAATAAGATATTTTATTCCAGATACGCCTAATAACAGGTTTTATAAAACGATACCTTATAGTTGAATGTTTAGTAATCCGACCGTTCAACAAAATAATAGGTATTCTTTTGGAAGCTGCTATACGGATAAGATTAAGCCAGAGTTCCTGTTCGATAAGAATAATCAGAGCCGGGTTAATTTGTTTTAATGCTTTCTTTATAATCAGACTTAAATCTAGAGGAAAGAAAAAGCTCTTTGTGTCAGGATATTTTTCTTTAACTAATTTCTGAGCCGATGGGGTCGAGGTGGAAATGACAAATTCATAATCAGGATAAACTCCCCGTAAATTCTTGATGAGAACATCTGATGCCTTTATTTCACCTACTGATGCGGCATGCAACCAGATACAACGTCCCGATGCCTTCGGATGCGGGACGCTCCGTATCGTAGCATCGGAGCGTTTTTGCCTATCATCATTTGGGAATTTAACGAATCCAAACCTTTCAAGTAAACCCTGCCGGTGGTATCTTGAAGTGACGAATTTAAAAAGATAATACGGTGTGATAATAACGATGTATATAAAATAAACAAAATCTATGATTATCATAAGAAAACTCAATAGTTCATCCCGACTAAATCTATCGTGAGAACTATTGAACCTGTGGACCTTCGTTATTCTACCGGGTCGTATCCCTTGCCGCCGAGCGGATGGCACCTTAATAATCTTTTAATACCGCAGAACATTCCTATCAAAATGCCTTTTTTCTCTATTGCCTGGATAAAATATTCCGAACACGTGGGCTGGAATCGGCAGACAGGCGGATATAAAGGCGAAATGATTCGCTGATAACACCTAATTAATACTATCAGAGCAATACGAAACCACAACATAATATCGCCCCGCACCCCAGCCCTTACGTTTAAGGGCTGGGTTATGTGCCGGACTGATTAAAATCTTATAGCTAGTGAAAGGGAACCGCCAAATTTCTGAGGTATTTCTCCGCCGCCGGCGGTATTTTCAGTCTTAACATTATCAGAAGAATATATGACAGCCAGATCAAGACTTAATAACACCAAATTAATTCTTAATCCACCCGTTAAAGCTTTTGCTGACGTTGCGAGATTTCGCGATGTCCCGGCTCTAAATTTAAGGAATCCGATAAGATTTATTTCGGCGCCTAATGCGAACATCTGCGATTCATAACCCTGTAAAATAGTTGATTTGTTTTTGGTTACATCATAATCAGCCGCAACCACCAGGAAATTAGGCAGAACATCCATAGCAACACCGGCTCGTGTCTGCGGGTCAAGTTCTATATCGCCGCCGGTAGCCGAAAATTTGGGTTTATTGATGTTTTTGATGGTTAATCCGACCCTCAACTTATCGGTCAAATTCATCAAACCACCGACATCAAGCCCGAATGCGCTGGAAGTCTTGGTATTCTTTTTGCTGGTTATATCACTTATCATATCTTCACTGCTCTCAAGTTGCTTATAACTGACATAATTATAATAAGTCGTTCCTTCCATCATCTTGAGATTCGCGCCGACTGATAGATTGTCAAGAATCGGTCTACTATAAGAAACTCCTATTTCTTGCAACACCAGCCCCCTAATTGTCACACCTGAAGTATTATTAGAAACAGAATTAGCAGCAGAACCACCGGCTATGTTTTGAGCAACCGTCCTAATAAACTGCTGGACTTCAGGATCAGAACTATTTTGACCTGACTGCTCAAGCAAGTAAACTAATTGTCTGGCCTGAACCGAAGCATTACCGGAACCGGCAATCCACCAGGATTCAGCCGCTATTTGAGAAGCCAGAGTAGTATTAGAAGGAGCTATTGGGTTTGTTGTACCAACTGTATTTGTCACGGCAGACGGACCGGTATTCAAAGACAAATGAGTATTATCAGCCACCGGGTCAAGGCTTCCATAAGCTAAACCATTCCCGAAAATAGTCAATTTACCTATTGCGAAACCTATTCCGCCTGCGCTATTTACCAACATACCCTGGCCCGGTTTATTCAATTCGGTCGAAGCTATAGCGAAGAAATCAAGAAGTGCTTTTGCTTCAGTAGCAGTCAGCGAAGTCCCGGCATCGACCTTAGTTAAAATAGGAATAACATTCCCGCTTTTTGATGACAGTTTATCAACGGATTGCAGGATATCGCCTTCGGCAGAAGTATCCAGCCCAAAAGCGATATATAAACCGGACTTATCATTTTTACTCGTAGCGCCCGGATTCCAATAATGCGCCGTGGCGCCATCCGCCATTGCCACTCCGGCGCCGCCCATACCCTCTGCGCGTGGACCATAAATAGCCCAATCTTCTGCTGACACCTGGAGTGCGCTGCCAACAATAATGCTTATTAATGCTACGCTCAGGACAAACCATTTAAACTTTTTCATACTTTCACTCCTTTTTTTATTTTGGTTCTTTCGCAAGAAAGAACATATTAATATTATTAATTAAAATTAAATTCTATTTAAAAATAAATATAAGTCAAGAAAAATAATATTATTTGATAAACAGATTAAATTGTTAGTATGGATCTATCCGCTAAATTAATTCCCCTCAAGATGTGGGGCCTCAGGCTGAAAAAGATTTTCTCCCGATAACCCATCACCGCGTCAAGCAACCCAAACATGTTGGATTGCTGTGCTATGCGTAGCGTTACGCAAAGCATAAATTTGTTCCGTTTTATAAACCACCACCACCGAAACCCCTGTCCCGCCATTCGCACCCGCCTGAACGGCAAGGTCGGGCAGGTAAAACGAGTAGTCTGTTTCATACCAACGTCCCCCTATAACTATGCAGGCTGGTTTAACAAATATAGAATAGAATAAAAATCTTAGTTGACTAAAAATATTATTTGGCTATAATTTCAGTAAAAGGAAAAACTAAAGTATTTCGTTAGTTTTGATATGGTCAATTTAAATCAGTAGCTTCGTATTTATGCTAAAAAAAATATCCGATAATCCCTATCTTTTGTTTGCATTACGATTATTGCTGGCGTTATTCTTTATTTATGCCGGTCTGAGCAAGATTATGGCACCTCAGTTATTTGCCAAAAACATCGCGGATTATCAAATACTCCCCATTGACTTAATTAATATAACCGCAATAACTTTACCGTGGCTGGAACTTACAGGTGGTCTTTGTCTGGTAATCGGTTTTAAACCCAGAAGTGCCGGTTTACTTGTTCTTTTACTGATGCTTGTATTTGATATGGCAATATCATCCGCCCTAATAAGAGGACTTAAAATAAGATGCGGATGTTTCTTGCAAACTACTGAACAATTAGTCAGTATCTGGTCGCTCGTTACTAATATTCTTTTAACTATCTCCGCTCTTTTAGTTTTCAGGTTTGAGACTCTGCGCCTTACCGGGGTTAAATTCATAATCGCCGGCAAAGAAATTACGATGAAAGACTTTGTAGCAAGATATGGATTGCCTGTATTAGTTGGATTCTTACTGGGATTGATAGCAACTTCACTGCCATTCGGGCGAACGCTTAATCCATTCACTCAACATAATAGTCAAGCATCATTACATTTACCTATTGCACCATCAGACTTAACGGCAAAAGCCGTTTCATCACACCAGATTAACCTCTCTTGGACAGATAACTCTGATAATGAGCTTGGTTTCAAAATAGAACGAAAGATCGGCGAGAAAGGTAATTATGACCAAGTCGCCGCGACCAGTCTGCCCGACCTGACATCCGGTGTGGTTAGTCTTATTAATAATACTTATATTGATACAATCGGTCTCCAGCCTGCAACTGATTATTATTATCGGGTCTGCGCCCATAATGCACTGGGTAATAGTCCTTATTCCAATGAAAAGGCGGTAACGACTTTACCGCTTCCGACCGCACCGCCAATTCCGCCTATTGAACTAAAGGCAAAATCCGCCTTTCCCGGGATTAAACTAATCTGGACTGATAAATCGGATAACGAGGAGGGATTCAAAATAGAACGCAAATCAGTAAATGGTGCTTATAACCAAATTGGAATAGTTAATGCAGATGAAAACACTTATCTTGACCGGAACAATCTGACAGTTTCATCTGCTTATTGCTACCGCATCAAATCGTATAACACAGTAGGCGAAAGTTCTTATTCTAATGAAGTCTATATCATAGTTGAATCACTCGCTGCGCCCAAGAATTTAAAAGTTAGTCTCGTTCACGATAATCTTATCGTTCTTTCTTGGACGGATAATGCTAATACTAATAATGATAGGGGTTACAAGATAGAACGCAGAAACGATAAAGACAATGTCTATGAATTAATCGCTACAGTAGCCCGTGATACAACCGCTTATCTTGACCAAAATGTCAGGTCGTCTACAACATATTATTATCGCACCAGAACTTTTATTTTTAACGCCCCGGAGGAAAGCATCTACTCTGATGAGGTGTCGGTTACAACACATTAGGTAATATATTAACGGATTGAAGCCACAGATTACACCAAGTAGGCAGGCAGATTAAATAACGAAACCACAGATAAACGCACCAGCCTGCGCCCCGATGGACATCGGGGCGGGCAGGTTACACAGCTTACGGATAATTTCTATAAGGAGACCATGAGAGCAGGAAATTTTACCGCAGAGGCGCAAAGGACGCAGAGAAGAAAATTATTATTTATTCCTCAGCGTCTCGGCGGTTAAAGTTTATTATCCATTCTTATATTAAGGATTAAAAATAATAGTTACTAACCCGGGACCGGACCGAGCACCAGCTGAGTTGGATTGATTTGTGCCTGCAGGGTATGAACCGCCGCCACCTGCGTTAGGAGTTGCAGTTGAGTTGACGCCTGCACCTCCGGAGTATCCTCCTCCTGCTCCACAAGCACCCTGACAACACCATTCACCACCTGAGCCGCCACCGAATCCGCCTGCACCACCGTAGGCTCCGCAGTTTCCAGCTGAGCCACCGGTACCGCCATTCGTAAAGCTTAAGGGTACAGGTGTAGCGGTGTTGTAAACATAAGAACAAGTCGAAGCTCCGCCATTGCCTGTAAGTCCGGCGCCACCCGCAGAGCCACCTGAACCAC
>JAZDMB010000005.1:0-34529 GCA_043801445.1 Planctomycetota bacterium
CTACTATGTGGAGCCATTACTACTATTATGTGGAGCCATTACTACTACTATGAAGTGGTATTAATACTATTATGGGGTGGCATGGGAGGGGGGGTAGTATAGGGGTGGATGGGGGGTAGGGGGGGGGTAGACTGGGGGTAGGGGGTATACCTATTTTAACAAAACGATGCCTTGAACCTTGCTTGGATATTGGCTTTCAGCTGATGGTGTGTGGAGCCGGACTTGTAATATTGTGATTGTTCATCTGTTTATCCCGTAGGGGCTTAGAGGGGTAGTGTGGATATACTAATATGTAGGATGGGTAACTCATATTTTCTCTTGACAACTCCACACAAAAGGTATATAAATACGACTTATGATTACGACGAGACCAGATGTCGTTGGCCAAATATCGTCCACCTGTTATTTACCTAAAATTACACCATTTGAAGCGGAAATCACACCCAATCGCTACACATACACGGCCAGAGAATGGGATTCAGAATCTGGATTACAGTATAACAGGAAAAGATATTATAATCCTTATGTTGGGAGATTTACAAGGAGAGACCCGATTGGAGATATTGCAGGAATAAATCTATATAGTTATGTTAAGAATAATCCGGTTATCAAAATAGACCCAAATGGGACTGTTGCTGCACCTATAATTGGAATTGGAGGATGTATAGTGGCCTCGGCAGTTCTATCTGGTTGTCTTGATATGTCCGGTACTGTTATGGACGATTGGCTTCACTGTTATTGTACATGTGAAATTTCTCGGGCTTGTGGATTGGGGATCAGTTTTGTAACATCTATTGTATTAGAAGGCATCCAAGAAGCTGGAAGAGCACTGGGAGCCAGAGGAGTTGGTTTTGAGTGGAGAGATGTATTGGGTGACGTACATGGAGGGGCATGTTCTGGTTCTATAGGAGTTCCCTTAATTCCTAAAATTACTCAATGGGTAGGATTAACTCCTTCATGCGATGACTGTTGTTCTGGTAAGATGAAGAAATGGCCACGTCGGGGTTGCACTGACCGAGCCGCCATCAATTATGACCCTCTAGCTTTCATAGACGACGGCAGTTGTAAATATGGTCCCGGTCCAGGCGGCGGTGGAGGTGGTGATGGAGGAAGCGGTGGTGATGGAGGAAGCGGTGGTGGTGGAGGAAGCTGTGGTGGAAGAGGCGATGGTTGTGGTGGCGGCGGTTGTATTGTTCCACAACCACCTTCTCCAATGAAGCCAATAATAGTAATTACTGGTATTGCGCCCAAGCAATGCCCACATGGTTGGATAGACAGAGGAGGCTATTGTGAAGGCCCTTGCGGTGAGAAATGGTATAAATAATGAAAGAAATTAATTTATAAATATTTGGCATTTTAGCGTAACATTTTTTGGCTTCAAAAGTTATAAAATATCTTGAATCATATAAAAGAAAGAATCAAATGAAAAATGTAATTATAAGAATGTGGCCAATAGTAAAGAATTTCTTTAAGTTTAGTTTAATTCTTCTTGCTGTGATACCTTGGATCTTTATAATACATAATCTTATTTTGGGATATGGTGTATACATGGACGAAAAAGAGTCTTGCGATTGTTCTTGGAAGGACGGACATTACCATTTGAACCTAAATGATAATTTAATGGTCTTTTGGCCACCCGATAACAAATTTTATCCTTTGGAATTATCAGTAGAAATATCTTCAGATAGAGTTAAACAAGTAAAAAACATTCTGAATAAAATTCTTAGGAAAACAGATTTTAAAGGTATGACCATAAAACGAGTTAGTAAAAATGGTATAGTTGTAGCATGTAAAATAGGTAATACTTATATAATTCTTAATGAATATCTGGAATTAAAACTTCGTGAACTAGCATTAGAAGAATAGGAAAATCAAAATCAAATCTGTTACACGCGTGTACCTGCGACGGACATCTGAACAAGGGGATTTTAGTGTGAAATGTCAATTAACTGAACAAATAGTTAATTGCTTTATGCACCTGTACCTGCGACACACATCTGAACAAGCCAAAAATACCCAAAAACTAACGAGAAATTAACCAACGTGTAATTGTCAATCTTTTTTTATCTTGACCAGCGAGAAAAATTACCTGTTAATCACGATTCTACTTGACAGGTAATAAGTTCTATGGTATACAACAAATAATGAAAGGATTTAATTTATGGGACATTATAAGAATTTAGTAAAAGAGCCGGAATTTATAATTAAAAATGGCAGGCCAACCGGTATTATTATCGGCATTAGGCAGTATCAAGAACTTCTGGAGCGAATTGAGGATGTTGAAGATTTGGCAGAACTAAAACGAATTCGGGGAAATAAGCCGCAATTCAGACGGATTGATGATTTTCTTAAGGAAGTACATTGATGTATCAAGTATTAATAGAGAAAAAAGCCGAGAAAGACCTCAATGATTTACCTTCTGATTTCTTTAGACTGATTATAAAACGTATTCTGGCTCTGAAAGAAAACCCACGACCTTTTGGCTGTAGAAAGATAGTTGGTTCCGAAAACGATTGGAGAATTCGTGTAGGGAGTTACCGGATTGTTTACGAAATACAAGATAAGGAGAAAACAATTAAAATATATAGGGTTAAACACAGAAAAGATGTTTATAGATAACAACCTATATTACTATGCCCCAAGTAGGGTGTAGGTGGGGTATAGGGAGGGTGTAGGATAAGATGAGATTTTATAACAACATTATGTAAAGGAGTTAGAGGAAAAAAGTTGTTTGGGTAGTGATTTTTGAGGTAAGATACCCCCCTAAAAACACGGTATCGTATTTATAGTATCGTAGTCATAATTATGGACACATCATTCTTTAAGGAGAACTCTTTCACAACGGAAGAACCCTGCACACCAAAACCACGATATGGCGAAAAATCTTACCCACTCTCTACGGCCAGAGAATGGGATAATGAATCAGCCAATTATTGTAGGACGAGGACACATCACAGATTATCTAACGAGGATTGCCCTTGACATACAAGAGATAATTTTCTATAGAATAGGCATTGATGGGCGAGGCATTATGTGTCCCTCGAGGAATTAGTATATATTATACAGTCCCTACGGGATAACTGCCAGTAATATGTAGTATAGAGATTACGTATACTTCCAGAAAACAATTCTTTTCTGATGGCTCAGCTCGAGGCGCGTAACCTGCCCCGGAATAAAGAGGCAAAGATTCCTGCAAAACATATTATTGCAAAGATGAAAAACAGAGTCCTGGCACTGCTTAAGAATTGCGGATAGTTTTCCGGTGTAATCTTGACCCTGCCCAGATACAGGGCAAACATAAGCGTGATAATGCCTAAACTGAACATCTGCCCGACCAGCCGCATCGTTCCGAGTGTCGCAGAGGCAACCCCGTAGAACCGCTTCTCCACCGAACTCATTACCGCATTGGTATTGGGCGACGAGAATAGGGCAAAGCCGCTGCCCAGAATAATCAGGCATATCACAATAAATCCGAGAGAACTGCCGGCGCTTATTAAACTTATCAGAAATAGCCCCAGCGTAGTGAGAGCCATTCCCAGGGAGGCAACAATACGTGGTTCTATCCGGTCTGAAAGCCGACCGGCAAATGGTGAAAAGATTGCCATTATTACCGGCTGCGATACGAGCACGAGCCCTGCCTGCTGGGGTGTAAGGTTTTTGATATATTGAAGGTATAAACTCAATATAAACCCTACCCCGGTTGTGGCGCTGTAATTAATCAGGGCGGCAATATTGGAAAAGATAAATACCGGATTTCCCCTGAAAATGCTGATATTCAGGACCGGGTTTTCCGTTTTTGTTTCCCATATGATAAAAAGCCAGAATCCCAGAATGCTGATAATAATAAGGCCGTAACCGGCTATGGCAGGCAGTAAAGAAAAACCCATCATCAGCGCAATCAGTATCAGTCCGTAGATGAAAGAGCCGATCAGGTCAAAACGTTCGCCTTTTGCCTCGGTCCAGTCACCTTTTATTTTCCATAAGACCAGCGCAATAGTAAGTAGGCAGAGCGGTATATTGAGAATGAAAAGGTATCTCCAGCCCAGATGTTGAGTGATAATCCCGCCGATAAAAGGGCCTAAAGAGAGTCCGATATATACCGAAGCGACATTTATACCCAGCGCCTTGCCTCGTTCCTCCTTGGAGAATACCGAGGTGATGATGGCAATGGCTGTGGCAGAGAACATCGCGCCGCCGATACCCTGCAGAAATCGCGAGCCGATAAGGACTGCCGGAGTTTGTGCAATAGAGGCAAAAACAGAGCCGAGGGTGTAGATTATCATTCCGTAGGTAAAGACCTTTTTCCGGCCGTGGATATCGGCAATCCTGCCGAAAGGAACAAGAAATATTCCGACCGAGAGCAGGAAAGACAGGGTAACCCAGCTCAGGACTATCGCATCAATATTGAATTCGCTGCCGATAGAAGGCAGGGCAATGTTGATGGACGAACCCATAAAGGGCATCAGAAAAGAACCCAGAAGCGTAATAAATAATACCGACCGCTTGTTTGGCATGTCTCGAGGGACAGACAACATATTTTCTTTTTCTTTATTTTCTTGCATTGCAGTAATTCCAGGGACGCCTTCCTACGCCAAGGCTTCGGAGGTCAGGCCCGCCTTTGCCGTCTTGCCATAGTTTAATTCAGTATATAGGACAGCCTACCATTTCCGCCTTAATTAAGCAAGGATTTTTCCCGCTGGGGCGGGACTCCGCTGTCGCTTCGAGGGCAATGGTTTTTACGACAATAATAACTTGGCGTTAATTTTGTGTCCGCCACGGATTAAATCATGCATCTGTTTTGCCGCGGGATGATTCGGCGCAAGTTTCAGGAACATCTCGTCATCTTCAATCGCCTTGTCTGATTCGCCTTTATTTAAATAAGCATTACCGCGGTTGCTGTATGCCTGACTGTAATCAACCGTAAGTTTATTTTTTAGCGCTTATTTTTTTGACTTTTTATTTGATAGTAAGTTTTATGCCGATATAATATTGGTATAAAATCCGTTTAACATGGCGAATTCAGAATAATATATAATCAATATTAAATCCTGGTTCCAAATAAATAATATAGGAGTAGAAATATGAGAAAATATGTGTATTACGTAACCGCAGTTTTGTTTTTGGTGGCGTTTGTAACAACTTTTAATTACGGCGGTTGTGTTTCACTCGGCAATGATGCAGTTAGCGGCAGCAGTGGCGCGCCATCGCAAGTTGCTTTACCTAACCCGTTTAATGGAGCGACGAATATTTCTATCTCGCAACTATTAAATTGGGCGCCGGCATCCGATGCAACATCTTATGATGTCTATTTTGGAACAACCTCGCCAGGGGTATTTCAGGGCAATCAAACAGGAACAATTTATAATCCCGGTACACTTTCTTATAACACGACTTATTATTGGTGGATAGATTCCAGGAATAGTATTGGCATAACCACGGGCAATTTCTGGAGTTTTACCACAACAAGCGGTGGTGTTAATCTTCCTGACCAAGTAACTTCACCCGCCCCGGTTGACGGAGCAACGAATGTTATAACCACAACTCAACTATCCTGGGCATCGGCCAGCGGAGCGACCAGTTATGATATCTATTTCGGAGCAACCTCGCCGGGGACACTTAAGGGCAATCAATCCGGCACGAGTTACAATCCCGGCACGCTTTCTTATAGCACGGCTTATTACTGGCGGATAGATTCCAAGAATAGCACAGGCACAACCACGGGTAATGTCTGGAGTTTTACCGCAACAAGCAGCGGTCCTGACCAAGTAACTTCACCCACACCGGTTAATGGAGCAACGAATGTTATAACCACAACACAGCTATCCTGGGCATCGGCCAGCGGAGCGACAGGTTATGATGTTTATTTTGGAACAACCTCACCGGGGACATCTAAGGGTAATCAAACAGGCATAACTTATAATCCCGGAACGCTTTCTAACAGTACGACTTATTACTGGCGGATAGATTCCAAGAATTCTTCCGGCACGACATCCGGCGACATTTGGTCGTTTACTACAGTGATAAGTTCAGTCTGGAGCTGGAGTACGAATGCTAGTATGCCCGTTACGCGCAGCGCGCGTGCACCTTCCGCGTCAATTAATGGGATTATTTACGTGGCGGGCGGCCACGATGGCAGTGTCATGCGCAACGAGGTCTTCGCCTATAATACAGCGGCCGATAGTTGGGCTGCGAAGGCATCAATGCCCGGACCGCGCTACCATGGTAATGGTGCGGGCATCATCAACGGCAGGCTCTACGTCGCGGGTGGATGGACGACATCACCGCCGTACCCGAACACCAATCTTTGGGAGTACGACCCGGTCGCCGATAGCTGGAGCTCAAAAGCCGATATGCCGTTTTTGAGCGCCGGGGGCGCAAATGGTGTCATCAACGGTAAGCTCTATGTCACGACACCAGATAATGGCTACAGCGGTTATTATAACTTCTTGCATGTCTGGGACCCGGCAAACAACACCTGGACCCAACTTGCTAATTCGGCAATCGCTCATGATAGTCCCGCGTACGGGGTTATCAATGGAAAGTTCTATGTCGTTGGTGGTATTGACGGGTCGGGGAACCGCACGGCGCGACTTGAAACGTATGACCCGGCAAATAACACCTGGTCAACACTCGCCCCGATGCCAACGGCAAGGGCATCAGCGGCCGGCGCGGTAATCGATGGTAAGCTGATCGTAGCAGGTGGCAGCATCGCCGGCGAGATCATCACCGGCGTCGTTGAAATATACGACCCGCTGTCAAATACCTGGAGCACCGGAACCCCGATGCTCACGGCGCGCAGCGCGATGAGTTCGGCCGTTGTAAACAACGTTGCTTTCTTTATCGGTGGGACTAGCATCATCGGCGCGACGAACGTGGTCGAGTCGCTGCGCTGAGTATGACTAGGCACGGGCACCTTGCCTACTTGCACTACTGTGGAATCGAACCTCTATTGACGAGGCTGTCGCTGCACAAGTATTTCCAATTATTTAGAGCTGTGATACACGTCCGAGAGAATCCTCCAATTGCTTGACATACAGATCGTTGTTTTATAAATTCATGATATGGTGTATGTCACCGAATAAAAAGGAGATTGAAAATTATGCAAAGAACTAATAATGCGAATAATATTCCCCAGGGAACCCGTCCGGTTATCCCTACCGGGACCCCACAAAATAAAATACCGTCAGGCCTGCCTGACCGGGCGCCAGGTAGGGTAGGTATTCCGGCAACGCCTCGAATAGAGCCGGTTAATAAGACCGGTCAGGGTTTTTTCGGATTGGGTATCGCGCCCAAAATACTGGATGTGCTTGAGCGCATCAAGTTCACGATACCCACGCCGATTCAGGCAAAGGTTATTCCTATGGCAATTCAGGGCGCGGATATTGTCGGCATTGCCCAAACCGGCACGGGCAAGACTCATGCTTTTGCCATTCCTATGGTGCAGAGCTTAGCCCAAAAACCCGGCATCGGATTGGTGCTGGCGCCGACCCGTGAATTGACCATACAAATTGACGAGGCATTCCAGGCGATTGTCCAGCCTTTCGGTATGAAAACGACTTATCTGGTCGGAGGCGTTCCGATATATGACCAGACCCGGGCGCTGCGCAGAAATCCACGCATCATTATTGCCACGCCGGGCAGACTCATAGACCATATAGAGCGCCGTAACATCACGCTTGGCAACGTGATTACGCTGGTGCTTGATGATGCGGACCGCATGCTCGATATGGGATTTGCTCCGCAGGTTGAGAAAATATTGTCATACATACCCAAAAAAAGACAGACCATGCTTTTTTCGGCGACAATGGCAAAAGAAATTATGGAGGTAACCACCCGGCATATGAAACTGCCTTTGTCCGTAGAAATAGCGCCTTCAGGCACCGCGGCAGAGCTGGTGACCCAGGAATTGTTCATTGTCAGGCCTGAATCCAAATTGAGATTGCTCGGTAAACTGTTGTCTCATTATCCCGGCGCAGTTCTTCTGTTTGTGCGGATGAAGCATCACGCCGGCAAAGTTGCCGCGGCAATCAGGTCAATGGGTTACAGCGCTTCCGAGATACATTCAAACCGGACCCAGAGCCAGCGCCGCGAAGCGCTGGACGGCTTTAAATCAGGCAGATACAAAGTGCTGGTCGCGACGGATGTTGCCGCGCGCGGAATCGACGTGCAAGGGATTGAACTGGTCGTTAATTTCGACCTGCCGGATGATACCGAATTCTACGTGCACCGGATTGGCCGGACCGGCCGGGCCGGGCATAATGGTCATGCGATTTCATTTGCCACGCCGGACCAGAGCAATAATGTCCGTGACATTGAAAAACTTATCAGGACCCAGTTACCTATTTCAAAACATCCGGATATACCGCAGGAACAGTTCACCCGGACTGTGGTCTGGGCCGCAAGTAGGCCGCGCCGTTTCGTACACAGGCGAAAGGGACGTTAAGTAATGTCGGAAGAAGAGAATCCTTTGGGCGGAGAGGAGTAATCATGAATGATTGGTTTATTTTGGGGATAATCGCTTTATTTTTATGGGGATTTTGGGGGTTCTTCCCCAAATTAGCCACAAATTATATTGACCCGAAAAGTATCCTGATTTTCCAGTCAATTGCGGGCGCTGTATTTGCCGTGGTTATATTATTTTCTACTAATTTCAAGACTGCGACTCATACCAAAGGAATTACATTTGCCTTTCTCTCGGGGCTGTTCGGCTCGATGGGCAGTTTATTATTTTTGTACTCCCTTAGTAAGGGTAAAGCATCAATAGTGGTTGCGATGACCGCACTATATCCTCTGGTTACAATTTTATTGGCATTTCTAATACTCAAGGAACCGATTACCTTAAAGCAGGGAATCGGCCTCTTTTTGGCATTGATTGCAATAATATTCCTTTCAGTATAATGGTTAAGGATGAGGTTGAGGTTAAGGTTAAGGATAAGGCTAAGTCTCAATCTTATCCTCTATTTTTCTGTTCCTACTTTTCCTTAGCCCATAACTTCTCGAACATTTCCTGATAGGTTTGGATTACCGATTTGTCAGAAATAAAGAGGGCGTTTTCGTGGTTATATTTTTCTGCGCTTTCACTGATGTTATAACTGCCGGTCATCAGCAGTCTATTATCAGAGTTGCTATCAAAGATAATAAATTTATTATGCATATCACCCCATTTATCTTCCTCAGCCTCATCTTTCTTGTATCTTTTCTTGCCGCTCAGAAGTTTCATATTAAATCCATTTTTAGTAAGATAGCTCCACTGGCTGTAATCCTCTTTAGTGTTTTCACTATCCATAATCAATCTGATACTGACGCCCCGTTTTTTAGCCTTTGCTAAGGCTCGTGCTACTTTATCGCTGGTAAAAGAAAATATGGCAATATCAATGCCTGATGTTGCTTTATCTATTTCATCGATTATTCGTTTCTGAATCCCGCCATTAGGAGAGAAATAGACATCAGTAGGCCTGTCTTGTGATACCGGAGGCGCATCTGTATTTGGCGTGACCGGCGAATCAGGTTGTGGCTGGGTGGTTTTTGGCGCTGCCGGGTCGCCGGTTACTCCAGACCCTACTACAGGCGGGCGGGTAATCATCATTAAACCGCCTATGGCAACTACGAATAATAGTATAAAAAGAAATCTTTTCATTAATTCTAAATTAATATTCACCACAAAGACACAAAGGTCACAAGGAATTATTTATGCCTTTAGTGAGTTTGCCGAACTACAATTTATTAGATTAGTTACCAGGCATTTCTAACTGGGTCAAGTAAAATATGTTCCCAGCCTATATATTTATGGGCCGGGTGAACTTGACTAATCATCTTTTGGTGCTATAATAATTTATTAATTAATAAAATTCAAACAGCAGGTATTTTATGCGGACAAATCGGTTAAAGATAAAGTTGGGTGGATTGGTTGTTAATGGTTTTCTGATGGCATTAGCAATATTCTTTCTTTTTAGCATCCTGTCTTGTGAGCAGAAGAAGCAGAAGCCTACTTTGCCTGAAGCCGTTGAGGGTAAACCATCCGAAGTCATCATTCCTAAAGCCGTTGAAGACAAGCCGTCTGAAATAGTCCTCGCAGATTTTGAAAAGTCTCTCCCGGAAGGGTTTAAGGCTGTTAACGTTGAAGCCGGATTGGAATGTTCCCAAGAAGAATCTGTAATCGGGCGGAGATTCCTAAAAGTCTTTGTTCCTTTAGAAAGAAAGTCAGTTTCTCAGCTCTCGTTCAAGCTTTCAAAGACAGTCGATTTGTCCGATTATTATTCACTCGCTTTATCAGTCCTTGCCACACCAAAATCCGAAGCATGGAAATTCCGATGGTATGCAGTTGACGAGAAAGGTAAACAACTCTTTCAGCGTGTCTTCACTTTGGATAAAGACTCGATCTGGACAAGTCTTGACTTTCCACTTTACCTCTGGCGCTGGGACAATAACTATGCCGGAGACTGGGCTGAGGTGACAACGTTTGTCTTGAATATCGAAAAAGGCGAGAGCGAATTATATATTGATGACATCAAACTTACTCGTGCTACGCATAACATGAGTTGGCTTGCATCATTCGCATTTCCAGCCGGCAAAAACCGTATCCTTCTTGAAGACGGGTTCCTTTTAGCGACTGATGCTTTTGAAGAACTTTCCGACGATGACCTGAAAACCTTACTGGAAAAAGTCCGACCCATCCGCGCCTGGATTCATTCCATCTTCAAAAAAGCATCGCGTCCTTTCGGCGGCGATTCCCCGGTTTCCTTGCTTATATTCCGCAATACTGATGATTTCCAGGAGTTTTATAAAAAACTCGGCCTTGCCTGGGGTGTAAATATTAACCCTCCCAAAGCCGGCGGCTACACTGTCCAGGATATTGCCGCTTCCACTTATAACGAGAAACTCGGCATCAATCGCCCTGTTTACTTCCATGAACTTGTCCACGCTCTCGTCGCCCGCGAACTCCGTATCCTTCCAGGTAACCCAAGATATAACTGGCTTCAGGAAGGAATTGCAAATTATTTGCAAGTCTGCCTCTATCCCGAATCTCTTAGACAGGAAAGTTTTATCAATAACTTCTCAAAACCGATATCAAGAGACGGTAAATCTTTCTTCAAACCATTGGAACATCTTCTCACAAAACCGATTTCAATGGATAACTATGCCCAACTTGCAAGCTTTGTTTTATTCCTTGTGGAAAGACATCCGGATTATCTTGATCACATTGGCCTTAATCTTGCCGACGGCAAAGAGATTTCTCAGGTACTCAGCGACCTCGGAACGAGTTTTGACAAATTAGAAGAGGAATATATTTTTTGGGGCAAGCAGACTTTCGTTCCAGACTCAGAACATCCCCTGAACGCCGACCCATCCGAACAGGCCGGCCGGATGGAAGGCGGGCAGGCAGCCGGCAAAGACACCGCTTTTACCATCCCCGAACAATGGCAGAAATCCCGCAAATAAGTTTCACGAAAAGAAAACAGAACGCTTACCCGTAGGATAAATAATTTGTGATATACTATAGATATTTATAATTTTAAAATCTCATGCAGTTTTTTGTATGCCTCAGACATTCATATATATGCGAAGAAAGGAAATAATGAATATGAAACATATTAAATTGGTCACGCCTACGGCGGATCTGCCGAAGGCACAGGGAAGCAAGAAAGGACTGCTTCCGATAGTAGTGGGGTCGCTTTTACTGATTGGGTTATTTCTGGTAGCATCAAATGTCCAACATCTTTATAGTGCCTGTCCCACAACACAACCGCCTAAGCCACCGGAGCCGCCTAAGGCACCACCGGAGCTACCTAAACCACCGGAGCCACCTAAGCCGCCGGTAGCTGAACCACCTAAACCACCGGACCCGGAAACACCTAAGCCACCGGAGCCAACAAAGCCACCGGAGCCAGCTAAGCCACCGGAGCCAACTAAACCACCTGAGCCAGCTAAGCCACCTGAAACACCAGCTACTCCGCCGCCTACAACCCAACCGAATCCATCGCCGATAGCGCCAGCACAAGAACAACCGGCGGCACCAACACAACCACAAATGACGAATCCTCCTGCTCCGGGACTATCAATAAAAAGTCCGGTGGTACAAGCGCAAATCCGTCCACAATTAGGCATCGGATTGCAGCCGCTTATGCAAAGTTTACAAGCAAGCAGCGCTTCATCGTTATTAGGCGTAGTGGAATCATGGGAGGTTTGGTGGACCAGAAATCGTGATAAATATCTTTCTTTCAGAGAAGATGTTCAATGGGTAAAAACAGTTAATGATAGCGGCTCGCAATCAGTGACAGTCTATCCAATCTACCATGAACTTATTGAAGTTTTATCTGATGCCTTAGTCGATAAAAATCCATTTATAGCATTTCGTGCGGCAATCGCACTCGGTAAAGCCATTGATGCTAAAAACCCGGTTTCAATTAAAGTGTCAGAAGCCCTGAAGAAGGCTAATAAGGCAGAGACAAGATACTTTGTGAATAATAATATTCTATTAGGGTCAAGTTTGGCAGGTGATAACTCTTTTGTTGATATTATGAAAGAGGTTGCACAGGATAAGACCGCACCGCCATTAAGACGCTGTTATTCAATTTTGGCAATGGGTAATATCATCGATGACCCTGAATTACTTAAAATAATGAAGAAGATACTGACCGAGCAGGATAATACTGAAGTGAAATCCTGTGCCTGTCTTTCATTAGGTAATCTCAAAGATGTTTCAGCAGTCTCCATTTTAGGTAAACTGCTTAATGGAAGTGATGGCAGAAAAGAGCAACAGGTGCTCAGGGCATATGCGGCTTTAGGATTAGGTAGAATAGGAACCAAGGAAGCAGTGAATGAGTTGAAAAGGTCTACACCGGCCAGCGAGAGAGATACCGATGTTCTATCGGCAGTAGTGATTGCATTAGGATTGACCGGTTCTCCGGATGCAAAGGATTCTATCCTGCCATTCCTGGCACATAAAAATGCAGCTCTTCGGGGGTTAGCCGCTATTTCATTAGCGCAAACTAAAGATGTTAAATCTTATGACCTTATTTCTGAGGCACTTCAGAAAAATTCATCTAATGAAAATGACGGATTGATGTTAATTGCTTTAGGATTGACCGGTAATGAAAAAGCCAAGGCAGATTTAAGAAAGAGATTGGAAAACAAGAAATCAAGAAGTTTACTTAAGGCTGCTGCGGCAATTGGATTAGGATTGCTCAAAGACAGCGAAGCTGTTCCAATAATAGTTGATATGCTCTATACTAAAGAAAGCTTCAATAATGTTGTTCTTGCGCCGTATCTTATAATGTCCTTGGGAATGATTCAAGATCCCAAAGGAGTCGAGGTGTTACAAAAGATATGGGATAAAATAGAGACCAACAGCTCTTTATACCCCTATAATACTAATGTAGCGGTTGCTTTAACGATGTTAGGTAGGAAAAAAGATGTTATTTTGCCGAAGTTAATTCAACAAGCTAATCAAACAAAAGATCCTGCTTTAAGGTCTTATGCTTTACATACGCTTGGATTATTAGGTGATAGAGAATCTGCCAAAGCCTTTGTGGATGCATTTAAAGATAATGATATTTTTGTTCGTTGTGAAGCAATCGGCGCTATTGGATTCTTATTGGACAAAAACAAGATGAATCCGCTTAATAAAGTAACGGCTGATAGTATTGATATTCCAATGTTGATTATGGACCATATTTTACCGATACCGGTATGGTAAAGAAATCAAAGCGGTAATACAATACTTATCTTCTCCCAGTCCCTGCGAGCAGAGGGGCTGGGTTCATTGGCACAATCGTACCTTAAGCATATCAAATCGCGCGTGCCCCGTTAGAAATACGTTTCTGACCGGGCGTGTAAATCCTGAATACTTTATTAATGTAGAGGTGCCTGTTTTGGCAGAATATCAGGATGTATTTTCTTTTGTTTGCGAATGTCCATCTGTCGTTTCCGGTTTTATCAACGCATCAATTTTTTATATTTCTCTTGATTATTATAGTTGATTTTATATAATGAGTTTATAGCATAGGATTGGAAACCTTCTTTATGCTATTTGTTCTGTGATGTTCTTAATGAAATAACCTTCTGTATGGGGTATCCTGTAAAGGATAATACCATTCGATGGTTACCCACCGTCCGTAGGAATGTAATAAGGAGAGGGATTATGACGACAAAATATTCTCATCCGGTTAAGTATAATAAATTAAGCAACGATGGGACTGGCGATGACATATGCCATATGGGGCCATCAAGTTTCAGTGAGATTTTTATTTCTTCCAGCAAATTAGTATCAATTTATACGGAAAAGATTTTTTCTCCGCCCACCGATATATTTGAAACCGATAAGGAATTTGTTATACGCAGTGAGATTGCCGGGATGAAACCGGAGGAAATAATCGTTTCATTTGATGGTAATCGGTTAATTATTACAGGTTCTCGCGATGAACGGGATAACCGGACTAAACGCACTTTTAGACAAATGGAGATTGATTACGGTAAATTTGAAAAGGTGATAGAGATTTATTGTGGGGTTGAAGTGGAACAATCAGGCGCTTCATACAAAGATGGATTTCTTGAGATTGTTATACCTAAAGCAAAAAAATCGGGCCAGATAAGAGGTTCGAAAACTATAAAACATATTGAGATTATATTGGGGAAAATTTAATGAGTACTAATGATGATAAAAAGATAGACAGTTCCTTACCTGCCAGGGCGATACTGGAACTGCCCATTATGACGATAAGAGACATAGTAATTTACCCGGGAACCGCGTTGCCTTTGATTATTACACAACCCGAAGCGATACAATTAATTGACGATGCTTTAGCGGGCGCTAAGACATTTGCTTTCATCGCCATAAAACCTTCTGCTGTTAGCGAGGCTTTAGAAGAGAAGGAAATTATAGATGATATTGCTGAAGAGGGATTAACAGATGATAAACAGGCTCAAGAGCCTGCGGATGAAAAAGATGTACAGGTTGCATCAATAGAGATAGATGTTAAGCCGATTGATTTGTATGAATACGGTTGCAGGGTTGAAGTGGTCAAGATGTTCAAATTTTCTGATGGTAGTGTCAGACTTTTGGTTCAAGGGGTAGAGCGGATTAAATTAGAAGGTATAATTCAACGTAAACCATATCTTAAAGCGAAGGTTTTAATAGATAAGGAAAAGATTGAACAAACCGCGGAAATAGAAGCACTTACGCGTACAGCAACAAATATTTTTATTGACCTCATTAAACAAATTCCATACCTGCCCATAGAGGACTTGAAACTTGCTACGCTGAATATAACATCCTCTTTGACAATGTGTTATTTTATTGCCTCTAATATGAATTTCCCATTAGAGGAGAAGCAGAAGATTCTGGAATTGGATAGTCTTAAAGGGAAATTTGAGCGGTTAATCAGATTGCTGAATCGCGAGGCGGAAGTATTGCGATTAGGCAACAGAATTAACATGGAAATAAAGGATGAAATAACAAAAGCGCAACGGGAACAAATCCTGCGGGAACAGATGAGAATTATTCAACGTGAATTAGGCGAGGCCGAGTCAAATAAATCCGAAATAAATAAATTAAAAGAACAATTAGATAACGCCAAGTTGCCTGAAGAAGCCAAGAAAATTGCTGACGAGGAACTTGCTCGTTTGGGCAGGATTCATCCGTCATCGGCTGAATATACGGTTTCCAGGACATATCTTGATTGGCTGATTAATCTGCCTTGGAGTGTTGCTACTGCGGATAATTTGGATATTAAACGCGCCAGTAAAATACTTGATGAAGACCATTATGGATTAGAGAAAGTAAAGGAGCGAATTTTAGAGTATCTGGCAGTGCGGAAGTTGAAACAGGATATGAAGGGGCCGATACTGTGTTTTGTCGGTCCGCCCGGCGTAGGTAAAACTTCCTTGGGAAAGTCAATCGCACGGGCATTAGGCAGGAAATTCGTAAGATTTTCATTGGGCGGAATCCGTGATGAGGCGGAAATTCGCGGACACCGCAGGACCTATGTCGGAGCATTACCGGGAAGGATTATCCAGTGGGTTAGAAAATCCGGTTCTAAAAATCCTGTTTTTATGCTTGATGAAATAGATAAAATAGGTATTGATTTCAGAGGCGATCCTGCCTCGGCACTTTTAGAAGTGCTTGATCCCGAACAAAATAATTCTTTTTCAGACCATTATTTGGAGGTTGCTTTTGACCTCTCATCAATTATGTTTATTACTACGGCTAATATTCTTGATACTATTCCCTCGGCTTTACGGGACCGCATGGAAGTTTTGGAATTACCGGGTTATATTGCTGAAGAAAAACTTAAAATCGCTCAGAATCATTTAATACTCAAACAATTAAAAGAACATGGGTTAGATGAGAACGATTTGAAATTTAACCATGAATTAATTGATAAAATAATAAGTGACTATACGCGGGAGTCCGGTGTAAGAAATCTTGAGCGGGAAATAGCCAATGTATGCCGCAAGGTCGCCAAGAATAAGGCATCTGAAGAAAACGCTAAAAAACCGCTACCCAAACCGACTGCCAAAAACATAGAAGATTTTCTTGGGCCGGTTAAATTCTTCTCGGAACTGGCAGGTAGAAACCCGGAACAGGGGGTTGCGACGGGTATGGCTTGGACACCCGTAGGCGGCGATATTATTTTTGTGGAATCTACTAAGATGAAAGGGAATAATAATCTTATTTTAACAGGATATTTAGGCGATGTGATGAAGGAGTCCGCCCGCGCTGCGTTGAGTTATATCAGAAGCCATGCCGAAAGACTTAAAATTCCGGAGAGTTCTTTTAAGAATTGCGATATTCATATTCATGTGCCGGCTGGCGCTATCCCCAAGGATGGACCATCTGCCGGTATTACTATAGGGATTTCCTTGATTTCACTTTTTATGAATAAACCTGTCAGGAATGATGTTTCTATGACAGGTGAAATTACCTTACGCGGTAAAATTCTTCCGGTCGGCGGCATCAGAGAAAAAGTTATCGCTGCGAGAAGAGCCGGTATTAAGACCATAATTTTACCAAGAAAGAATCAAAATGATCTTAAGGAAATCCCAAAACATATTCTTAATGGGCTTAATTTTAAACTGGTAGATAACATAGAAGATGCTCTGAAAGTGGCATTGGTAGATGAAAAACCGAAAAGGACTAAATCCAGTACATAACCGGCTATATATGTGATAGCAACGTAGAGGGTTATGTGCGGGTTAATTATATGGTAAGATTACTCAAGAAAGTTTTAGTTATAGTTTTGGCAGGTGGAAAGGGAGAGAGACTTGACCCTTTAACTCGTGACCGCACCAAACCGGCCGTTCCTTTTGGCGGAATATATCGCATCATTGATTTCAGTTTAAGTAATGCGATTAATTCAAATCTGAGAAAGATAATAGTTCTCGTTCAATATAAATGTATTTCTCTTAACCGGCATCTACGCGAAGGATGGGATTTTCTTTCTTCAGCATTGGGCGAGTATATCGAGCCTATTTCACCGCAGAAGCGGGTAGCAGATCACTGGTATCTTGGAACCGCTGATGCCGTCAACCAGAATATTTATTCAATTGAAAAAGAGGCGCCGGAGTATGTTATTATCCTGGCGGGTGACCATGTCTATAAAATGGATTATAATAATATTTTGAGATTTCATCGTGACAGAGATGCCGATATTACTGTTTCTGCTATCGAGGTTTCTCGTGATATGGCAAATCTATATGGTATTATGGAGATAGATGGAAATAATAAAATAATTGGTTTCCAGGAAAAACCTCAGCTTTCAGATGCAAAAACTATTTCTTCAACTCCAAATCTTTGTTTGGCATCTATGGGTATTTATGTATTCAAAACTGAAGTCCTTTATAAAATTCTCTCTGCTGACGAGCAGAATCATCAAAGCACCCATGATTTTGGCCGCGATATTATTCCTGATTCTATCGGTAAATATAATATTCTCGCATTTAATTTTATAGATGAAAATAAGAAAAATGCGAAGTACTGGCGTGACGTGGGGACAATAGATACTTATTATCAGGCTAATATGGATTTGGTGAATGTTGACCCGCTTCTTAATCTTTATGATAAAGAATGGCCTATTCACACTGTAGCAGCCCAACTGCCGCCGCCGAAGTTTGTCTTCTCTGGCGGTGATTCGGAAAGTCGTGTCGGGATGGCTTTAGATTCTATGGTTTCTCCGGGGTCTATTATCAGCGGCGGGAGGGTTATAAATTCCATACTTTCGCATAATGTCCGGGTAAATAGTTTTTCTCAGGTATCACACTCCATTCTTTTCGAGAATGTTAATGTCGGTCGTTATGCGAAAATTAAAAGAGCTATCATTGATAAGGATGTGGTAATCCCGGAGCGAGCCGAAATCGGTTATAATTTGGAGGAAGACCGGAAAAGGTTTACAATCAGCCCGGATGGTATTGTAGTTATATCTAAAGGAACAATTTTATAAATCCCAAGTATTTCCTTGACTTATGGGAAAATATTATTATTATATATTGTTCTCTTTTATAAGAGAGATTAGCGTTAAGAATAGTAAATATTTAAGAAAGGAGGCGGATAATTATGAAATTAAAACCTATCGGCGATAAAATTATTGTGGAGAGAATAGAACCGGAAAGCAAAACCAAGGGCGGCATAGTTCTTCCTGATAACGTAAAGGAAAAACCCAAGGAGGGAAAAATTATTGCTATTGGCGAGGGAAAACTTTTGGATAATGGTTCGCGCGTTTCACCTTCCGTTAAAGTGGGCGAAAGGATTATCTTTTCGTCATTTGCCGGCAGTGAAGTTAAAATTGATAATAAAGAATATCTTATTATGAATGAAGAAGATATTCTTGCTGTTTTAGAATAACAATAACCACTTAAATTACCGCCTGCCGAGTAACATCGGGAGATAGAAGAGAGCGGTTATAAAAATCACAAACTTGAAGGAGGTATGAATTAATATGGCAGCTAAGAAAATAATATATGACCAGGAGGCTCGTGAAGCTATTAAAAGAGGCGTTGTCGCTCTTGCTAAAGCAGTA
The DNA here is from genome assembly GCA_043801445.1 of Planctomycetota bacterium. Classification (GTDB taxonomy): domain Bacteria; phylum Planctomycetota; class MHYJ01; order JACQXL01; family JACQXL01; genus JAZDFP01. Next base: position 19,014 of record JAZDMB010000005.1, read on the forward strand.
AAGATTACACTGGGGCCGCGCGGGCGTAATGTAATCTTAGAGAGAAAATTCGGCGTCCCAACAATTACCAAAGATGGTGTATCAGTTGCCAAAGAAATTGAACTCAAAGATACATTTGAAAATATGGGAGCCCAGATGGTTAAAGAGGTTGCCTCTAAAACAAGTGAGGTGGCAGGCGATGGAACTACTACTGCTACAGTTCTTGCCGAAGCAATCTTTACCGAAGGGCTTAAGAATGTTGTGGCAGGCGCTAATCCGATGGCTCTTAAACAGGGGATTGAAAAAGCCGTTGAGATTACCATTGAGGAATTAAAAAAGATGTCCGTTAAAGTAAAGGGCAAAGAAGAGATTGCACAGGTCGGCACTATTGCTGCTAATAATGATAAGGAAATCGGTAATATGATTGCCGAGGCTATGGAAAAAGTCGGCAAAGATGGTGTTATTACGGTTGAAGAAGGCAAAAGTCTCAAGACAGAGGTAGAATGGGTTGAAGGTATGCAATTTGATAAAGGTTATATTTCCCCTTATTTTGTGACCGACCCGCAAAATATGGAAGCGATATTAGAAGATTGCTACATTCTGATTTATGAGAAGAAGATTTCTGCGGTCAAAGATCTTCTGCCAATATTGGAAAAAACTGCTCGGACAAGCAAGCCGCTGTTAATTATTGCTGAGGAAGTTGAAGGTGAAGCACTGGCTACTTTAGTCGTTAACCGGCTGAGAGGAACCCTTAAGATAGCAGCAGTAAAATCACCAGGTTATGGTGACCGCCGTAAATCAATGATGGAAGATATCGCCATAATGACCGGTGGTAAAGCCATTTTCGAAGATCTTGGAATCGAATTAGAGAAGATTGATTTGGACTACCTGGGCAAAGCCAAAAAAATCGTGATTGATAAAGACAACACGACTATTATTGAAGGTGCAGGGTCCAGTTCAGCCATTCAGGGTAGAATAAATCAGATTCGTAAGGAAATGGAAACTACAACTTCTGATTATGATAAGGAAAAACTTCAGGAGCGTCTGGCAAAACTTACCGGTGGTGTTGCCAAGATAAATGTTGGCGCTGCGACTGAGGTGGAAATGAAAGAGAAGAAAGCTCGGATTGATGATGCCCTGCATGCAACTAAAGCCGCCGTAGAAGAGGGTATTCTGCCGGGTGGAGGCGTAGCTTTGCTTCGTTGCATTCCCGCTCTTGAGAAAATAAAAGCAAAAAGCGATGTGACTACGGGAATTGATATTGTGCGCAGAGCATTAGAGTCTCCTTTGAAACAGATTGCTGATAATGCCGGGTTGAATGGAGCGATTGTCTGCCAGAGAGTCCGTGAAGAAAAGCAGAATATCGGTTTTGACGCAGACAAGAATGAATATGTGGATATGTTAAAAGCAGGCATTATTGACCCGACTAAAGTGGTTCGTTGTGCCTTAGAAAATGCTTCAAGCGTGGCGGCTCTTCTTTTAACGACAGAAGCTGTTATTGGTGAAATAAAAGAAGCCAAAGAGAAGTCATCTCCGGGTATGCCTCCAGGTGGCGGCTATGGCGAGGATATGTATTAAAATTCTAGTTTAAAACGTATCCGAATACTAGTAATATTATTGCTGGAGGATTTATTTCCTCCAGCAATGTTTTCCATTAAAGATTTATTATGTCATTTACACCGCGAGAAGTATTTTTAACCAACGGAGTCGGCAGGCATCGAGAAGAGTTGTCATCATTTGAGGAAGCCCTGCGTGATGCCCAGATTGCACGATTGAATCTGGTTCATGTCTCCAGCATTTTTCCTCCTCACTGTGTTTTAATTCCACGCGAGAAAGGAATAAAAAAACTGCGCGACGGACAGATTGTCTTTTGTGTTTTATCACGTAATGCCACTAACGAACATCGCCGTCTTATTTCCGCTTCAGTTGGACTGGCTATTCCTTCAGACCGCAATCAATATGGTTATCTTTCCGAACATTCCAGTTTCGGTGAAGCTGAAGACCAGGCTGGAGACTATGCGGAGGATTTAGCCGCTTCGATGTTAGCCACTACGTTAGGAATTGAATTTGATGCTGATGCGGCATGGAATAAAAGAGAGGCTCAATGGAAACTCAGTAATCGTATCGTTAAAACAACTCATATTACTCAATCAGCAATCGGAGAAAAGAATCGGTGCACTTCTGTTGTTGCTGCTGCAGTTTTCCTGCCTTAAAATACTGTAATCCGTATTCGCCCAAACCTCCGCCCGGACGAACGTCCATTCGGACGGGTGCCCGACTGGTCAGGCAGGTAGGACGCAAATTTTCGCAGATATACGCTGATAATTAAGGAGTTGAACCAAAAACTCTGGTTACTCAATGGGTGAAAAGAATATTATATTAAAATCCCACCAATCTGCGTAGGCGAAGCCGCTGCGTTTATCTGTGTCCCATTATTAGCTTTTGATATGACGGATTCCGAATTAATTCAAAGTATTTATCATTTCTGATTGCTAATTTCTTGTATTTGTCAGAGAATAAATATACATAATAGGATATGAGTAATATTATTTTTACACCCGTTCCGGAGGCTTTAGATGAATTACGCAACGGACGGATGATTGTTTTGGTGGATGATGAAGACCGCGAGAATGAAGGTGATATAATGATACTGGCAGAAAAAATATCTCCAGACGCAATTAATTTTATGGCAAAATATGGACGCGGGTTGATTTGTCTTACTCTGACAGACGAAAAAGCTGATAAACTTAATTTGCCTTTAATGGTTCAGGATAATACTTCGAAATTTGGTACGGCTTTTACGGTATCGATTGATGCTCGATATGGAACGACAACGGGAATATCAGCCTATGATAGGGCTCGGACTATTTTAACATCTATTAAGGATGAAGCTAAGCCGGATGATTTTGTCAGACCGGGACATATATTCCCCTTAAGAGCAAAATCCGGAGGCGTCTTGGTTCGGGCCGGTCAAACAGAAGGTTCTGTTGACCTGGCTCGTTTAGCAGGCGCTAAACCATTTGCAGTTATTTGTGAAATAATGAACGATGACGGAGCCATGGCTCGTTTGCCTCAACTGATAGAGTTTTGCAGGCAGCATCAACTTAAATTGGTAAGTATTGCCGATATTATAAATTATCGCCGTCTGAATGAAAAACTCATTAAACATATTATCAATATAAAACTGCCTACTAGTTATGGTCAATTTAATCTTCATCTTTATCGGTCCTTAGTTGACGAGTATTTACATTTGGCACTATGTATGGGTGATATATCTGAAGGAAAGATTCAGAAAGAATCTGTTTTAGTAAGGGTTCATTCTGAATGTTTAACCGGTGATATTTTCCACTCTTTACGGTGTGATTGCGGTGAACAATTAAGAAAAGCAATGCAAATGATAGCCTCGGCCGGCAATGGGGTTATTTTATATATGAGACAGGAAGGCCGGGGAATTGGATTGGAAAATAAGTTACAGGCATATACTTTGCAAGACAAAGGATTGGATACTGTTGAAGCAAATGAAGAATTGGGATTCCCCTCTGATTTAAGAGATTATGGAATTGGTGCGCAGATTTTAGTTGACTTAGGTATAAGAAAAATTAAACTGCTCACCAACAATCCGCGCAAGGTTATTGCCTTGAATGGTTATGGATTGGAAATAGTGGAGCGAGTACCCATAGATATTCCTCCTACAGCATATAATAAAGAGTATCTTAAGACAAAGAAAGAGAAATTAGGGCATTTGCTTGAATCATAATTAAAAATATTAATGTTTAATTAATATTAAGGGGGGGGGGCGTAGATCATTAGAAACTGTTAGGCTTTAGCCGTTACAGTTTCTTATCCCGACTTGTGTCGGGAGTTATCCCGACTTGTGTCGGGAGTTATCCCGACTTGTGTCGGGAGCAGATAAATGGTTTATTATGTTTACATACTGAAAAGTTTAAAAGATAACAGTTTCTATATTGGTCAAACACGAAATTTAGAGGAACGATTACAAAGACATAATACGGGAAGAAGTAGATTTACTCGTGACAAAAACCCATGGATAATAGTATATTCAGAGAAATTTCCGACACAACAAGAAGCATTGAAGAAAGAGACGGAAATAAAGAATAAGAAAAGTCGAAAATATATAGAATATTTGATAAATAAGTCTCCCGATGAACATCGGGGGACGTAAAAGTTTGTAACGACCGAAGTCTAACAAACTCTGACGGGGGCGTAGCTCAGTAGGTAGAGCAACTGGTTTTTAATCAGTTGGTCGGGCGTTCGAGTCGCCCCGCCCTCATAATTTTGCCCCGATCGTCTAGCTCGGTTTAGGACACAGGCTTTTCAAGCCTGCAGCATGGGTTCAAATCCCATTCGGGGTATTTTTTATTAATTGTATAGGAAATTATAAACACGAATGGCGCGAATACGGACGAATTTCACGAATTAACGTTAATATTATTCGTGTTATTCGCTTAAATTCGTGGGATTCGTGTTCTATTTCCCTTGTCAGATTATGCGACTTGCCCCGTTAGAAAGTTCTCGGACGGGGTGAATGACTGATATATTTATCTTTATCTCTAAATATGATTCTTTCTAACGGGCTGAGAAGCCCAAAAAACTTGCCACCGCTTACATATAGTCTGCTTATAGTTTTAACGATTTTCTTTGGCTGGAGTTGCGCCACTGCTAAACCGTCTGAACGAAAATCAGATGCTAAAAAAATACTTGTCTCACTTCAGGATGACATAAACAAAGCCGTAAAAATTATAGAACCAAGTTTAGTATACGCTGAACTTGGGGGTGGACGGACCATCTCAAGTATGACCGGCTTGGTTATTTCTTCTGACGGACAGATATTTCTCCCAACTTATCTGAAACGTGATTCTTCTGACCGGCTTCAAATTTGGATGAACGAAAAGGAATATGAAGCATCTCTTATTCAATCTGATGACCGGCTGAGAATAAGCATTGTTAAAATCCAGACAGAGACGCCTATTACACCGGTAAATTTCGGTAATGCCTATTTAACACAACCCGGACAATTTGTTATCGGCGTTGTTAATGGCGGTAAGCCTAATGATTTCAGGTTATTTGTGGATGTCGGTTTTGTCAGGGGTAGGAACGATGAAGGCGAATTTGACCAGATTCAAGCCGTCGGTTTAACTTCAAATCAGGGTTCCGTGATGATGACACTGGATGGTATGGTCATAGCAGTTCAACTGAAATCATCGGGAGCATCCGAGTATAGCAAGACTTTGCCTGAGGGATGGATTATAGGTAATGAAATAAACAAAGGTATCACTAAACTCAGGGCAAAATTAGCAGCAGGAAAAGATAATACTACCAGTGAAGATGAAAAAGAAAAGACGACGCCATGGCTGGGTTTTGGCTGGGCGCCGATTAATGAAGATTATGCCGAGGTAACTGGACTTCCGAAAAAGAGTATCATTGTGCGATATGTTGTAAAAAGCAGTCCTCTTGAACGCGCCGGATTGAAAGAAAATGATTTAATCGTTGAGATTGATAATAAACCGCTGACGAAAATCGGCTCAAAAGCGCTCGAAGCTCAGTTTATTAAATATATCAATCCTGAAATTGATAGGGAAATTGCCCTCAAAGTGTTACGAGGAGCGGATTATCTTACCCTGAATGCAAAGTTCTCCAAGAAGCCGGAACCGAAGGAATTTAGAGCCGAGGATGTTGGAATTGCCGTCCAGGAAATTACTGATGCGGATTATTATCAAAGAGGGCTTCTTACGCGAAAAGGGGTTTTGGTTAATAATGTGTTGCCGGGTAGTCCTGCTGCGGCAACCGTCTCAGGTTATGTCTCATTAATCAGTCGCGATGATGTCATTATCGAATTGAATCGAACTCCCGTTTTGAACATAGAAGATTTTATTAACGTTGTGGAAACTATCAGGCGCGAAAAACTTTCCGTCGTCTTGGTTAAGATTGCTAATGGTCCGCAGACTTCTTTTGTGGCTATTAATCTTAAAGCAGGTAAAAAATGAAATACAAAACATATACACTTACTTTTTTAATAATATTTTTAGCGGTTTTTTTCGTATTTGCTCAGCAACAGCCACAGAATGAACCAACCACTGCTCCCAAGACCGGGGAATTGGATGAAACCGGTTCAATTCTTCTTAAAAAGATTGACCCATCCGTTGTTACCATCCAGCATGAAAAAGGATTAGGAAGCGGTTATATTATCACACCGGACGGCTATATTATTACCAATGGACATGTTGTCGCGCTTTTCGAACGTGATATGGAAGACCCGAAAGAAATAGCAAAATTCATTACCGTAATAATGTCGGATGACAAGCGATATCTGGCGCAGGTAATCGGTCATTCTCTTGACCCTGATGTTGCCTTGATTAAGATTAATCCCGAAACTCCTTTAACGGCAATAGAATTAGGCAACTCTGATGCGGTCAAAGCAGGCCAGCGTGTCTATGCTTATGGTTCACCGGGTGGTTTGAAAAGAACGCTTACTGCCGGAATCTTGAGCAATATTGAACGAACCGACTTGGGAACATTTACCAGGGTCTTTCAAACCGATGCGCCTATAAACCCGGGTAATAGCGGAGGTCCGCTTCTCAATGAAAAAGGAGAAGCTATCGGAATGAATACCTATGGCGGCGGCGGTGAAGGTATCGGCTTTGCGATTCCCATTAATGTTATTAAAGTATTGAAAGAGCACTTCTTAAAATACGGACGATTTAAACGTGCCGACCTGCCCGTATTTTTTCTCCGTCATCTTGATGACGATCTGGCTTATGCCTTTGGCGTGGACAAGGGTATCCTTGTAAATTATGTAGAGGATGATTCTTATGTTTCCAAAGCAGGTTTAAAAACGGGTGATATTATTATCGAAATAGACGGCGAAAAAGTCTCGGCTCGGACCGCGGCGGAACTCAGCGATATTATATGGAATTTTACCTGCCGCGAGGTCGGCAGTTCGATTAAACTGAAAATCCTGAGACCGCAAATCTCCCGGAATACGAAAGAAATAACCGAGCATATCATTGAAGCCAAACTCCTGGAAGATGAACCGGCCGTTGAAAGCCGTTATCAATTAGGTGAAATCAGTGAATTACGCTATGACAACCTCGGCTTGGGAGTCAAGATTATGACTGCTATGACGCAGTATATTTATGAATTTGCACATCGTCAGGGCGTGCGCGTGGTGCGTGTAGAACCTAATTCTGCCGCCGCAAAGGCGGATATTCAAAGACAGGATATGATTACCGGCATCAATAATATATTAATCAATACTATCGATGATTTCCAGAAAGAACTTGAGAGGTCTCTGTCAGCAAAACAGAAATTTATCATGCTAACTCTTTACCGCCATAATGGGACTATTAAAACAGCATTAAAACCGTTTTATGACCTGGCGCCGGCAGGCAAGCCGAGAAAGATAATTTTATTATGTCTGCCTTCTCATGAAAAAGGAGATTTCGAATCAGTCAGAAAATTCCTCATTACCAATGGCGCTGAATTTATTATCGCATCAAAAACAAAACAGGTTACTACCTCCAATCCCAAATCCCAAATCACCGTGGACATTACTTTAGAGGAATTGGTCAGCGACCCCCAAAATATACTCCCCGGCATTAATGCTGTGATATTTATGACCGGTGATGACATCAAAGACTATTGGAATGATACAAATGTCATAAAATTAATCAAGAACTGCTTGGACAACAAGAAGGTAATCGGGGCTATTGGCGGGGCATCTGTCGCGCTTATCAATGCCGATGCCGGTTTTATATCCAAGAAAATTACTACGGCTGAAGAATATTCATCTGTGATGTTAGAAAAAAAGGCAAATTATACGGGCAAAGAAGTCCAGGCTGACGGCCTGCTTATAACCACAACCGGTTTTGACAAGAAAACAGTTAAATCATTCCTCAATGCCCTTAAAGGCATCCTGCGCAGTTTTGAAAAGTAATCCAGCCTATTATCCTGATTCAAAATAAGTAAGCGGATTGAACGCCTGTCCCGAGCAATGTCTCGGGGCCCCAGCGGGAAAGTAGCAACGCATCCCGTGAGGGAAAAATTATTGCCTAATTAAAAGGGAAATGGTAGGATGGGAAAAAGAAAGGATATTAGAATATGAGTAGCAAATTTTCTATTATTCCGGCAGAACTAATTGAGCGTTCGATTTTACTCATCCGTGGTCACAAGATAATGCTTGATAAAGACCTGGCAAGACTTTATGAGGTTTCTACCAAGGTTTTTAATCAGGCCGTGAAAAGGAATATAAAACGTTTTCCACCGGATTTCATGTTTCAATTGACCATGAATGAAGCAAAATCTTTAAGGTCACAATTTGTGACCTTAAACGATACTGGCTTAAAAAGAGGCAAACACAGTAAGTATCTATCTTATGCTTTTACCGAGCAGGGTGTAGCGATGCTATCCAGCGTTCTTAATAGCGAAAGGGCGATACTGGTCAATATCGAGATTATGAGAACCTTTGCCAGATTACGCCAGCTACTTTCTACGCATAAAGAGTTAGCCAAAAAACTTGAGGTATTGGAGAAAAAATACGACGTTCAATTCAGGGTAGTATTTGATGCTATCCGGCAGTTAATGGAACCGCCGGAAAAGGAAACAAAACGTCCCCGGATTGGGTTCCATCGGACAAAATAATTAAAAATAAGTAAGCGGATTGAACGCCTGTCCCGATGCACATCGGGGCGGTGAATATTCTCTTACCCCATTTTCTACATACTTTATACTTCATACTCCATATTTTTCTGCGGTGAATCCGTATGCCCTGTAACCTGCATATTTACTGATAAAAATTGATATTCAATGCAGTTTTTCGGGTGGCTCAAGCGTTCAATATTATGGAGGGTATTGGTATGATACCCGATGAAAAATTGGTTTCGGCATATTTAGAGGGCGATGGCTCTGCTCTGGATATACTCCTGGATCGTTATCAGAAACGCATCTGGAATCTTTCCCTATCATTGAGTTTCAATAAGGAGAAGTCATTCATAGACGATATCAGCCAGGAGGTTTTGCTCAGGATGTTTAAACGCATCCGCGAATTCACCAATCAGGGCGAGGGCTCGTTCAGGAAATGGGTTTACCAGTTATGCCGGAACGTCTGCAAGGAATCGAACCGCAGATTAGGGCATCGGCAAACTCCGCTCTCGGAACTCTATCCTGAAAACCTGCCCGATTACCTGAATACGGTCAGGCCCGAACCGGCCTATGAACGGACGGCTGTTAATGATAAAGTGGCTGACCTCCTGAGCCGATTGACCGAAGAAGAGCGCCGATTGATAATGCTCCTGTATGAACATAAGACTTATGAACAGATTCAGCAAATCCAGCCATTTGGTAAATATACAATTGAAACATTACGGCAAAAGACTTGCAGATTAAGGAAATATTTGATACAATTATACAAGAATGCAACCACAGATAAACACAGATAGACACAGATTTTTCTTTGTGTTCTTTGTGTCTTTGTGGTGAATATTGGATAAGGAGGATTGTATGAAAAAGACAACCAAGAAATCATCTAATAAAAAATGCACACAATACGAGATGGACCTGACCGACTATGTGACCGGAGACAAGACGTTCCTGACGCCGGAAAAAGAAGTGAAACTAATGGAGCATCTGCGCCAGTGCAAGACCTGCCGTCAGGACTTATTTGACTGGGAAGAGGTCTTCGGAGCGATTGTCACCAAAATGCATCACGACAAACCCGAGACCCAGCAGAAACTAACTGAATTGCGCCAGCGGATAAAGCAGGAATTCCTGCCTTCAAAGGTCAAGGGCATGATAACCAAGGCAAAGGTTGGGTTTGTGGCTGGCGACATCCGCAATTTCCTGATTAAGAATGGACCGGTCTCGCTACCTGATTTATCCGACAAGATGAACCTTGACCCGTATCTGACGGTATTATCAACGGGCTGGCTGATGCGTGAGGACAAGGTCAAGATAGACCAGAGTCAGTTCCCGCCGATCGTGGATATCAGTGAAAAGGAAAAATGCACCCAGATGGGGGTGTAGGAATTTAATATTATCACTACAGATTATTAAATATGATTACAGCAATATTTCTTGGTGCTGGCGCATCTGCAGCTGAAGGGGCTCCACTCCAAAAAGACCTTTTTAGGGAGTACTTTAAAAGCTTCAAGCAAGGTGATCATAGCAATAACAACATTATTAAAAATGAACTCGCTGAATTTTTTAAAGAAATTTTTTATATAGATATAGACACTGTAGATTTCGATAAAGTTATTTTTCCTACGTTTGAAGAAGTACTTGGTATTCTTGACTTAGCTGAGCGTAGAAAAGAATCATTCCGGAATTGTGGGTTAGAAAATATTGGATTTGATGACAATAAAATTCGTAAAAATAGGGTACTACTCATATTTTTAATGGCAAAAATTATTCATGATAAACTTCAAGAGTCAAAAGGATTGCATTTAGACTTAATTTGTAGATTGAAAGAAAATGGGACAATAAAAAATACTTGTTTTGTAATCACTAATTATGACATATTAATTGATAATGCTTTAGCCTCGCTATATTTAGACCCAGGCCTTTCATTAGACTATGGAATCGATTTTACCGATTTTGAAAATAATAAAGATTGGAAAAAACCAAACAAATCAGCTATAAAACTCTTCAAAATCCATGGTTCATTAAATTGGCTATATTGCTCAGTCTGTAATACATTAACACTTACACCAAAAGAAAAAGGGGTCATAAAAATATTATATGAAGAGATAACTTGTAAATCTTGTGAAAGTCGTTTGGAGCCTATTATTGTCCCCCCTACATTTTATAAAGATATGTCTAATGTGTTTTTAAGCACGGTTTGGCATAAAGCTGAGCAATCATTACGGGAAGTAGATGAAATTATATTTTGTGGATATTCGTTTCCAGATGCTGATATGCATATTAAATATTTATTAAAACGTATTCAAACCAATCGTTCGAAACCATTAAAAGTAATTGTTTATAATCATCATCCAAAAAAATCAGACGAACTTACAAAAGCAGAGGAGGAGAGGTATAAAAGATTTTTAGGGGGAAGCGTTGAGTATAAAAAAGAATCTTTTGAGGATTTTATTAATTCTTTATAAGTAAGAATTTGGGGGACGCGAGACGGAATTGAGTGATGTATCCCCGGAATTACCATTTGAGAGGAAAAGAATATTTATGAAAGTAGCAGTACTTACACCAACCACGGGTTTTGAGGTTGATGGGTTTCAATTTTGTAGATTACAGTTACCCAGACAAACTACTTCAGGATATTTCACTGAGGTGTCCAAAGAAAATAGTGTGATGAACTATGATATCTTTGTAGCAGATATTGATAGTATTAATAATGAATATATAGTGGAAGGATTAAACTATATTGCCAATGATCTCTTTTCTAAAATACTTACCTTTGGGGTATTAATAGTGTTTTCAGGTGAAGATACTATAAAATACAAAACTATTGGGCGAACGATAATTGCAAATACATACTCGTGGATACCTTTATTTGACGGAGGACTTAAAATTGCCAAATCGCATTCAGCACGTATTTCTTGTAGTTCCGATAGACATACATTAGGATATGACCACCAAAAAAACTTTAATGAGTTAACCGCGCTTTTTTATTCCGATTTTTATTTCAAGGAATTACCGTTAGTAAATAAAGACATTGCCATTATTCATAGCATTTACTTGGATGCCGGATCAAGAACAGTAGGTATTTTAGCATTATTAAAAAAGCGTTGGGAAAATATGATTTTAATATTACCTAAAACTAAGAATAAAAATCAGGTTTTAAAATATATTTTATCTGTTTTACTACCATCAATTTCCAGTTATTTTGGAAGTGAAGATAACATTGCTGAACCTGATGCTGAATGGATTAAAAAACTTAAGTTAGACATCCCTAAAGTTATCGAATTGCATCAAGAAATCTCAAATATCGAGAAAAACATTGAGCAGTTAAATACTAAGTCAAAAGAACAACAAATCTTGTTCCAAGATATGACAAAATGGACAGACTTGTTAACCAAGGGTGGTAGAGAATTAGAAATTCGGGTTGGCGAAGCCTTTGATTTCTTACTTGAATTAAATGGTAATGTGCAACATGAACCGAACGGAAAAGATGGCCCGGATGTAACATTTGAAAAAGACGGCAAGCATATAATCGTTGAATGTAAAAGTTCAACAGGATTAATAAAAAAAGCAGAAGGAGGGCAGCTATTAGGTTGGTTAGATAATCCTGATTATGAAGGAGTGTTAGTATGCAATACATTCGCCAAAGAGGATATTAACGACAGAATAACACGTGATTACACTAAAAATACTGGAGAAAAAGAGCCTTTGTTTTCTCCCGACCTGGTAAAATTGGCAGAAAAAAGAAACTTCACTGTAATATGGACGAAAGATTTATATAATCTGGTTATCAATAAGCTTAAAGGGGAGCCAATAGATGTGAATAATCTTTTAAACCTTTTAACAAACCATGGTTTACAAAAACTAAAATAAGACTCGTACTTCAGTAATCCGGGGGTATAATACTTAATTAAGTGTTGATTATGGTTACACCACAAGTGAAACGGTTTTCTATTGACTTTACCTCCTAAAAAGATATACTTCGGCTGTCCGGTGACACACATCATCGGTTGCAATGTTCCAGCCCATCATTTTACGCTCAAATAAAATATATAATAAATATTAATATTTTTATTGACAGATGTTTTTATTATTGTATATATAAATACAATCAATTGTATTAAACTATACAAGATATTGTATGAATTACCGGATAGATAAAGAAGGGTTATTCATCCGGCTGGGTATCTGGAACGGGTTCCTCAAAAGGCGGGTGCATCTTATCGCCTGCGGCGGCACAGCCCTAACCCTCCAGAATATTAAGCCCTCGACCAAGGATGTTGATTTATTAGTGCCCGACTTGAAGGAGTATGATTATCTGGTTAAGACATTGGCGCAACTCGGCTATAAGCCGGTCACCGGCTACGGCTGGAGCCGGGACGATGGTTTTGTATTTGACCTGTTCCGGGGTAAACTGATTCATACTACCGAACTCCTGGAATCGCCTATAGAAAAGAATAATCATATTTTGGTTAAGGAGTTCAGCCGGATTTATCTGGGCGTGCTTAACCATTATGACTTGATTATCAGTAAACTCTTCCGGGCGACTACGGTTGATATTGATGATTGCCTGGCTTTAATCCGCGCCAGAACGAAGGAGATTGACTTCGATAAACTCCAAAGCCGGTTCAGGGAAACCGCTAAATACGATACCTCTGAAGAGGCGGTCATAAAAAATTTAGAGCATTTTTTAGGTATTCTCGAAAAGGAGGGGTTAATTAATGAATGACAAGGAATTTCTGAACAACTTAAGCGGTCTGGGTTTCAAGTTAATGGAGCCGTCATCAGCGGTGGATGCCAATCTGACCCTTGCCCGGATGGTGAGCAATCATGACCTGCGGCTCTGGGAGGGTTTCCCGGTGGTCATGGCAAACAGCGCCGAAAGGAATCTCTTCGATTACGACCGGACCAGCCGGGGGCTGGCTAAGCCGGCGGACCGGGTTTATTTTAAACTGCTGGTCTTGTTATCGCTGGCGCTTTATCAGGCGCTGGGCTTGAAATTTGCCTGGGCAGAGAAACTCTATCAATCTCTGACCGAGGAGTTGAAGTCCAAATTAAGCCAGTTTCGTAACTCGCTGGTTCATAACCGTGATTTCAAATTGAAAAATTACCAAATGTCCGGCCAGCGGCTTAAAAACACCTTTAACAGGTATCTCAAAGGTTCCGAATCAAATCTCAATAACCTTCTGGCCCTGAAATCAGAAGCCGGACTGGAATATGCCCTGTCCCAGGTGTTTTCCCCAGGACAAAAGGAATTGTTCCTGAAGAAATTGCAGGGCGCAAAACTCACCAAGACCGAGACGGAATATTTCTCACGGGCAGTTAAAAAGAAGGTTCTGGCGCTGGCTAATCCTGAACTCCATAATCTGGCACGCAAGTTATTGGAATAGACCATCAACCGGGACAGCGTCTATCTTCCGGGACACACCTGCCTGACCGTCAGGCGGGTTCAACCGCTCTTTGCCTTGATTGGTGCCACAACAAAGCCGACCCAACTCCATACCCCCCCCTATACCCTCATCCCCCCTACCCTATACCCTCTCCCCCCCTCCCCTATACCCCCTCCCATACTACCCCAGCACTTCTGCTATAGTACCACAGCACTTTTGCCAGAGTACCCCAGCACTTCTGCTATAATACCCCAAAACTACTGCCAGAATACCGCAGGTCTTCTGCTATATTACCGCAAACCTACTGCCGGAATACCGCAGGTCTTCTGCTATATTACCGCAAATCTACTGCCGGAATACCGCAAATCTACTGCTATAATACCCCAAATCTACTGCCGGAATACCGCAGGTCTTCTGCTATAATACCACAAACCTACTGCCGGAATACCGCAAATCTACTGCCAGAGTATCCCAAACATACTGCCGGAATACCCCAAACCTTTTGCCATAGTACCCCAGACATACTGCTATAGCAACCGACACCCTATACCTTATCATCCATTATTTTTACAGTTCAATCCGTTCAATCTGCTTACGAATTGAGGAATTTGCACTAATCCCGAAAGGATTCGGGATGGCAAATGAAGAATATCTTTTTACGCCAAAATCCAAAATATTTTGTCACAAATCTGATTTCCGGTCATTTGAATGCGTCGGGGGACAAGAGGCATTAGTAATGACTAATGACAAATGTCAAATGACTAAACCGTTAGGAGGTGCGTTATGTTAACCAATTTAAAACTGACAAATATGGCACTGGATACCGAGGTTATCCAGGCAAACCAAGCAAAACTTCAGCCACCGGATGTGGACCGGAGTTCAGGGACTGTCTGGTGCAAGCGCCGGGGTGGACTCAGGCACCAGTTCAACGGCCGGGAACGGGAACTCTGGTCTCCGGAGTTCTATCAGGAATGGCTGGAATATATTGAAGCCGTTGAGAATGGGGAATTAAGAGGATATTAGCCACAGAGACACAGAGAACACAGAGAATATCTCTGTGGTGGGAAAACGAGGTGGAATTATGAAAAGGATAATAATATTGGTTTTGGTGTGCGTAACGGTATTTTTTACCGCAGAGACGCAGAGTCCGCAGAGGGAAGAAATAGTCATTACATTAGGTAAGGTTTCATATACGCCGTATCAGGATGAATACGAAAAGATGCTGTATCCGACGGTCAGAATCACTACTCCAAGCGGAACGGGCTCTGGGGTAGTTATAAGTTATAAGTTACAAGTTAAAAGTTATGAGTCAAAACCTGAAACCTATAACCTGCAACATGAAACTTTTATCCTGACAGCCGCACATGTAGTGGGAAACGAATCAAAAGTAACAATAGAATTATATCCTGAAAACATAAAAATTGAGGGGACTGTTGTAATTACAGATACAGAAAAAGACTTATCTTTACTCCGCGCTCTCTGCGACTCTGCGGTG
>JAZDMB010000008.1:0-38997 GCA_043801445.1 Planctomycetota bacterium
AAGCGCAAATTAAAAATGAATCTCGAATGATACAACAAGCAGAAAAATTAGCCAAAAAATTATATTACTCCATTGCTAACCGGAAAAGATTTTGGAAGCAATATCTTATACGAAAATATTTTCTATATCCACAAGTAGCAACGATGGTAGAAAAAAACAAATCTAAATACCCATTCTTACAAAACTATTACCTATCTAAAAAGTATCTTTAAACTTGTTTCATTATTTTTCTCTTGACGGTGCTATATTCAGTATGTATATTTATGGAGTTAAGAACCGAATAATCATGAATTATATGATAAAAAATAAACAATCAGCTTCTGCAATCGGGAGTTGTTTATTATGCGCTATTTGCTGTTGGTTGATGGTGAATAGCGGGCTGGGAATATTAGCCGATGCAATTTACCTGAAGAATGGTTCAACCATAGAAGGTAAGATTATCAGTGAGGACAAGAAATCAGTAACGCTGGAAGTCGGTTTCGGGACAATCACTATTAATCGTTCCCAGATATATCAGGTTATAGCCGAAGAATGGAAGCCGTCCGATTCTAAACCACCTCAAGTACCCCTTCCCGAAAAACCCATTACTGTTACAAAAACGGTTACTCCTGCGACTCCAACATCGCCGAGCAATATTGCTTTATTACTTGATGCCAAAGCCCAAACGCCGTTACAAAAGGATATTAACCAATTTCTTATAAAACTTATTGAATCATCCGGAGAAAATGATTCTGAGCCGATAATGGAAGAAATGATTGTTAAAAGCGAAAAAGATAAGGATTATTTTTTACTGCTGCTCAATGATATCTCGGACGTTAAAGTTCTGAAATGGGTGATAGAAGTATTGGGCAGGCATAATTTTGCCAAAGCCATTAAGCCTTTATTCGAGATATTAACCGGAGATGATGAGTCTCTTAAGCTGGCTGTTTTGGATGCCTTTACCCGAATGAAAGAAGTTTCCACAATACATCTGATACGCAATCAATTACCCAAGGAGAAATCACCTACGGTTAAAATGGCTCTTATAAATCGTTTAATTTCGGCTGCAGACAAAGAATCATTACCGTTGTTTTTGGAATATTTAGATGATGATGATGGCGGCGTCCGTAAGACAAGCGCCGATGCTATTATTAATATTACAGGTAAATTAACCGCTGATGAATTAAAGTCATTTGATTTATTTAATCGGCTGAGAGACAAGATGTCCCTGGTAAAAAACAATGATACCCGGAAGGAAATTATTAATATCTTCGGTCGTCTTCAAAATCCCGAAGCAGTAAATACCCTTATGGATTTACTGTTAGATGAAAATACTGAAATCCGTAGTGAAGCCGCTATGGCTCTTGCTGATATTGGTGATAAAAAAACCACGAATTTTCTTATAGATAGATTGAGTAAGGAGCAGGACAACTGGACCAAGATGCAGATTATCGGTGCGATTCAGAAGATAAATGATACTGCAACCATACCGGCTTTGATTGAGGCTCTTCGTGATGATGATGAGAAAGTTAGAACCTGCGCCGCCAGGGCGCTGCGCAATCTTACCCCATGCGCTTTTGGGGAAGACTATGAAAAATGGAAAGAATGGTGGGAAAAAGAACAAGAAAAATAATCATATTTATTGACATTAAATGGGTTAAATAATAAGAATATTTTATTGTTAATTAAATCTTTTCTGAAAAGGAGAAAATTTTATGTTAAAGAGAATGCTTTTATTGGTAGTTATCAGTTTGGTTTTATTGACCGGTTGTATTGGGTACAATTATAAATGGGAACCGTCATGGACTGACGGGTTTGAACACGAAAAAGGACATTTCAGAGTTATGTGGCAGGATATGGCAGGCGTTCATAAATTCTTTGACCGTCATCTGTTCAACTTTGATGAGAGCGATCCGACCAGGTATTAAGAATCAACTCCTTTTATAATTAATGTGATTTCCCCTTTGATACGCTTACCCGAAATATCTTTAATGATATCATCAACGCTCCCTCTTTTTATCTCCTCATAGAATTTAGTCATTTCCCGCACCACGACTATCTGGCGGTTGCCGCAAATTTCTCTTAATTCAGACAATAATTTATGGAGCCGGTAAGGTGATTCATAAATAATTACAGTGCGCTCATCTTCTAGAATATTCTGTAATCTCTTTTTTCTTTTGGATGGTTTCCTGGGCAGAAACCCCTCGAAAATAAATCGGTCTGTCGGTAATCCCGAGATTGACAATGCGGAGTTTAAAGCGCAGGCGCCGGGTATGGCTTTTACGCAGATAGCATTAAGAATACACAGGTTAACTAATTCATAGCCGGGGTCGGAAATCAGAGGCGTGCCCGCATTACTGACTAATGCCACGTTTTTACCGGCCAGCAGATTTTCTACTATGTGTTTACTGCGCTGGTTTTCATTGTGTTCAAAATAACTGACTAATGGCTTTTTTATCTGATAATGATTAAGTAAATTTGAAGTAAAACGGGTATCTTCGCAGGCGATAATATCTACTTCTTTGAGAATACGTATCGCCCGCAGAGTCATATCTTCCAAATTGCCGATTGGCGTGGCGACCAGATATAAAATACCATTACTCATTGATCAAACAGATTAAATGCCTGCCTGCCGCAGGCAGAGATAAAACAACGCATACAGTCAGTTGATAAATATTCGCCGGCAATTACTTTGCCGTTTTTAACGCGAATTTATTAGCTGCTAATGTCAGACGTGATTTCAGACGGGACGCTTTATTTTTATGGATTATCCCTTTATTAACAGCTTTATCAAGTAATTTGCCTGATAATATGATCTCATTGGTTAACTTGTCTTTAATAGACTTATCCGGTGTTTCTTTAGCTGCCAATATTGCTCTGGTTTTTTTAAGTTGTGACTTTATGTGTGATTTAATATTCTGATTGTGTATCCTTCTTGTAATATTTTGCCTTGCTCTCTTTTTGGCTGATAAACTATGGGCCATTTTTATTTCTCCTGGTTATTTTTTATGGTTATTTTGGATTTAATTTTTAAAACCCCGTCTACAGAGGATAATAACTTTTTTCCTTCTGAAATCAAAGACGATTGGGTTATATTAAAAGGACCTGAGATTTCTAAGTCTAAAGCCGGCTCGGAATCAATAGGTATTCTACATAAACCGATTAAGTCTACAGTCAAAACAGCATTATCCTTTTTGGTTTGTTTTATCTTGAGAGTGATTAATAACCGGGCGGTTGTTTTGTTTGTTTTGATATCGGTTACTTCTTCAAGCAGGCCGTTTCCGCTGATTACGCAGGATTTCTCGTCAAAATGCTCTCCGAAAATAATTCTGCCTAATTCTGTATTTTTTATCGGATAGGATGCTCCGACCTCCAGTGTCGTTCCCGCAGAAGGCAATAAAAAATAAATCCAGTTGAATGAATTCACATAAGAATAGTCATCGCTGATGATGGTTGCATCTTTAGGGGCTAATTTTTCGCATGACGAAATCTGATAGTTTTTACATTCCAGACCAAGTGTTTTTCCCTCAAGAGATGTTTTTATCAAAGTCCGGCCCGTATCGGGCGTATTTGATTTTATGGTTGAGAGTGAATAATAACGTTCCGATTTCAAGTTAAGTTGATCATCTGCGATAAGATTGATTTTTTCCGTATAATTCTGAAGACATTGTTTATAAAAGGGATAAGTTTTATTGAAATCTTCGTTTCGCAACGCCATAGTTCCGTCCCATCTCAGTTCTTCTTCGACGTTTAATACATCGTTCATCTTGAAAACAGGTAAAACATGATAGGTTGGTGTAATCGGTTCCGATGAGGGCGGCGTTTCTATTTCTATGAGAGTAACTGCCGGTTCGGCTGCGGTTTCAGCCGTCGGTGTTTCCACCACACTTGTACAACCATATAAAACCACAGCCCAGACAACTGTTAAAAATAATACCGCTCTCAATCGGCGGGTAGCCGTTGCAATCCCTAACGAGATGCTTTCTTGGGGTATTTTTTTAGAGGCAATAATTTTATATTGGCTATTCATATTTTTATCTTTTATAGAAAACAAGTAACGATAAAATTATTTATTCGTTATTTGAGACAATTTGATATGGATATCCTTCTGGGGATATTCATATCTTGTGTTTAAATTTTTATCTTTCTGCAATAACCCGGTTGTCAGTCCCAGCAATGTTCCGCCGCCTAATCCCTCTAAACCCCGCCCGGAAGCTAATCCAGCTACGAAGCCGATTACTCCGAAAAATATCGTGCTATTTATTATCATATTTTGTTTCGGGTTGTCAACTTTTTCTTCCGGCGTCAGCATTATCTCTTCTGTTTCATAGCCGTCTTTGGTTACTTTCAGTGAAAGAGCCGTTTTATCACCGGGTAATTTTAAGGCCAAAGGGGTAATGCCTTTGAATTCTTTATTGATTAATATATTCGCACCGGTTGGCGTCGTCTCGATATATATTAAGTCTCCGGCGTTTGACGACAATCCGTGATGATTTGAAACGCAGCCTGCGCAAACAACCAAAACAGTCAGGCAAAATAGCATTAACAACTTAAAATATGCTCTCATTTTTTATGACTCTCAATTTAACCTTAAGATAAAAGGGTATCTATTTCATGTTATGGTCAAAGACCACGGCCGGCCCTCTTAAATGATTGATCTTCCAGATACTATTTTCTTTGATGAATTCTATCAGGGCAGAATCACCGTTGCCCCAGACGATAATGGCTGATGCCAAATTGTTCTCGGGCGCAATCTGTTTTAAAATTGCCCCGTTGAATAATCTCTTGTAAGTCTCTTTATTTGTCTCGTAATCAGCAACAAACTCATCATAACTTTGGGAGTCCTGTATTGAAGAACTCAGATATTTAGCATAGATAGTCTGGGTATCACCTTTTAACATTGAATAACAGATAACATTAAAATCTTTTATTATTGCATCCACAGTTGATTTCTTAACTATGAGAATAGGCTTATCAGCCGGTGTTGATACGCATTGGCTTAACAGCAAAGATATAAAAATTATAGAAATGGTTACTACGACAGTTTTCATAAATAACTAAAGGACAACAAGAGTTTAATGGTTTTCCAGTTGATATTTATACTATTTACCATATTGCCGACCCCTGTCAATAAAATATATTATATTAAATATACTACTCGGATGCAGTACCTCTAACGAGATAAGTTTCACTGGAGTAGTTCTGTCCGGGACCGATAATTATGACCCGTTAGTGATATATTGATATATTTATATAAAACTATTGACTTTAATAGATTAATATATATAATATAAAGTGAAATTGTCATCCTAAAGCCTTTCAGGGATGTCCCGAGAGGGATTCCGAAGCGGACTTTCTGGGGTAGTCGTCTTCGGAATAAAATAAAAGAAGGGTAATAAAATACAAAGGAGAAGGGGTTATGCAAAAGAAACTGGTAATCTTGGCAATGGTACTGCTAATGTTAGGATTAGCAGCTGGCTACACAAAACTGTTTGCGGCAGATGAAGATGCGTTTTCAGTTTTAGCTCAGCTGGAAAAGAATTATGTAGGACTGGAAAAACCCGGTTTGGATACCCTGACTGCCAAGGCAGTCTGTTCGATAGCGACTGATGTTACCGCTATGGTTTACTATGCAAAAGACAAAGGACTTAAAACAAAGGTTGAAGGCGGCGGTCCTGGTCCTAACACTATGATAGCAAAGTCAATGATAGGTAGTTATGTTAAAATGAGCGGATTGGGTATGGAAAAATTCAGCGTTACATACAAACTTACTAAAGAAAACGTTACCGGCACTTGCGAAGCAACAACCGTGAATGGAACTAAAGTTACTCAAGTAACCTTTGTTCCTCTTAAAGACAAAACATTAGATTTTACCAAACTGGTAATGATGATTGATACTAAGGAATGGGTAGTTAAACAGTTTAAAACAACCGCAAATGGAATGGAATCGGTCAGTGATTTTGAATACAAGGACGGGCTGATTGCTAAAATGATCTCGGTTGCTTCCGGTGTAACCAGCACCATCACCAACACCTATACCACAGTAGATAAATTTGTTGTCCCGGCAAAAATGGAAATAGGAATGGATGGCAAGGATATACCTGCTAATATGAAAAGTCTGTCACTCATTTATTCTGACGTTAAAGTCAATGTCAAGATACCGGACGAGATTTTTGCTGCGCCCAAAGCAGGCGATGTCCCGAAACCCACTGAAAATGCCGCAACATTATTCACGCAGGCATCTGCCGCAATGCAAAAGGGCGATATGGACACCGCTAAACTGAAACTAAAACAAATTGTAACCTATTATCCGGATGATCCTATGGCGAAGAGTGCAGAGATGATGCTCAAACAATTACCGAAATAATATCTGTTAGCACACCCGTCCCCCGACGTTACGTCGGGAGGCGGGTGTGATTAAATTTACTACTGCTTGCCCTGTTAGAAGCGAACATAATTATCCCGATATACCATCGGGATTGAGCAACTCCAATTACTTGCTATCTGCCTGACTGCCCGCCAGACCGAGCCTGTCGGGCTGGGATATCAAGTCAGGTGGGTTGGATGCTTCAACTGGCTGTGTAGTTAATCCCGACCCGCCCCGAAGGGCGACCTCGCCACAGGCGGGAGGTTCGGAAAGGCGACGTATAGCACGAGGTAAAACAGCCAAGACAGAGATTATGTCCCTATAGAATTGTAAAAATATGCATCTACGTAGAAGAATTATCATTGGTATTGTTCTTCTTCTTTTCATCATTTCTTTCGGTACAACCGGTTACTGGTTCATAAGCGGTAATCTCCTGGATTCCATATATATGACGGTTATCACCGCCGCGACCGTTGGCTATGGCGAGGTTATTGATCTATCACATAATCCAGCCGGTAGAATCTTCACTATTATCTTTATCATTCTTTCTCTTGTCACCATTGCTACGGTAACCTCAATGCTTGCCGCATCCATATTGGAAATAGAATTAACCGGATTTTTAAGGAGGCGTAAAATGAGTAAAGAAATCAAAAATCTATCCAATCATTATATTGTCTGCGGGGCAGGTGAAACCGGCATCCACATCATTCAGGAATTAGCCAAAACACTGAAATCATTTGTCGTCATTGAACGCAATCAGGAACGGCTGGAAAAACTCATTGAGACAATACCGCAGTTAATCTATATCAACGGCGATGCTACCGAAGACGAGGTCCTGCTTTCGGCTGGAGTGGAAAAGGCAGCCGGTGTTATTGCCGCCCTGCCTTCGGACAAGGATAATCTATATATAACCGTAATGACCCGTCAATATAACAAAAATATTAGGATTGTAACGCTGGGCATAGAAGACAAGGCAATCAATAAATTCAAAACCGCCGGTGCTGACAGTGTTGTTTCACCCTCAATTATCGGCGGATTACGTATCGCATCAGAAATGACCCGTCCTACTGCTGTAAAATTTCTGGACACAATGTTAAGGCAAACTTCCGGCACCTACCGGATAGAAGAAATCACTATAGAACCCGGCTCAGTGGTAATAAACAAGAAGTTAATCGATGTCCCGTTAAAGGATAAGTTTAAGCTTTTAGTCTTAGCGATTATTCTGCCCGGTGAAAAGATGCTCTATAATCCTTCAGCCGATACGCCGCTTACAGAAAATGCCGTGATTGTGGTAATGGGCGACATACAGAATATCCAGAAGGCCCGTGATTTTATTATAGGATAATTTGTTATTCATCCCTGGCCGTTGTGCAATTTCATCGAGCAAACGGGCAGGCTTTATCAGAATCGGTAAATGGAAACAGCCCACATTCGCCACACCTAAAAAATCACCAAAAATCAGAAATAATTCAGCCAGTCTTTTATTTAAGATTCTTATTGACTCATATTACTTTAGGAGGTAAAATGATTAGCAATATTAGACTATAGTTATCATGTCCAGAAAACCTGTAACTGCATTATGAAAATACCTTTGAGTTATTCTTTGATCGACGAAGGCGGAAATAAAGTAGCAGGCGGAGAGGCTTCGGCACGTCTTAATGATGAGAGCCTTGCGATTCTTCCTTATTTAGGCGAAGTCCTGTTTTTCGCACACAAGGATATCCTCAAGACTTCTGCCCATGACTATAAAATAGAACTCACCTTAAGCTCAAAGGAAAAACTTCTTCTTTCCGATTTAGGTTATAAATACGAAGATTTTATCAGGTCACTCACTAAATTACGCAATGATATGCTCGTCAAGGAATTATTGATGAACGAATCAATAAAGAAAGCCGGAATGGAAGCTGAATTCGTTTATTTTGATTCATCCCGATGTCCATCGGGACAGGCAGGCAAAGAGATACAGAAAGGTAAATGCGAACCGCGATTATACGATACGGGTATAGTCATACTGCCTGATACCGGTGATTTTATAAGGATTCCTTATAGTGATATCGCTGAAATCAAGGAACAGGATTATTCGCTTATCGTAACTAACATGTTGGGCGATAGAATCATCTTTTCTAAAATGGGAACGAGATTCGATTCCTTCAAATCAGCTATTTCAGATATACTTAATGACCTTTTTTTGAAAGTCCAGATGTCACTTTCGCAATTGTTACCGCGGGCAAATCCGGCTCATATCAGAAAAGCCGCCCGATTTATGAAAGAAGGGCAGGTTGCCCGGCGAAGCGACATAGAGTCCGTTTCGCCCCAATTATGGATTGACTTGGAGAAAAAACTGGAGACCATCGGAATGAATGAGCGATATAATTTTCTCAGACCACTCGGTCAAGAGCAGAAACTCTGCATCGGATTAAAAAGGGGCTTGATGGGCGATTTGACCGGCGATTATATCTGGTTTCTGGTGCCGATATACAGCATTAATCCAAAAGCGCCGGGTAATGCGGTTGTCATAGAAGCAGCTGCCAGTGTGGGCGGCGGGAAGGCAACTTATTGCTTCAGAATCACCAGCCGAACGGTTTATCATAATTTCAGCAAGATAGAAGACCTGCATAATGAAGTGGATGCTTTCATCAGGAAAATGAATCGCTGTATGTTAGCCGTAAATTTCAGGCGCGAACCGATTTATCTGTCCGCAGAAAAACTGGAAGAGCCGCAATACCAAAAATATAAAACCGCAGTCACCAAGATACCTGAACTGCAACTCTTACGGGAACTTTTCATCGGCCGGATAATCCATTCATCACCCGAGCAGTGGAAAGAAGATGTAATGAACCTGTTGAATTTTAACGTTACGACTACCGATAACAGCCTGAAATGGAAAAGGCAAGGCGGAGAACTGCCCGAACCGGAGCTGGAAATCACTCCGGAAGAGTCGCCTGCGGTGAATCCTGATGCAGCACAAAACCCCGTCCCAGGTATGTCCAATAAAACAACAGATCCGTTGAACAAGGATGATATTGATGAGGAAGAATAATCAGAAGAAGACTGTGTCAGAGGAAAACTCACCTTCGGCGGACTGGATTATAGATTCTATTTCTTCAGTCGCATCGATTAACC
Source organism: Planctomycetota bacterium (assembly GCA_043801445.1). Lineage (GTDB taxonomy): Bacteria > Planctomycetota > MHYJ01 > JACQXL01 > JACQXL01 > JAZDFP01. Next base: position 9,470 of record JAZDMB010000008.1, read on the forward strand.
CGCCCGACAAACAGCAAATGGAAAAACTTCTGCCGCCGGCAAAGCAGGGAAATTGGGAGATGTACAAGCATGAGGCATACAACGGCCAGTTGCTTATCTATTTGGGCCATATAGCTCCGTTGTCAAGCGAATCCGCTGTTCATAAAATGGAACAGATAAAAGCCGGTTACTTAGAGTCATGTAAAATAATGGGAACCACACCGATTGATTTTAATCCCGCCATAGAAACAATGCGCCAGCAAATACCCGATAAATACGATTTTTCCGGTATGTTGATAATCAGCGGATTCGTTGATGAAAATGCGGCTAAACAGCAAGTTGATATCTTCGGTTGTATGCCTACAGGAGGGCTTGACCACAATTTGACCGGAATGCCTAATACTTCGATGAAAGACTTGATTAAGGCTTTTGTGCCCAAGAAAGATTTCGAAAAGATAGAAGCCGGTTTGGAGCAGGCAAAAAAACAATTCTCGAAATCGGGCATCAATATCCAAAAAGAGACTTACCTGGGTGAAGAAGCACTCTGTTACCAGGCGGCAAATGGGAAAAAGAGTTATATGTATGCGCGGATAAAAAACATTCTGGTAAGCGGAATGTTTTTGTGTATGGCATCCAACCTTCAGTCCGGAGATACCCGCTGTAGTTCATTGACCGAAACAGACAAAAATACCGGTGCGGCTAAACCAAGCACTCTTGCCAAAGAAGGTCTTATGTACAAGGAAGAGGCGGAAAATATACTTCGCTCGCTTTTCGCCCATATCAAGGGAACTAAATTAGATACATCTAAAAATGTATCAGTCGAAATAATCAGAGGCTCCAACATCATCAAGGACATAGCAGAAAAATTCCAGTTAAACGACGGTGATATAATCAGCGCCGACACGACCAGCCAGATAAATATCAGTGATAATACCACAAATAAAATTACCATCGCAAACGGAGGCAGGATTAAACTTAAGAGTAAATTTGAATTTGAATTGCTATTCGGTCCGGTTACCTTTTTTATTAATAAGCTAAAACCTAAAACTGGGTTTAAGGTTCATACCGATGATATCGTCATTTCGGGAAGTGAAGGTGTTTTCTCGGTCTATGCCGATAAAAATACTGTTGCCTTAACGGTTATGAAAGGCGAGGCGGAAATTTCCGATTTGAAAGGCAATAAATCAACAGTTAAAAGCAACCAGACCTGTCATTATATGAAAGGTCTGGGTTTGCAGAAGCCGATTACATTACCAATTAATTTTACAGAACAATTTAAATTTGTATAATAATAGGAAATAAAATAGTAAGCTGATTAAGCAGATAACGCCGATTTGTCGGATAAATCAGTTAAATCCGTTTACTTTTTAATTAAAAGGAGGATGATTGATGCCTGGATATAAGCATCCCTGTAATTATTGCAATGAATTAATTGAGCCTGATTCAAATGTCTGCCCGATGTGCGGCAAAGTAAATCCATTAGGGTCGTTAAGATGTCCTAAATGCCGTAATCCTATCCAGAAAGCTTTCAAGAAATGCAGTCAATGCGGGTTGGTTCTTGAGGTTGCCTGTCCTTCCTGCGCCAAAATAAGCTTTTTCGGTGATTACTGCGACCATTGCGCCGGACGGCTGACAGTTATTTGTCCTAATCCAAAATGCAGGGCAGAACAACCGCCTCTTGGGGATAAATGTATCAAGTGTAATAAACCATTATATGTAAAGGGAGGTAAGTAAAATGGGAGAAGGTAAATTAATGGGTTTTGTGGATAATTTCGCCGATAACAGCACTGAATCGGGATTCCAATTCACATTTTTCTGTGATGCTTGTAACGAAGGCTATAAAACCAGATTCGAGGAATCCAAAACCGCCAAGAAAGGCAGATTCTTCAAAAGCTTAGGCGGAATTCTCGGAGCCGTGGCACAGGTAACGGGTAAATATAATGTGGGCTATGGAGTGCAAAGAGGTACTGATATCATCGGCGAAAGATTTAAAGGTATGAATCCGGAATGGCATAAGGAACATGAGACCGCATTTGAACTCGCCCAGAATGAGGCAAAAGGACATTTCCATCGTTGTCCCAAATGCACAAAATGGGCTTGCGAAAACGATTGGAACGAACAGACAACATTATGTATCAAATGCGCGCCGAGAGAATCAACAGAAGTGGCTGCGGCACGTGCCAGCAAGATGGTGGAAGATATAAAAGCCAAAGCCATGGCTACGGCTGTATTTACCGGTAAGATTGAAAGCAAACAGACCTCATGTTCTAAATGCGGTAAACCGGCCGGGGAAGGGAAATTCTGTAATAATTGCGGCGCCACATTGGGATTACTTAAATGCCCTAAATGCGGAGCAGCCAATCCGCTTGATACGAAATTCTGCGGTGAATGTGGCACGAAATTGGGATAAATTCTTCACCGCAGAGACATAGAGTTCGCGGAGAAGAATATTTATTTAATCGGAACTTGTCCAGCTTGCAACGGACCCCGTTGCAGGGAATAGATATGGCATTAGCGCTTTCAGCCAGATGTAGCCTGCCAATTAGTTACATCGTCTGTAGTTCCGTCTTCTCCATCCGCTCCCGGAGACCATAGGTCGAAAGAATCCTTATTGTTCTCACCCGGATAACGATATTGATAATGCCCACCCCATGGGTCATCAGGTATATTATTAATATATGAATTCTCCTGTTCATTATTTATCAGAACTTGAATTCCTTGTTCACTCGAAGGATAATCACCGGAATCCATTTTATATAATTCTAAGGCTGACCCGATATTTGCTATATCGCTTTTAGCTTTTAGTTCCAGTGGCTGATTTTTTATACTCATTACAGCCTGATTTTTCGCTTTAACTATATTCGGGATAACAATTGCTGCGACTATTGCGACGAATGGTAAAGCAATAATTATTAGTCCACCCAAAATAAGCCCGGCTGTAGCCATGCCGGTTCCCTTAAGCGCGCCGGCGCTTTTCTTAATCTTAACCAGACCGATAATACCTAAAATTATGGCTGGAATTGCCGGCAGGCAAAGAATTACTCCTGCTATACCGCAAATTAAACTCCATATTGCGGATTTACTCGTTTTAACATTATTGTTACTGGTCCCTGACGGGACTGCTCCAATGTTGCTTGCCCCGTTAGGTATTGCTTCCTGAATTTGTTCTGTCATATATCAACTCCTTTTAGTTAGTGGTGTGTGTCACCACGCCTTTATTTTTTCCTAGAACACATCCCCGTTTTCGGATATTTTCTTGTCTTCATATGGAGCAACTAAACGGCGATAGACTTCCTGATGGACACATGTAATTACACCCATCATCCGATTATAATTATAGTATGACGGCTGATATAATTCCTTGAGCATTCGGCAGATGCAGTAATTGATATTTCCGTCTATCTTTTCTATCGGGATAGATTTGAGCTTCTGTATCAATGCATTTAGTTCCGGTTCAATATTCTTGCGGCTTTTTTGGTCTATATATGGCATATTTTATTTCTAATTAGTTACACGGATTAAGCTGATTTATCAGATAATCGGTTTCTTATATTATTTTTTGCACTAGTTCAGAGGTGTTGATTACATTCAGTTTCTTGAAAAGGAAACTGAATTTATCTTCCAGCGCCTTTTCAATCATTGATAGTTTATTCTGAGGTATGTCCCACATCTTCTTTTTGAATGGACCGAATGCCTTTTTTCTGGTTTTGTAGAGGAATTGTTCTTTAGTCTGGTTGGGTTTCATTTCATCCGAATGTTTGGCTAAAAGATAATTATCTATTTCGATTAGTAAATCTTTTGGGAAATGAGGGTTTTCATAAATCATATTCTGGAATCCGGTAGCCAGATGCACCTCAGCCGTGGCTGTCTGCGGGAATTTATCAAAGGCGCTATCCGGCAGTGTGGATGCGCCGTGTTGAACCGCTCCTGCCATACCGAATTCTTTACGAGCAATATCAGATAACGTTTTAAGCGTCTCGAAATCAAGTTGAACTTCGGCGATAGAGCCGTCAGGCATAACCACGCCACCGTGCGTGGTGCCGGTCTGCACGCTTATCTTGGAAATTCCCTTGACATTAGGTTTAAGGAAAGAGCGATATTGTTTCATAAATGCCCCGAGCTCTTCAGGGGTACTATTCTGTTTGCCTACTTCTCCGATTTCACCACCGATAGAAATATTCAGATTAGGCGGTTGGAGTTGGCGGATGTATTCAGTTAATTCAGCAGTTATTTTTGCGTTGTTTGCTTGTTGTTCTTCTACATTTTGTTTATGGAGGTCAACAAGGGTAGAGGCATCAATATCAATGTTATAAAAACCGGCATCTATTGCTTTCTTGATAATGTCTTTTAAATCGGACAACTCGGTTTGAGGGTTTGCGGCATATTTTTTGGAGCTTACTTGAAAATGGTCGCCCTGTATGAAAACAGGTCCTCGATACCCTTCCCTGATAGCCGCGGCAAGTATGGCGGTTGAATATTCTTCAGGGTTTTGTTCGGTATATCTCATTTCGCTGCGGGCAATTTCAAATATAAAGGCTCCGACATTATCTTTTATGGCAGCACGGAATATTACGCGAGCGACCTCATAGGTTATACCTCTGATATTTATAGCCGGGACGGTTTTCTGGTTGTAGATACCTTTTGCCGCAGCCTCATAAAGTTTTTGGATACTGGATGGTATGGCACCGATAGAAATTGCTATTTCACGGATAGTCCATCCAATCTTCTTTTTTAAGTTGATATTATCACTGAATACATAGGTATAAATAAGATTATCAGTTATTTCCGTTCTAAGATTTTTGGGATTGATTATTTTTAGAGTATTATCCGGAAAGAAATCCATGGTTTCTACCAGTGCATCTCTTAATTCCTGACTATTCTGATATATTTTCATATATATTTTATCACAGAGATGAAAGAAACGTTAAGAAAACTTCGCAATCACAGATTAACACAAACAATCAGTGTTTATCTGTGATTATATGATTTTCTATACTATCAAGGAAATTTTAATGGGTTATTTTTATTCCCTGAAATCTCTGCGCCTTTGCGGTTTTATTTATGTTGTTTTTATCCAACCGAATTTATTAATAAATTCGTCAGTAGTCATTTTGCCGGCCTTAGCGAGCTTATTCAGTTGTGCGGTATCTTTAAAATCTTTTGGTTCAAGTCTTATCATATAAGACTTTGCAACTTCATAAGATGAAGTATTGATGTCCACATAACGCACCTTGGTTCGACCCGTCACAGGGTCAATCATATCCTGGAAATAAACTGGGATAATCCGACCGGCTTGCAAAGTTACCATTGCACCGCTTACGCCTTGTTGAAGGAATTTACTGGCACCATAACCAAGGTCACGGATATATTCACAGTCAAAGGGTATGGGGGGAGCGCATCTGAGTTCATAGCCGATATCTTTGTCAACGACAATTATTTTAATACCCCTTGATTCAAGTCGTTTTTTTACCTCGTTTTTCAGGAATTTACCGAGGTCAATTTCTGAGAGCCTAATATTTCCGTGTTCGTCTCTTTCTACATCAATAAGACTGCGGTCTTTCGGATCAAGTTTTTCTGCCAGTCCTTCAGCGAGTATTGCTACACCGTGTTCTTTGCCGGAGGCAAGCCGTTTTATGATGGCACCTTCCAGAATATCGCTTATCTGCGATATTCTGATGGTCTTTTCAGGGAATTCCTCGGCAATAATTGCCAGAGTCGCTCCAGCTGATTTACCAATACCCAACGCCAGATGGCCTGCTTTACGGCCCATTGTTACAATAAAATACCAGCGGTTAGTAGTAATCGCATCTTCCATAAGATTCTGGACAATCTGCACACCGACATGTCTTGCGGTTTGAAATCCGAATGTAGATTTGTTTTCGGGTAATGGCAAATCATTATCTATTGTCTTGGGAACATGGACGATATGTATCTTTCCTTTTGTTTCTTTGGATACAATACTGGCTGTATAAGCCGTATCATCACCGCCAATGGTTATTAGTTTATCTATATCTAATTTCAAAAGAGATTCAATAACATTTTTAATTTTGTGGCTGTCTTTAGTGGGATTGTCGCGTGATGTTCTTAAGATTGAGCCACCTGAGAAGTGAATCCGTGATACATCATTAATTGTTAAAGGAATAATTTGTGTGGTATCACCTTCTGCCAAATGTTTGAATCCGTCAAGGATACCGATGACATTCCAACCGTGATTGATAGATTCAATCGTGGCGGCACTAATAACACCATTTATACCTGGTGCAGGACCGCCGCTGGCTAATATTCCTACATAATGATTATCAGAAGAATTCATTACGGGTATTGTAGATTCACTTATTATAGATGTCAAGAAAATTTTGTAACTTCTGACACGAAGGTACTAAGAAGAAATTAACAGATTGTTTTCTTCGTGTCTTTTCCCGATGGGCTATTCAGAGAAGTTGCTTTCGGGATCCCGAAGCAGTTCTACTATGGTAACTTCATTCGGGAGTGGTAAAAAATTATCTGGCAAGGACAATGACATAGATACTCTTAGCATCGTTTTTTTTGAGTATCCGGGCAATTTCTGAAGCAGTCGCACCGGTAGTAAGAACATCATCTATTAAGAGAATGTTTTTATCTTTAATACCTTGAGGACGAGTTACTTCAAATGCATCTATAAGGTTTTTCCGTCTGTTTACAGAATCTAAGCCGGCTTGGTCCGGAGTAGATTGTATTTTAATGAGGTTATTTATCTCAAGGGAAATTCCTGTTGCTTTATGTAATCGTTCTGCCAGTAATTCAGATTGATTAAATCCACGCTCTTTTAATTTCTTAGGATAAAGAGGGGCTGGAATAATAAGGTCTATCAATGGTAACGAAGAATTAGTTTCTAACCATTTCTTAATAAGTAGATTAGCAAGTTCGTCCAAGAGTATTTTTTCTCTGGCATATTTGAATTTATGGATAAGTTCTCTCATTATTTCTTCGTATCTGGCAACTGCGATAGCTTTAGTGAAACGTGGTGGATGATAATGACATTCCTGACATAATGTTTCCGGCTCAACATAAGAACCTAAATCTACGCCGCATTTTGGGCAGGCAGTATTTTGATTGATAAACTCAATTTTGTTTTCACATTCTGAACATAATGCTTTTTTATTTGTATTATTTAGAGAGGTATAACAAATCAGGCAATATCGGGGATAAATCAAGTCGAGAAATGCTGTTGCGAAGGTTGATAGATTCACAGCCATGAAATTATTATAATTTAGATGAAAGATATTTGCCTTTTAGCCCATCAAGTCCTTTTTGTTTATAGACCTTTCGCCATTTCCAGACAGTCTGTTCACTGCAGTGTAATTCTCTGGCAATCTTATGAGAAGTCTTGCCATGTAAAGAAAAGAATATTATCTGTGCGCGACGACGTTGACGGTATCCTCTCCATTTCCCGTCCTTACACTTTGACAGGGAAGCATTAAGAAATTGCCTAATCTGTTCAATTTCCTCAGGACTAACAGTCATAAAAGAAGGTTTTTGTGGCATACAAGAAAAATAAGCCATAGATTTCACAGATTATTTAATCTGAGTAATTTAATATGCAAACTATTTATTATTAAACAGATTTGACGGATAAATCAGATTGCATCAGTTTAATCCGATTACTATTCCAAAATTACACCGATTGGTCTGTGTAATCTGTGGCTAAATTTTATACTAAACTTTTTACCAGAAAAGTCAATATTCTCGTCTGAAAAGCCGGTTTTTATTATAAAAAGTTTAGGGTTCAAGAAGTGTTTTCAAGATGGTTATATTTATAACTTGAGTCCTAAAATGGCTGAAGCCCGCTTATAATAAGGATTGTTCTGTCAGGAATAATTTTCATAACCCTTTATTATCCTACCAGTTAGAGCAAGCCCTTTTTGTTTTACATAACCCAATGATATCAAATGGGTTATGGATTTTGGCTATTTCCTATAACCCCTTTACTTTTCCCCAGTTGTATCAAAAACCATCCAAACCCTTATTTTATACGGTATTGCAGTCGAAAAAATTCAGGGGGGTGGGGGGTAGGGTAGGGGGAGGTATCGGTTCGCCAGGGTAAGGGTCTCTGTTTGTTATAGTAACCGTGTTAGTGTGAATCAGTAGCTGTGTTAGTGTGAAGCAGTAACTGTGTTAGTGTGAATCAGTAGCTGTGTTAGTGTGAAGCAGTAACCGTGTTAGCGTGAAGCAGTAGCCGTGTTAGTGTCAAGCAGTAGCCATGTTAGTGTGAATCAGTAGCCGCGTTAGTGTGAAACAATAGCCGTGCTAGTGTGGAACAGTAGCTGTGCTATGGTGAAACAATAGCTGTATTAATGTGAAGCATTGGCTGTGCTATGATGAAACAATAGCCGTATTAGTGTGAAGCATTAGCTGTGCTATGTTGCCAAGGTAACCGTATTGCGTTGAAGAAGTAAGTATATCAATGCTTCTTTGAATAAAAATGATATGTGAAATGTGGTAATAAATTAAAAATTGAATAATTACTGCCGAATCTTCAAAGTCCTGATAATATTTTACGCCCTGAGTGATGCCTGAAGATTTTTATTTAAGGCGTCAACAACTACTTTAACTACTTCGTCAACATCCGTATTGGAAAGTGTTTTTGTCGGATGACGGAATGATAATGAAAATGCAATGCTTTTATGTCCATCAGGCACCTGCTTGCCGCGGTAAAGGTCAAAGAATTCTAATTTCTCAATGGGGACATCTTTAGATGATGTGTTTATTGCCTGACGGGATACTTTTTCTACATCTTCCCATTTAGTATTTTCAGGAATAACAATAGCCAGGTCTCGTTTTACTTCTGGTAATCGCGAGAAAGATTTATATTGTTTGGATAAATTTGCCTTTTGTCTGATTGCCTCAAAATCCAATTCAGCAATGGCAATAGTTTTATCTATCTTTTCATCGTAAATATTACCTAAATATCCTGTCGTGATATTATTCAGGTTAATCAAGGTAATATTCTCAATAGGTACATCTGGTAACATTATTGAATTATTATTTTCTGCCCGAGTAAATGATACATCCAACCCGATTTTGCCTGATAAATCAGAGATTATTCCTTTTACCGCATAAAAACCATTGGTGTCTAAAATACCCAGATGATATTTTTCATCGTTAGGTTTTTTATATACCTTGCTAATCTCAAATAATTTTATTGCCTTTTGCGAAGCGTCATAATTTTCGTTGAGGTGAAATGTGTCCAGTATTCCTTTAATAAGATTGGTCCTCAAAAGACGGTCCACATTGCCGTCAGGGTTAAGGACTCCAATAATGTTTGCTTCATTTACACCTGCGCATTTATCTTTATCCCAAAAACTATTTGTCAACACCTCATTGTAACCCAATTTCACAAGGAGACCTCGCGTGATTTTTGTGGTTTCGGCTGTTTTATCCTCTTGAGATGTTTGTAATTGAATAGAAGGAGCTACGGTCGGTATTTTGTCATAACCCCAAACACGGGCAAGTTCCTCAATAATATCTATCTCCTGATTGATATCCGGTCTGAAAGATGGGACAAGCAAACGTAATGTGTTGTTCGTTTGTGCGGATAGTATCGTAAAACCTAATCCCTTTAGAATTAGTTTTATTTCAGGTAATGGAATAGTTATCCCAAGAATTATACTAATTCTTTCTAATCTTAAACTAACTTTGTGTTCTTTGTGTTTCAAATAGTTAAGCGCTTGATAATCAGTTAATTTGCCTCCGGCAAGTTTGAGAATAAGTTCTATAGCCCTTTGGGAAGCGGTTTCAACGCCATTTGGGTTAACACCTCGTTCAAAACGATAAGAAGAATCAGATGATAATTTTAGTTTTCTTGAGGCGCGGCGGATAACAGCGCCATCAAAACAGGCGCTTTCTAAAAGGATATTTTTGGTTGATTCTATTACTTCTGTTTGTTTTCCGCCCATTATTCCAGCAATGGCAACAGGTTTTTCAATGTCGGCAATCACTAATGTCTCTGGAGAAAGTTCATAGATTTTGCCGTCTATAGCGGTTATTTTCTCGCCTTTGCTGGCGGTTCTGACAATAATCTGCTTATCGGTTAATTTATCCAAATCAAAGGCGTGTAATGGCTGACCGGTTTCCATCATTACAAAATTAGTAATATCAACGATATTATTAATGCTGCGTAATCCGATGGATTCAAGATGCGCCCGCAGCCAGTTTGGTGAAGGAGCAACTTTAATGTCCCTGATAATCCGTCCGATATAAATCGGGCAGAGTTTAGTATCTTTAATCTGGATGAATGGCTTAGAGCGAAGAGTGTATAGTTTAGAGGTTTTTACTCTATGCTCTATGCTTTTTGCTCTAGTGAGTAACGCCACTTCACGGGCAATGCCGATAAAACTAAGGCAATCGGGTCTGTTGGCGGTTATCTCAAGTTCAAATACCGCATCATTGCCGGATTGTTCCAGAGATTCCACCTTGATACCGTGATTGGTAAGTAGTTCTGCCAGTTTCTTCGGCTCAAGAGAAACCTTGTAATATTCTTTAAGTATGGAATAACTAATTTTCATAAATAAAACAAGCCATAGATTATTTAATCAGTGTAATCTGTGTTCTAAAACTGCTCCAAAAAACTTAAATGATTTTCGGTAAATAGTCTGATATCGTTAATACCGTATTTAAGCATTGCCACCCGTTCTACGCCCATACCAAAGGCAAAGCCGGTATATTTTTCAGGGTCATATTTTACATGGTGAAAGACATTGGGATGCACCATTCCACAGCCGAGAATCTCTATCCATCCTTCGCCCCGGCAGAGCGGGCAGGTTGTGTTGTTAAGAGAGCCGAGACCCGAGCATATTACACAGGAGATATCAACTTCAGCGCTTGGTTCGGTGAACGGGAAAAACGATGGCCTGAAACGGGTTTTGGTATCTTTACTGAATATTTCCTTGCAGAAGATATCCAGCACGCCCTTGAGATGGGCGAAATTAATATTCTTATCTATCATTAATCCTTCCACCTGATGGAACATCGGGAAATGAGAAGCATCGGGGTCATCAGATCTGAATACCTTGCCCGGGGCAATTACCCTGACCGGCGGTTTGAGCCGTTCCATAGTCCTGACCTGAACCGGCGAGGTATGGCTTCTCAAAAGCAGTTTACGTTCGCTTTCTGCCAGATAGAATGTATCAAAGGCATCCTGAGACGGATGGTCTTTAGTTACATTAAGCGCTGTAAAATTGTAATAGGGCATCTCTATCTCTGGTCCGTATGCGATATTAAATCCGAGTCGTTTGAAGATATCGCTCATCTGATACATAGTCTTATAGACCGGATGATAATGACCTAGATGTTTCTGATCGCCCGGAATAGTTGTATCAAATAAGATGGAATGATTCTTGGGTTGAGCGGTCTTATTGATTATCTCAAGTTTTTGGGTGAGTTCAGCAGTAAGATAATTTTTTACCTCGTTAATCAGCTGGCCCAATTTGGGTTTTTCGGCCGGTTCTACGGTTGAGATTTTCTGGGTGAACTGGCGAACGAGTCCTGCTCGGCCGAGATATTTCGTTTCAAATTGTTTCAGGATTTCTAATGGGTTCTTTGTTTGAGGTGTGATTTCTGATAGTTCTGATAATGCCTGTTCTTTAAGTTTGGATAACTCTGATTCTAATGTTGATAAAGACATAATAAATTAAACAACAGGATTTAACTGATTAAGATACCTGCCCGACTGATCATCCAGTCAGATGGGAATATCCGTTAAACCCAGCTGTAAAAATGAAATTCCTATACAATTAAATTTGTTCTACTTCTGTGTTTGAGCAAGAGCTACTATTTTATCAAAAGTTGTCGGGTCTGTAATTGCCATATTAGAAAGTATCTTTCTATTCAGTACGATATTAGCTTTTTTTAAGCCATTAATGAATCTGCTGTAAGTAATGCCCTTGTTTCTGAGAGCTGCGGTTAGCCGGGTAATCCAAAGTCTTCTATAATCGCGTTTTTTCCTTTTTCGGCCGAAATAAGAATCAACTCGCGCTTTAATTACGGATTCTTTAGCGGTGCGATAAAGCCTATGCCTACCTTGGTCATACCCTTTTGCCAATTCCATTATTTTTTTAGTTCTTTTATGTCTGGCAACTCCTGTTTTTATACGCATAGCATTCTCCTTATTTTTGTTGATTTAAACGACCGGTTTACCTGAGAAAAGAAAATCTTATAATATCATACTCTAATGTCAAGCAAAATATAGAAAAGCTTATCGAACTATCTGATATTATTTATTTGCGTATTCATTTCCCGAACCGCATATTTGACAGCGTCCTGCCAGTTTTTTTCTTGAGGGTTCTTGTATGCGTATATAATACTTCGGCTGGCATTGATAATTGCTCCCGTTCCATCATTGTTAAAATAAGCTTTAAGGTCTTCGGCTTTTGCACCTTGGGCACCGTAACCGGGAACGAGAAAAATTGTTTTGGGTAATAATTCCCTGATATTCTTGGCTTCTTGCGGGAATGTTGCACCTACGACTGCACCTATCGATGAATATCCTTTTTTGCCCATCAATGGCTTACCGAGCACTTCTATTTTTTCTGCGATAAGTTCATATAGTTTTTTGCCATCTTGAAGCATTACATCCTGAAAGTCCTTTGAGCCGGGATTAGAGGTTTTGAGAAGGACGAATATTCCCTTGTTTTCTTCCTTTGCCACTTTGATGAATGGTTCCATGCTGTCGCTCCCCATATAAGGATTAACTGTGATAGCATCTGCATAAGCTCCTTTAGTCTTAAAATAGGCATTGGCGTATGCCTCAGCCGTGGAGGCGATATCAGAGCGCTTGACATCAAGGATAACAATTAATCCTTTCTCCTTGGCATGGTACATAATTTTTTCTAATACCTGTAATCCATACCAGCCATATTGTTCATAGAAAGCAGATTGTGGTTTTATGGCTACAACATCATCGGCGACGATATTTATAATTGTCTTACAGAATTCTTCTATCGCGGCGGATGCCTGCAGACGTGGTTCATAATTCAGCCCCTCACATTTATGCACGATTTCCTGCGGCATCAGGTCAAGTTTAGGGTCAAGTCCGACACAGACACAACTTTTTTTATTACGAATAGATTCTATCAATTTATCAGCAAAATTATTCATCAATAACTCCTTTATTTGAAGATCCGGTTCTTCTACGCAAGGGTTGGGTTCTGAGAGATAAACCTAATTCTTTGGCTTTTAATAAATCACGTTGTCCTAATCTTACTTTTATATTAAAATATGAATTTTTAATAAGAGTTTTTTGGAGAATTGTTCCCCGTTCATGTAAATATGCCATCAAGCGTCCATTTTCAACAGGGATTTTTATTGATAATTTTAATTGTCGTCTGTTGATAATTTCTTCTATTTTTTCATCTAATTTATCCAATCCAATATTTTTTAATGCTGAAAGGGAATAAGCTTCGGGGAAGCGTTTCTTGAGTATTTCCAATTCAATAGTGTCTGCCCGGTCAATCTTATTAAGTACAATAATTATTTCTTTATTACTGCATTCTAACTGATTAAGAACTGCATTAACAGCGTTAATCTGTTGTTCTGCTTGTTTAGAGGATGCATCGACAACGTGTAGTAATAAATCTGCTTGACGGACTTCTTCTAATGTTGCATGAAATGAAGAAATAAGATGATGGGGCAGGTCTTTGATAAAGCCAACCGTATCGCTCAAAAAGATTTTTTGTCCGCTTTTCAGTTTCCATAAGTATGTTTTGGTGTCAAGTGTGGAAAAAAGTTTATCTTCGGTTAAGACATTTAAATCAGTCAATGAATTCATCAATGTTGATTTACCCGCATTTGTATAGCCGACTAAAGCAACCGTAAACTCTTCCGAACGTCCTGACACCTCAAGTTTTCGTCTGTTTTGAATTTCTTTAATATCTTTTTTTAGGCCGGTAATTTTTTGGAAAATCAAACGACGGTCTACTTCCAATTGTTTTTCGCCGGGTCCTCTCATACCTATTTTAACGCCGCCACTTCCGCCTAAACGGGAAAGATGACCCCATAGATGTTTTAAGCGCGGCAAGGTATATTCTAACTGAGCCAGTTCCACCTGTAGTTTAGCCTGTGTAGTTCGTGCATGAGTATTAAAGATTGTAAGAATTAACTCGGTCCGGTCAATTACGCTAACATTTAGAACGGATTCTAAGTTTCTAATATGAGCAGGTGATAAGTCGGCATTAAAAATAATGCCAGTAGCTTTTTTGTCTTTTACTAATTCCGCAATCTCTTCAGCCTTACCTTTGCCTATATAGTAAGATGAATCCGGTTTATTTCTAGCCTGGATGATTTGCCCTACTACAATTGCACCTGCTGTAGATGCCAAAAAAGAGAGTTCTTCTAAAGAAGCAATACTATTACTTTCTGAGTCGGTTTTATCTCTGGATAGTAAAATAACGCCTACCAGAATAACCTGTTTTTGATATACGGTTAAAATTGTTTTTGTCAATTTATGATTTAATAATAAAATATAAGAGAGTATAATACTGCTCTCAATATTTTAACAATCTAATCGAACTAAGATTATTATACAGTCCGATTTTAACCGAGTCAAAGATAATTATCAATAAAGTTTGACAGAAGCATTTATAAAGGACATAATACCAATTCCGCTTTACAATAATTTTTATAAAGGTATTATTTTATGAATGGCGAATTGTTAAGACTTATTGATAGTATTTATCGGGATAAGAAAATTGAACCGGAAGTTATTTTAAAAAGTATTGAACAAGCTATTTCTTCAGCTGTTAGCAATCATTTAAGGAAAAAAGAACCGATTAAAATAACCATTAACCGCAAAACCGGTAAAATTACAGCTGAGGATGAAAATGGTGTCATCGATCAATCATTATGGGGACGAATTGCAGCTCAAACTGCTAAAAGAGCAATTTCTCAGAAACTCAGAGGGGCTGAAGCTGATGTTGCCCATACTTCTTTTATTAATAAACTATATACCATTGTTAGCGGAACAGTTTTAAAGTATGATGGAAGAGACGTGATAGTAATGGTTGATCAGGTAGAAACAGTTCTTGAAGAAAAAGAACAGGTGCCGGGAGAAACTTACCGATTTGGTAGTTATATTAAAGCTATTGTTTTAAGTGTAAAAAAACATGATGATGTCATTAGAGTTGTTATATCCAGAACGCATCCTGAATTTGTAAGAAAATTATTTGAACTAGAAGTACCTGAATTAGGTAATAAATCAATTGAAATAAAAAGAATAGTTCGCGAAGCTGGTTTCCGAACTAAGATGGCGGTTTATTCCGATAATCCTAAAATTGATGCGGTTGGGGCTTGCGTTGGTGTACGAGGAAATAGAATAAAAAATATCGTGGAGGAGCTTGGAGATGAAAAAATAGATGTTATTAAATGGAGTGATAAACCGGAATTATTCATAGCTGCAGCCATGAAACCCGCAGAAGTCCAAGCTATAGAAATAGATACTGAAGTTAAGAAGGCTAGGATTTTTGTAAGTCCAGATCAAATTGCTTTAGCTATAGGGAAAAAGGGACAAAATATCAGGCTGGCTTCCAAATTGACCATATGGGAAATAAATGTTGTTTCATCAGACCAAATGCCTTCTGAGGAGACAGTCAAAGATAAAGAAGCGATTATTAATGCTGATAAGAAAAAACAAGTAAAATCCGAACTCGATAATACTCCAAATTCTGGAAAATAAGATTTAAGGACTATATTTATTATAAGGGATAAAATATAATGCGGGCTTACCAGTTAGCCGAAAAATTAGGGCTTACCTCAAAAGAATTAATAATAAAAGCCAAAGAATTAAAAATTAATATCAAGAGTAGTGTTGCTAATGTAACTAAAGAAATTGAGGAAAAATTACTTAAGGGGTTTCAATCTAATAAAGTTGATAATTCCACGATAACGGATAATAAGAAATCGCTTTCTTCCGAAATAATTTCATCTGTAAAACCTATTTCTTCTACACCAATACCAGTTCAATTATCAAAGAATATTTCAAAAGCTCCGGAGGATAAGCAATCAAAGCAAATAGAAGCGTCTTCTATAATTCCGAATTTAATAAAAGATGATATTTTAGAGGAAAAAGGTATCAGAGCATTAAGAGCAACCGAATTAAATTATTATTCTAAAGAGGTAGCGGAGAACACAAAGGGATTGAAAGGGAAGATTGTTGATAGACCCAGCGCAGTGAGATCCAACCCATTTATCAAAAAGACTTTTTTCTTTAAGAAGAAATCAATGGGGCAATCACATTCTCCGGTAATTACTAAACCGGTTGAGCGAAAAATTATAGTTAGTAGTCGGATAACACTTAAAGAGCTTTGTGAGAAAATAGGGATAAGGGCTAATCTTATTATAAAAAAACTAATGGAACATGATATAATGATGCAGATTAATGATTATCTGAGTGAAGATGCCCTTATTCTTATTGGACTAGAATTTGATCATGAAATTATTTGCGAAAAATCAAAAGATGTTACCAGTCAATTAATTCGCACCACTTCTGATAAACCAGAAGATCTTAAACTGCGACCACCGGTCGTGACTTTTATGGGACATGTCGACCACGGTAAAACTTCACTAATGGATAAAATTAGATCTGCTAATGTAGCATCAACTGAAGCAGGTTATATTACCCAGCATCTTGGTGCATATGAAGTAGAAATTAATAATAAAAGGATAGTATTTCTCGATACTCCGGGTCATGAAGCTTTTACCAAAATGCGTTCACGAGGAGCAAATGTTACTGATATAGTTGTTGTAGTAGTAGCTGCTGATGATGGAGTAATGCCTCAAACAGAAGAAGCTATAAGTCATGCTCGCGCTGCGAATCTTCCAGTTATTGTAGCAATTAATAAAATAGATAAACCGGATGCCAATCTTCATAAAGTAAAACAACAATTGAGTTCGTTAGAACTTGTAACGGAAGAATGGGGAGGAAAAACTATTTTTTCAGAGGTTTCTGCTTTAACTGGACAAGGAGTCAGTCATCTTTTAGAAATGATTTTACTTCAAGCGGAAATGATGGAGTTAAAAGCTAATCCTAATCGCCGCGCGTATGGAACAGTACTAGAAGCAAAACTTACTGAATCTCAAGGACCCCTGATAACTTTTCTGGTTCAAAATGGCACCTTAAAAATCGGTGATATTATTACTTGCGGTGGTACGCATGGTAAGATTAGAGCAATGTTTAATAGCCATTCAAAGAATATTTTCGAAGCAGGTCCGGTAACATTAGTTCAGGTAAGCGGCGTAGCAGAATTACCTATGGCTGGAGATAAATTTTATGTGGTCGAAAGTATACAAACATCTGCTGAATTATCAGAGGCACATAACGAACGCAAGAAGGATACAGCTAATACTTCTCAACATACTACTTTAGACAATCTTTATGATAAGCTTGCACAATCTCAGATGAAAGAGATTAAAATTATTCTCAAAACCGATGTTCAAGGATCATTGGAAGTCGTTTCGCAGTTATTAAATAGCTTTTCATATAAAGAGGTTAAAACGAAAATAATTCATAAAGGAGCCGGGCAGATTAATGAATCTGATGTATTATTAGCAGATGTTTCTGATGCGATTATTATAGGATTCAATAATTCTATAGAAGACCGCGCCAAAAATCTTGCATCAGAACATGGCATTGAAATAAAAATATACAATGTAATCTATGAGATTATCGAGAATATGAAGCTGGCTTTAGAAGGAATGTTAGAGCCGGAGAAAAAAGAAGTTACCGTGGGAAAGCTATCTGTCAGAAGTATTTTTAAGATTTCCCGTTTTGGCAATATTTCAGGATGTTTTGTTATAGAAGGAAAAATAGAAAGGTCATGTTTAGTTAGAGTATGCCGCAATAATAATATTCTTTATACGGGAAAGATATCTTCTTTGAAACGCTTCAAGGATGATGTGCGTGAGGTTAATACTGGTTTTGAATGTGGACTAAGAATAGAAGGATTTGATGATATTAATGTTGGTGATATAATTGAAGCATTTCAAATAGAAAAGCAAATTAGAAAATTAGTACCTAATTCTTAATTATTATCTGCTGATTAGCTTAAGTCATAATATTGAGTAGTAATTGGTTAAATCTCATCACTATTTTTTTATACAATCTGAATGTCTAAATACGTGTAGATAGCAGATAATTTATATTATGCCATGAATACTTATCGTGTGGGAAGAGTTGCCAAGGAATTACAAAGAGAATTAAGTCAGATTATTCTTTATGAATTAAGGCAACCTAATTTGGGATTTATTACTATTACAAGAGTTGAACCAACATCAGATCTTCAATATGCGAAAATTTTTATTACCGTATTGGATGATGAAAACAAACGTAAAACGACATTAGAGTTATTAAATAAAGCATCAGGTTATATCCATAGGGTTTTAGAAAAAAGAATCAGGATGCGTTATATTCCAAGACTTTCATTCCATTTTGATGATACCATCGAAAAGGAACAAAGAATTTCTAGATTGTTTTCCGAGATTGATAAGATGAATGGCACTGTAAAAAATGACACTGAAATTGTTAATACGGAAAACATGGAAATTATTGCAGAAACACAAAATCATTCTAAGGGAAAAAACAATTAGTTCATTCGTTTATTCGTCAGACTTTCCGATAGATAAAATCATTATTCCTGTAGTAAATAAACAGCTTGGTACATATTAGCCTTGGAATATCAGGTAAGGCATTCAGGAATAATACGATATCATAAGCGTACATTTAATAATATTACAACAACCTATTTGATACTGCTTTTGTATCCTACTCCTTCGGATGATTTCATTGACATTTTTTTTGGTTATGGTATATTAAATATAAATAAAATGATTGAATCTTGAAATCGTTGAAATGCCGATGGCGATAGTGCAAATTAACACTTCTGGCATAAAAGAAAATCATAAGATATGGCAAATAGTGAATCTTTCATGGAAACCAATAGTTTAGCTCGATTAATATCTGAATTGAGTAAATTGCCGGGGTTGGGCGAACGTTCAGCCGAACGATTATCATTTCATATTTTGAAGATGTCTGATAAAAATCGTCAGAACCTCATTGATTCTATCTTTTCTCTTAATGATATTAAACTTTGCGCAAGATGCTTTAATTTCGTCGGTAACAACTTAAGTGACTTATGCGATATTTGTAGAGATGGTTCTCGCGATAGTTCTATTATTTGTGTTGTGGAACAGATTGAGGACCTTTGGAGAATAGAAAAAACCTCAATCTATAAAGGATTATATCATGTATTACATGGGGTAATTTGTCCGCTTGATGGTAAGGGACCCGAAGACATTAAGATTGGACAATTAATTCTACGGATAAAAGAGAATAAATTCAAGGAAATAATTTTATCAACTAACCCAACGATAGAAGGTGATAATACGGCTTTGTATATTCAAAAGGAATTGAGGCCGTTTCGGATAAAAATTACTCGTCTTGGGAGAGGGATTCCAGCGGGAAGCAATATTGAATATCTTAATAAGGCAATTTTAAGTGATGCTCTTAGAGAAAGAAAAGAACAAGTATATTAAAACTATTTAAAGAAGCAGTATTCTATTACGCCAAGGCGTCGCTTGAAGGTGAACTTTGTCCTAATGACGGGGATCTGCTTATGGCACAGGGCAGCGATAAAAAGACTGAGTCCGAAAAACGGCATTACTTTATTTTAGTGACATATGACGCCAGAACCTGACACATTCCGGTTTAAGACGGTATTGCAACCACGACTTGAACAAAAGCTAAAGCTGTCTTTTCAACAAATCCAAAATATGGATATACTTTTACTACCTACTCTTGAATTGAACGCTCGTATTTATCAGGAAGTGGAACAAAATCCAACATTAGAAATATCTGAAGAATCAGATTCTGATGAAGATGACAAGGAAGAAGGTAATTCAATAAAAGAAATTAAGGAGAATATCGATTCTTCTGCAACGGTTGTAGATATTTTAGATGATGATAGAGACTATACATTCAGAAAGAGTTCATGGCAAAGAGCAGAACTTTCAGATAAGAAATTAGAAGCCATGCAAAATACACCCGGCAAGCCTGAAAGTATTCAGGATTATCTTCACTTTCAATTTCTTTTGATGGAATTATCCGAAAAAATGAAACTTATCGGCAATGATATTATTTATAATATTGGTGATGACGGTTATTTGAAAACCTCACTGGAAGATATAGCACAGACAAATAACACTCCTGTAGAATCGGTCAGGGAAGTATTGAAAATTATTCAAAAACTTGATCCTCCTGGTGTTGGCGCACAGAATTTAGCTGAATGTCTTCTTATGCAATTAGCAGAATATGACCCGAACATAGAACTTAAAAAGATATTAATTAATCAATATCTTACTCAGCTCCAGCCTAATAAATTACCGCATTTGGCAAAAATGTTAGGGGAATCATTAGAGAAAATACAAAAGATGTTGGAAGAAATCAAAGCTCTTAATCCTCATCCGGCAGCAGGTTTTTCATCAGAGAATATCCCTTATATTATCCCTGATGTTGCTATTAATAAAATTGATAATGGTTCTTATGAAATAAAACTACAGAAAGAACCTTTTTCATCACTCGGTATAAGTCCATATTATAAACAGATGATTGTCACAAAACAAGACGACAAGGAAACGATGGATTTTATTAGACAGAAGATTAAATCAGCCATGTCTTTAATAGGAACTATAGCATTGAGAAAAATAACTCTCAGGCAACTTGCCGAACAAATTCTTGTCTTGCAACGAGATTTTTTTGATAAAGGAGTTGAAAATCTTCGTCCCTTAAGGATGAAAGAGGTGGCTGAGAATCTTAAGGTGCATCTTTCAACTATTAGCCGGATAGTATCAAATAAATATATCCAGACACCACATGGTTTATTCAGTATGAAATTCTTTTTTTCTACCACATCAGAAACAGCTGATGGAAATTCCTATGCTCAGCCTTCTATTCTAGCAGCGGTAAAAGAAATAATTGGAAATGAAGATAAAAATAATCCTTTAAAAGATAGCCAAATTGCCACGGCATTGATAGAAAAACAATTTACAGTTTCTCGTAGAACGATTTCAAAGTATCGGCAGATGCTTAATATTTCCAGTTATAGCCAAAGAAAGGTATTGAAATAACTAAAAACTCAAACGTGTCATTAATTATTTAAGTTGAAAAGATGATAGAATTAGAAATTAAACAGGTTCAGGAAAAAATTACTATTTTGAAGACAGAGATAAAACGACTTATCGTCGGATACGATGATGTTATTGAGCAGATTATTATCGGTTTTTTATCAGGCGGTCATATTTTGTTAGAAGGAGTTCCTGGTATCGGCAAAACCTTATTGGTTAAAACATTAAGTAAATCCTTAAACCTTAATTTCTCTCGTATTCAATTTACGCCCGATCTAATGCCAGCTGATATTACAGGCACTAATATTATCATCGAAGATACTGATGGTAAAAAGAGATTCCAATTCCAGAGGGGGCCAATATTCAGCAACATTATTCTTGCCGACGAGATTAATCGCGCCACACCTAAAACTCAATCAGCTCTTTTAGAGGCAATGCAGGAATTAGGTGTTACTGTCAGCGGCACCAGATATTCGATTGAGGCGCCTTTTACGATAGTTGCTACTCAAAATCCGATAGAAATGGAGGGTACTTATCCGTTACCGGAAGCGCAACTTGACCGATTCTTTTTTAAGATTATGATGTCTTCCCCTAATTTAGAAGAACTTAACGAAATTATAAATCGAACCACTACAGAAAAAACAATATCCATTTCTTCCTTGATTAATCGCGAAGAAATCATAAAATATCAAACTTTGGTAAAACAAATTCCGATTGCCGGCAATCTAATTGAATATACTAATAAATTGGTTCTTGCATCGCATCCGAGTAGTTCATATAGTGGGTCGTTAGTTAAACAATATGTTCGATATGGTGCTAGTCCAAGGGCCGCCCAAGCTATTATTCTGGGCGCCAAGGCATTATCTTTAATACAAGGTAGGATGTATGTTAATCAGAATGATATACTTAAGATGCTTTTACCTGTTTTTAGACACCGGATTATTATGAATATTGAAGGAGAAGCCGGAAATATCTTAATAACGGATATTATTAAGGAAATGGAGAAACAAATATCTTTATTAGATAATGGTACAAGGAAAATATTATCTTTAGGAAAGTAATATAGCCAATTGGGAAAAGTAACTCCGTTTTAAGCAGGAGAGAAATTCCTGTTATGATATAGTCGGGGCGTAGCGTAGTCTGGTTTAGCGCGCTTGCTTGGGGTGCAAGAGGTCCCCGGTTCAAATCCGGGCGCCCCGATATTTTAATTTTAAGGCCTTTTTCTTGATATTATTATAATAATCTTGTTTATAAGATATACTTAATTAAACAGTACTAATTTTTAGAAAGGATATTTTAAATGTCTTGGATTTGTCGAATTTGCGGTAAAAAACCCAGCACTGGTAATAAGATTGTCTATCGTGGTTTAGCTAAGAAAAAAGGTGGTGTCGGTATGAAGATTACCGGTATTAATAAAAGAAGATTTAAACCTAATCTTCAGTATGTGCGGGCAGTTATTGATGGTAAAACAAAGCGTATACGAGTTTGCACACGATGTATCTCGGCAGGCAAGATTATTAAACCAATACTTGCAAAACAAACAGTTTGAATCAAATTAAATAGACCAATCAATTGTAGAAAAGAGAAAGTATGGCAGGACTAGATTTTCTTAAGGAAGAAATAGCTGACTTGAAAAACAGAGGTGTTTTTCAACCGTTGAGAGTAGTTACAGGTGAACAACTACCAACTTCTGTAATAGATGGTAAAAAGGTGGTTAATCTTTCATCTAATAATTATCTTGGTTTGGCCACGCATCCCAAAATGCGTGAAGCGATGATAGATGCAACCAGGAAATTTGGAGTTGGTGCCGGTGCAGTCAGGCCTATTATCGGGACAATGGATATCCACATTGAGTTGGAAAGGAAATTAGCTGCATTTAAACATATGGAATCATCGCTGGTTTTTGTGGCTGGTATTGCAGCGAATCGCGGCGTTATTCAATCACTCCTGTCCGGTAAAAATAAAGACGAGGATGATAAATTTGTTGCTATCAGCGATGAACTTAATCATGCCAGTATCATTGATGGCGTTCGGCTTACTAAGGCAAAACGTTTTATCTATAAACATAAAAATATGGAAGACCTGGAGAGGGTCTTAAAGGAAGTTCAAGGTGCACCGAGGATTATGATTATTACTGATGGTGTATTCAGTATGGATGGTGATATCGCGCCGTTAGCGGACATTGCCAAGCTGGCCAAAAAATACGGTGCATTTACTATGGTTGATGATGCCCATGGTGAGGGTGTACTCGGCAGAAATGGACGAGGCACGGTTGACCATTTTAGATTACAGGGACAATGGGATATCGATATGGGAACAATGTCCAAAGCTATGGGATGTATCGGAGGTTATATTGCCGGCTGTAAGGATTTAACAGATTTTTTAATCCATACCGCAAGGCCATTTTTGTTCTCTACCGGTCATCCTCCTGGTGTTGCTGCTGCTTGTATTGCTGCCCTGGAAGTTCTGGAGACAGAAACGTGGAGGCACGAAAAACTCTGGGAAAATACTAAGTTCTTTAAGACTGAAGTTGCAAAATTAGGATTAAATATCGGCAAATCAGAAACGCCTATTGTTCCGATTATTATCGGTGATGAAGTCAAGGCTGTAGAATTCAGTAGAAAATTATTTAACGAAGGCGTATTGGGATTCAGGATTGTTTTTCCTATGGTGGCACGCGGTGCAGCCAGAGTAAGGTGTATTATTACTGCGACACATACTAAGGAAGAATTGCAATTTGCCATAGGCAAAATTAAAAAGGTTGCTCAGGAATTAAAGGTTATTTAACTGTTTGATAATAAGTAGATTCAAAAACAGACTCCAAGCGTATAAAGCTTGGGGCCTGTTTTTTTATTTAGTCAGATAATCTTTCGAGAATGGATTCAAAGGGTTTGTGAGGAATGATGTTTTTGTTTAATTCGGTAAGATAAGGAACTTCACCTAAATAACGAACTCCGGAGATTCTTTCAATAACAACCGGACTCAGTTTTTCCGTCCACCCTTTCTTAATATTCTTATCATAATAATTCACAATAAAACCTTTTATATTTAATTTATATTCACGAGCTGAATTAATAGTTAAAAGGGTGTGATTAATTGTGCCTAATGTTGGTCTTGTTACAACAATTAAAGGTAATTTCATATTCTTGATTAAATCAGCCATGAGATAATTTTGTTTTAATGGAACCAGTAAACCTCCTGCGCCTTCTACGATAACTCCTTGATGGGATTTTTTTAGTGTATGATAATCTGATAATATCTTTGGGATGTGAATTGTCTTGTGTTCTAATTGAGCCGCAAATAAAGGTGCAATCGGATGACGGAAATAAAAAGGATTAATCAGGTCTAATGAAGTATTTAAACCTAATTGCTTCTTGAGGAATATTGCATCGTCTCTGCCGCCGGTAGAAATCGGTTTCATTACGCCGATATCATAACCTTTTGAACGTAATATCCTGCAGATTCCGGCCGTGATAACGCTTTTGCCGATACCGGTATCGGTGCCTGTGATGAAATAAGATAAATGTTTCATTAACTGATAAGCTTAACGTATCATTTTTCTGGCAAATAATACTTTTTATTTACATACTGATAATATATATGTCAATGTTTTAACCAAGCGAAACCACAGATGGACACCAGCCCGAAAGACCGAAAGGTCGGGCGGGCTGATAAACACAGATAATTTCTATAAGGAGACCGGGAAACCAAAAATATTATCTTGGACCCATGGATTCTTTATAAATATTACTTTTTTTCTGTGGCTAATCTTTAAGGAGAGCGTTATGCCGGAAGCAGAAAATAGAATGACGCCGGTATTTATTGAAGCATTCGATTTGGGCGATGCCTGGTTCCAGGCGCTCAGCAAAATTCTTGATTACGGACATATTTATACTATTACGCGCGGCAGTTTTGCAGGGCAAAGACGTCTGGAATTTGATTTTGTCTGTATTCAGATAAGACAGCCGTCTCACAGGCCGATTATTCCTTTGATGCCCGAAGGCGGCGGTATCCCGGCGCCCACTTCGCTGGAATATGTGGAACAGTATATGAATTATCTTTTAACCGGCGAAAAACAGCAAGGCGAAGATTATACCTACGGCGAACGGCTTGTGGCACCCAGTGTGAAAATTCCTAATGACGGCACATTCCAAAGCATGCTTAAAGAAATGCCTCTCAATGTTAACCAGATTGAGGAAGTAATAAAAATTTATAAAACCCAGGGATTCGGAACCAATCAGGCGGTAATGGAAATTGGGATGCCCTCTGATATTAAACTAATGGACCCTCCTTGTCTCCGGATTATTGATACCCGCGTGCGATACGGAAAACTGCATTTTATCATCTATTTCCGCTCCTGGGATCTCTGGGCTGGCTTACCTTCTAATTTAGCAGGTCTTCAATTACTTAAAGAATATATGGCATCAGAGATTGGCGTGGAAGACGGCGAGATAATTGCTTCTTCGAAAGGCTTGCATCTATATGAATACACCTGGGAATGCGCCCAGACCAGAACCAGAAAGACAGTCCCTCGGCTTAACCATGTCAAAGACGCTTGATATGGAAAACGGTCAATTCTAACAACAAAAAGCTTGACAACTTTATTTTATCTGATATAATATAATATAAATAAACTAATCCCGCTGGGTGATCCAAGTAGGTTACAACGGGATCCCGATAGACTTTGTCGGGATAAGTAATTAATATGAAAGGGGAAAAGTATGATAAGAATGAACGGATGGCATTGGACAGTCATAGCAATGATGACGCTTGTTATATTTGTAGTCGGCATTTCGATTACAAGTTGCGGCACATCAGCAAGTAGTGGTAGCAGTACACCTACAGTAGGGGCACGGGGAATCGCCGTAGACCCTTATGTTGTCGGCGCCAGATTCCTTGAAGACCTTAATAATAACGGGCAATGGGACACGGGAGAACAACTATCTACTCTTACCGACAGTAATGGTGTATTTACTTTTGCTAATGCGCTGACCACGACCTCAACGTTACTATTAGACCGTACTGTCACAGCTACCCATAACGGTGTTACTTATACCGGCAACATCAAAAGAATAGTTGATAGCATAACAGCTACGTTGGTTGCTTCGCCTTTAACCACGTTATTGGCAAATGGCTGGACCGAGATAGAAATTATTGATGTTCTGTCAACTGCAGGTCTTACAGGACTAACAGCCTCAGACCTTACCGCAAACCCGATGGAAGGCATAGAAAATCTTACAACGGTGACTGAAGCAGAACTGGTTAAGATAAGAGCATCTATAGCTATTTATTCATTTATGACCGTAATGGATACATTAATTAGCGGTCAGGGTTATGATATTAACTATACAACATTTTCGAATACAGCAACAGCCAGACCAGCATTAAAGGCAATGGTTGATTCCATCAACTACTGTCTGTCGCCGACCCTCCTAACCACTATTCAAAGCCAGATGAGTGGGGGTGGGGTGCCTCCAGGCACGCCTCAGGTAACAGTTGGTGATATTATCCGGGCATCGGTTGCCGTGACAAATTATGTTATCCCTCAAGTAGTTGCAGCGCCAACAACATTTATTCCTAATGCCACAACACTCTCTATTTTAGGAAATAAATTAGGTGTGAATTTCTATGTACTACGTAATAAATCTATTTTTGGTATTAATTTGCTAATAAGCGGAATAAACACCGGTATGGGAGCAGGAACAGTTATAACAAATATAACGAGTTATAATTCTCTTGAGGTTGATGGAGGCGGGAACGTTGTCGGAGTTCAGTAAAATCAGAGATAGTAGCAAAAGCCCCCCGAAATTACTTCGGGGGGCTTTTTTATTCTCTGTGGCTTATTTTATTGATTTATAATACGATTTCATCAGCATTGCATCTTCTTCAAGATTAGGGCTTTCGCAGATTAAGATTCCTTCTACCTTGTAATCCTTTAACGCCTTTAATAAATCCTTATAGTTGAAATCGGAATCCTGTAGATTGAGATGTTCGCGTTCACCCTTGATAGAATATTTGATGCCCGATATATGAATGTGCATTCTTTTCAGGAATTCATTGCCCAATCCCTTTTTTATTTTCTTAAGTGCATCTGCGAATTCAGTGTATGAATTATTCTTACCGCCGGAACGGGCGTGAAAATGCGAGAAATCAAGACAAAATCCCAATCGAGGCGTGCCCGCCGAAGTCTTGACGAAGGCGGGTAATTCCTTTACTAACCTAATCAGTTCTTCCAAAGAACCGAATTGGGTCGGCTTGCCGGTCAATTCAGGCGTTAATCTAATTTTTATCTTATCCTTTTCCAGTCGCCTGATGATGGTATTGAGATTTTTCTTGATTGCCTGGTATGTTTTTTCGGGAGTATCACCCAGATAAAAGCCCACGTGGAAGGTAACATTAATTGCCCCGCAGAGTGCGCCGATACGGGCGCTTTCGTATATCCTTATCTGGCTGGCTGTAATTTTCTCTTTTTCTCTGGCATTAAGATTGATAAAATAAGGCGCATGCACCGTTAGGGTTAAGCCCAAGCTCTCTTTTTTCTTCCTAATTTCGTTAGCTAGTAATTCATTCATCCGTACGCCCTGGACGAATTCCAATTCCATTCCGTCAAGCCCTAATTCCTTGATATGTTCTAACCCAGAGATAGTATCAGGTTTCTTAGCACTACGCGGAATACCGGCTGTTGCGAATAATAAACCCATATTAATTTTTATCTTGATGGTACCTGCCCGAATTGCATATGTCAGTCGGGTAGGAAATTATATTAAAATTAGCCACGAAGACACAAAGCACAAAGAATTCTTAGTGTCTTGGTGTCTTTGTGGCAGAAGTTACGAAGTTTTCTTGACAGTTTCATATATAATAAAATAACGAACACTTCAAATTCTTATTGACATTATTTGGAATTAAATGTATGTCAATTAAAATTAAGAAGGAATATAGGTCCATAAGTCCCTTAATTAATATTTTATAAAAGGAGATCGGTATGAATAAATTATGGATAAAGATTATAGCATTTATTACTGGCAGTGTTCTTACTGCCAGTTATGCAGTGTATTTACTGCTATTTATTATATCTTTTGTTGTTGCCTTTAATTATGGCGGCTGTGGCAGCAGCAGCGATGAAAACACTAGCGGAAGTAGTAGTAGCGTAACGTTCTCAATCGTTACCAATCCGGCCACTAATGTCACGCAGACCACTGCTACCTTAAACGGTACGGTCAACCCTAATGGTGTTGCTACTAATGTATATTTCGAGTATGGCAGGACTACGACATATAACCTCTACACCAGTTATCAATACATTGGCGATGGTACGACTGATATCAATGCCTCTGCTAACATAACCGGATTATCAATAAATACAACCTATAACTTTAGAATCAAGGCAGTTAGAGGCGGCTCTACATACGATGGGGCAAACCTGACTTTTACTACTCCTGGACTAACACCTGTGTGCGTCACCGGTTTTGCTACCAATGTTAGTTATGGCTCAGCCCAATTAAATGGCACGGTTAATGCTAATACACTTGCTACAACTGCCTATTTCAATTATGGTTTGACTGCTTCTTACGGTTCAACCACACTTTCTTCTCCCATCGGCAGCGGGATGAGTAATTTCCCGGTTACTACTACTATAAGCGGGTTATTAGAAAACACTCTATATAATTTTAGGATTGTCGGAACTAATTCAGCCGGAACAACCTATGGAAATAATCGGACATTTACCACCACGGTATCACCGAAACCCATCTGCGTCACTAAACTCGCCACTAATATAACTACTAATTCAGCCAGATTAAATGGCACGGTTAATCCCAATGCGCTTCCAACTAATGCCTGTTTTGGTTATGGCTTGAATGGTTCTTATACTATTACCACAACTTTGCAGGCAATAGGCAGCGGCACTGCAAATATTGGGGTTACTGCTGATATCAGCGGGTTATCATTAAATACAGAGTATAGTTTTAGGATTGCCGGGACCAGTTCTGCCGGAACAAATTATGGTAATAACCGGACATTTACTACCGGTAATTCGTCCGGTTCAGCGCCGACCTGCATGACTGATGATGTTGATAATATCAGTTTTACTTCAGCCATATTATATGGCACGGTTATTCCGAATGGGGTTGCTACAACTGCCTGGTTTGGGCTCGGAATCTCTGCTACCCCGCCCACGTATACTATTACCACAAATACTCAGTCTATCAGTAGTAGCACTACCAGTGTTGCGATTACAGCCACAGCCGACAGTCTTACCTCTGATACTTCCTATAATTTCAGGGTAGTCGGGACTAACTCAGGAGGAACGACTAATGGGAATAATCTGACATTTACCACACTATTACCGATATCACCAACCTGTGTTACTAATGCTGCTACTAATGTTACTTATACCTCAG
>JAZDMB010000052.1:0-26926 GCA_043801445.1 Planctomycetota bacterium
AACCTTACTTGTCTCGGCCGCCTTCTACGGATACCAGAGTTTTACCGTGCCCTCTCTTTGTGGATTAATACCTCCCTGTCTTATCATTAGTTCGGTCTTATTATTCGGTCATCGTCTCGGAATACATAGTTTAGCCGCCGGCGTAATGGTTGGCTTATTATTACAATTAGGTTTTCAATGGTATTTTTTACCTAAACGAGGTCCTAAGGGCTTCTGTTTAAGATTCTATCATCCGGCGCTGAAAAAAATTATTATATTAATGATGCCTATTCTTCTCGGGACCATTATCGCGCAGGTAAATCCAATTATCCAGCGGATATTGGCCTCTAAATTAAGCGAAGGCAGTATTGCGGCATTTAATTTCGCTCAGATGGTTGGTTCACTCCCCTTAAATATCATACTCTCCCCGATTATTATGGCCTTATTTCCTTTTCTCGCCCTGCAATGCGCAAAAGGAGAAACCGAGCGATTTAATGCTTCATCCACCATAAGCCTCAGGTTGTTTAATTTTATCGCCCTGCCGATTTCCTTTTATCTCATCTTTTTCTCAACGCCGATTATTAAGATACTTTTTGAATATGGACGTTTTGGCACCCGCGATACGGCGCTTACGGCTGGGGCATTAACCTATTTAGGCATCGGGCTTTTCGCTGGCATTAATCTCGCCTTCCTGGGCAGGGCCTTTTGCGCCTTGCAGGATACCTTAACCCCTTTAATTGCCAGCGTGTTTTGCGCACTGGCGTGTATCCCTTTGAATCTAATCCTGGTAAAGTATCTTGACTTGAACGGTCTGGCCCTGACTACTTCTCTAATAAGTATCATTTGTTTTTTAATTATCTTTCTTTTATTTCATCTCAAGGTAAGGGTGAAAGGAAGCCGATTAATATTCGTTGCCTTTATTAAAACACTCTTGATTACAAGTGTGATGGGAATAATTTCTTATCTTGTTTATAAATATTGTTTGCCATCACTCGCGCTTATACCTCGCTTGATAATTTCAGTCTTGGCCGGTGGAATTGTTTTCATCCTGTTATCTTATTTTATACGTATGGAAGAATTCTTTTTACTCTCAAGATATCTTAAATGGGAAATCCTGGTTGATATGGTAAAATCCAAGCAGGAGACCCAAAACCAAATTCCCGAATAAAAGCGCATTCCCCGGGATGTTTAAAACATGGAAAGGTTAAAAAATGTTAGAATATGTAAAATGTAATCTATGTGGTGTGGATAATACGATCCCATTATTCAAGGCAGACGGATTCGATATAGTAAGGTGTAGGTTTTGTGGTTTGGTCTATGTCAATCCGCGTTTTAAAGAAGATGAAAGAGAAAATATTTATTCAGAGCGATATTTTAGAGGAGCCGTTCCTGATATGCGGAGCGTAGACTATTTTAGCATGTTGGGGATGATTAGGAATGCCGCAATCAGTAGGATGAAAGAAATAGCACAATATAAAGCATCGGGAAAGATATTGGATATTGGTTGTGCCCTTGGTTCTTTGCTTGAAATTGCCAGAGATTATGGTTGGGATAGCTACGGCGTGGAATTATCTCCCTTTGCTGCAAATTATGCCCGGTATTTAGGAGAAGCCATAGAAAGCGCATTGAATCAAACCTATCAGCCGTTGGAAATAATCGTCATAAACGACGGTTCGCAAGATAACACTCAAGATGTTGCCTCAGAGTATGCCTCAAAATATGGGATTAAATTCGTTAATAACAAGCATCAGGGTTTGGCAAATACATTAAACCCGGCTATAAGGACAGCAACTTCGGAATATGTTATGAAGCTGGACGCTGATGACAAATTTGACCCCACTTATGTTGAAAAAACAATGAAGGTTTTAATGGAACATCCTGAGATATCATTTGTTTATACTCATCTAAAATTGTTCGGTAATATAGATCGTATAGCACAAAATTCCGAATATGATATATCACTACTTAAAAAGCATCTTATATCTATATCCGGAAGTTCATTAATAAGGAAATCGCATTTTATGCAGACGGAAGGATTTGACCCAACTTTACCATTCAGGGAGGATTGGGACCTCTGGCTTTCTTTTGCTGAAAAAGGATTTTATGGGAAATTATTGCCAGAGCCCTTACTTCTTTGGCGCATGCATGGTGAAAGCCGAAATACAGCGGCCATACAAATTTTACAAAGAACACGTCGTCGAATTATTAAGAAACACATTAAACTATATAAACCAACCGAATTATCATCGGAAAGGTTCAAATATATAATAACAGCCTTTTATTCTTTCGGGACGGAAATAGGACTAAGATATCTCTGGCGAAAATCAGGTCTAAAATCATTATGCCAAAGGACTAAAATAGGGAATTGGCAGGCGCGTTAGAGCCAGTTGGGAAAGCGGGGGACACATACGAATTATTTATTAATAGGTATGCGTCCCCAGATTACCAGAGTTAGTATTTTAAAACAAGAGTATCCTGTATATGAGTAAAATAGCTGGTTACAAAATATGTGGTCTTGTCCCACGAGGTCACGACCAGAATAATTTATGACGCAAGAAACACCTCTTATTACTATAAATATTTTGGTCTGGAATAATAAAAATGACTTATCAGTTATTATCAGCAAGATAAAACAGGCAAATTATCCAATGAATAAGATTGAAATTATTGTTGTTGATAATGCTTCCACCGATGGAAGCCCAGAAATGGTGGAAAAGGATTTCCCGAATGTGAAACTAATCAAGCGACAGGCAAATAATGGCATCGGCGGCTGGAATGATGGGTTTGCTATTGCACAGGGAGAATATATTATAGTTTTAGACCATGATGCCTATCCGGAACCCGATGCGTATCATAAAATAGTGGAATTTTTCTGCCATCATCCAAAAACAGGTATTCTCAACCTGGGACATTTTTCATGGGATGATGCGAATAAACTTCTTATGAGCCGATGGGATAACTCTATAAACTTAGGCTTTATTGGTGGCACATCAGTTATAAGAAAACGAGTATTAGAAAAAGTTGGTTTTTATGATGAGCGATTATTTATTAATGTGTTTGAACAGGATTTTGGCATCCGCGTTATCATGAATGGCTTTGATATTGATAACACCTATCAAATTAAGGCGTTCCACAAAGCAGCGGGTGCTTATCGCAAACAAGCATCATTTTTTTATTATGATATTCGCAACAGGTTATGGATTTCCTGGAAATATTTCCCGTTATATGCGATTTGCATCAGTAATTTTGCCTGGATAATTACTTGGTTTTTAAGGAGCATTAAAAATAACAGCGTCAAAGAATTCGGCAAGGGAATCTATGATGCATTCAAGGATATGGGTTATCTTAGGATGAATTGGCCGCGGCATAAAATTGCTAACTGGAGAATAACTAAATTATTCTTAAAAAGATTTGTTAATTATAAACTTATTATTCGAGGGGTAAAATCTCTCGTTGAATAGAATTTAATCCGGGGGGACACCCAACATATAAGTTATGTGCTGGGTCCTCGGAATTATTAGAATTTTTAATGTTTTGCGGAATATATAAAAAAGATAACGATCAATAAAACATAAAGGTTATTTCATCATGAAATCAGCAATAAAAAAGCTATTAATCTGTCCGCACTGTAGAGGCGCTATTAATATCAATACCAACGAAATCGTCTGCCTTAAATGCCATCATTCTTTCCCATTTGCACATGGCATTATTGACCTGAGAACGGGCGTTACCCAAAAAGGCGAGTGGGATTTAAACGTTTTTGAAAAAGGTTATGACAAAATGGGCTATTATAAAGATGAATATGGTTGGGCCGAATCAGGAAGATACCCGCATTATGTTGCTGATTATCGGTATTCGCGAGTTAAAGGAAAAATCATTGATTGGTTAAGGCCACAAGATGATGATATAATCCTTGATGTGGGTTGCGGGGTTGGTTACTTCATCTTTGATATTATGAAACGATATCCGGATGTTAACCTCTCATTTGCCGGACTTGACCCGGTTCGGTCAAATATCTATTGGCTGAATTACCGCAGTCAAGAAGAAAATAAAACCAATCTTATCGGCATTATGGGCGGGGCAGAATCACTGCCTTTTATGGATGATTCATTTGATATGATTGTAACTTCCGAAGTAATCGAACATATCCTTGATAAGGAAAAGGCCATCAACCAGATGCACCGTGTCTTAAAACCGGGCGGCAGGCTCTTTATTAGCACCCCCGCCCGCCTGGCAGTTGAGTTCTGGAATAACTTCTTTTGGCTACCACAGAAAATAAAAAGAATCTTTAAGCCCCGAAAAGTATCATCCACTGAAAAAGCGCCTTATGATGAACCCCTGACCCAAAGGCAATTAAAGCGATATCTCCAACAAGCAGGATTTACTATTGAGCAATTCCAGCAGAATGTCCTAATGCCGCACGAGAGTTATTTCCAGTTCTTCCCTTATTGGTTGAGTTGGTCAATAATTAAGACAGCCTATTTTATTGAAAACCATCTCAAGCCCTTATTTAGTTGGGCAGGACTTCATTATGTGGTAAAGGCAAGGAAATGAAAATCGGTAGCATCGTT
The DNA here is from genome assembly GCA_043801445.1 of Planctomycetota bacterium. GTDB lineage: Bacteria > Planctomycetota > MHYJ01 > JACQXL01 > JACQXL01 > JAZDFP01. The sequence continues at coordinate 4,551 of JAZDMB010000052.1, forward strand.
TATGAATTCCCATCGGAGGTGACTGTTGACGCAAAAAAAAATAATTGGCCGAGCTTGATTGCCCGGATGGAATCAATCTATTTAAGAACCAGATACCTAAAGTTAATAATAAAATCAAAAAATAGCAGTTAAGAACTAATGAAAAAGATTACTAAAGCCATAGCGCTTCTGCAAAACCGTCCGAATTTATTCCTTAAAAGATTGGTAGCAGAAATCAGAGGGTTTGGGGCCATACCTAACCACCCGGTCCAAAAAAGAATCAATGGAATCCTATTTGAATTTTATTTTTCCTATGGCAATGTCATTCGGGATATGTTTCTGGATAAATACGAGATACTTACTGTTGCCATGATGAAGAAAACATTACATTCAGGAGATACCTTTATTGATGTGGGCGCAAATATCGGCTATCTCTCGGCGGTTGGAGCTGGTTTGGTGGGCAAAAGCGGGGAAGTGCATAGCTTTGAACCGGTGCCAGAATATTTCCAGAGAGCCAAAAAAATGGCAACAATAAACCCTGATTATAAAATCATTATCAATCAACTCGCATTGGGCGAAATAGAGGGAATGACACAAATTGATATTTTCGGGAATGGTAATATCGGCTGGAACACAATGGTTCCAAGATTTATGAAACCAGAGACCCGGAAACAGGCTATTAATGTATCTGTTAGACGGCTTGATAACTATATTAAAGAACATAACTTGAAAAATATCACTTTGATAAAAGTTGATGTGGAAGGATTTGAGTTTTCGGTGTTGAAAGGATTGAAGGATTTTCTGACTGAGACAAAACAAAAACCAACTATATTATGCGAGAACAATCCTCAAGTTTGCCCGTTACTGGGTTATCATCTCAAAGAGTTCTTTGATTATATGAAAGGATTTGGTTATATGTCTTATAACTACCTAAATTATAAACGATTAGAATGGTCCGATATGAAAGAAATCGGTAACATTCTGTTTATACCATCAGGCAGTTAATCTCGTAACAAATAATCTGGGAATTTGCTAAATTATGACGCTCATTCTGATTATAACCGTATTTATTTTGTTGGGGTTTCTGGTGTTTATAAAGCCAACCTTCGGCCTGGGGATTATCTTGCTCAGCACCCTGTTCCTGCCTGAGGTTCAATTTAGCGCTGTCGCAACCGCGATGGGCGAACGAAGAGAGATTTCACTCCGGCCTGAAGATTTCTTCCTGATACTGGTTGCCCTGGGCTGGCTGGTTGAACGCACCCTCAGGCGTCAAACCCCGTCAATTATTTCCACGCCTATTAACCTGCCTATAATAGTCCTGTCAATAGTCATGATATTTACCACTCTGCTAGGGATTATGGCCGGCACCACCTCAATCGGTGCGGGATTCTTCTACACTCTTAAAAGAATCCAGTACTTTATTGTCTTCTTTCTGGTTATCGGTAATGTCAGGACATTAGAGGATGTCAGGAACAATATCAATCTGTTGCTTTTATTTGCCACCGGGGTGGCCATCTGGAGTATTACGGAATATTTTATTTCAGCCAGCCGAATCACCGGACCATTCTCACGCCTGGGCCAGCCACCTATCCTGGCAGGTTTCTTCCTGATTATTATGTTCCTGGCCCTGGGCTTTTTTATGAAATATCAAACCCTCAAGGCGAAATTACCCATGCTGATAGTCATAATCCTGTCATTTCTGGTAATTGTTTTTACCAAGACCCGTTCGTCATATGTCGGCGCAGCAATCGGCCTGATGGTCTTCAGCGTCATATACAGAAAACCATACCTAATAATTATACCTTTTCTCTTGATAATCCTGATGGGGCCTCTGCTCGAAACGGATATACAAGAAAGAGCTGCTAGTATTCGAGGGGTATGGAATAGGCCTGAAAAAAGCCTAGCGCCGTCCTGGGATGCCAGAGTTGACGCTTGGAAAGCCGTCGGGGATAAAATTGGAAGTAATCCTATATTCGGACAAGGGGCCGGGTCATATTCGCTGGCCTGGATTGACAGCCAATATGTAATAGATGTTGTTTATATGGGGTTTTTAGGCGTAGCGGTATTTGCCTGGCTGTTAATAAGAATATTCAGGAATGTCTATCCGCTGAAAAAAGCTGCTTCACTACCGGAATCTGATGATGATATTTACATATCCGCCCTATCCGCAGGATATTTAGGCGGACTAATCGCCTTGCTTGTTCAGGGTATTGCGGTGACTAACTTTTACACCGTTCGAACCATGATACCATTCTGGTTCTTGAGTGGGCTGGTAATGGTTGCTTATCATCTCTATCACCAAAAAGCATTGCCTGATTCACCACGTTAGACCTGCCTGCCTTGTTTTGGGACGGTTATCTATCGGGGTTCGAAATTTTTACCAATTACCAGATTGGAAAAAAAGACTTGTCAAAGTGGCCAAAGATTATCAAAAACAACATGATGTAAATGATAAGATTGAAGATAATCATCCATCTGATGCGCAGACAATCAGAAAATTATTGGAGACGGCGCGGTTACTCATTGAAGGCAAATGCCAAAAGCCGATTAAACATTTAGCTCTGCCATATCATAAAGGTAACTCATTAATTTACCGTGCGGCGAGAGATGCGGCTTATCTGACTATCTTTGACAATTTTAGCAATACGGATAGCGGTTTTATTTTTACCGAAAATATATTTCATATCAGCCGTTTTCAGATGAGATGGGTAATGATGTTACCTGGCAAAGGGCGTCTGACGATTACTAAAAAAGTGATAAATACAATGTTAGGGCGACATTTGAGTATAGACGAGTGATTTTAGATATTGCCTTCAAAGACCATTTCGGCTGGTCCGGTAAGTGATAAACCATTACTCTTTTCCCACGATACCGTTAAATTACCTCCGGGAAGACTGACTTTTACATTATTAGACTTGAGTTTATTAGCAACAATACCGGCTACGACTGCTGCGCAAGCGCCTGTGCCACAGGCTAAGGTTTCTCCGACCCCGCGTTCCCATACCCTCATTTTTATGGAACTTTTGTTCTGTATCCGGACAAACTCAACATTGGTTCTCTGAGAAAATAACCGATGCCGTTCAATCAAAGGACCATATTTTTCTACAGAAAAATTCTCAATGTTATTAGTGATGAATACAACACAATGAGGATTGCCTAATAAGACCTTGATAATCTCATGCTTTTTATTACCTAAAATAACCTGCAATTCCGAATTCGGGAGGGTCGTGATTTTGGGTTGATTAGGGATGTTGACCGTTACTTTTTCTACATAATTATGCTTGGTAAATAATTTAATACGGATTGGACCGCTCAGAGTTTCTATTAGCAGTTCTTTTTTACGGGTGAGGTGGTAGTCATATACTAATTTACCAAGGCAACGGATGCCGTTTCCGCACATCTCGGCTTCATTACCATCGGCATTGAAAATCCGCATTCTGAAATCGGCTTTTTTATTCCGCGCCGGCAAAACGAGAATCACACCATCTGCGCCAATCCCAAAATGCCTGTCACATAATCTTTGTATGAGTGGCTTATTAAAAAATACCTGCTTTTTATTGGGGATTAAAAACATTATAAAATCGTTGCCCGTACCGTGCATTTTAATAAATTGCATAATGGCAGATATATTTAATTATGCTAAATAGTCAAGAAAAATTAGCCACGGAGACACAGAGGACACAGAGACGGAATTTATTTATCAGGAGACTATGAAAACAGGAATTATTCATCATGCTCTCATGGATTCCTTATAAGAATTTCTTAGTATTTTCTGTGGCAGATATTTAAGATACTTTCCTATATTTTTTTCTATGCCTCAGGTATTATTAAATTTAATAACAGATAATAAGAGATTTTACTTTACAGATATGATATTTATTTCCTAAATTATGAAACTAATAACAAAGGAATTTAAATTACAAAAGCAAGATGTTAATATTCACGAAACGGCCCGATAAATTCCAGCAACTAATCAAACAATTAGAAGGCTATAAAATTGTTACCCGGACAGTTACTCCCTCCGCCGGCCAGCCGTTAAAGGATAAGTTTGCCGAAATCAAAGATGTTTCAGTAATGCTCATAGATTTCCATCCGGAATCTGCGGAATATGATGCGGGCACCTCTTTGGCAAAAATAGACAAGATATTTCCACAGGCAATTCTGATGAGCTTTATCCCGGCTAATTATGACCCGATGCGGATGCCCGGATTCAAGATTATTTGTGATAGATGGATACAAACACCGAGTTCTTCGGCTGAGTTGATAAAAATAATTGTAGAAGAGAATAAACGAACTGAGGAAAGACTGTTATTCCGGGAGCATATCAGGTTTCGAATGCCTACGGAATCAGCTTTTATGGAAAAATCAGTCGGCATATTGCAACAACTCCTTGAGAGGTCTACATTAAGTTCTGGATGCGCCAATGTATTTTTCTTTTCCATACAAGAGGCTATTGCTAATGGCGCTCTGCATGGTAACATGGAGAAGAAAGATAAATATTTGGAAATGGAATATCTGCTTGATAATCAAAAAGTGCAATTTAAGATAAAAGATGAAGGCCCTGGTTTTGATTATGAATCATCCCTCAGGAAGGCGCAACTTCCTCAACAGTATATGATTGCACGGGCTAAAAACATGTCTTCTCGCAAAGGCGCCGGGATTGGCATCATATCAATGAAAAAATGTGCCGATGAAATGATTTATACTTCGCCCGGTAATGCTTTGACTATCACTAAATATCTTAAGGCACCTGAAGATAAACCTGTTAAGAATTGAAGCCGCTCCCGACTGAACATTGTTCAGTGAACATTGAACATTGTTCATTTCTTTTGTGGCTGATTTTATTCGGTTAAATAATTACTTAAAATAGCGCAATGAAAATAATCGGCATTGAAACCTCATCGATACAAGGCGGCGTGGCTGTTTTAGAGACCCAAAAGTGCGCCAGGGATAAATCAAATCATCGGATGCAGGTTTCTTCCCGCTACCCTGTGCCAGAGGCAGATCCGCCTTCGGCGGATAAGCGGCTCATTGCAAGCGAATCAATAATATTACTCAAGCAACTTTTACTCAAGCAAGGATTGTTACACGGCAAGTTATTGATTCCGGCTCTGGAAAAGTTACTCGCAAAAGCACGATGGCAACCGGAAGACATAGAGCTTGTGGCGGTGGATGTCGGTCCGGGTTCTTATACCGGATTAAGGGTAGGGCTGGCTATTGCCAAGACAATTGCTCATATTATAAAATCTAAAATAGCAGGGGTTTCTTCTTTGGATGTTTTGGTTGCCAATATTCAGGATGATTATGGATATGTTTGCCCGGTAATTGATGCGCGATGGAATCAGGTCTATACAGCTATATATGAAAGAAGAAAAAAAACGAAAGATGAGAGAAAAAAGAATGGTGAGGAGTATGAGTATAAACGGATTTCTGATTATCTTGCCATCAGCCCGGAGGATTTAATAAAATTATTAAAGAGATACACTGGGAAAGCCGATGAAAAATTGTTATTATTCGGTGACGGACTTAAGAGTTATGAAAAATTATTTGATAAGTCAAATAAAAACAGGAAGGTAGTATTCGGTTCAGCTGATTTATGGGTTCCGGAGGCGGGTAATGTAGCGCTTTTGGGCTATGAATCATTTAAACACGGGAGACACGACGACCCGATAAAATTGGTTCCGCTTTACCTGAGACTGACTGAAGCGGAGGTAAACCTAAAAAGAAAGAAAACTTTGTAATTTCTGCCACTAAGGCACAAAGGCACTAAGAACAAGAATAAATTGGTTTTTCTTTTTTGTGTCTTAGTGTCTTGGTGGCTAATCGTATACTTTCCTATACAATGAAAAAATACAGAACCTGGTCTGAAATTAATCTTAAGAATCTCTCAGACAATATCAAGAATCTCATAACTCAGGTCGGACCTGATGTTAAAATAATGGTCGTAGTCAAGGCAGACGCCTATGGCCACGGAGCCGGGCCCATCAGCCGGACCGCATTGGAAAGCGGCGCCTCTATGCTCGGCGTGGGTGACTCATCAGAAGCCATCGAACTCAGGCATAGCGGCATACTGAAACCGATTCTGGTGCTCGGAGCGGTTATTGAGGAAGAAATCGGCTGGATGATAAGTTATAATATTACCCCGAGCATCCATTCGATGGACCTTCTGGAATTATTCAATGAAGAAGCCAAGCGTCAGAATAAGCGATTTAATATCCATCTCAAGATTGATACCGGTATGAGCCGACTCGGTTCCACGCCTAAAAGGGCGCTGGAAATCTCCCGCAAAATGGCTTCTTTTCCGTATCTTATATTGGAAGGTGTGTCGTCTCATCTTTCCTGTTCTTCCAACCATAAGGAAAAAGATTTCACAGCCCGTCAGATAAACATCTTCCGCCAGACCGTCAACGAAATAGAGAGCCAAATCGATAATCCAATCCCGTTAAAACATATTGCCAATACCGGCGCCATCATCTGCCATAATGATGCCTGTTTTAATTTGGTCAGGGCAGGTGGTTTGGTTTATGGCATTGACCCCGGCAATCTGAAAGAAGTATCTGATAATTTCAATCCGGTTCTTTCGCTCAAATCGCAGATTGCATTCCTGAAGATAGTCCCGACCAAAACACCGGTCGGTTACGGAAGGACCTATACTACCAAAAGACGCACCAAGATAGCCACCATTCCGATAGGATATAACGACGGTTATCCTTACCATCTTGCCAATAAAGGATATGTCCTGATTCAAGACAAAAAAGCGCCGCTTATCGGGTCTGTCACAATGGACTATATTATGGTTGATGTAACTGATATACCCAATGTCAAAGTAGGGGATGAAGTTATTCTGATTGGAAAATTTCCCGGTGGTGAAAACAGCATCAGAGTGGAGGAATTAGCATCTCTAATCGGCATCTCACCCTATGTCATTACCTGCGGATTAGGCAAAAGAGTCAAACGGATGTATATTGTATAACTCGTGCTTCGTAGCACCCGTACGGGCGCAGAGAAGCATTGGTTCTAAAGAAATAATGTACGATAAGGAAAATGATATGAAAAACCATGTAAATTGTATTATAGCGGTCTTGTTCTTGGTGGCGTTTATAACTTTTTTAACTTATGGTTGCGGAGGAAGTAGCAGCGGAACCATTAGTGGTAGTAGTGGTTTAACACAGGCAACTTCACCTACTCCGGCTAATAGCGCAACTAATGTAATAACTACGACTCAACTTTCCTGGGCTTCTGTAAATGGTGCAATATCTTACGATGTTTATTTCGGCACGATCTCGCCTGGGACATCTATTGGCAATCAGTCCGGCACGACCTATAATCCCGGCACACTCGCTTACAGCACCACTTATTACTGGAGAATTGACTCTAATAATACGGCTGTTACAACTACTGGCAATGTATGGAGTTTTACTACTCAATCTGCGCCGGTGCCTTGGGTAAAGGTTGCGGCTGGTGAAGAGCACACCATTGCCTTAAAGCAAGACGGCACGCTTTGGGCCTGGGGCTATAACTCTTATGGTCAATTAGGCGATGGGACAAATACAGCTAAGAATGTCCCGACCCAGATTTCCGGCACGACATGGTCAGCCATCGCGGCTGGTTATTATCACACCATTGCCTTAAAGACCGATGGCTCTCTCTGGGCTTGGGGCAGGAACGCGGAGGGTCAATTAGGCGATGGGTCAGCTACATCTAAGAATTACCCAACACAGATTGGCGCTGATACCAACTGGTCTGCCATTGTGGCTGGTGAGTGGCACACAGTTGCCTTGAAGCAAGACAGGACGCTCTGGACTTGGGGCAGGAACTTGGAGGGTCAATTAGGCGATGGGACAAATACAGCTAAGAATGTCCCGACACAGATTGCCGGTACGACCTGGTCAGCCATCGCGGCCGGTGAGTCTTACACAGTCGCCTTAAAGACAGACGGCATCATTTGGACCTGGGGCTATAACGGGGAGGGTGAATTAGGCGATGGGACAAATACAAATAAGAATGTCCCGACCCAGATTGCCGGGACGACATGGTCAGCCGTTGCCGCTGGTTATTCTCACACGGTCGCTTTGAAGACCGATGGGACGCTCTATGCCTGGGGCTATAACATGAATGGTGAATTAGGCGATGGGACATTTGATAGTAAGAACATCCCGACACTGATTGGCACGGGCTGGTCAGCCATAGCCGCCGGTTACGCTCACACCATTGCCCTGAAGACCGACGGGACGCTCTATGCCTGGGGCTATAACTCTAATGGTGAATTAGGCGATGGAACATATATTCAGAGATTGACCCCGACACTGATTGGCACGGGCTGGTCGGCTATTGCCGCTGGTCTCTATCACACCATTGCCTTAAAGACCAACGGGACGATTTGGACCTGGGGCTATAACTCTTATGGTCAATTAGGCGATGGGACAAATACAGTTAAGACTGTCCCGACTCTTGTTCAGTAATCGGGTTCGGGGGACACAAAAGAATGGCATCCCTAACGGGGCGAGGAAATGTCTGGTAACTAATCTCGTAAGTCTTTGAACTCTTAAACTATTGAGCTCTTGAACTTTAGTATATATGGAACAAATTAAATTAAATGCCGAGGTCTGGGAAAAAGTCTTTGCCTCTCCTTTATTTCAACAGACTAGGACTTTATTTAAACAGATATTTAAAAGGACTATTTGGTTGAGTGCTTCTTTAAATGCTATAAGTATTACACAGGAGGAGTGGGAGCACATTCGTGGACCCTATGAACTTATTCCTTTCCCCTTTTGCGAACTTATTTCTAAGACAGAGGAGGGGAAACGCCGGTGTTTGGAATCAGAAAAACAAGCCATCACCCGAATCTCAACCACCCTTAAAAATGATATCTCTACTTGTTATGCAGGTCTGACCGACGTGGCTATTCCAATAATTGTCCACAACAAGTATTGTGGCAGTGTCTCCATATATGGTGGACTACTTCTTCATCAACCTAACGAGACCGAATGGCAAGAGATTTCCGAACGGGTAAAAAGTACGGGCGTGGACTTAGAACAATTGAAAAAGGCATACTTTGATATTACTCCTATTTCTAAAGAACTCTTTGAAGTAATGCTCAAACTTCTAAATGTTAATATAGAAGAGATTGTCAAGAGTGCAATAGAAACTGAGGAACATACAAAGCGGATTGCTGAATTAGAAAAAGCGCTTTATGAGAAATATCAGTTTGCCAATATCATAGGACAGAGTAAAGCAATGAATGAGGTCTACAAACTTTTAGATAAAGCCATCACGTCCGATTATCCTGTAGTGATTCAGGGCGAGACCGGAACCGGTAAGGAATTAGTGGCAAAGGCGCTTCATTTTAACGGTCTACGTAAGAATAAGCCCTTTATTTCCGAGAACTGTGCCGTCCTCGCCTCAGGTGTTCTAGAAAGCGAACTCTTCGGGCATATCAAAGGTGCCTTTACCGGTGCTATCTCAGACAAAAAGGGGCTCTTTGAATTGGCAGATGGCGGCACACTTTTCTTAGATGAGGTTAGCATAATGGACCAGGAGATGCAGAAGAAACTCTTAAGGGTCTTACAGGAACGTGAGATTAGGCCTGTGGGCGGAAAGAGTCCCATTAAGGTTGATGTCAGAGTTATCTCTGCTACGAATCAGGACCTAAAACAATTAGTCCAGAAAGGCATCTTCCGAGATGACCTTTATTACCGATTAAATGTCATTACTATCAACCTACCTTCATTGAGAGAAAGGCGAGAAGATATACCACTCCTTGTGAACCATTTCTTAGAGAAGATAGCCGGTGATACTAACACCCGAAAAAAGTCTATTAATGCCGAAGCCCTTCGGCTACTGGTTGGTTATCACTGGCCCGGTAATGTCAGGGAATTAGAGAATGAAATTAAACGATGCTGTGCCTTGAATGTGAACACCGCCGTGATTACTCCCCAAATGCTCGCACCTCATATCGGAGTGGTGGTTAAAGAAAGGGCACTGGTTCAGGAGAATAAACCACTTAAGGAAAGTCTGGCGACATACGAAAAAGAACTCATTGTTGAAGCACTGAAAAATGTGGGTAATAATAAGACGAAATGTGCGGCATTACTGAGGATGGACCCACGTGTCCTTAGAGGTAAACTCAAGCGACTCGGATTAAGTTAATAGCATCCTCCTGTCAGTAGGATAAATCATCCTAAAATCACCAGGATAAATTATCCCAGTAACTCCTTTTTATCCGGCTCCTATTATAAGTGACTCACAATATCAATAAATTTTTGTTACTTATAACTACATAAAATACAAATAGTTATGACTAATCAGTTAATTCTATTACCGGAGAATAGATAATTTGCGGTTATCTGGCATACGATTTGCTTATCATATAACAATATACGAATAAAGGGATTAGTTAATATGGAAATAATATCTAAGATTAATGATGCGACTTATCTGATGGAGTTAGAGGGAGCAATTGTTGGTACACATGCTGCAGAATTTAATAGACACGTTTCCTCAATCAATTTTACTCGTTTAGGTATAACCGATCTCATTATGGATTTTAGCCAAGCAAGTATGATTGATAGCATTGGTATAGAGGCGATTAATCACGCTCAGGAACGAGGTCTAAAAGTATCTATCTTGCATCCACAAGAGTTAGTGAAAGATATGCTGAAAAGGGCAATCATAACCAAAGGATTATTACCTTGTCGAATGATTGTGGAAAAAGACGGTCGGTTTATCTGGGCGTAAAGAAATTACTCTTTACGAATTCTTGAGAGAATTGGAGGTTCAGTAATGGATAATAATTTAGAAGTTAAAATAACACGACAATATTTCGCTGGTATACCTACAGCGACGATTAGTCTTAAGGGGATAATTGACATCTTCAGTAGGTCTGAATTAGATAAAACAATAGAAAGGTTACTGGCTGAAAATATTTATCATTATATCTTTGACCTTTCCGGGTTACAGGGAATCGGTTCTATTTGTTTAGGATTATTTATAAAAATAGGTGGAGAGACACGAGAAAAATCCGGTGCTGTAGTGATACTTAATCCATCTGAGGAAATCAAGACTGTTTTTAGAATAATAGGGTTATGGGAATATATTAACACGGCTAATGATATGGAAAGCGCTTGGAGGTCATTTCTACCAGATGGTTCTAAAAATAATAAATTACATAAAAAAGGATGTATTATATGAGTAAAACAAAATTAGTAATAATTATAGCGGTCATATTATTCATTGCTTTTGTTACTACCTTTAATTATGGCGGTTGTGGAGGCATCGATGGAGTTAATAGTGGTAGTAGCGGCAGGAGTACCTTATCAGTACAACCTGAACTATCTTTAACAACAACCAATCCTACCACTAACGTCACCCTGACTACTGCCACCTTAAACGGGACAGTCAATCCCAATGGCGTTGCTACTAATGTATATTTCGAGTACGGCACGACTAAGGCATATAACCTCTACACCAGTTATCAATACATTGGTGCCGGCACAACTGCTATCAATGTCTCTGCTAACCTAACTGGATTATTAATAAATACAACCTATAACTTCAGAATCAAAGTAGTCAAAAGCGGCACTATATATTCTGAGTCAAACCAGACTTTTACTACTACAGGACTAACACCTATCTGCATCACTGGTTTTGTTACCAATGTTAGTTATGATTCAGTCACATTAAATGGCACGGTCAATGCTAATACAATTGCTACAACTGCCTATTTCAATTATGGTTTGACTACTTCTTACGGTTCAACCACACTTTCGCAGCCCATCGGCAGCGGGACGAGTAATTTCCCGGTTACTATTGATATAAGCGGATTATCAAGAAGCACACTATATAATTTCAGGGTGGTTGGGACTAATTCTTCTGGAACAACCTATGGCAATAATCGGACGTTTACTACAACAAATTAACTAACGACTAATAATAAAAGGAGGTATTTTATGGGTAAGATATTGAAAAATAATCTGTGGAATCCTTGCCCGCCGAAGCATTGGCGCAGGCGAGTGTGGCTCGTATTATTTATTGGTTTAATTACTACATTTAATTATGGCGGTTGTGGAGGCGGCGGTGGCAGTAGCGGTAGTAGCACTCCACCGGTGCAATCTACACCATCAGTAACAACTAAAACAGCTACTGACATTACTCAGACCACTGCTACTCTAAACGGTACGATTAATCCCAATGGTGTTAGTACTAATGTATATTTCGAGTACGGCAGAAGTATAGGATATAGCAGCAGCACCGCTCCTCAAAACACCGGTTCTGGTGGCACGACTCCTGTTACTGTTATTGCTAACATAACCGGATTATTACCAAATACACCCTACAACTTCAGAATCAGGGCAACCACAGTAGCAGGCATTGCGTTCAATGGGGCAAATCAGACTTTTACTACTACTGGACTACCACCGACCTGTATCACTAATCCTTCTACCAATGTTACTTATAACTCAGCCAAATTAAACGGCACGGTCAATCCGAACGGGGTTGCTACAACTGTCTATTTCAATTATGGTTTGACTACTTCATATGGGAATACCACAACTCCACAGCCAATCGGCAGTGAGACAACCAATGTTCCGGTTAATGCAGATATAAGCGGTTTATTATCAAGTACACAGTATAATTTCAGAATTGTGGGAACTAATTCTAATGGAACGACCTATGGGAATAATCTAACATTCACCACTGGTGCCCCTTATGGTTCAGCGCCGACCGTAACGACTAATCCAGCCACTAATGTAACCTATAACTCTGTCACCTTAAACGGCACGGTTATTCCGAACGGGGTTACTACAAATGCCTATTTCAATTATGGTCTGACTACTTCATATGGGAATACCACAACTCCACAGCCAATTGGCAGCGGCATTTCGAGTGTTGTGGTTTTGGCTGCTCTAAGCGGACTATCGTCAAATATGCCCTATAACTTCAGGGTGGTCGGAGCCAGTTCTGCCGGAACAACGAACGGCAATAATCTGACATTTACCACCGCACCACCACCACCAACCTGCACTACTAATGCTGCTACCAATGTTACTTATAACTCAGCCCGACTAAACGGCACGGTCAACCCTAATGGTTATAGCACCACGGCATATTTTCAGTATGGAATAACTACTTCATATTCATATGGGAATACCACAACTTCACAGGCAATCGGCAGCGGCACAAGCAATGTCAATGTTACGGCTGATATAACCCTATTATCAGGAAGCACATTATATAATTTTAGTGTTGTAGGGACTAACTCTTTTGGAACAACCTATGGAAATAACCTGACATTTACCACCGCAGCGCCACCGCCACCGACCTGCACCACTAATCCTGCGACCAATATTACTTCTACTTCAACCACCTTAAATGGCACGGTTATTCCTAATGGGTCATCAACCAATGCCTATTTCCAGTGGGGGACAACTGCTTCATATGGGAATACCACAACCTCGCAATCTATCGGCAGTGGCACAATCAATGTCAATGTTACGGCTGATACAAGCGGATTATCCGCATCTACACAATATAACTTCAGGGTTGTGGCAACCAATGCCGGAGGAACAACTAACGGCTTAAATCAGGCTTTCACCACCAGCGCACCACCACCACCGACTTGCACCACTAATGCTGCTACCAATGTTACTTATAACTCAGCCACCTTAAACGGTACGGTTAATCCTAATGGTCTGAATGTAACCTCCTGTTACTTTCAATATGGCACCACTCAATCTTATGGAAGTCAACAGAACGTTACTACGCTCCCCGGTAGTGGCACGAATCCTATTTCGGTTACTGCGAATGTAAGTTCATTATCACCAACTACCACATATAATTTCAGGGTGGTCGGAACTAACTCATCAGGAACAACCAATGGAAATAACCTAACGTTTACTACCGGTAATTTGCCTGGTTCACCACCGTCCTGCGGCACTAATACTGCTACCAATGTTACTTATAACTCTGCTACCTTAAACGGCACGGTCAACCCGAATGGACTTGCTACAACTGCTTATTTTCAGTGGGGACTGACTACTTCTTACGGCAGTTCCACATCTTCACAGACAATCGGTAGTGGCACAATCAATATTAATGTTACGGCTACTCTAAACGGTTTATCAGCAAATACTCTATATAATTTCAGTGTTGTGGCGACCAATTCTGTCGGCATAACATACGGGACAAACCAGACTTTCACCACCAGCGCACAACCAGTAGCGCCGACCGTAACGACTAATCCAGCCATTAATGTAACCTCTAATTCCGTTACCTTAAACGGCACGGTTAATCCGAACGGTGCTACTACGACTGCCTATTTCCAGTGGGGACTGACTGCTTCATACGGCAGTTCTACAACTTCGCAGTCAATCGGCAGTGGCACAAGCAATGTTAATATTACGGCTAATATAAGCGGATTATCAGCAAACACTCTATATAATTTCAGGCTTGTGGCGACTAATTCTGCCGGCATAACTAACGGGGCAAACCAGACCTTTACCACCACTACCTCTGGGTCCACGGCCGTTGATGACTATTGCTGGGTGGCAAATTTTTCTTCTAATAATGTTACCCGCATCCAGAAATCAACCTCCATCACGACCACGATTACGGTCGGGAATTACCCCATTGGAGTTGCGGTTGACGAGGTCTATTGCTGGGTGGCAAATTATAATTCTAATAATGTCAGCCGTATCCAGAAATCAGATTTAAGCACGACCAATATTGCGGTGGGAAATCGGCCCGCAGGAGTCGCGGTAGATGAGACTTATTGCTGGGTGGCAAATAATGGTTCTAATAATGTCACCCGCATCCTGAAATCAAACACCGCCATCACGGACACGATTACAGTGGGAAGTAGCCCCTCGGAAGTAGCCGTAGATGGAACCTATGTCTGGGTGGCAAATATATCTTCTAATAATGTCACCCGCATCCAGAAATCAGATTTAAGCACGATTACAATTGCGGTGGGAACTGGTCCATATGTGGTTGCGGTAGATGAGACATATTGTTGGGTGGCAAATTATAATGATAATACTGTCACCCGCATCCAGAAATCAACCTCCATCACGACCACGATTGCGGTCGGAACTGGCCCCGAGGGAGTCGAGGTAGATGAGACCTATTGCTGGGTGGCAAATTCTAATTCTGCTAATGTCACCCGCATCCAGAAATCAGATTTAAGCACGACTACGATTGCGGTCGGAACTACCCCATGGGGAGTCGCGGTAGATGCGACCTATTGCTGGGTGGCAAATTATGGTGATGATACTGTCACCCGCATCACAAAATCCACTTCTGCCACGACCACGATTGCGGTCGGAACTAGACCCTATTCGTTTGGCGATATGACCGGCTATGCCTATGATAATTATTCCCGTACTACCGTATCACCACCACTACCCTTTTTGCAGGAGGCATATGCCAAGGCATCTAATACAGGAGCATCTGACTACTTTGGCAATAGTGTTGCTATCTCAGGTGATACTATGGTCGTCGGGGCAAACAATGAATCCAGCAATGCTACCGGCATTAATGGCAATCAGTCGGATAATAGTGCCACCAATAGCGGAGCGGCATATGTCTTTATCCGTTCGGGCACCACTTGGACACAACAGGCATATATCAAGGCATCTAATACAGGAGCATCTGACTACTTTGGCAATAGTGTTGCTATCTCAGGTGATACCCTCGTAGTAGGGGCATACGGTGAATCCAGTAATGCTACCGGCATTAATGGCAATCAGTCGGATAATAGTGCCATCAATAGCGGAGCGGTATATGTATTTACACGTTCAGGCACCACCTGGTCACAGCAGGCATATATCAAGGCATCCAATACAGGAGCAGGTGACTTATTTGGCTGGAATGTTGCTATCTCAGGTGATACTATGGTCGTGGGGGCAAACCAGGAAGACAGTAATGCTACCGGTATTAATGGCATTCAGACGGATAATACTGTCACAGATAGCGGTGCGGCATATGTTTTTGTGCGTTCTGCAGGTGTCTGGTCCCAGCAGGCATATATCAAGGCATCCAATACAGGAATAAATGATTCATTTAGCAGTAGTGTTGCTATCTCAGGTGATACCTTCGTAGTAGGAGCATACGGTGAATCCAGCAATGCTACCGGTATTAATGGCGACCAGACGAATAATTCTGCATCACAGAGTGGTGCGGCATATGTATTTACACGTTCAGGCACCACCTGGTCACAACAAGCATATATCAAGGCATCTAATACAGGAGCAGGTGACTTATTTGGCGGGAATGTTGCTATCTCAGGTGATACCATTGTAGTCGGTGCAATTTGGGAAGCCAGCGGTACTACTGGCATTAATAGCACCCCGGATGATGGTGTCCCTGATACCGGAGCGGCATATGTCTTTACACGTTCAGGCACCACCTGGTCTCAGCAGGCATATATCAAGGCATCCAATACAGGACCAGGTGACTGGTTTGGCAATAGTGTTGCTATCTCAGGTGATACTCTCGTAGTGGGGGCATTATTTGAAAGAAGCAATGCGACCGGTATCAATGGCGACCAGGCGGATAATAGTGCCACCGATAGCGGTGCGGTATATGTATTCACTCGTTCAGGCACCACCTGGTCACAGCAGGCATATATCAAGGCATCCAATACAGGAGCAAATGACTTCTTTGGCAATGGTGTTGCTATTTCAGGTGGTACTATTGTAGTGGGGGCAAACCAGGAAGACAGCAATGCTACCGGTATTAATGGCAATCAGGCGGATAATTCTGCCGCCAATAGCGGGGCGGTATATGTGTTCAGGTAAACCCTGTTAGGACGGGGGATATCTATTAATCATGACACAATACATATCCCGATACGATAACTATCGGGACAGGTTAATAAATGAATTATGTCCTCCGATTAAGAAGTGTTAAGAAGATTATCTGATGTCACAGGGGGGATAGAGGTAAATAATTTATGACAAATGATATAGGGTTTGAACATGTAAAAGGTTGGGTTTGTAATATGAGAAGTTATTTAGAAGATAAGATTAATAGAAACCTAATGACTCCTAAAAGTGTTGAGGACTGTGCAATTTTAATTGAACAGTTAGAAGATTTATTGCGGATTGCGTCTGCGGGTGGCACAGAACCAAAAAGTGTTGAAGTCTCCACTTTTAATTCGGAGGACAGCCTTTTAGAAATGCGGATTGCGGAATAAATAATAATAGTTATATAGAAATAAAAAGGAGATTTTTTTATGAAAAAAGTGTCTGTAATACTGGCAATATATTTATCATTCTTAATTATTACATCTAATATAAATTTGCAGACGACCGAGATCACTCAACCAACTGATGTGAAAAATTGGAAGGATTATCCGCTTTCATTGGTTGATAAAACTAATAACAAGTTAAATGTCCGCGTAAAAATATTAACACCAACCTTAATGCAAAAGCCCAAGCACGTGCCAACAGAATTTGCTGCTTTTGCAACAGGTAAAGTTGAAGGTGTTGAATTAACTTTAATAGATGAAAATGGCAATGGGGAATATGACGAGATAGGAACTGATTTAATGGTTTTTGGAAAATCACCTTATGGTGTTCCGCTAAGTAAAATTGTCAGCATTAACAAAAAACTATACGAGTGTAAAGTAGCTCCAAAAGGTGACCAGATTTCCTTAACACCTTATGTCGGCAAATATGGACTATTAGATTTCATTAGTAACTTTAAGTGCCAAAGTAAATTAGACTATGCTATTCTCAACTTTGATGATATTTATATTGATGTGGCAAATGATAAAAATATACTTTTGCCATGTGGTATTTATACATTTTGGTTAGGTTATATGAGGGAAGGAACAAGCCATGTTACGATTAAACAAAATGGAATGCAATCTATTGAAATAACAGATGAGCTCAATTCTGATGGTCAAAGAAAGGTAACAGTGATTAAATGGGGTGCGCCTTTCAGGATAGATTTCCAGTTTACGGCTAATAATGACAAGGTTACTGTATCTTATAGTTCAATCAAAGTATATGGCGGCAGCAATGAAGAATATTTCAACTTTTCCCCTTCTTTGTCGCCGCAGGTAGAAGTAAAAGATTCAAATAATCTTCCAGCAGTTCCCAAGGGGTCTTTCCCTGGGTGCTGAGGTGGCGGGTTTAGCGATTACTCCGGCGGAGTAAAAAAGGGTGCAACGTCTTCTTATACAGTAATATTATCGTACAAAGATAAAATACTTGGCGAATTGAAATGTGAGAAACAACAGGAGTAAGCAGTGCACCGATTGATACTCTGCAGCACTACGCACCCGCCCGAACGACCGAAAGGTCGGGCAGGTAGCACTAAACAAAGGAAAGAATGTTCTATGAGTAAAAGAAAATTAGTAATGATAATGATTGGTATATTATTTGTTGCCTATGTTACTACCTTCAACTACGGCGGTTGTGGCGGCGGCGGAGGAGGCAGTAGCGGTAGTTCTACTCCACCAGTAACAACTCCACCATCTGTAGCAACATTACCCGCCACTGACGTCACCCAGACTACTGCCACCTTAAATGGCACAGTCAATCCCAATGGTGTTAATACTTCTGTATGTTTCCAGTTCGGCACAAGTACAGCATACGATAGCACTACCGCTTCCCAAAACATCGGCTCAGGCACAATCCCTATTACCGTTACTGCTACCATAACCGCATTATCACCGAATATCACCTATTATTTCAGAATCAGGGCAACCACCACAGGCGGTATTGCATACAATGGGGTAAACCAGACATTTACTACAAGTCTTCCACCCATCTGCGCCACTAATCCTGCGACCAATATCACTTCTAATTCGGCTCAATTAAACGGCACGGTCAATCCGAACGGCACTGCTACTACTGCATATTTCAATTATGGTCTGACTACTTCGTATACAGTTACGACCACATCGCAGACGTTAGGCAACGGGGTGTTTAGTCTTGCGGTCTCAGCCACAGTTAGTAGTCTTACTTTAAGTGCAGAGTATAATTTCAGGGTGGTCGGGACTAACTCTTTTGGAACGACCTATGGAACCAATCTGACATTTGCTCCCATAGCGCCAGCGCCTACCTGCTCCACTCAAGGCGCTACTAATGTAACCGCTGATTCCGCTACATTAAACGGGATTGTAAATCCAAATGGAGTTGATACAAATATTTGGTTTGGGCTCGGAATCAGCGCCACTCCTATTACATACCCTCTAAGCACAACCGCACAAGCAATCGGCAGTGGCACGAGTCCTGTTTCTGTTACTGCCAATGTGACCTCATTAACACCAAGCACGCTCTATAACTTCAGGGTAGTCGGAATCAATTCTGCCGGCACAACCTTAGGGAATAATTTGTCGTTCACTACTACCGCACTACCACCACCTTCATCAACCACTAATGCGGCTACTAATGTAGCATCTACTTCTGCCACATTAAATGGGACTGTTAACCCAAATGGTCTGGATGTTACCTCCTGCTGGTTTGATTATGCTACCGGAACCACTCCACCTACTTATGGAAGCACCGCAACAGTCTCTCCGTTGCCCGGTAGCGGCGCTACCGGTGTTGCGGTTTCTGCAAACATAAGTTCATTATTATCAAATACACTATATAATTTCAGGGTGGTGGCAACCAATGCCGGAGGCACGACTAACGGCTTAAACCAGACATTTACTACGTTAGTTACAGCGCCCGGTCAAGTCACCTTAGTCAGTCCGGCTAATAATGGAACCGGTATTGCCCTCAACCCGCTATTAAGCTGGACAGCGGGTACGGGTTCTCCGACCGGTTATAATGTATATTATGGCACAAGCAGTCCGGGAACATTAGTCAGCGCCAACCAGTCAGGCACGACCTATCAGACGAGCGGGGAGGCTAATAGTACCCAATACTACTGGCGGATTAACCCCATAAATGCCGGTGGAACAACTACCGGCGCTGTCTGGAATTTTACTACCACCGCCGCAGAGATTGTAGGTAATGTCTATGTTGGCAACGCAGGCGGCAATAGTCCGACCGCCTCAAGTGTGTCATTGGCTGACACACCCGGTAGTGGTTACGCTACCATAACATTTAACCTATCCCAGCAAAACCCGTTCGGGAATGTCTCGTTTGACGGAAATGCCTTTTCGGATTACCTCTGGGTATTTGTCAAGTATTCAACGACGAGCGGTTCGGACGGCAGTTGGAACAGTGCCATCTTAGCCAGCGGTGGCAGTGTTCAGCCGACCACTGATAATTTAGGGGCATTTGTCAGGGCATCGCTGGCTGGAGCCAGCGGCAATACCTTTACACTCCGCTGGAACTACAATGGGACCGGTGGGAACGGCGTTGGGGCATTCACAAGTAACTTCCAGGTCAGGGTCTTCGCGATAGAGATGGTGGATATTCCGACCGGCGCTTTCTACTATAATGCCGGTGGGATTGGCGGTGTTACCTTTAATAACTATAATACCACTGTGACTCCGAGTCTGGTTGCTGCTACTACAAACATCCCTACAGGTGCGGCAACCGGCTGGCCCAATGGCTACACCTCATTTTATCTGGCAAAATACGAGGTATCACAACAGCAGTTCTGTGATTTCCTGAACAACATCGCATCTTCGTCTGCGGCGACCTTTTATGCCGTTGCGAACTTGAACCAGTATGGCTACCTCATCAATAATACCGGCAGTTATCCGAATCAGTACACGACAACTGCGCCGAACCGTGGCTGTAACTTCTTATCCTGGGATGATACGGTGGCGTATCTATCGTGGGCGGCGTTGCGACCTATGACCGAGATGGAGTTTGAGAAGGCGGCACGAGGGACGAGTGGTGCTGGTAACAGCACGCCTACCCGGACATATCCCTGGGGCAATACTGCGCCATCCGTTATCACCGGCACGGTAGATGGCGGGACACATATAATCTACAATGCCAATTACAATGATACAGCAGGAGCAAAACCCGTTTTAGTTGGCTGGTATTTAAGTCAGAGTTATGCGACGACTAACCCTGGTGGTGCCACCGGCATTGAGTATACCGGAGCATCGCCTTATGGGATAGCGGATTTAGCCGGCAATGTCTGGGAACATCTGATAAACTGTGCGGCGCTGACCGTCCCTACTAACGGTAACGGGACGACAACACCGCCGGCGTCTTGGCCCGGTGCGGCGTCAGGCAAGGGCATTCGTGGTGGCTATTGGTACACCTACGCCACCAACGTGCGAGTATCAGACCGCGTCAACGCCGGCTGGACGAGCGCGAGTCGCATCAAGGATATCGGCTTTCGCCCAGCTAGGACGAAATGACCAGAAATGAAGTAAAAAGTATGAATTCGGAGGGCAATGAACGGTTCGGATAGGTAAACGAACGGTTCGGATAGGTAAACGAATGGTTCGGATAGGTAAACGAATGGTTCGGATAGGTAAACGAACGGTTCGCATAGGTATCCGAATGGTTCGGATAGGTAAACGAATGGTTCTGATAGGTATCCGAATGGTTTGCATAGGTATCCGAATGGTTCATCCAACCTGCCCAACGGTCAGGCGGGTAGTATGAGTTATTTGCCTAACTCCTTGTAATTCAAGGAATTAGAGGTAAACGCACATAAAGTGCGTTGTCTACCGGTAGACAACGAGGTTTATCCTCGTTGAGAAAGAAAGAAAGAGAGGTAAATATGACAATAAATTATATCCCGAGGGATGACGCCAAGTTTGACGAGTGGGGCCAGAATTTTGCCGCCCAACTGCCGGCTATTGCCACTTTAATTGGTGGTATTCCGCCTGCTTTAGTGACCGCGGTAACCACCGGCTATACGAACTGGGACATTTCCTTTGACGCCCATTTAGTGGCGAAGAATGCATCCCAAGCCGCCACTGAAGTCAAGGATGAAGACAAGGTTACGCTCCAAGCCGATATCCGTTTGGTCGCACAACTACTCCAAAAGCATCCCAGTCTCACGGACGCCCAACGTCAGACCCTGGGGCTGACTGTTCCTGACCGAATCCGCACCCCTTCATCGCCTGACTATGTGGTCAATTTACCACCGCCCCTACTCCTTCTGAATACCCAGCGCGGGCAGGTAACAGTTCATTTCGGGGTTAACCCGTCCAATGAAAAACGCAATGCCAAGCCGGACGCGATTGACGGCGTCAAAATCTGGGTCAGGCAGGATAGCGGACCTTGGCAATTCGTGGCGCTGGATACCAATAGTCCATACAACCACCAGTTGGAAATAACCGAGCCGGCTAATTTAGAATACCGGGCACAGTGGTATGACAAAAAAGGCCGCACCGGCATCTTCAGCGAGACGGCTAAATGCGCGGTCTCTCCGTAGGAAAGAAATTATTGCCACCAAGGCACAAAGACACTAAGAATTAAATTCTTGGTTTTTCCCCTTTGTGCCTTCGTGTCTTAGTGGCA
>JAZDMB010000059.1:0-3792 GCA_043801445.1 Planctomycetota bacterium
TAGGGTCCTGCCTAACCACGATGGGCTGTAAGACACCGGCTGTTCGGATGGAATCTATTAATTCCTGCAATGATTTTGGCTCCATTGCCTTGCGGGGCTGGAAGCGGTTGGGGATAATCCGGTCTAACGGTATCTCGCGGACCTCGTCTCCTGCACCGTTCAAAGGGTTACTTGCCCGACCGGACGGTCGTTCGGGCGGGTCAGAATATTTATTATTTTTCATAGTGCCTTTAAGTTTGAGGTGTGTTACATCGTCCGGAATCTGTCATATTAAACCTTACCGACGGATTTCTTATTACTTTTACGCTTAACAGGAGGGACACTTTCCGTCCGATTTACGAACTTGCGGGACAAACCACATATTTTCTATACTGTTATTTACTTGGTTTGTCGAGCGTCATTTTTATTTGAACAGTTGATTGCTCAGGATTTACATTTAATTGCCATGCATTTTTATTTGCGCTGACATCCACTGTGATAGCATTAGTAGTATCAGACTTTTTACTCTCAATGTGGACAGGTGAAGCATCGAGTGATATAGCCCAGATAAAAACTGTTTTCTGAACAACGCGACGAAAGATTACAATTGGGATACGATCTTCGGTGTTATTACCGACACCAGTTGCCGTTATGATTTGCGTGGGCTCGTTATCTGCCAGCACGATAGAGCTATGCCAGGCGTCTTTTATATCTAACATCAATGAAACACTATCATTAATTTGTCTTGACGTTACATCCCTCAGGTGTTGGTAACCATTGTATTGCGGCAAAGAAAACTTCTCACCGGCCGGTAAGTTTAACCAATGGCCATTGTGATGGCATACTATATCAAATGTGTGTTGACTATCGGAATCAATCTGGTCTACAAACAGAACTAAGTATTTATTTAACATAACGGAAGTGCGGATAAAATGAACACCCGCACCCGGGTAGATATCACCGGCATCAGTCATTACGTAATCCACGTTGTGGTCAGAACCGAATGCTAAGCATTTTCCTCTGGTTGGATTCTGTGAATCCTCGTCCACCACGAGTGTATTGTGTGCAAGCGTGGTTCTGTTCCATTCAATAAATAACGGTGAGCCATATAGTCGTGTGCCCGCATCCGGACACACAACCTGCCCGCGGGAAAAGAGGACAAAGTTATTTTTGTCGGGATGACCGTGAGAAAAGCCACCGTGCTGACCATATTTCAAACAAAGCCAGGTAACCTGGTCGTCGGCTTCGCGCTCAAGAATAGCGTATCCAGATGTTTGGGCATTATGGCTGTGCGTGGCTAAGGGCTGCGGCGCTGGCAACTGTGTAATACCAAACCACAAGGCACAGTCATTGCAACGATTGGAACCAGCAAGAGCGGTTAAATATAGCGGGTCATGATATCGAGCATATGCTAATTCGTAAAGGTTATTTCTTACGTTCATTTCAGAACCGTCGTTAAAAGCGGGCAGAAGAAGGTTTGGCATGGCGAGCAGAATGGGTGCTTGATACATTTTTTTCAGTGGCTTACCATATAAATCAATCCCGCAATTGCGAGCTGCCTCAGTCAATGGCCATAAAGCGCTTAGAGTATAAAAATGATAACCCCATGAACCCTCAAACCAAACCCCGTCATCCTGCACGCCTTTATCCATTTGAACGCGGTAGCCGCTATTCTTGTCATCAATGGCAGCGGAAATTAAGGAATGGTCATCAAGCAAGAAGCCCACAATGCCGACAGCACTGTTTTTCCAACACTGGATATTGTGGATACCCATTTTGTGTGGAAGGATAATATCTCGGACAGCCGGCAGGAATAGCTGGTCTGCCAGAATTTGACGCTCCTTATCTGATAACGTATTCCAGATAAGGTCCGCACCTTGCACTACCGGTATGAGCCAGACAGACTCATCCAGTGTTTGAGACCCAATGCGGCCGCCTCCAATCTTTTTTTCTCCATGCACGTTATGCAGAGGATACGATAAATAGTGCTCTGCATAAGCCGAAAGAATTGTGCGACCTCGTTGGGCGTAGCGTGAATCGCCAGTCACCTGGTAAAGAATACCTGAATCACATATCGCCCTCGCATACGCAATATGGATATTAGACAAAATAACGCCGTCGAAATCTCGTGCAGGACGCGATGGGTCGCCGTGTAATATTTCATTATCAACCGGGCAGATATGCTCCCACTGCCATTTATCTATCCGTTTTCCTTGGATTAATCCGGCACCGTGTTTAGGACAAACATACCAATGAAACCAGTTGGAACCGCGCGGTGGGAGCTCAATTTTGTCATCAAGTGTCTTATCAAAGTCGGTTTTGAATTTCTGCCACATCTCTGACCACGGTGGCTCCTGAATACGTTTTTTTAGTTGTGCAACACCTTCGGAATTGAATAATAACCGGGGATGAGAGGGCAAGGATTTCGCATGGAGTGGCTCTTTCCATGTACCCGTGTTTACTATTACGTTGCATATTATTATCAGAATACTTGCGGTTAGTATTTTTTTTGCCTTCATAACGACCTTTTTTCCCCACTGGTCCACGGGGACAAACCACATATTTTCTATCCCGTTATTTACTTGGTCTATATGGCGTTTTCGGGACACATTTGAATTCCCGTATGCTACTATTTTATTGTTCAGCAAGGCATCATTTTTCTAAAATCCATGTTAATTCTGAGGGATATCTTATTTATCTGCCTCCGGAGAACTCCCAATACGGATGGTATGGTGTTCTCCAGAATTCGGGCGTAATGTTACAATTAACTTTTAGGAGTTATGTATGGTGTTCACAGATTGAGCCGGAATCGAAGGTGATACAAAGTATCTTCTGATATAGAGTAAATACCCCAAAAAGGCAATAACCCATATCCCGAAGTACAATGCCATATTAGAATACTGTGGCAGACTATACTGTTTCATCATTTCTAATTGCTGTTTGGGGAAATTCATCTTTGCATAGAAATCCAGCAAACTCACACTTGAGAAAGTAATACCTGTTGATATAGCCCATACAATAGTTACTATCATCGCGCACCACCATGCCTTAATGCTTAACTTGTAAGTGCCCCAGGCTATGTAACTTAACAATAAGATAAGCGCAAGCACTACCCCCGCACCTGCTATTCCGTTCAAGATATATCCAAAAAACGGGATGGTCCAGCCGAAAAATCCCAGAAATAACATAGAAACAGCCCATAACACAGAGATTAAGCTTACAGCCAGAACAGGCAAAGGACATTTATCAGTCCAGCGAATCTGGGGGTCTCTGGACTCACATGTCTTTTTTACATTCCTGCTTCCATAAAACAGAATAAGCACCCCCGGTATAATTATGAAAAAGACTGCCAAAAATCCAAGCATCACATATTTTATGATTACAGCTGCTTCTTTGGGCATCTGTCCGCTCTGGGCCATTTGAGTGAACATATCAGGCATAAGAACAAGTATAGAGATAAGTCCGTTTATTCCGCTGATAAACCAAAACCATGATGAAACCAATAAAAGCGCTCTTGCCCATCGACGGGCTTTAATGGAACCGATTCCCATCCAGATGAACCAAACAGCCAGCGCTGAATAGAATAAAACGCTAAGGATTATTAATCCGACACTCATTGAAGTATCAGGATTTTTGTTGAGAGTGGCGGAGAGAATCATGCCAACCATCATAAAAGGAACTAATAGAGCGCAAAACGCTCCGAAAATGATTTCAAGAATTCCGAATATGACAAGTCCTATTTTGCGGTCTCTAAAATCAGGACATTGCATTGCTTTTTCATTATCTGCCATATTTTATTCCTCCTATTCTTTA
>JAZDMB010000061.1:0-60416 GCA_043801445.1 Planctomycetota bacterium
GTGGTCGTGCTAAGGCAGTAGCAGGAAAACTTCGTAACCACGAATGGACACGAATGAACACCGATAATCAGGAATTTATTTTATCCGAGTATTTTTCGTGTGTATTTGTGTTAATTCGTGGTTGCATTTTCTAACGGAGCAGGGCGTAATAGTCTAAAGAGTTTATGGAGTTTTTAGAGTTCGTAGAGTTGCTAAGAAGGGACTCTATAAACTCTACTAACTTGATAGACTCTACAAACTAAATGTCTGTGTTCTTGTTATTTGCCTTGCAACTTACTGATGGCTTCTTTTGCTTCTTTACGGACACGTTCATCAGTATCCGATAACAATTTGGTAATCTCTGGAACTGCCTCTTTGGCTTGGAATTCCTTGAGTGTCCAGATTGCGTTTACACGCACCCATACATCTGAATCTGATAATAACCTGATTATCTCCGGGATAGTCTCTTTGGCTTGTAAGTACCCGAGTGCTCTAACTGCTTCTCTACGCACCCTTGCATCTGAATCTGATAGAAACTTAATTATCCCCGGGATAGCCTCTTTAGCTTGTAAGCACCCGAGTACATAGATTGCCTCTGCACGCACCCCTGCATCTGAATCTGATAGAAACTTAATTATCTCCGGGATAGCCTCTTTGGCTTTTAAGTATCCGAGTGCATCGATGGCGTTTGCACGCATTCTTGCGTCTGAATCCGACAATAATCTGATTATCTCAGGGATAGTTTCTTTGGCTCCTAATCGCCCAAGTACATTAATTGCGGTTGCACGCACCATTGTATCTGAATCCGATAAAAACCTGATTATCTCCGGGATAGCCTCTTTGACTTGTAAGTTCCCGAGTGTATTAATTGCGCTTGAACGCACACCTGCATCTGAATCCAACAATAACCTAATTATTTCAGGGATAGCCTCTTTGGCTTGTAACATCCCGAGTGCACCAATTGCGATTGAACGCATACATGCATCTGAATCTGATAGAAACTTAATTATCTCCGGAATAGCCTCTTTGGCTTGTAACATCCCGAGTGCATAGATTGCACTTTCACGCGCATATTTATCTGAATCTGATAGAAACTTAATCATCTCTGGAATAGCCTCTTTGACTTCTAATCGCCCAAGTGCATTGATTGCGCTTCTACGCACCCCTGCATCTGAATCCGATAATAACTTGATTATCTCCTGGATAGCCTCTTTGGCTTGTAATTGCCCGAGTGTACCACTTGCGCTTCTACGCACCCCTGCATCTGAATCTGATAATAATTTGATTATTTCCGGGATAGCCTCTTTGGCGTGTCAGTCCCCGAGTACCCAGATTGCGCTTCCACGCACCTCTGCATCTGAATCTGATAATAACTTGATTGCCTCCGGGATAGTCTCTTTGGCTTGTAATTCCCAGAGTGCATTAATTGCGATTCTACGCACCCCTGCATCTGAATCCGACAATAATCTGATTATCTCCGGGACAGCCTCTTTGGCTTGTGATTTACCGAGTACCCAGATTGCGCCTTTACGCACCCTTGCATCTGAATCTGATAATAACTTGATTATTTCCGGAATATCATCTTTGGATACCTTTGGTTTAAGAATCTGAAGTATGTCCCAATAATTTTGAATATCGGGGCCTTTTAAATAGTTCAATGAATATATAATTATCTCGGCGGCTGTTCCTGCAAAACGACTTTGTAATAATAGGTCTATTGCTTTCTTGGCTTCCAGGTTTCTTAATAGTTCTTCAAGTTCGGGATATTCCTTAAACAAATCAGGATACTTTTTCTTCCATCCTTCTATTCTTGAAATTAGCGCATTAATAGAACCTCCTGATTCATTAGTGATTGGTTTAGGTTGTTGGTCAATGGTTGGTTGAATGGTTTTAGCAGATGTGGCCGTTGCAGTTGGAGATATAGAAGTCGGTAATATCTTTGTTCTATTTACATCAGTTTTTGTAGGAATAGATATAGTTGATTTAAACGCTTTATTATATATTACCAGACCTAAGATTAATAAAACAACTACTCCAGTTATTATAAATATCAGTTTTTTCATATTCATTCGGAATCAGTCATTTTCCGCCAGAGTCATATCGCCAGAGTTATGTTGAATAATATCAAACATCTCTAACAGTATCAATAAATAAGCCACAGATTAGAAATCCCCCTCACCCTTCCCTCTCCCTCAGAGGGGAGAAGGTTAGGGAGATGGTGTTCGTGGTTCTTTCTAACGGGTCGAGCGAATATTTCACTCTATGTCTTTGACTTGAACGGCTTGGTTATCAGATTGCCCTTTTCGTCTCTGGTCAGAACCTCTATCTTCTTTTCCATTGCCGAGAGTATCTCATAGCATTTTTTCAGTGCTTTGATACCCGCTTCATATTTCTCCAGAGATTTTTCAAGGTCAACATTACCCTCTTCCAGTTCAGATACGATAGTTTCAACCTGCGCCAGATAGTCCTCAAATCTTTCTTTTTTCATAATATAAAACTTTGCCACTAAGACACCAAGACACAAAGATAATTCTTCTTAGTGCTCCCGCAGGGCGGGATGCCTTCGTGGCGATTAATTCTCCTTGACCGTGGAACTAATTTCTCCGTCGCTTAGTTTGGTTAAGATATCCTCTCCGGGTTTAACCTGTTTGACGGATTTCAGTATCCGCTTGTCTTCAGTATATGTAACAGAATAGCCCATGGCAAGTATATTCAACGGCGATAGGTTATTTAATTGGGCTGATTTATTTGAGATAACCAATGATAATGTTTCTATCTTCTGCTTGAGATAACTTGTTAATTTGTCGGATAATTCGTCCAGCCGTTGATAGTATTCACGGACTTTATTCCGGGGTGTCTGCCAGCCGTAACTTTTATTAATGCCATCCAATTTGGCTTTAGATGCCTCTATCTGATAATGCAAAGAATCAATGAGTTTCTGATGTAGATGTTCCAGTCTTCCGATTAGTTCTGTTTTTATAGGCAGGACAATCTCGGCTGCCTCGGATGGCGTCAGGGCGCGTTTGTCCGCAACCATATCGGCAATGGTATAGTCTATTTCGTGTCCGACCGCAGAGATAACCGGTATCTTTGAACGGCTGATTGCCCGTGCCACGATTTCCTCATTAAAAGCCCAGAGGTCTTCAATACTGCCTCCCCCACGCCCTACTATCAGGACATCAAGCAAGTAGGATAGCTGAGAAAAATCATCAATCGCCTGAGCGATTTCCTCTTTGGCTCCCTCGCCCTGGACTTTAACAGGATAGATAATGATATGGACTGTCGGGAAACGGCGTTCAATGATATTCAGGATATCCTGTAATGCCGCACCTGAAATGGAGGTAACAATACCGATTGTAGCCGGCAGAAACGGAATCGGCTTCTTCCGGCTTTCTTCAAACAGACCTTCTGATTCTAACTGTTTCTTAAGTTGTTCAAAGGCGATTTGCAATGCCCCTATCCCTTTGGGCTCAGCCGAATCAACGATTATCTGGTAATCACCGGATTTCTTATAGATGCTGACCCGGCCAAAGATTATAACATCCAGACCGTCCTGTATCCGGAATTTCAAGAGTCGGCGGGTGGAATCAAACAAGACACATCTAATCTGGCTGGATTCGTCCTTAATGGAAAAATAGAGATGGCCTGAGACTGGCTGACGCAGGTTAGAAACCTGTCCGCTGACCCAGACAGCACCGATAGTTTTTTCCAAGCAGGATTTAATCTGTTCGCTTAATTCCGATACGGTGAGTATCTTTTTAGGTGCAAATAAAGACAGGGTTTTATTATCTGGAATCATTCGGGCATAAAATATAAACACAAATAAGACGAATGGAACGAATAACACGAATACCCACCTGACCAAGCCATTCGGGCAGGTTCGTAGGATTCGCAGTATTTGTGCAATTTCGTGTTAAAATTTTTCCGCTTTGCTATTCTTCTTCTTCGGCAGTATCACCGATAGGCGGTAATAGCTCATTAATCCTTTTTATCCTGATGGCCTTTCCGGTATCAGAATCAATCGTAACCACCGCACCGCAGAGTCTGACATCATTTTTAGCGACATCAAATGAAGCGGGCATACCGGTAATAAAGGCGCTTAAAACGCGGTCGGTTCGCCTGCCGATAACAGAGTCATAAGGACCGCACATCCCCACATCAGTAATATAAGCGGTTCCTTGAGGCAAAATGCCTTCATCAGCAGTCTGAATATGGGTATGAGTGCCGAAGATACAGCTAATCCTGCCGTTCAGATACCAACCAAGAGCAACCTTTTCTGAGGTTGCCTCAGCGTGAATATCAACAATGACTATCTTTGTCTGCGGCAGAATCTCGGTTAAAATCTTATCTACCGTATGAAACGGGCAATCGGATGATGAGGGCATAAAAACCCTGCCTTGAAGATTAATAACCGCGATTTTAATATCGGGATTATCGGGGAAAGGGAATATGTTATAACCCCGTCCGGCAGATTCCGGCGGATAATTAGCCGGTCGTAAGAGATTGGGCACGGTTTCTATATAATCAATAATCTCTTTCTTTTTCCAGATATGGTCGCCGGAAGTAATGACATTAACACCATATGAGAGAAGTTCAGAAACGATTTGAGCAGTAAGCCCGGAACCACCGGCGGAGTTTTCAGCATTAGCAATACAAAAGTTAATACCTTCTTTCCTGATTAAATCAGGTAGAATCATCTTGACAGCCATTCGCCCCGGCCGTCCGACTATGTCACCTATTATCAAAACATTCAATTCCATAATTTATATAATTAACGTAATTATTTAGTCGAATGAAGTTAGCCACAGATTTCACAGATTATTTAATCAGTGTAATTCCAGAGGGATAATCTTAATATACCACCCTTTCCCATTCAAGAAATTATTCACCACAAAGGCACAGAGAGCACAAAGGTAAACACAAATCTTTAATTCTTTGTGTCCTTTATGTCTTTGTAGTTAGTTTCTTCCTGTAGGTAAAGTCTTCGTAAATAAATCCATCATTCCCGCCTGACGTCGGTCAGGTTTATTAGTCATAAAATTACACAGATTAATCTGTGTAATCTGTGGCTTCAATCCGCTAATATATTACTATTTAACGGGCGTATTCAATGGCTCTGGTCTCGCGGATAACAGTCACCTTTATTTCACCCGGATATTTAAGGTCTTTTTCAATATCCTTGGCGATATTACGGCTGAGGATAGTCGCCTGACTGTCATCAACCTTTGAGACATTGACGATAACCCTGATTTCCCGTCCCGCCTGAATGGCATAAGAGTTTTCAACGCCCTGATAAGCATTGGCAATGGTTTCAAGTTGTTTTATGCGCTGTAGATATTTTTCCACAGTATCGCGCCTGGCACCGGGTCTGGCAGAAGAAATAGCATCAGCCGCTGAAATCAGCACTGTATAAGGCGATTCCGCACTCATTGTCTCGTGATGTTTTTCTATCGCATTAATGACTTCAGGCCGCTCCTCACAACGTTTTGCTAAATCGGCTCCTAATGCAGGATGAGTCCCTTCTTCAACCTGATCAATTGCTTTACCGATATCGTGCAGTAATCCGGCTCTTTTGGCAATATTCGCATCAAGTTTCAATTCAGCAGCCATTGCGGATGACAAATATGAAACTTCAATAGAATGCTGAAGAACATTCTGGCCATAACTTGTTCTGAATTTAAGTCGCCCCAGTAATGCGACCAATTTATGATTCAAGTTAGGTATATTCATTTCGTAACAGGTTTGTTTGCCTGCCTGAACAATAAATTCATCCACCTCTTTTTTAGCAAGCTCGATGACTTCTTCAATCCGACCGGGTTGGATACGGCCGTCAGCGATAAGTTTTTCCAAAGCCCGACGGGCAACTTCACGGCGAACCGCATCAAAACTTGAAATAACCACAACGCCGGGGGTATCATCAACAATAAGTTCCACGCCTGATGCTTTTTCAAATGCCCTGATATTCCTGCCTTCACGGCCGATAATACGCCCTTTCATATCGTCGTTGATAATATCAACGGTAGAAACTGTTGATTGGGTCGTCTGGTCTGCCGCATATTTCTGGATAGCCATAGTAATAACACGTCTGGCTTCATTTTCCGCCACCTCTTTGGATCTTTCCTGATACTTTCTGGTTAAGTCTGCTTCTTCTTTTTGAAGTTCTGTTTCAAGACGGCTTAAAAGTATTTTACTGGCTTCTTCTCGACTCAATCCTGAAATATGCTGTAAAGTTTTCTTTTCTACCTCTATAATATCCGCTAATTCCTTATTTTTATTATCAATTAATTTATTTTTATCTCCGATAGATTTTTCCATGTTTTCGATGTCACGTTCCCTTTTTTGCAACATATCCGCCTTACGGTCAATAACATCTTCTCTTTTCAACAAACGCCGCTCAAACGCTTTGACTTCCTGCCGTGTTTCCTGGATATCCCGATTTGCCTGTTCTTTAATCCGGTAGGCTTCTTCTTTAGCAGCAAATACCGCCTCTTTTTTTACCCGCTCAGCATCAGCCTGTGCTTGGGAAATAATATCCTGCGTTTTTACTTTTTCCCGTTTGCGCTGGATAAAAATAACCAGGTAAAAAGCTGCTGCCCCAAGAATAAAAGCCCCAATAAGCTCTAATATCATATAGACATCTTTAATAGGCATAGGCTTCATCCTTTCTTATGTTAATTACAGTAGTTATTAACCGAAAGTTCTCATTCTTCTTCATTGTCATTCCCGTGTTACCTAACGGTATTCTATTTAATAGGATCCCGTAAGGGAAAACGAAAATCCAGTATTAGGTTACCTGCCCGTCCGGTCAGGCGGGTCTGGATTCCTGCTTTTGCAGGAATGACAGACTATGCGAACTTTTGACTAATATCTACTATATATAAAAATAGATTTAGTTTGTAAGAATAATTACGGGGTAGCATTAAGAAGAGTATCCGGGGAAATGCACTATTGCCCCTACGGGACTTCTTCAATGAAGTATCCCGTTAGGGATTGAGAAAAACTAAAAACCAGAAGTATTAAATGCCGAATACCGGCAACAAACATAGAGTATGCTTTGAGATAGAATTTTTCATGGATAAATATTTTAAACAACCAAAATAATCATCCCGAATGCGGAGACTTAATTTGCCTACCCATCGGAATCCCGATATCAATGTTGCTCTACTTGAGCTGGTTCCTTCGGGATAAAACAATATTTCTATTCTATCTCCTATCGCTTTACCTTTTATGACAATTAGTAATATCAAAAAATACAGTATTAGATTCATTTATGTTTCGATAAGTCTTCCTCTATGTTTTTTATATATTCAATATTCTGATTCCCCGCTAACAATTCAATGCTCCGATTATACCCTTTCTTTACCCATCATCTACCCCGCACCTATCCTAATGATGGATGCCGGGTGTGTTTGACGGGTTTATTTCAAGTATTTATTCTCCTTCGTTTAATACTTCAATTTTATCAATAATGATTATTTTTGCCTCTCCCGGTTTATTCTCTATGATTTTTCCGCGAATGCCAACATATTGGCCGTAATAATCATCGATTTTAACAGATGAACTTTTCAGGAAGAACAGTGTTTTTCCGCCCATTGTTAATTTGTATGATGCGGGACGCCCGATATATTTGCCTTCTGATTCCAACCAGCCCCGTGCATCATAAAGCGATGGCGCATTTTTATTTCCGTATAACTCAGCCACACGGCCTTGATATATTTCTTCAATAGATTTCTTTTCTATCTTTGCTTCCTCTAACGCAACCCGATATTCCTTTAGAATATTCTCTTTCGGCTCTATCTGTTTAATCCGTTCATCGCATTTTTCTACTAATGCCTTGTCAGGAGATTGGCTTACTATCTCTTTATACAGACGAAGTATCTCAGAGTGATTTTGTTGTAACAGAGGTTTCACTTGTTCCTCTTTATAGAGTTTTTCTGCTTTATTAAACATCTCGGTCAACCCCTGCTTGGTCATATCCTTTTTAACCTCTTCAGATTTCAATTCCAGATAATGACCATACGTACCCCAATAACGTGTATATTTCTTATTGACCCAACCGGTAAGGTTTTCGACCGGTGCTATTTGATACCACTCTCCTTTCTCTGATTTAATCTTAACGGTCTGACTCTCAGTTATATGTCCGATAATATTTTCACCTGATTCCGGTTTGCTTCTTACATTAATACGACCGACTTTTACCACACCCTCATTTCTATCTTTATTTGTAGTTTCTATATATTTTTTGGTGACCCAACACTGAGCATCTGAAGGCAATCTGACTTCTAACCATCCTTTTGTATCATTAACTACAACTAATCTTTCTCCTTTAGACAGAATTTGAATATTGGAGTAATTTGTTCCGGCACCAGTGCGCAGATTAAGGTTTTGGGAGCTTACCTCTACCACTTCTTCCGGAACTGCCGCGTTAATCTGGGAAATTACTGCTCCCAGCCCTATAATTGCCAATATAATAATCAAAGTCCAAACAATCCGTATTTCTCTTCCTATCATTTTTCATACCTCCTTATATTATATTATCGGTTAATTAGTGTATTTTATTAATACAAATAATTATTATAAATAATAATTATACTGTCAAGAAAAATATAAAGAATGGCACAAACTCATATTGGGGAATATAATGTAACACAGGTGGTCAAGATTTGCCTGGAATAAATCAAAATCACCATCATTATCATAATCAGCTCAATCAAAACCAATAGTATGTCCGTAACAACCTTTTACTTGAATACCTGCGAAATGTTAAAAATGAGAGCGGCCGATATGATTATAAATGCGCTTATCTTAACGCGCAAATTCACCAATCTTATATGCTATAAGACCAGTAGAGACTCAAATAATAACCTTCATTCCATATTGACTACAGCGTCGTAGAAGGTTTATCTTCTGCAGAATCTTGTTTCGGAGTCTCTGTCGTCGGTGTAGAACTCGTTT
This sequence comes from Planctomycetota bacterium, assembly GCA_043801445.1. Taxonomy (GTDB): domain Bacteria; phylum Planctomycetota; class MHYJ01; order JACQXL01; family JACQXL01; genus JAZDFP01. The sequence continues at coordinate 8,935 of JAZDMB010000061.1, forward strand.
GAGGCGTAGCGGTCAAATCACTTTCTTGTAACTCTTCCGTATAAATTTCATTCATTTCAATATCATCAACTTTTTTCCTTAATAACAGGTATATTATCGTAGAAGCTGAGAAGCAATATGAAATAGCATAAGAAATAATTAAACCTACTACCAGGACTAGCCATACAAGTATAATAAATGCAGAAATCTTGTAGGTTACAGGCACTGGGCTAGATATTGCATTGCAACAAGAAGAGCAGAAAGAACATAATCCCGTTACCGAACATATTTCCTGGAATTTTGTTCCCATTCCCATGGCGGCGGCATGTAATCCTAAAACAATCATTAAAAATCCAAAGAACCAAACAAATGCCGTGGTTAATATCCCATATACTTTAGCCACCAGACAATACCAGATATAACGCCATGGTTCGGCAAAGATATACTGAAAACTACGGCTGACCGCATCAAATGCATCAGAAGACTCTACGGCAATAGTCGGATAGAATAATGATCCACCGAAAATAAAACCGATAAGAATAAAAGTCATAATGAAACCGGAAAGAATAGCAAAAGGTAAAAATAGGGCAACACCTATTTCGCCTACATAAGGAATAAGTCCAAATAAACCGCCTACGAAATTACAGAAGAAAAAGAATAAGAATCCTAAAATGGCGAAAACAAATGGTGAAAAGAATGAAAAATATTTCTTGTTAGTAAATGCCAGTGCCTTTTTAAGCTCTAATCCTTCATCTTTAGTAATATTAACAGCGGCTATACGACTGATAACACCGCCAAAATAAGACCAGACTAAAAGTAGAAGAAGATATAACACCGTTGCGAAAAGACATACCTTCCATGGTGTTCCGGCTAATATAGCATTTATAGAACTGTAATAAAGTTCGGAAAAACTAGACGCGTTTTTTATGTCAGAACAAATCCGAATGGCGGTAAATACAGGAATAAGACCAAGTATGACTATGGTGCACAATAACCCTACAAATCCGGCAAACATCTTTTTAACATCTAACGCTACTGAAAATCCGTTAAAGATATCAATCCAGTTTCCTTTAAGTTTCATCATATTTATTTCTCCTTCCCCGACGAGAAGTCGGGATAAGACCCAGTAACGGTCTGGCGCCAACGGCGCCATCCCTAACTGGCTCTAATTGTTACGAATAATTCATCTCGATATATACGACTAATAATCAAATGTCAAGAAAAAATAATTTAATTATAAATTATTCGTACTCTACATTTTATCCTGTAACTTCTTATAAAGTTTTAATAATGATTGTGAAATTACTTTAGTTTCAGACAGAACCGGCATAAAATTAGTATCACCCTTCCAGCGAGGCACCAAGTGAAGATGCAAATGACTAATCAGGCCGGCACCAGCCACAGATCCAATATTGAAACCGATGTTAAACCCTTCCGGCTTTAAAACCTTAGTTAGTACCCCCTTCATTTTGATAGTTGTCTTAAATAAATCCAGCATCTCATCCGATTCCATATCTTCAAGATTTGCCTTGTGTGCGTTGGGAGCTATTAAAAGATGACCGGCATTATAAGGAAAAAGGTTCATAATCACAAAACATGTTTTACCGCGTTTAAGAAGAAAGTTCTTCCGGTCTTTTTCATCCTTTAATGCCTGACAAAGAAAGCAGTGTTTTTTATGCTGGGGATTTGAATTTATATAAGAACTCCGCCATGGCGCCCATAATCGGTGCATCAAAGCATTCCTTTCTCACTTACTTGCAGGTGGAACAAGTGCTTCCGGAGCATGATTTGCAACCGGATTTACCTGTCTGACTGGTCGGGGATGATGAAGATGATACTTTTGAGGTATCAGCGTAATTCCTCTGATCAGAATTGGTCCCAAAAGTAGAAAACATCTTATCTACCTTCTTATTATGACAATAAGAACAGGCAAGATTTTTATAATCCTTATCACTCCGGATAAGTATTTCAAATATCCGTTTACATCTCTGACATTGATATTCGTATAAAGGCATAGTAGAATTAAGGCAAATAATTTAACGGATTTACAGAGGTTTCGTTTTTGAACAGTCTAAAGTGAAGTTGTGGCTGTGTTGCGCGACCGGTCGAACCCGCCTTCGCAATAATATCTCCTTGTTTAACTACCTGGTCTATCTTGACTAAATTTTTGGAATTATATGCATAGATAGAAATGAATCCATCCGAATGTTTGATAGTAATCGTTTTGCCATAACCGGTCATATTATCAGAAATAAATGTAACAATACCGCTTTTAGTCGCTTTAACAGGTTGTCCTTCATACGCCTTAATTTTTATTCCTTCAATTCCTCCGTTTGATAAAATTGCACCCTGCAACGGCCAGATAAAACCTAATTCCGAAACTATAGATTTAACAGAAGTATCATTCTTGCCTGTCCCTTCAAGAATTGTTTTTATTTCTTTATCTAAACGTGCTTCGTCGTCAGGCGGTAATCGTAAAGAAGTGCTGCTGCAAGCCGTAGAAAAGTAAACAATAAACAGTAGGCAGTAGCCAGTAAGCAGTATTTTTCGCATAGATTAATCGGTCTTTTTTAATCCTAATGTCTCCATAAAGGTATCAATTCGTGACATGGTACGTGTCTCATCGAATTCCCGTTCATCACCCATATTGCCTTCAAAGGTCATCACAGGAAAACCTGCTTTTTGGATGGCAAGCCTATTCTCAGCGATACCTAAACTTAAGCCTTCGCAACCGCGGTTATAATGCAGCATCATACCGTCAAGTTTCCATTCACGGGCAATCCTTATCATCATATCGCTTTTCAATTGTGGCGAATAGAAATGTTGCCATTCCGGTTTGGCCAGATTCCATTCGGCCAGTACCCTCAATGCCTGTTCACGGGTTTTTATCTTAATGCCCTTTTGCTGAGGTGTTGTTTTAGGTCCCCATGTACCATCAGGTTTAACCTCCCAGAGCCCGATAAGCCCGAATGTATAAAGTGAACCGATTGAAATGCATCCGAATTTTTCCAGATAGCGAAAAACCTTGAGAAATGCCCAGGGCGGTTGCGTATCGCTCATTACCCGACACTGCTCATTGGGAATTGCCGCAATTCCTCTTTTAACACGGTCTTTAACCTCATCACGTAATTCCTCATAAAAATCTGCAACTATTTTATGGTGCTTCATCAGCGTGCCGAGTACATATAAAGAATACATCGTTTTTTCATCAAGCGGAGCAGGAACAGTTTTATTATAACCACATATCTCAGCCCAGGTGGATGTCGCACGACACTCGTTGTAAACTGCTTCTATTAATTTCTGGTCGTCATATTTCCTCTTAGTAACTTTTTCCAGCCATTCGATACCATCCGACATCTGCCCTACTATATAATCAACCCTGTTTTTATTAACTTCTCCATCTGGTCCGACTGCCACATCAATAGAGTATACCGGCACCTTACCGCCTTCTAACTCATTGGCCACCTGGTACCACTTAGAATGACTGCAACAGATATGGTCCTGCCACATAAAATCAGGTTTTGGAAAAGGTCCGCCAAAAAGATATTTATCAATAATAATAGAACCCCAGTAGCTGCGCATATATGAGCACAAATCTCTGGCATAGCCCTTTTTCTCTGTAGCTTCCTGGCATTCCAAAGCGAACTCTTTATTCCATGCAATGGAGGCCCCGTACGGTTCTCCGGTTAAGCAATACACGTCATCGCCCAGACCTGCCGGAATGGCTCCGAAAGACCATGCACCGCCGGCCCACCTCAAACCGCCTTTTTCTTTAGCTGTCCCATAATCACGGTAATAATTATCTCGAATCTCTTTTGCCTTATTCCAACATTTCAATTGTTCGGTAGGATATTTTTGTGTCATACAACTTCTCCTTAAAATAATGCTTCTTCTGTCATCATTTCCAAAAATGCCTCGACTCTGGTCTTGAACGGTCCTATCGGAACGGTTACATCAAATTCCAGGAATAGAGTCGGGATATTGTTTTTCTTGAACATTTTAATAATCTCCGGGATATCCAATTCATGCGGGTCACAAAATTTCTGCTGGATAATAATCGCTCCCTGAACATTATAATCTTTGGATAAATTCAAGATATGAGGCAACCTGGTCCTTTGGGGCCAGTCTTTACTCGGGCAAGCCGGCCGGTCAATATAACGGTCGGCTATTGCCTGTAATCTATCATTTGCAGGCACCACCTCATTCCAAAAATAACGCGAACCGGTGCAATGGTCATCGACCACAATCGTTGCACCGACCGATTCAACCATTTTGATAAAAGCGGTGTCATCATCTTCGCTACCGATAATCATCAATCTCGAACCGGTATCTCGTTCTGATTTACGCTGCGGTAATTTATCAAGAATTTCTTCGAGCATCCGGCTATGTTCTCTTTTATCAATCATCTGATTGGAAACCGCTGCATACATTGCCTCTAAACCTGTTAACGGCGGCTTATCAGATTTTCTTGTCTCATATAACTTCTTCATCAAACGCCGGCTTTGATTCATTATTTCTATACCTTTATCCAAATCTTTATCAGTAATCTTTTTACCAACCCATCCTTCAACAGATTTCTTAAACGCCTCTAACTCACCGCGTAGATAAGGTTTTGCATAACGACTCTGGACATTATTGGGCATCGGCAGATAATAATTATATGCTACCGGAATATGTATCTGCCATGATGTAAATGCCTGACGGATATGAAGACAGGACTGGGCAATCATCACACCATCCAGATAATCATACCGCCCTTTTAAACCCTGCGCCAGACAGTCACGACAGAAAGGACAATACATACCGAATATGTGAGGCTCTGTTACATCCTGCGGCTCATGGCTGCCCAGTATTCTAACCGGCAATACATCAGCCGCATATAGAATCTCTTCCGGCACATAAGTACAGAAATAACCCATGACTTTGCCGTTCTTATTCTTACGCTTCCATTCCCGGGCATATTCGTGTCTGACATCATACCATTCTTTAAGCATCTCTAACATAACTTAACTCCTTTGCAGTTTTTCAAGTATACTATCAAAAATATCAGCTAATCCCAGTTTAATCGCCCATTTTTTAATATAATCCATATCTAATATATTGCCAGAAATTTTGATAATTCCGGTAATATCACGAAGGTGCTTTTCAGACCCGCCCTGTCGGTAAAAATCCATTTTATTTATAATTACATCTTCCGGAGAAGAAAAATTTGCGGTAGTATCTTTAGAAACATCTATTTTCTTTATCCGCTTGAAACGACTTATATTAAAAGAACTATTTTCAGGAATGATTACATCTACTTTTAATCCTGAAGATGGATGGATAACATTAAACTGTCGCCGATAATGAATTGCTTCTTTAATATCTTCCTCAGTTATATAGAAATCATCTTCAGGAAAGAGATTTTTAAACGCTTCAATATCTTTTTCTTTAATATCAGCAACGATATCAATATCATTTGTTAGTCGTGGTTCACCGTAAGCCATTGAAGCAATAGAACCCGTTATAAAATAGGGAATCTTTAACGATTCAAAGCATTTAACCACAAATCTAAGTAATTCAGATTGCTCCATTGGAAATTCTCCGAACCACTTCTTTTTGTATCATTTTTTCATCCCATTTCGGATGCAAAGACTTGATAAATGATGTTAACAATACTGTGGTTGAATGCCAGAGTCCAAATCCGATGTTAAGACGTTCGGCTGGTGTTTTTCTTTTTAATACATCAGCCATTCTGTCATCTATCACTTCAATTTGATTACTGCCTAATCTCATTTATTCTTCCATTCAGGTTTACGCTTTTCCATAAATGACTTTAATAAACCTTTTGTTTATCTCCTGTATATCTCACGCCGGTGTCCGACTCTCAAGATTATCAATTCGTCCCCTTTGATATCAAAGATAACGCGGTAATCACCGATTCGGAAACGGTAGGTTCCAATACGCGGGTCAGTCAAATGCTCGGCATAATAAAAAGAATTGGAACTCATCTGCAGTATTTTGTTACCTATTCTCTTCTGGATAAACGGTTCAAGGTTAAGGATATCTTTCTCTGCCCGTGCCGTGTATAAGATACGGTATTTCATTTGGTTTTGTTGCCAAAAATAGCCGAGTGCGGTTTTACCCGTCCTGCATGGTAATCAGCCCGTGCTTCGTGAATGCCTTCCAAATACTTGGAACTGGTCAGGGCTAACAGGTCTTCCAGAAATGATTCACGTTCTTTCTCTTTCATCTCTTTGATGGCATTGATAATGGCTTCGCGCGAAATGGTAACTTTAACATCATTATTTATTGTATTCTTCATAATATATCCCTATCTTATTTTCCTTTCTCGGTATCTGGAGGTTTATTTTCTTCCTTTAATTCCTTAACGGCTTCCTCTATCCGTTTCCGTCTTATCTCTTTGGCTATCTCTTCTGTCTCCTCTGGCGTTAATGTTTTTCCTTTATCCGGTATAATATCGTCAAACGGATTCTTTTCTTGTTGTAATGTTTTTCCTTTATCCGGTATAATATCGTCAAACGGATTCTTTTCTTGTTGTAATGTTTTTCCTTTATCCGGTATAATATCGTCAAACGGATTCTTTTCTTGTTGTGTTGTGTGATTGAAATAGTAAAATGCTCCGATTAAACCACCTATAATTACTATTGTTCCAGTGAAATAAAGAGTAAATTTAGGGTGTTTAATAATAAATTTGCTTACCACTCCTGTAATATAAGTCAAAACAAATACTATAAGTAATCCTCCTATTAGGGCTGAGAGATGGCCATCCATTCCTATAAAACCAACACATAAAAGCCCTAAGCATAATACTATTTTTTGTGGGATGTTAAGTTGAGGAAGATTCATAGATTACTCCTTAATTTAAAATATTATACTTTAACTACCTCGTACCGTCAAGAGTTATTTTGCCCTTCATCATCAATCTGTGTAATGAGCGCCTTAAGCCATTGGGTCGGCTATTATTTATTCTTCCATTCAGGTTTACGCTTTTCCACAAATGATTTTAAACCTTCTATCGCATCATCTGTTTTCATTAACTGGTTCAGATAAATATCCTCTACCTCAACCAGATAATCAAGAAACATCTTTTGTTGTCTTTTCAACGCAGCTGATTTAGTATATCCTAAAACTACAGAACTAAGTTTCGTAATTTGGCTGGTGAATTTCAATTCTTCTTCCTTAATCATATCCGCTGGAATGCATTTATTTATTAATCCGATATTTTGGGCTTCCTGGGCATTTATAATACAGCCCGTCAAAAGCAGTTCCATTGCCTTTGCCCTTGAAATGATTTCGGGGAGAATAATACAGGCAATGGGCGGAAAAACGCCGACCTGTATTTCCGGCTGTCCGAATTTAGAGTTTTCTGAAGCAATAATAAAATCGCAGAATGTAACTAATTCACATCCGCCGCCCAAAGCGGCGCCGTTAACCACAGCTAATGTCGGCCGATTCAACCTTATCAGATTCCTAAATATTTGATGGAAAGTCTTTATCATTTCCACCGCAGTATTACCCATATGTTCACTGATATCTACACCGGCGCAAAATGCTTTGCCTTCAGCATCAAACACCAATAGTTTTAGATTCTTTTCCTCGAATAATCCCTCCAATACCTTGTTAATCTCTTTCATCATCTCAATATTGAGGATATTAAGCGGTAAGTGATTCAAGGTGATTCGCGCCACATTATCTGATAATTGATATTTAATAGTTTTATATTCCATAATTAATCTTTCGAATGTCGGGATTTCTCACCACAAAGACACAAAGGTCACAAAGAATCTGTGTAATCTGTGGGGTATAAGCCCCTAATCTGTTAATCCCAAACCCCCTATCAAAAAAATCCACTCTAAGAAATTCCGGTCCCTGACGGGATACCTAACGGTATTATATTTAAAAGGTATCTAACATTTAGTTGTTTCTTAATCCTTATAAATAGCGATTTTGTTTGCCTTACCATTTTTCTTTATTTTCTGTTTCGGTGTTCCTCTTAAATGATTTTTGCCAATTAAATATTCTCGCCGTTCTTCTAATAGAGCAAGTTGAGATGAAACCCTTTTATATTCCATTTTGTTAGATTCCGCACTAATTTTTTTATTTATCCTGCTCTGGCTCGGAAGCAAGGTGGTATAGGCATTCAGTTTGGCAATCGCATCTTTAACAAAGTTCTTATTTATATCACAACCAATAAACTTTCTGCCATAGGCAATGCATAAATTCAACATAGTTCCGGAGCCTAAAAATGGCTCAAAAACAGTATCGCCTTCATCTGTCACGGACAACAACAATCTCTTTACTATTTTGTTTGGAAAAGTTGCGGTATGACCTGTTCTAGGTTCAGTAGATGCTATCCATACCTGATTGTCTAATCTTAATTTTCCACTCTGTCCCATTATCATAATATGTTCGGCATTAAATTTATAGATGCCTTTTTTCGTAAAATGTAGAATATATTCAGCGCTTTGTCTAACACGGTCTTTTACATTTTCAGGCATAGGATTAGGCTTCTCCCAGATGATGTGTTGCCTCCAAATAAACCCCATATCAACCAATTTGATTGCTATTCTATAAGGTATCCCGCATAACGACTTGTTTTTTATTATATCGTGTCTGGCTGTTACAGAACTCGTATTACCTTGCCCATTAGAATCTAATCCATATCTCCGATAAGATATGTCTTTATTATGCTCCCAATGATTATGATGTGAACGAGATACTCCACTACCCATATAACTATCTTGTATCACAATAAAAATAGACCCGTCATCTTTAATTATTCGTAATAGTGAAGCAAATAAGTTAACATTCCTGTCTATATAGTCCTCAAATTTCTCGCTCCCAAACTCTTTTTTATCATCCGTGAAGTTTCGTTTCCCCCAATAAGTAGGACTGGTTATAACGGCTTGAATGGTGTCTTTTGGTAAATGATTTAAGCATTCAAAGACATCTCCTCCAAATAGTTTTATTTTATCATCAGAATACATTAATTCCATATTACCCTCCCTTATCTCATTTTAAGATTACTGATATTCTGATTATTGGCTTGTATTATATCAAACTTTTCAGGGTACGCTAAAGCACATTTTTCACAATTATTTTTATTGCAAATATTACAGATCTTGTTTTTCTCTGCGTTTACCAATACAGATAGTAATTGCCAATTTCCCGATTCATCTGTTCCACCTTTAGATATGGGTTTACGATGGTCGTAGGTAGCACTCACTAGAGATTTACAGAAAAAGTGTATGCCTTTTAACTCACGCGATAACTTAATGCCGGTTATATTGCATTTTCCCCTGGATTTATTGTAGATATCATTTAGTTGTTGCTCATTTAAGGTGCCACGATATTCTGGTAATGCTAAAGAAATAAACTCATTAGATTCTTTATGGCCATAATACTTAAATAGTTTTTCTATATCAATCTTTACATGCATTACCTTTTGTCGTCCCCTCTTCTCAATAAGAAAGTTTGAGAAACCATTGCCAATTCTCAAGTCAGAGTGAGCCCGGTTGGGGTCGTGCAGTATGTTATCCAACATATGTATATTGATAAATTTAGGATATGCACGTAATAGTTCCTTCATTACTGTGAAAGCCCTTTTGATTTTTAGTTGGAATCGTAATGTTTTCCCGTTATGGGTTATTTCAAATTGTTTCTTATCCTCATCTAATATACGAAAACTATAGTTTTTCATCTTTTATACAGTCGTTCCTTTCTTTTATATCAGCCGATATCCATCATATCAAACCTGACTGGTTCTCTTTTACGGTTTCTATACAGTTACTATAGAGAAAAACTCTGTTTCTCTCAAGAAAATATCCGACTTTCATATGACGAATACGGGTTTACATAAACCTTTCAAATCTATCCTTTTTCACCTTGCAGATAGGACAAATATCAGGCGGTTCGTCCCGGGCACAAAGATACCCACATACCTTACATCTCCATACCGGTAAAGATAAATTAGCCATATTACCTGTTACAGACTTGGAGCTGGTTATTTCTCTTTTATCCAGCGGCACTCGTCGCTCGGGTATACTCGTTAATTTCTTCTCCCCTTTTATAATCTTCTCGGAAACATAAAGCGCACAATAACACGCTCCGTATTCGCTCAAATCTTTATCCCGATAATCACATGGACATATAATGTCAATATCTTTTGCCTTATCGCCGGATGCCAGCCTACAAGGACATGCCCAATAACCGTATCTCTTTTCATTTATGAGTAATCCTATAATTAAAGCCTTAGTGAATTCAATATCAGGATTAAAATAATACCCGAATTTCTCCGCGTCATTTTTTAGCCTGATATATGTACCCTGAACTAGCTCATCACTAACAGCAATATTATCCATTATCTGATATCCTATTTGTAAAAATCTATAGGCCTAAAACTATTTTCATTTCATCTTCTTTATATCCGACAATGGCTTTAGTTTTGTTCACGACCATAGTTGGGAATGAGCATTGCGGATTAAACCGCATAATATCATTGACCACTTCTTGACGCTCCTTACCTTGCAAGCCATCCACATCTATGTAATAATAATCAATACTCATCTTATTTAAAAAGTCCTTGGTCTTTCTGCACCATACACACGTGCTCAAGGCGTATAACCTGACATCTCTCTTTTGATTTCCCTCGACATGTTTCAAGTCCATTATTTACTCCTGACTATTTGAGATTGTTGACAAAGTCAACAATCTCACCCTGAAAGGAGTGAAGGGTCTCAAAACTGTGCTTGGTGAGATTCTTCGCTTCGCTCAGAATGAGACCGTTGAAATGTTTTTCAACGGTCTCAAATTAAATATACTGTCCGCCGTCAACTTTAATTACTTCACCGGTCAAATGCCGTGCTTTCTCGGAACACAAAAAACTAACCACCCAAGCAACCTCTTCAGGTTTACCGATTCTGCCCAGCACGATTTCAGCCAGTGCCTTCTGCTTGACATCTTCGGGAGCGTTGATAACCATATCGGTCTCAATTAAACCAGGCGCTACGGCATTGACATTGACACTGAATTTACCTAATTCACGAGCGACTGATTTAGTCAATCCGATGATACCTGCCTTTGATGCCGAATAATTTGACTGCCCGAATTTACCTCTGATTCCGTTGATTGAAGTGATATTAACTATCTTACCGTGGTTCTGTGTTTTGAAAATACCGGCAATTGACCTGATATAATTAAAACAACCTTTCAGGTTGATATCCATTACGCTGTCCCATTGTTCCGGAGTCATTTTCCAGATAACCGCATCCTGGTTAATACCGGCATTATTAACCAGTATATCAAGACTCCCGAATTCTTTCAATGCCGCCTGGACCATCTTATCGGCATCGGCATAATTCGACACGTCAGCCTGAACCGCCAATCCTTTCTGTCCCATCTTTTTTATTTCATCGACTATTTTATTAGCCTCATCTGCGTGTTTGCGGTAATTAATGGCAACGTTAGCGCCGTTGCGCGCCAAATCCAGGGCGATGGCTGCGCCTATTCCGATACTACCACCTGTAACTATTGCACCTTTGTTTTCTAAATCTTTCATAGTATTAATAATAAAATGTTATTTGGGTTTAGGCATCACCTGATTGATTAACTCTTCATCAAACGGATGCCCTTCTGCTATAAGTTGACGGTATTTAATAAAATCTATTGTATCCTTGCCGGTGATTTTCTTGGTATTAAATGCGTTAAAACCGATAAATGCCTCAGTCGCCATATTAGCGGCTAACCAGTGTCGGTTAGGCAGTTTCTGCTGGTCCCAATAAACTTTCTTCTTCAAACGGACGCTATCGATTGTTTTAGTCAGGCAACCAGGCATCAAGTTGGTCATTGTCCATATAATATTATGAACCGCTTTATCAAGTAATTCAAAATCAGTCGTGGCGGTCTTGAGAAATAACTTAGCATCTTCGGCTTCTTTGCCTTTCTTAAATTCGCCGTACACAATCTCGCCGTCTTCCACATAACAGTCTGTAACGATTAAAGGATTACGAATGAATTTATCGTTATGTTTAATCACCGGAACAACCTTGCTGACTAAACCCAACAATTTCATTTTATAGGCGCTCCAGATTTCGCAGGAAGTGCAGGACCAGAGTGCGTTTTCTATGCCGATAAAGAGAGGCAGGAAATCAGTAGCCCCTCCGTCCGGTGCTGAACCGTGCCGCGGTCCGGCCTGGCCGTATATCGCCAGGTCAGATGAAATCGTTATATCACAAGCCATCCCGATTTCCTGACCGCCCGCCACACGCATCCCGTTAACCCGGCAGATTACCGGCTTCTTGCAATTAAGTATGCCATCCACCATCGCATTAAATAAATCCATATAATTGCCGTATTCGGTCGGATTCATAGAATAATACTCGGCATATTCCTTGGTATTACCTCCGGTGCAGAATGCCTTATCTCCGGCGCCCGTGAAAACAACGGCTACTACACTATTATCACAAGAAGCGCGTTGAAAGCCGGCAATGACACCCTTGACCATCCTGGTGTTATAAGAATTATACTGGGCCGGATTATTCAATGTTATCCATGCCGAATAAAGACCTTTAACTGACTCGTTATTAGCAATATTAATGATGGGCTTTTTCTCGTAAATAATACCCGGCGCTTCGGTGCCGAAAAACTCTTCGCTGAAAAGATAATGTTCCTTGTGTGATTTGTCACGCTCCATCCAATACATCTTACTCATTATTTATCCTTTCCGTAAAATAATATTTTCTTATCACCAAATAAACTGATGATGAATATGGATTTAATAAATACCAATCTATCATCTGTCAAGAAATAGAATAAAAACTAATAAGACTCGGAAATATTTTATTTGATTACACCATGATTAATCAGATTAAATGGATAATCAATCCGCTAAATCAGCCTTATCCCGATGTCCATCGAGACAGGTCTGCGTTTTCCGATAGTTTCCTTTTTTTACATCAAGAATAAAATTATCCTTGACAAATATTTATTAGTTGGTATGATACCATTGTTTAGTTATTAAAAATAAAAATGGGAGGGAAAAAATGACTACCGCATGCGGCTAAGATCCCCGTTAGGAAAAGGCAGTGATATCTTCTAACGGGGCTAAGGAAATACCATGAGTATTCTTAACATCTATAAAAACATGTAAATAAAAGGAGCAAATAATATGTTCGACCAACAAAAAATGGCTCAAACGATTTTTAACATGGTAAAAGACTATACCAATACTGCCATGCAGGTAATGAAAACATCAGCTGAACAGTACGAAAAAACCTTTGACGCAATGGCTAAACAGGGTTTGGTTATGCAGGAAGAAGGCCAGAAACTTATGAGTGACTGGACTAACAAAACAAAACAAGCCCAACAGCAGTATTGTAAGACGATGGACGAAAATATGAAGAAAATGGAAAACTTCTTCAATCATCAATCAAAATAGGTGGGAATCAGCAATGTTGACCCCGCCCCCCGACGTAACGTCGGGGGACGGGGTTTTTTATTCTAGTATAGGAAAGTATAAACACGAATAGGACGAATTAAGACGAATCAAACGAATAAGAAATTGCCAATTTAGATTCCTATCCCCAAAGAATATTCGTGACATTCGCTCCATTCGTGCCATTCGTGTTCCTCTTTTTTCTTGACTAAAACTCTTTTATTTCTACAAATAAGCAACAGAATGAACGATGGATCGGCAAACTCACTATTAAACTAAATACCGAGCGGAGTTGAAGTATGGAAAAGAAAAGAACTTTATTGCGTAAGATTTTCCGAACCGGGTTATTTCTTAGTATAGGATTAATCGTTCTGCTGATACTGCTTATTATTTTGACGCCTTATATCGCCCCGCCTATTGTGAAATCAATAATTAAATCCAAGATAGGCGAGTATGTCAATGGCACAGTTGAATTAAAATCATGTTCTTTCTCATGGTCCGGTGCGGTTCATCTGGGCGAATTTTCCATCACGCCGCCTTCTGCCGCAGAACCAATTATCTCCATCAAGGATATCAATACTAAAGTTAACCTCAAGGCACTTCTCGCTTCCAAATTAATCGCCGATGTATCGGTGGATAAACCGATAATTTCAATCATCCGCGATAAAAACGGAAAACTCAATATTGATAAATTACTTAAGGAGACCAAACAGAGCACAGCTTCGTATAACTCAATCGTATCTACTTTATACGCAGAAAGCCTTCCTACTCCTCTGAATGGTCGCCAGGTCGTGCAGGTGCAATCTGTTATTCCCTTTATTAAATTTAACCTCAATGTCCAAAACGGCGCTTTAAATATTACAGATAGTCTTAAAGGCAATACAACGCAATTCAGTAATATCAAATTAGCAATTATTGTTGACACTATAGACAATCCCATATCTTTTGATATTAGCGCCGATGAACTATCATCCGGAAAACAAACTCGTACCGCCGGACTGAAAGGACAATTAAAGATTACTAAGGATAACCTGATTAACCTGCAGTCTGCAACCGGTCAAATTACTTATACTATCCAGAATCTTTCTCTCGAAAACTTATCAGCCGCGGTAAGTATCTATCTACCGATTGATAGTCTATCCGGCCAGGTCAATGGTCAGGGTAACTATGATATCAATGGCTTCCCATCTATTAAAGGTTCAGGTCAGATTATCATGGAAGAGGTAGTGATTGAGAGTAAAACCCTTACCTCTGAACCCATTAAATTGCCCCGCATTGCCCTGATAAGCCAATTCACGGTGGATGCGACCGGTAACGGCCAGCAAGAGGTAACCTTTGACGCAGGCAGTTTATTGAATGCCGGATTGACTACCCAATTCACAGGCATCAATGGTCCATCCGCAAATTTAGACAGCGTGCTTAAACTCAAGTCTAATGTAAAAGATATCAGCCAGTCTTTACGCAATGTACTGCAACTGAAAACGGCTTACCAACTTGAAGGCAACCTTGAAGGACAGATAAAAGCTAAAATAGTGTTGAAAGAACAGAATATCCGTCAGGCAGATATTGACGGAGCCTTATGGATTAATAACCTCAATGCCGTTTCTGATAACGGTCAGAAGACACCGATTGAACCGGGCATAAATATAGCGCTCAAGACACAGTTAGACGGCGATAAAGGAACCATAAATGTATCAACTTTGCAGTTAGATACTTTTTTCATGCACGCTACTGGTAATGCCGATATTACCCAACTCCAGTTTTTACCCAAGGGCATTTCAACGGACAATGCGGTAATCAAAACAAACTTTACGGTTAATATCGGGTTAACTGAGTTATTCAATAAACTAAATTCCTTTATGACGCTTCCGCCCATTAATCCGGCCGGCACAATTGAAGGGGCTTTGTCGTTATCCGGTACAACGGATAATGTCCAGCTGAATGGTCATTTGGCAGGAAAGAAATTATCGTGTGCCATAGACAGAGGACAAGTATCTAATATCCCATCGGCTAACAACGTAGTTAATCTTGGACCTTATGACATCTCATTAGATTCGAGCGGTATGCTTAATATGCGCGCTAATGCTAATTCCAACATTAACTATAGCATGGTAATCACTGATGCTTCATCTACTAATCTGATTAAAGTGAATGGTTCCGAGACATTACAAAATATTACGCAGGGCATCGGGAATATGGTCTGTGAAGGCAAGACCGATATCTTAATAAACTTTAAGCCTATTGTTAATACTGTTGCGCAATTTGTTCCTGCGCTGGCTAATCTCAATGTGGAAGGAACAGCCGCCACCACTATCAAATACGACTTCAGAAATAATGAATTGCACATTCAGGATGAACCGAAAGTCTCTATAACTTCAGTGAACGGTAAAATAGGAACAACACCGGTTAAGGCGGAAAATATTGAGTTTTCAGGCAAGCGTGATGTCATACTTAACCTCAAAGATAAAATGGCAATCACTATCAATGAACTGAATATGACAGGTCCAGGTCTGACACTGGCAATGCAAGGTACGGTTAATGAAATACTCGGCACACCCCAATTTAATATAAAACTTCAGGGAAAGATTGAACCCGAACCATTGGTGCAGAAAATCGGTGCGTTATTGGGCGGTCTAACCATTTCCGGCAAGCCGTTAACTATGAGTTTTGAACTGGAAGGTACCCCGGAATCATTAAAATCTTCCGGCCAGGCGCAAACCGCTGTCATTACCGGCCATGGTAGTTTCCTCGGTGAAACCGGACTGTCACAGACTAATATGAAATGTAATTATGACCTTACTTTGGAACTTAAGCCCGAATCTATCAATGCTGTTATACGTCAGATGAATTATCAATCCGATACAGCCACGATGTCATTTAGCGGCAAAGCATCCCTGCCCCAAAATAATATCGCGCTTGATGCCAAACTATCGGTTAATCTGGACCTGGCTAAAGCCGCGCACGACCTGGCGGCTTTTATCAATTTACCACCTGATTATTCGGTTAGCGGACTCTGCACCGGCGATATGACTATCAAAACCCAGAATGATATTATTTCCGCAGTAGGCAAAAACAACATCACCCAATTCGCATTAAACGGACCGGATAAAAGCAAGTCTATCAGCGAACCTAAAATGGATTTTAACTATGAACTATTATTGGATGCGAATAAGTTTAATTTTAACATTAAACAATTCGAATTAACTTCAGGTATTCTGGATGGCAGTATCTCAGGCGAATTACTCAATCTCACTCAGGCGCCGGAACTAAAAGGCATAAAACTATCTTTTACCTATGTGCCGGATAAACTGGGTGCCCTCATTCAACCATGGCTGCCGCTCCGGATAAAGGGAACTGATAAGCAACCGCTTATTATGAACATTGATGGCAAAATACAGACCGGCGCCGATATAGTCGCTTCAATTAAACATCTTCTCCTGCAAGCCAATATGGGATTAAGCGAAGTTACATGGATGGGTATCACCGCCCAGGGCAAGTTTGGCATCAATCTTAATAACGAACGCATTACTTCTGA
Organism: Planctomycetota bacterium; assembly: GCA_043801445.1. Classification (GTDB taxonomy): domain Bacteria; phylum Planctomycetota; class MHYJ01; order JACQXL01; family JACQXL01; genus JAZDFP01. The sequence continues at coordinate 25,884 of JAZDMB010000061.1, forward strand.
TAATAAATTAACGGTCAACGGCGGAACCGCCGAACTAAAAACGATTGTGGATTTGCGCAATGTCTCGCCAACTGTTACACCGGCTGTTCAAAGCTCTCTGGATACGAACGCTAGTAATGTCCGGCTGAATCAGGATATGGGCTTTTTATTAGCCCTGATTCCTCTCTGTAAAAGTTCAAAAGGCACGGTTGACGGATTTGCTAATGCCACATTCCATTTTGATTGGAAGGGTACGGTTGATTTACCGGCAATAGAAAAAGATTGGATTAGCGCAGTCAGTTCCCATGCCAGCGGCCAGGGCAATATTGCAGTACGTGATTTAGTCATCACCGGATCAGCTTTACTGGGCGATATATTGGGCAAGCTCAGCGGCGACGATTCAGGCACTGCCCGGGGCGAACTAAAGGACTCTAAAATTGTCGTTGCCAACGGACGCGCCACTTATAAAAATATGACTCTGATATTGAATAATCTTCAGATTATTGTAAACGGCTGGATTCAATTGGATGAAAAGATGGATATGGTTATAAAGGTTCCGATAACCAAGGAACTGGCTAATCAGTTTAAGGGTATAGACAAAATGGTCGGACAGCAAGTAGATGTCCCGATGAAAGGAACAATAACCGACCCTAAGATTGAATGGACAAAAACGCTGGGTGACTTAGCCAAAGAAATTGCCAAATCCGGGGCAGAGGATAAACTCAAAGATAAATTAAAGCCTAAACGCAAGCGCAAATAAAGTTCACCCTGCCCCGTCAGAAAAAACCACGAACCTGCGAATTACCAGAATCCCATCAATCGGCACCGCTATCTCTTACCAACATTCTTGGCAACGGAACTGTGAGCCCTTGAGGCAAAACTGCGTTTAGATACTTGTCCACTACATGCCCTTGCATTAACACTCTGGATTCTTGCTGCCGTTCGGGGAATCATCGGCCTTGAACCCTTTGCTCCTTTTGACATATTTATTACCCACTCTAATTTATTATTCGCGGGACGGGACTGCCCCCCGTCCCCCAAATTCTACTTCTCACTTTTTTGGAAAATTATTTTACCTGCCCCTACCTGATTGTCTGCCACTTGGATTCGGTCGATTGGGCGGCGGAGCGCCTCTACCCTTCTTACCGCCGCAAGACCCCTTGCTTCCGCGGCCGACGACGCCTTTGCCTGAACTGCCTTTACTCATAACTATTTCCTTTCTATATTTATTGCTTGTCTAATTTAATCGCAATTCCGGGGACACCTTATCCAATTATTCGGGATGGTGTCCCTCACGGGATGCGCTGCTACTGTCCCCCGATTAAACAACGAATAGTCCCATGAACGATACCTCGCTCACGAAAGCAAGCACGCCATGTGGGTACGAGTTTACCTCGTCGCATATTTTAGGTCATAATTGGTGTAATCACGATAACTGATATGCACCTTAGTCGTAGAGTCAATCACAATTGAGGTGTACTGCCCAACATAGCCTGTAGAATCAAGGGTAGTATAGACCCAGGCGCCGGAGGCATTGGTCGCATATCTCAGGTTACAATTGCCGCCGCCATCATAATAACTGATATGCACCTTATTCGTAGAGTCAATCGCAATGGAGGTGTACTCCCCAACACCGACTGTAGAATCAATGATGGAACAAACCCAGGAGCCGGAGGCATTGGTCGCATATTTCAGGTTATTATTGGTCCAATCATGATAACTGATATGCACCTTATTCGTAGAGTCAATCGCAATGTAGGTGAAATCACCAACATTGCCAGTAGAATCAATGATGGAACAAACCCAGGAGCCTGAGACATTGGTCGCATATTTCAAGTCAAAATTGGTTGTACCACAATAACTGATATGAACCTTATTCGCAGAGTCAAGGGCAATGGAGGTGTACTCCCCAACAGTGCCAGTAGAATCAATGGTGGAACAGACCCAGGAACCGGAGGCATTAGTCGCATATTTCAGGTTATAATTGGTCCAATCATAATAACTGATATGCACCTGGGTTGTGGTAGTACCAGTCACGGCAATAGAGGTATAAGCCCCAACATTGCCAGTAGAATCAATGGTAGAACAGACCCAGGAACCGGAGGCATTAGTCGCATATTTCAGGTCATAATTCCCGTCCATATAACTGATATACACCTTATTCGCAGAGTCAATCGCAATGGAGGTGTACTCCCCAACATTGCCTGTAGAATCAATGGTGGAACAGACCCAGGATCCTGAGACATTGGTCGCATATTTCAGGTCACCATTGGTTGAATCATAATAACTGATATGCACCTTATTCGCAGAGTCGCGGGCAATGGAGGTGTAATCCCCAACATCTCCTGTAGAATCAACGGTGGTATAAATTCCCCAAGCCGTAGTAAAACTCCAGACAATACCGGTAGTGGTTCCACTTACAGCATTTGTGGAATCAATCCGCCAGTAATAGGTATTACTATAAGCAAGTGCGCCTGGATTATAAGTCGTGTTTGAACTACCTGTGTTAGTTATAACAAATGGCGGTGTTGCAGATGTGCCAAAATAGACATTATAAGAGATGGCACCACTGGCAACTGCCCAACCTAACTGCTGGGTGATTGGGACATTAATTGCTGAATTAGCCGGGCTGGGTGAAGTAACTTGAGCGGATGGTGCGATTTGAGTAGTGAAACTCCAGACAATGCCTTGTGTTGTTCCAACAGTATTCTTAGAGTCAACTCGCCAGTAATAGGTAGTGTTATAAGCAAGTGTAGGATTATAAGTCGTACCTGCTGTATTGCCCACAAATGTTCCCGGACTGGTCGTGCCGAAATAGCCATCATAAGAGGTCGCGCCAGTTGCAACGGCCCAGGAGAGTTGAGTGGTAGTTATAACATCAGTCGCACCATCACAGGGATTAGGTGTGGTTACCTGAGAAGAAGCAGTGGTCGCAGCGCTACTGCCGCTTGAACTTCCGCCGCTGCCACCGCAACTATAAGTTAAAAAAGTTACAAATGCCGCCAAGAACAAGACCGCTACTACGTAATTCGCATGGTTTTTCATGTTTCACCTTTCATTTATGCGATTCTTTCATAATAAAAGAATCAGCTATTAATAATATTTGTAATTATTATACCCAATCAAATGAATATGTCAAGAAAACTTCGTCACTTACGAGATACTACTCCACGAACCCTAACTGGTTCTCTGAGCAAGAACCCGGAACGGGTTAAATAGAATACCGTTAGGTGTAACTTCTGCCATCCCGCCTTGCGGGATAAACTCCGGCACCAGGACACAAATAGGAAGTACTTTAGTACTATTTCGGTGTCTTTGTGGCTATAGATTTTACTTGACTAACTATCTTCTTAAACTACAATAAAATCAGCCACAGAAGAAATGAACAATGTTCAATCGTAAATGGATTAAAAATATGAAATTGATTAGATACCCTCGTAATATCCTTTCCCGCCAGAGGCGTCGCCCGAAGGCGAACCTCGCCCTAATGGCGGGGGTCTTCCTATGGCACAAGAACGCCCGAAATTATCTGCTACTGATAACCTGCCTGATTAGTTATTTGCTAATCGGCTGCGCCACGAGCCTGCCTCAATCGGTTCAAGGCTGGAAATTAATAAAGGATGATAAAGGCGCAACTACCTTTGGCAACGGTTCACTCACCCGATTACCTGCCCACCGTAGCATTGGCAAAGGTGACGACTACGCTAAAGCTTCGTCGGGCGAAGACAACTTCTTTATTCTGCATCTTTCAGGCACACCTTACGAGATGGGTTACCAGCAAGGTGTTCTGCTAAAAGAGGATATCAGTAAATTTACCGATGATTCATGGGAATATATAGATACTGATTATCTGAATGGCTACCTGTTTTTCGTAAAATGGTTCGCCCATTACAAGGCGCGTTCAATCGCCAAAGAGTATATTCCTTATATCCCGCAGGAATATATTGATGAAATGAGAGGAATAGCCGATGGCTCGGGTATCGCTTTCAATAACGTGCTGCTGGCAAATGCGTTTATTGAAACAGCGGCCCAGATAGGGAAACGTTTTTTATGCACCAGCCTCGTCCTTAACGGGCCCAATACCTTTGATAGTTCTTTGGTCCACGCTTATAATACAGATACTTATCTGCCGCTTAAAGGACGCAATTATATAGATAGATACAAGGGAATTACCTTCTATCACCCCGAAAAAGGCAACTCTTTTGTCACTGTAACCTCGTGCGGTTTTAACAGTGTTTTTACCGGAATGAATGATAAAGGCATTGCCGTCAGTTTTGTTTGTCCAATGAAATCAGCCGTTGAATACGGGATGCCGGTCCGATACCTTATTCGGCGTATTCTGGAGAAGGCTGATAATCTTGCAGAGGCTCAAGGTATGGTTAAATCTGCACAGCGAACCATAGAGGGTGATATAACAATAAGTGACGGACAAAACAACCAAGCCGCAACCATAGTATTTTCCCCGCCTCAACCACCGGATAAGATTACCTGGACAGAAAAGATTGAAGAAATTAAAAATCACAGGATAATTATCGGGCGTGGCGAGAATGAAATAGATACAATCATAAAACACCATGACAAGAAAGAACAATTTGATATTAAGGACATATCGAAAATATTGCGCTATGAGCCCTGGGATAATCATGGAATATGTTCATCTGAAACGTCTTTCAGCACAATTTATCACCCATCGTCACTGAGATTCTGGGTTGCCTTAGGTGATACTCCCACGCCGGCAAATACTTATTATGGTTTTGATATAAAAGGTAGCCGGCTCACTGAAGATAATCCTCTATTCCCGTCAATTATTCCACCATTACCGCGAGAACCACAGATAAAAGAATTCATTGACAGCATCTCTTTTAAACCTGTGACCATAACACTGGGAACCGCCCTGACACAAACACTTCTGATTACTCCGAAAAACCCATTTGATAAACCCATCACGGTGGATATCTTCATAGAACCGGTGAACAGTTCCGTCATTAGCGGGACATCTTCGGGGAAGCAGTCCCGTAGGGGCGGTTGGACATTCCCGGAAACATATAAGCAGATTATGCTTGAACCAGGTAAAAATCAGGAAGTATCTCTCCTTGTTTTTTTTGATGGTCAAAACCCCTTCCCCATACCTGAAACGATGATAGAATGCTCCATAGGCGGCGAAAAAATGTTCAGGCATTACGATAATTTACCTTATGCGTTAGAAAGCAAAGTCTTGCATATTAAAAAATCCGCAAGCAACATAAACATTGACGGAAAACTGGATGAGGAAAACTGGCGCAAAACCGAACCAACCAAGAAATGGATTAATACAAACGGAACCGATTGGGCATTAAAAGATACTGATTGGTCCGTCTGCTATGATAATGATTTTCTGTATCTCTCTTTTAATTGCCAGGAAAATGAGATGGACAAGATAAAACAGACAATAACTACAAGAGACTGGGAAACATTAGCCGATGATAGTATTGTTTTTTATATTGACCCAACGCGGGATGGTAAATCATATTTCTGTTTCGGTGTTACCGCTTTCGGCGTGACAATGGACTATAAAGCATCTCTCAGAATCCCCAATGCCCATCGTGGTTTGGAGTCCATCGGACAAGTTAAAAGAAATCGTAGCTGGAACCCCGATTGGAATATTAAGATTCAAAGAGGCGAAAAGGGATACATAGTAGAAGCCGCTATTCCTTTCAAGAGTTTGGAATGCAAATCTCCTTTAACCGGCACAGAATGGAGGATTAACGCTTTTAGAATGCGGACACCGACGAAACCGGAATTAAGCGGATGGAATCCACCTGTAAAAGAACTAAGCAACCCCGCCGGATTCAGCAAAGCAGTTTTCGAATAACTCGTTGCTGATAGAAGCCACAGATTTCACAGATTAAATCTTAAATCTGTGTCCCTTAAACGGGATAAATAATCATTCTCTCTTTTTGTATAACGGGATCGTAGTATGATTAGTTGGCAGATATAAATACCAAAGTGATGCCTCACTACCTTATCATCTTATTTATTCTGGAAGTTGTTCCTCAGTAGCACCTAATTCCTTAAGCACCTTAAGCGCACGGGTTCTTATATCATCGGCCAATGTCGGAGGGGTAATAGTAACTTTCTTTAAAAACCAATGTATGTCATTGACAACTCCCTTGGCATCAATCTTGTCTTTGGCGCCTAATTCAACTATTGTAATACCCGCTATCGTTCTTGCCACCCAATTTTTATCATCTTTGTCATTTAATATTTTGATAAGTTCCGGGACTGCATCCTGAACACCGAGTTTACTCAGGGCAAGCATAGCGTATATGCGTACATTTATATTTGCATCATTAATGAGATTTATCATTGCAGGAATGACGGTTTTGAGATCCTTGGCATTAAATTTACCGAGTGCTGTAAGGGTTTCCTGACGTAAATTCACATTTTCATCATCGAGCAGTTTTGCCAAATCAGGAATTGCCGCTTTAGCGACGAGTTTACCGAGCGCCGCGACTATTAAATAACGAATTTCCTTATTTTCGTCATTAGCCAGTAATTTCCTTATTTCAGGAATAGCATCCTTGATACCCATATTAGCGAGTGCTTCAATAGATTTGACGCGTAAGGAAATGTCCTTATCCTTAAGCAGTTTAATAAAATCATTCGCCATATCTTTTACGTCGAGCAAACCGAGTGCCTCAACACCGGCACCGCGCACGCCCGGGTCAATATCTTTAAGCATTTTCTTCAGGTCTGGAATCGCGTCTTTTATACCGAGTTTACCAAGTGCATGAGCAGCCGATACCCGAACATTTCCATCCGTATCCTTAAGCATTTTTATGATATCGGGAATTACGTCTTTATCTTTAACGCCAAGGTCGCCACAAGCCCTTGCCACGCTGCCCCGCACTCCACTATCCGCATCCTTGATGAGTTTTTTGATATCCGGAATCGCTTCTTTAGCGCCAAGAGCACCAAGAACCTGAATACTTAACTCACGCACATTCTCCTCTTTAGACTTGAGTAATTCCATCAGCTCAGGAATTGCCTCTTTGGCGCTTAGATTAACAAGTTCTTGAGCAGCTGCCCTGCGCTCATTCCAACCAGCATCCTTCAATTGCTGCATTGCATTCTTTATCTGAGTTTCGCGGTCAACTTGAGGCGGCTGTGCGCCTGCATCCTCAGCCCAGGTATCAATTCCTAATACCATAATTATTAATGCGATACCGATTAATAATATCTTTTTCATGATTTTATCTCCTATATATTAATTATAATAAAAGTTTCAAGATAGTTACAGTGTAAAATGCTTTTTAGCCGCTAATTTCATAGTTACACTACGAGCTTCAATGAGGCTCGTCCCGTCAGAGACAGATTTAATCCGTGCCCTTGGCTTTGGAATCTCCTGTATTTTCCTGATAATAGCTGATGTAGAAATATCCGGTATCAACGGCACGCGAACAACTTTACCGCCGTATTTCTTGATAACATCAGCCCCGACAATATTATCCTTTGCCCAGTCTGCGCCCTTGATTAAAACATCGGGCCTGATTTTCCTAATAAGTTCCAACGGGGTCGATTCATCAAAAATCACGATGTAATCAATTGAAGAAAAAGAAGATAATATTAAAGCGCGATTATGCTGGTCAATAATGGGTCTATGAAGTCCTTTAATCCTGTGCACGGATTTGTCTGAATTCAAGCCGACAACCAGAACATCACCCTGAGAACGGGCGAATTCCAATGTCTTGATATGTCCCTGATGTATCAGGTCAAAACAACCATTGGTAAATACAATCTTTTGTTTGTTGGATTTCCGTGCGTCTAAAGCTTTAAGTAATTGACTGAGAGTTTTAAGTTTATCCTGGGTGGGAACAAGATTATGATGCTGGATGATTTCATCCCTGGTAACGGTTGACGTGCCGACCTTGCTGACGACGACACCGGCGGCTAAATTAGCCAGATGAAGCGCCTGTTGATAGGATAATTTAGAGGCAAAAGCAATACCCAATGCGGCTAAGACCGTATCGCCTGCGCCGGTTACATCATAAACATCGCGATGCCGGGCCGGGTCGTAAGCCGATACGCCATTCCTATCAAGCAAATAAAGCCCTTTAGGTCCCAGCGTGATAATCACAAATTCCAGGTTATATTTCTTGAGCATCTGCCGGGCAGCGATTTTGTAAGAATCCTGGTTATCCGTAATTCCTATGCCGGTGGCATCCTCGGTTTCAGAACGGTTCGGAGCAAGAACAGTCGCCCCATGATATTTCCTGAAATCAGTGCCTTTGGGACCGATTAAAACCTTCTTTTTGTGCCGGCGGCATAATAAAATAATTTTCGATAGCAGGGTTTTTGTCAGGATGCCTTTATTGTAATCGGACAGGATAACGACATCTACAGATTTAATATTATCCAGAAAAGACTGCATTAATTTTCTTTCAGTCATCGATTGGATAAAATATTCATCATTCGGCATCTCCCTATCGACTCTCAGCATTTGCTGGTCATGGGCAACCATTCTTTCTTTTATCGGAGTAGTCCGGTTTTTATCGATTATAATGCCTCTATAATCAAGGCTATGTTTACCCCATTTCTTTTTGACACCTTTAAAGAGATGTAATATTTCCTTGCTGGCTGAATCGGTGCCGATAATACCCAAAATAGTTACTTTAGCACCCAAGGTAACAAGATTATAAGCTACATTGGCTGCACCGCCCAGCCGATTATCTTTTTCATCTATGACTTTTAAGACTTGAATAGGTGCTTCCGGAGATATGCGTTCTACATTACCCCGAATATAACGGTCCAGGATAAAATCACCTAAAACCAATACCTTCGGGGATGATAATCTATTTATTAAATCAGCATCCATAAATTTTATTTATACCAATTATGTAATTTGTGTCAACCTTTTCTTCCAGTTTGATATTTAATATTTGATTTTTGATATTCTTAATGTAAGATATTCCCATGAAAAATATATTTATTGTCATCGGAACTAAGAACAGCCATAAAATCAAAGAGATATTGGCTATCTGGCGAGAATTCAACAGGCACGCCCCGCCCGTTCCGGGTTCTCCGCCTGACCTTTCCCGTCGGGCAGGTCGCTCAGAGAAAACCCGTTTACCCCCCGCGGGGGGTCAAGGGTTCGTGGAGTCGGGATACCTCCGGGACTCTCTGCGGGGAAAGAATACCCCCATAATCAGGTTTCTTCCGTTAAGTTCGTTTCCTGATATACCGGCAGTAAAAGAAGACGGGCGGACATATTCAGAAAATGCGGCTAAAAAAGCACTTATCTGGGCGAAAAATACCGGTTATCCGACTTTAGCAGAAGACTCAGGCATAGAGGTAAAGGCATTAAAGTGGCAACCCGGCCGTTATTCAGCCCGATATGCTTCCCTGCCTGATAGTAAAACAGACCGAAATAAAATCAGAAATGCACTTTATAAGAATAATAACCAGAAATTATTGGATAAACTCCATAAATTATCTATGTCTAAAAGAACTGCCCGATATAGATGTTCTGCCGTGCTTGCTTCACCGCAAGGTAAAATCATTGCCAAATCAGAAGGAATCTGCCGGGGCAAAATCGCCTTCAAACCTACGGGAAAAAATGGCTTTGGATATGACCCTATATTTATGCCATGTCGTAAAACTGCTGATTGCAATCAATTAACCTTTGGACAGCTGCCGACAAAGTTAAAACACTCAATCGGCCATCGGGGCAAAGCCTTACGAAAGATATTTAAAAAATTACCTCAAATTATTGACACTTTACAGAAGAAACCATATATTATCAAAGCAACAATTGAATAATTATTTTTATGCTTAATGCAAAAATCATTGGCGAAGGTTTCACCTTTGACGATATCCTCTTAGTACCCCAAAAATCCGATATCATCCCGATTGATGTTAATACTAAAACTATTTTTTCACGCCATATATCTCTTAATATTCCGATAGTTTCTTCGCCAATGGATACGGTTACTGAAGCTAATCTGGCTATTGCCTTAGCACAGGAAGGCGGCATCGGAATTATCCATCGCAATCTGAGCATAGACGAACAAGTCCGTGAAGTTATAAAAGTTAAACGTTCTGCCAGCGGAATTATTTCCGACCCGGTTTGCCTTTCTCCGGATGAAAGCATCAAAACCGCAAAACAGATAATGGCTGATTATCACATTTCAGGTATTCCTATAGTTCTGGATAATAAAAAATTAGTCGGGATACTCACCATCCGCGACCTTCGATTCCAAAAATCAGACGATAAGAAAATCGCTGAAGTAATGACCAAAGACCGTTTAATAACCGCTTCCCCCGGCACAACATTAGAACAGGCAAAACAAATTCTCCATAAGAATAAAGTGGAGAAACTATTACTGGTTGATAAAGATTATCAGCTTAAAGGCTTAATTACGATTAAGGATATCAATAAAACATTGCAATTCCCCAATGCCTGCCGTGATAAAAGAGGCCGGCTCTGTGTTGGTGCCGCCGTTGGAGTCCATGACCTTGACAGAGTTAAACAACTTATTAAAGCTAACGTAGATGTGCTTGTCGTAGATACATCTCACGGCCATTCTGCTAATGTGATTAATAGCGTTAAAGCCATCAAAAAGCTTTACAAAATAGATGTGGTAGCCGGTAATGTCGCAACTTCTGATGGTGCTCTTGATTTAATTAAAGCCGGGGCTGACGGCATTAAAATAGGTATAGGTCCTGGGTCGATCTGCACCACAAGAATCATTGCCGGTGCCGGCATACCACAAGCAACGGCGATTTATGATTGCGCAAAAGTTGCCTCAAAATATAAAGTTCCTGTTATCGCTGACGGCGGCATCAGACATTCAGGCGATATTACAAAAGCACTGGCATTGGGAGCACATTCAGTAATGATTGGAGGTTTATTCTCCGGCGCTAATGAAAGCCCCGGTGAAGTTTTCTTATTTAAAGGCAGACCCTATAAAATTTATCGCGGAATGGGTTCCGAGGGCGCTATGGTTAAAGGCAGTAAAGAACGATATGGCCAGGAATCAATTACAGAAAAATCCAAACTTGTGCCTGAAGGCGTTGAAGGAAAAATACCTGCACGCGGACCATTAAGCGATTTAATTTACCAATTAGTCGGCGGATTAAAAGCCGGAATGGGTTATTGCGGCGCCAAAGATATTGCCACACTTTACGCCAAATCAAAATTCATTAAGATATCACCTGCATCACTCAAGGAAAGTCATCCGCACGATATTACCATCACCAAAGAAGCTCCTAATTATTGGGTTGAGTAATTCAATAAAACACGAATAAAACTCCCTTACAGGCGTGGAATCAGTCCCCCCCATTAGTATTATTTGAAATCCGTCATATCAAATTTAATAATGGGACGCAGATGAATACAGAACCATACGGGCTACGCCGATTTACAAGGATTTGCCTTTATTTTGTAATAACTAAATGAAGAACAATACCGGAGTGCTTAGTCCTAAAGTAATTCCCTGCCCACAAACTTCTTATATTATCAGCGTTAATCTGCTAAAATCAGTGTCCTATTTGGCGGATACGGAATTATTCTTAATCCGGTATGCTATCCTTATTCTTTAACCACCATTCTTCCCAATCTTTTTGGCAGTCTCTGCGCATATCACGGCTTAACATCTGAGTTACCTTTTGAGTGTCATCGCGGTTTCGCTTAGTTATTTTAATAAGTATTTCATATGCGTACATTGAAGCCCATTCATCTTCACCGCCGATAATTTCAATCAGAACCGGTATTGCCTTTTTCTTTTGGGCTGTAATTTTTCCGATGGTTGTTTTCTGTTCATCGTCTTTTTGATTGCGCATATCCTTTACCAAAGGTGCAACCTCTGTTTTTACTGTCTCATCGATTTCTAATTTGGATTTTGATGGCTTTGTTTCTTTCGGTGGTTTCTTTTCTTCTACTTTTTTCGGCTCAGGTTCAGGTGTTTTTTCAGTCTCTTTAATCTCTTTATGAGTTTCCTTGTCGGACTCAGAAAATTTATCGCTCTCTTTCTCTGCTGCTTTTTTATTCGCTTCTTCAAGCATCTTTTGTTCTTCTGATTCACCACCGGAACTAAGCGCTATAATAATTATTATCAGTAATACAACACCTCCGATGATGCCGACAATCATCCAGGTTTTATTCTTCTTTTTCTTATCTCCATCTTCTGATGGGTCTGTTCCTTGTTGCCTTGTAAATTTACCGGCAGTAACACCTCTTTTTAAAGCAGATGGCCTTATTAATGCTGATTGACGAGTCACTGTCGAAGGCTTTCTTGTTGGAGGCTGTGGCATCACTGAAGTCGGCCGTTTTGTGGCTTGAGGAGCTTCTATGCTTGTAATAACATCTGTAGGTGCATCTTCTCGTACCTGAACTACATTTATCGTTCCACATTTACTGCATTTAAATTTGGTGCCTGCTTGTAATTTAGTTACATTGTATTTAGCCTGACATGATGAACAAGATAAAATAATATTCTCTTGATTAAACATATAAATTCACTCCTATCTTATTACCTATATCTTTAAGACATAGCAAATATCTCTGCTAAACGTACCTGTAAAACATCGGCTGATACCAATATCGTTTTCTCCACTTCTCGCCAAAACATAAACTCGACGATATTTTCTTTAAAACTCAACCGTACCACTACACCCTACTTTTATCATTCAAAAACACAAGAAAAATCAGATAATTTCATTAGAATACCCCTGTATTCTCTGCGACCTCCCTAACCTACTTATGCTAAAGAAGCTTCGCACGAACAGGTTTACACCAACAATAGAAAATAACTTATTCTTAATGCTAATAACTCCCTCGGTAATAATCTTTTGTCAATCCGTAAAATCTGCTTACCAAGTTAAAGATGGTTGGTATATTAACAATGAAATTACTTGACTCTGTCTATTTTTAGTGTAAACTATTCTCGGAAGTAAGAAAAGAAGAGACAGTTAGTTTTAATATAGCAATATGGCGCCTGCCTGCCGCAGGCAGGGATTTTAGTCAAATAATCTAAACTTACAGAAAACATAACTATGGAACTTCAATTACATATTAAATCAGCCTTACCTGATTCTTCCAGTAAAGAAACGTATTTTGAAATCACGTCTTTTTTTAGTCAAGTCGCAAGCGACATAGAATCTCCAAAATTCTGGATAGGACGAAAGCGTGATTGCCAAATAAGAATTTTCGATAGCAAAATCTCCCGCCACCATTGCTATATAGAAAAAAACCCTGAGGGCAACCTAAAATTAGTTGATAATAACAGCCATAACGGTTGTTTTGTCAATGGGATTAAAGAATTAGAAATAATCCTTAAGGAAGGGGATAGTATCATTATCGGCGGTCTTTATGAAATTGCCCTAAAGAAAAAAGAAGTCCTTTCAGATATCCCGATTCGGCTGCATATTAAATCAGCCTTGCCGGATTCTTCCAGTGAAGAAAAGTATTTTGAAATCACGTCTTTTTTTAGTCAAGCTGCAGGCGATATAGAATCTCCAAAATTCTGGATAGGGCGAAAGAGTGATTGCCAGATAAGAATTGCCGACAGTAAAATCTCTCGCCATCATTGCTATATAGAAAAAACTCCTGAAGGCAACTTCAAACTGATTGATAATAATAGCAGTAACGGTTGCTTTGTTAATGGTATTGAAATATCCCAAACAATCCTTCTTAATGAAGGGGATAATATTAGTATCGGCCCCGGCCTTTATGAGATGGTCCTGAAAAAGAAAGAAGCCGTTGCGGATATCCCAGAACGTGAAATGCCATTACCTCATTTGCACACAGAAGATGATGGTTATTCAACACAAAAACTATTTATACGGTCTATACGTGAAATGCCATCCATAGCAGAAGGCCATAGCAGAAAAAAACAAGTATTAGTTGCATCTTTTATTATAATTATAATCACTGTCCTTGTTTTTTTAATAATTCCATTTAAACCGAAAGACAATACCAATGATTATACAAAGAACACGATCGATATCTCATTCACCAATGAACCAATAACTTCGACCGAACCTGCCGTATCTTCTTTACCGCAGGTAAATACTTCTGATTCTGTAACATCGGTCTCCAAGACTAATCTAACCCCCAAACCACCGACGTCAGCTGATTTAATACGTCAGACTGTAGAAGGATTTGAAAAGCAACAACAAGCGCTAAAAGCGCAGAAAGAAAAAGAAGAAGCGGCACGCCAAGCAAAACTCCAGACAGAACGACAGGCGGAACTGGAAAAACAAGTCATTCTCATACGCCAGCAAGAAGAACTACAATGGCTGGCTAAAGAAAAACTACGCTGGAACGAACATAAAACTAAAGTCGCTTCCATAATTACACAATATCAATATGTCAATGCAATAAAATCGCTTAACGATTTTCTAAAAGAAGTAAAAACTGAAGATACAAAAAAAGAAATAAATGGTTATATAGAAGACATCCAAGGAGAATATTTGCTTTTCAAGAATATGATAGGCAATTTAACAGACGGCACATCTCGCAAAAAGGTTGTCATAGCCAACCGCACTATTTGGATAACAAAAGCAAACGAGACGGAACTTGAAGGTACAATTGCCGAACTGAATAATAGTGTTTATACACGGCAGTGGCCGGATATCCCTCCGGAAACAATTTTAGGCTTATTCTCTTCAGACCTTTCTAAATTAGATCATTTCTATTTAGCAGTTTTCTGTTATAATCACAATCTCGCAATCAAAGGCGAGCAGATACTAATTTTTTGCCTAATAAAATACACTGATACCAAACCTCTGATTGATAGATTCTTATCATGCTATAAAAATATCCCTATCCCTGATGGTGGTTTTACTGAATATCAATCTCAAATAGTTACGGCTGAAGAAAAATCGTATCTGGAAAAAGGTTATGTTAAACATCAGGGTACATGGATGCCCTATGAAGAAATGATGACTCAAAAGGGGTTTGTTCAATTTGAGAATAAATGGGTAACACTTGAGGAAAAAGTGCTGTTAGAGGAACGACTAAAGAATTTAACCGCACTCCAAAAACTTTTAGCACCCATGGGTATCATTGATAAATACGGCGCAGACAAAGAAAAGCTTCCTTGGGATGAAGCACGGGTCAAAGAAACCGACAATTATATTATTAAAACGAATATATCTCAAACGGCGCTCGATGACCTTTGTTATTTAATGGAATGTTTGTATTTTGATATGAAGAAAACATTTAGACACTCGGGCGACCTCGGTAAGAAACTTAATGTTTATGTGTTTAAGAATGGGAAAGAATATTATGCCAATGGTGGTCCGAGAGGGTCACTTGGAGTTTATATGTCCAGAGGTGAAGGCAAACAGATAATGACATTTTATCAACCGGTAGGCGGTGTTACCGGTATAACTACTACTTCCGTATTATTACACGAAGGTACCCATCAATTTGTTCGCATCGTCTGTAATGATGAGGTGCCAATATGGATTAATGAAGGGTTAGCCACCTATTATGAATCCAGTAAATTTGAGGGCATTTCCCTTAAAACTAATATTTTAAATCGGGAGAGATTAGAAAATATTCGACCCCTTATTGTTGAAAAAAAAGTTGCCCCCCTTACAGACTTTATAAATATCCGGCAATCTGCTTTTACGGTTAATGACTATGCTCATGCCTGGAGTCTTGTTTACTTCTTTATGAATTATAATAACAGTCAATATGCTGATGAATTAGAAACATATTTTGCGAAAATAAAAACAGAAGGATTTAAAAACGACGCACAACATCAACAACTATTTGAGGATACCTTTAAGGTAAAACTTGAGGTTTTAGAAAAACAATGGGGAGATTATGTCCTCAAAAAATTAAAATAAGACAATCCGAATTAGTATATAGTTGTAGTATGTAGTATTTGCTCCATACTTTATACTTCATACTTATCTATATTGATACTTTCCTATACTAAAAATTAACCTTGCGTAAGAATTCGGCGCTCTTTTCTGGCAGGGCAACATTAATAAACATCCCCGAACCAAGTTCAAACCCGGCAGTCTGGC
Source organism: Planctomycetota bacterium (assembly GCA_043801445.1). Taxonomy (GTDB): domain Bacteria; phylum Planctomycetota; class MHYJ01; order JACQXL01; family JACQXL01; genus JAZDFP01. Next base: position 41,883 of record JAZDMB010000061.1, read on the forward strand.
TGACGCGCGGGATTAAACTCATATACCAATGAAAATAATCGCTTTCTTTATCGGTAACCGGCGTTGATCGGATGGAATAATTAAAATCAGGATTATCTAATCCATAATAAAATTTAGCCAGTGTTAGCTTTAAGCATTTCGCTAAATCCTTTATTTCATCCTCGTTAATCGCCGTAAAGGATGCAATATGTCTTCGCGGGAAAATCCAGACGTGGAAAGGAGACAAAGCAGCATAAGGAATAAGCGCAACAAAACTATTCGTTTCCAGGACAATCCTTTCCTTTGCTATCAACTCCTCTTCCAATGTCTCACAAAAAATACATTTACCCGTATCATCAAAATAACGCACTGCCTGTTCCATACGGTTCCTTACTTGCGGAGGCACGATTGGGGTGGCAATAAGTTGTGAATGCGGATGTTCCAGTGACGTGCCGGCTGATGGCCCGTGATTTTTGAAGATAGTTATTGATTCAATACGTTTATCTTCCTGAACTGCCAAATAACGATTTTTATAAGTCCTGACAATATCAGTTACTTCTTCTTCAGTCAGCAGTGCCGTAATGGCATTGTGATGGGGATGCTCAATAATTACCTCGTGAATCCCGACGCCGCTCATTGAACGATAAATCCCGTTGATTTTCCTTATCTTTTCACCTTCAGGGGTAACTGCCGCAAATTTATTATAAACTACCCGAACCCGCCAACTTTTCTTGCCCGCCTGACCGGATGATAAGTCGGGCAGGTCACCGATACGGAATGTTTCAGGCGGCGTCTTATCTTCTTTACCCGGACAAAACGGACAATTCTCGTTATACTCAGGAATTATCTTTTTCTCCTTATTCTTGGGAACGAAATCCTCAGGCCGTTTAGCCCTCTCTGTAGCGATAATCACCCAGTCGCGAGAAATCAGATTCTGCCTTAATTCGGACATAATAACCTCCTCTTAAGAGTTATAAATTGTAAACATCAACACCGATACATAACAAGATAGAAATATTTAAATCTAAAAATCAATGCCGAGTCAAGGTTTTTGATAAAGAGAATAATGAATCGGAATCCGTTATATCAAATTTAATAATGGGACACAGATGAATGCAGAGCCTTACTATGCTCTGCGAAGCGCTATGCTACTCTGCGTGGTACGCTACGAAGCACGAACAGGCTACACAGATTAATATTTATAAGGAATCCAGGAGGACAGGAATTGTAATCTTGGTTTCGTGGTCTCCTTATAGAAATTATCTGCGAAAATCCGAGTCCTATTTGATGGATATAGAATGAAACTAATTCTTAGTTTTACCGATTATGGATCATCATTCCTGTAAAATATTTGTTGACCCAGTTAGAAATAATTTGATATAAGGTTAATTAGTATAAAAACCCTATTAGAATCTTAATACCGAGCCTACCCAACTGGATATCCGGTCAGGCGGGCCTGTCGAGATATAGAGAATATGATGGAATTCTTTAAATCCCTTAATCCTGTTTTACAGGTTCTTATTGCTACTACTTTTACATGGGCGATGACCGCACTCGGAGCATCTCTGGTATTTACAACAAAGAGTATTAACAGAAAGTTTATGGATGGAATGCTCGGCTTTGCAGCCGGGGTTATGATTGCCGCAACTTTCTGGTCATTGTTAGACCCGGCTATCCAAATGTCCAAAGATAAATCATTACCGTCATGGTTTCCTGCTGCCGTTGGATTTCTTTTTGGTGTTGTGGTTATATCAAGCATTGATAAAATATTACCGCATCTTCATCTTGGATTTCCCATCACTAACGCCGAGGGTATCAAGACCACTTGGAAGCGAAGTATTTTGTTTTTACTTGCGGTAAGTATGCATAATCTTATTGAGGGTTTGGCAATAGGTGTCGTCTTCGGTGCAATTGCTGCTGGTGTTCCTTCTGCCACATTGCCGGCTGCCATAGTATTAGCAATAGTAATGGGCATTCACAACTTCCCTGAAGGAATAGCGATTTCTTTCCCTTTACGTCGTGAAGGTATGTCTTCATTCAAAAGTTTTTGGTACGGGCAACTTTCAGCCGTTGTTGAACCCATTGGAGGTATTATTGGGGTTATAGCAATTAGTTTTGTCCAGCCGATTTTTCCATATGCATATGGGTTTGCCGCAGGTGCTATGATGTTTGTAGTTGTTGAAGAGTTAATACCGGAATCTCAACAAGGTGAACACCCGGACATCGCTACCATTGGAACAATGATAGGTTTTGTTTTAATGATGATACTTGATGTCGCATTTAGTTAAATAGCATTAAAAACAAGGGACACTTCCCAGCGGCTGAAAATGTGGTTATACCGCCGGCATCATTATCAACACTACCCGTTATAATCCCCGGCCCAAGTATCGCCAGAAATAACAATACATTTCTTAATGCAGCGTTTCCTTTAATTCTATCTACGAATCGTATTTTATTAAGGCATTATTTAATTACGCTAACGAACGAAAAAAATATTATAGATTCTTCACTTTAGACATCAATATAAAATTTCATCATTCCTATTAAATATTTATTGATATGTTTTTTCTCTTTACTGAAATACCTATCAAGAAAACTCAACGTCTTTTCAAGCTTGTCTTTAGCCTTTATGCCGGACTTATTGTTTCCTTGTAATGATATCATCTTTTATAAAATTTTATCTCTGAAATTTCGAATACAGAATCAGCACCGCTAACAACTCCTTTATTTTTAGCGTTATTCAATATCAGATAACATGGTGCTTCTGAAATAGATTTCTTATCTGTTAACACTCCGGTCAAAATACCGTTAACATAAAACTTATATCCATCCGATGAAATCTCAACTGCAAACTCATATTCTTTAGAAAAGTCGGGCTTACCCAACTTACTATTCCATGCTGTCGTCCGGTACTCCGTATTGCTATACCCATAATGAACCGTGTGCTGCAACCTACCGTGGATAACCTCCATGATATCAACCTCCGGAGTAATGTGATCCGGTGATACAAAAATCCGTTTCCCATCAACCAATATAATATCTCTATCAACCGTTATTAATCCGTTTATTTTATCTATACCTTCTATGTATCCGATAGTCTTATCTTCACACCAAACAAACCAATTAAGGTCGACAGGCTTGTTTATCGGATTTGGGACACAAATTGTCCTGCTATTCTGATTCTTACCAAGACCAAGATTAACCTTTGTAGCAGCTTCCGCATGTCGTTCACGCAGCAACCAGATAGCAGGCCAACCATCTTTATCGTTTGGCAATTTGCACTTAATAGACCAGATACCATAAGAATAAGCGTTGTTCTTAAAATCAACAGATCCAATAGACCACGTTTTCTTAGCCTTTCCCCACCAATTATTGAACTCACGGTTCTCATACCGGCAATGTAGAAGTAATTTATTATCCTTCACCTCAACATTTTCCTTAAGAGTCACCATATCGTCAGCATAAAGATTTCGGTCTGAAATAACGTATGTAGGATTGTTAAAGTCAACTACAAAAGTAGGCGAGCCAAAAGATATCCCCTTTGAATTAAGTTTATCCTCATAATCTATTTTATCTGCTTCATCTTTCTTAATCCATTGGTTTTTACATTTAACAAAACCTAAAACAATGAACATGAATAGTAATATTATCAATACCTGATTTTTCCTTAACATTTTTTACTCCTTTTAGAATTTATATTCTTGCAAAGTCGCAACCCCAGACGAATACCCTGCCCGACCTTACGGTCGTTCGGGCGGGTGTCGGTGATAAACTCCGTCCTGCCTGTCCCGAGCTATGTCTCGGGAATTATTTCGGGAGTCTCCCGGATGTTTTAGTTCTTAGGACGCATGACACACATTATGTCCTGAATTTATAAAACAATAACTTATACGTCAACTAAATGGTGCCTGCCCTTTTGCTCAGCGAACCTGCACAACGGCCAGGACATTTCAGCCTGCGGAGTCGCAACGGAGTCCCGATTATTTCGGGGCGGTGTGTCACCGCCCAGACCGCCATCAGCCCGTTATTTTTCGGATTATAGCACAGCATACCAGAGCAATACCGGAAACAGCCACGATGGATGCGCCTGATGGCAAATCCCACATCGCAGAAAAATACAAGCCGATAATACTTACCAGAAACCCGATGACCCAGCCAATAATCAACCTGGGCATAATCTTGCTGGTAAAAAGCATGGCACAAACAGCCGGCACGATAAAATAACAGAATACCAGCAATATTCCGGCAATCTGCACAGAAATAGTAACTACCAAACCGAAAGTCATATAGAATAGGAAGTCCCACCAGCGCACCTTCAAACCTTTGGCATATGCTTCGCTGATATTAGTTGATATCAGCAGGAACTGCCTGCGAAATATATAATGGAATATTCCTATGAACAGATATATGCCAAATATCTTCAAGACAGATGAAGAAGTAACATATAAAAGCCCGCCTACTAACATTGATTTAATTGCTTCATCACCGTGCGGGGCCCTGTCAAGGATTAGGATGGTAACTGCAGAACTCACCGCAAAGACAATCCCGATAATTGCTTCTTGAGGTATCTTTTCTTCGCGGGCTCTGGTTATGGCAAATAATCCGGCTCCGAGAAAAGTAACTGCCAGCGAAACGACCCACGCCATCGGGGTATTTAATTCATAACCGAGCAGAAGAGCAAAGGCGCTGCCCAAGGCGGCCATCTGAGCCAGTGCGATATCAACGAAGATTACGCCTCTGCTGACAATATGCAAGCCTAAATAACAATGAACTCCGGCAAGAATCAGGCAGGCAATAAACGCCCATTGCAATATCGGTATCATTTCTAACATGAAATACTCCTCTCTTTAAAATTTCACCACAAAGGCACAAAGGACACAAAGGTATTGCGAAATTCCTTGTGTCTTTTATGGTTAATTAATACTATTTCACTACCTCCAATAGTTTGTTAATCAAATTATCTATAAGCGCAATATAATCATTTGCGGTTTTATCACCGCCGACCGAAAGCGCGGATTCAACAACCTTGGCGCCGGTTTTGTCGGCAACGAATTCAGCTGATTTGCGGTCATAGAATGACTCCATCAGAATTACCCTGATGTTTTCCGAATTAACCTTCTCAATGATATCTTTGAGATGTGCTGGTCCCGGTGGAATACCCGGTTTGGGTTCTATTTCTCCAGAGATAATCAGTCTAAATCGGTTGGCAAAATATGTCCAGGAACGGTGAAAAACCACTATCTTCATTCCTCTCAATGGCTTGGTTTTGGCAATCCAGCCGCCTAACTGAAGTAGTTGTTCGTTTTTCGTGGTTCGTTGTTCGTTTGTCTGACTAACAAAATCATCCAATTTACCGGAGAGTTCCAATTCCCAAAGTTTAAAATCGTCGATTTGTTCTACTAAATTCTTTCCGAACATTGCCTCGTCAATCCGCTTGATAAATCCTGAATAATTATTCTGATATTCATCTTTATGCGACGAGTCAATGGTCTGCAGGCGATTGGAAATATTCAATGCGATTACCCGGGCATTATACGGGTCAATCCAGTAATGGGGATTACCGTAGGGATGCACGTCGCCCATTGAACGGTCAACCTTACCGGTAGGCACCTCAAGAAGAAAGGTCCCTTTGGATACGTCCAGATAACCGTCATTACCCGGTTTAATCTTGGGGTTACGGGCGCCTTCAATAATTAAAGGCTCGTAGCCGACTTCCAATTCAAGTCCGATTACTATTAATAAATCAGCCTTGCGGGCGTTGACAATCATACTCGGTTTTGCCTCTGCATAATGCGGGTCCTGACTGCCCGTGCAAATACTGGTGACATTGACATATTTACCGCCTATTTCTTCGGTAATGGACTTCAGGTCAGAAGTGGTGGTCAGGACATTGAGTTTCTTTTCCTCAGCCCAACTGAATGAAGTCAGCAATAGAAACATCAAAATTACTAAATACTTTTTCATAATTAATTTCTCCTATCCGTGTTAATCTGTGGTTTAGCCCCGATGTTCCCCCGAAGCAAGTTCGGGGTCATCGGGATAAGAGCCAGTACGTCACTTCGTTTCTACTGGCTCTAAAATTTATGCGCTCCGTGTTTACCAAGAGACACCTGGAATTGCAGGTAAACCTCGGAAACATTTTCATTACCCCGACTCGTCCGGTAGTTGCCATTGGAAAATTGCAGACGCAAGAACGAGAATTCACTCGGACGGTAAGTAAATGCTAAAGAAGTCTTATTACTGCTTCCAAATGATTCTGATGTCCCATCCGGTAAACGGTTATTATTAATCAACCCGATTTGTTCCCAGCGCAGTCCGGTTTGCCAGCGGGGCAAAATACCGTATGTTGCTTGAAAATAGTAGCCATCCTGCCGGTCAATATCGTGTTCGCTGACTAAAGCCGGATTCAGGTCATCCTCTTTCACGATAAGGTTTTTCTGGAGATTGAAATATTCGCCTTGGAAAACCAATTTACCCTGACCGTACGCTTGATTGGAATTAAACTTATAGACGAAATCAGCGCCCCAGAATTGACCATAGCCGTCCAGCCAATTGTCAATCGTGCCATCAGAATTGCCATCCTGTGTTTCCTGCTGGACGCCTCTGCCGAATGACACGCCAAATTGGGCAGAGTGTTTGTCTGGAAGATTGGGCGCCACTTTTAGCCAGCCAACCATCAGTCGGGGACCTGAACGTTCCGGCAATGGTGATTCTCCAGAATAAGCAAATGCCTTCTCGCCGTTCCCCTGAAAAACCTCAATGCCGCTGAGTAAGTAGAATGATGTCGGCGCCAGATATGATGTCTGAATACACACATCATTAAGACCTTCTTCACCTAAGGTAAGTTGATAGATAAGGGGACGGTCAATAAAATCCCACGAATGACCGTGCTGGGAATTTATCCGTCCGAAATTACTGAACATCTTGCCGCCCTTTATTTCAAACCCATACGACAAATCGGTGGCCTGAATTACCGCCTCTTCCACACTTGCCCCTTCCGGTGATAATGATGTTATCAGATATCCGGAAAAATAAGGGTCAATATTAGACGAGAGAACCAACTCTGATTCACGCAGGTTAATCCCGTCCTGAATGCCTTCTTCATCCGCGCCGTTGCTACCGAAACCTTTTATTCTTCCGAGAACGTTAGTGACATCCTTCCGGGAACCGGTCTGGTGGTAGGCGCTATCGATTATCACAGATATGTCAGGGTTAAAATAACCTGATTTCGCACCGGCAGACTGATTTATCTGCTGGGCAAAGAGCATAGCCGGGGAAATACATATACATAAAATAATTAAATATCTCATTAATACACCTCACAAATGGTTATTTACAGTCCAATTATTAAAGAAAGAATGATTGAAAGAATTAGGCAATAAACAGGATAGGCGGACCGCGGATTTCAATAGCATTAAAGATGGGATTCTCGTAAGCAGTGTTGCTGATGGATGGAAATACATTGAGACAAAGTATATCCGAATTTAGATTACTTGAACATCCCAATAAAGCACCTTCAAAATGCTGCTGGATATTGATACACAGGGAACAATTATGGTTATGTGATTGATGATTATGATGAGTATGATTGGAATTATGGCAGGGATTATCAGATTCACATCTTTCGCTGATATTTGTTTTATCAGATGCTGTCTGAGTTTCGTTGCAAGCAGAACAATTATCAATATTAGATAAAATCTCAATCGAGTGATAGAATGAAATACCGAAGAAAGATATGAGATATAATATTAATGATAGGACAATTGCAATACGATTATTATTTGTTCGATTAATAATCATAATGGTATCAAACTATAAAATGTCTTAAGATGTCAAGCAATTCTCTACCTCTTTTATTATTTTAGAAGATGTCTAAAAAGTCCCTTGATGTCAGAACATAATGAACGTAACAATCTCTATTTTATGCGGGAAACATGATTGCATCTCGTGACAAACACCGCTCTGAATAGAAAAAATATTTCATATCTGTTAGGTCGGATGAAGTCACCAGAAGCAACCCTGTGCCAGAGGCACCTGCCCAACCGTCAGGCGGAGATCCGCCTTCCCAACCCGTGTTCTCCCGACAGAAATTCGTCGGGACGGGAGGACGGGTTGGCGGAAAAGAAGACTAACTATACATATAATTGGGGGGGGGATATACCCGTATATCCCGGGGGATATCCCCGGGGTATCTAGTAGATATCCCCCCCCCACTACTAGTAGATATCCCCCCACCTACTATAGGATACCCCCTCACCTACTAACGGATATCCCCCCACCTACTAATAGATACCCCCTCCACTACTAGTAGATATCCCCTCTCCTACTATGGGATACCCCCTAGACTACTAATGGATATCCCCCCACCTACTGATAGATACCCCCCTCACTACTAATGGATACCCCCTCCACTACTAGTAGATATCCCCTCTCCTACTATGGGATACCCCATAGACTACTAATAGATATCCCCCCACCTACTAATAGATACCCCCTCCACTACTAATGGATACCCACCTATCTAGTACAGAATGTTGTTTCAACGGGACACGTCTCACATCAGTATATAGTATAAAGTATGAAATAGGTAGTATGTAAAGGGGCGAAATGACGAGGGGTAAGGCGTCACTCAGAATGAGACCGCCCCGATGGACATCGGGACGGTCTCAATTTCGATTACTTTATCTCAGCCGGAGTAACCAGCACCACGAAATCAAATTGTGCTAAATCATCTAATTTCTTGACATCAATACGGGCTATGAGCATCTTGATTGCCTTCGGCTCGGCAATTATTTCTAATCCTAATTTCTTCAATTCCTCTATCTTTTCCGCCGATGTATCACGCAGATAGACTTTAATCGTTACCTTACCGTCCTTGACTTCAAAGTCCTTGAGTTTAAGGTTACCATCCTTGCCTTCTTTGGCAACCTTATCTGCCAGTCCTTGAAGTATCAGGTCAAGTCTTGCCTTTATCTTTTCTTCGCGGGTCTTGGGTTCCGCTTGAATAGTATCGGCAGAACTTTTTTCCTCTGTCTGAGCCCGAGACGACGGTGCCGATGGTGACGATGGTTTTGGTGGTTGTGGTGCACCTGCTTGAGAAAAACCACCGCCTACGGCACCTTTCCTCATCGCTTCTTTGTCTTTCAAGCCAAATACTCCGTCATAACTAACACCTTCAGGCATTTCTACGGGGACAGTAATGGTCTTCGGCTTGCCGCCTTCGGTGATAACCATTTCTTCCACGGCAACGAACGAGGTATATTGGGTCATCAGCCGGAATTCCAGACCCAGATGGGTAATCTGGTCTTTAATCTCCGGCTTGGGATTACCGTTCTGAATCCCCAGCAAGTCCTGATTCATCAGGTCATCAATTCTGGCGCGAGCCCAGAGTGAAGCGAGTGCCCCATTTTCAGGTTTATCATCCGGTAATTCCAGAGCGATTTTCCTGCTGAATTCCCTACCGGCAATCTTTCCTTTGAGCGTTATCTCGCCTTTGCCACCTTTTATATAACGACCTTTTAATACCAGAGGTTTGGCTGAGAATAAATCGGGAATGTTATTCGGATATATATCAGCGACCGCCAGACCGCCCCAATCAATAGAGATATCCGTAAGTAAAGGACAGGCAATACGTTCGTGGAATCGTTCAGCAGCCCGGTGACCGGGTTCGCTCAGCGTAACATAATCAACCTCGCCCCGCCCTATTCGTGCCATATTATCCAGCAGGAAACGATTAACACTATTACCTACACCGAAGGAGAATAATCTGGCGTTACCAAGATTCTTCTGAACTGCATCTATAATCTGCATATCATTGCCCACATAACCATCGGTCATAAAGCAGACGATGCGAAGTTTATTCGGGTCAGGCGGAGTAGTAAGCGCGGCTAATGCCGCAGGGAGCATCTCGGTACCGCCTGAACCTAATTTACTTGCCAAAAATTGTAACCCTTTTTCCCTGTTCTCCTTAGTATTAGATTGAGGAGTATCAAAGAGTTTGGTCGGGACCGGATTAAAGGCAATCAGGTTGAAGGTATCACTGTCATTCATCATCTCAATACAAAGTTTCATTGTCTCTTTTGCCTTTTCTATGGGTTGTCCCCGCATTGAACCTGAGACATCAATAACGAAGACCATTTCTTTGGGGCTTATTTCGGTCTTTGCAGGCCGCTTGGGTGGCTGAAGAATCAGGGTAAAGAAACCATTGCCTCTCTTAGCAGTCGTAAGGATTGCATCCTCAATCTTATCGCCGGCAACCTCCCAGTTCAGGACAAAATCCTTGTTGGGAATAGTCTTGCCGGTCTTGAGTGCAATCTGCATAGCAGATTCATTTATCTTTTTGGTATCAATCTCATGCAGTTTGGAATTGATGCGTTTAATGGGTAAGCCGGCATTGAGACTGACCGTAACAGATATATCGTGTCCGGCGCGTGTGCCTTCAGGCGTAACCGGCGGAGTTATCTTAGAGGCATCCGGGACTTGAGTAGTATCAGGCGACCAGCCGGTACCCTGTTGGCTCGTGGGTGCACCGGGTATATAGCGCGGTCCGACCACCATCGGGAATACGAAATTGTATTCACCATCCTCATATTTAAGGATTTCCACATAACTGATGGTAACAGTCACGGATTCACCGGGCATAATATTGGCAACCGATTGGGTAAATATATTAGGTCTTTCCTGGTCAAGGAGACTGGCGACCTTGCCGGCATTCTTAGCGGCTTCGTAAATCTGGCGCGCCTCTTCACGTTTCTTAATTTCACCTCTGATGGTGCGCTCGCCTACCTTCATTAACATATCATCTACAGCCGCATCAGATGAAAGTGGAAAGACATATATGGCTTCAATCTTTTCCTTGAATGGATTCTCAAACTGCTGGGTAACATTCACCCGCGCTACATAGCCCGAGATTTCTGCCTTGACATCCGTATGTTTTAAAGGACACTCCCCGATAGGCTTGCCATCCTTGTCAATCACCTTGAGTTCACCTTCAGTAACCTTCGGGTCATCAGGGGTTTGTTGTTTTTGCTGAGTCAATCCGTTACTCTTCATCAGGCACAGACAAAATACCAGTCCCATCAACAGTGTTAATATTGTTCTTTTCATAAAGTTCACTCCTTTCTTTCTATTCAGAGATTATTGAATAAATCTTATCACCGAAACAGACCACGACATTTTTACCTAAGGCAAAGTATTTGGCTAATTGGGTATTCTTCTTGATTGTATCAAAATAGTCATCACTCAAATATTTGACCTTAGTAATCTTATCCTTATCCTTTTCCTGATAGAGGCTGTCATACCAAACGCCATCACTGAGGTAGAAGGTTTTGTCACCCACCTGTTTTACAGTGAGTTCCATATCACCAGATGCAAAATCATATTCACCCTTTTTTAATGCTTCCGTTTCCTTGCTGAAACCGACTGCGTCTTTTCCGGTAGCCTGTGATGGTGCTGCTGGTGGTTGTGGTGACAATCCTCCAACTCTACCCTTGTCTCTCATTTCTTCAACTGCACGCCTCATACCCGGAGAATTAGAGCCGCCACCCATTCTGACATCCTCCACAACTAACCAGGAGGTATAGGGAGTAAGAATAGCGTATTCCTTGGCGAGTTTGATAATTTCATCTTTTACTTCCTTGTTCTCGCCTCTGAGTTTGATTTCATCCAAAAGATACCCGATTTTACTGGTTGCCCAAAGTCTGGGTATAAAATCTGTTGTTTCGGTATTAGCAAAGGTGGCTTCATATTCAAACTTGCGCGGTTCGCCGTTAACCATACCGGTAAGCGTAATCAGTTTCTGCCCGTCGCCCTTATACCTACCCATTATAACCATTTGTGAGCCGCGGAAGATATCGGCAGTATTTTTTGGATAACGGTCATAAATTTCTATCCCCGAAACCTCCACCTTGACATCAGAAAGCACAGGATAAGCAATCTTGTCATAGAAGTTGGATACTTTAATCTCAATATCTTCACCCGGTGTAATGTATTCGCGTGCGCCGCGATTCGCTTCAGCCAATTTGTCAAGAAGATGGGTATTGACATCAAAACCCACGCCAAAGGTAAAGATACGGATATTGGCTGTATTTTTAGCCGCTACATTCTTGAGAATCTGCTGGGGATTCTGTTCTCCGACAGTCGGAATACCATCGGTCAGGAAAACAATCATAAATGGTCTTTTGCTGCTTGATTCAGCCATCCCCAGAACGGTCTGGAGCGCATCATTGATATTGGTGCCGCCGCGCGCTTCAATATCCGTAACCCATTTAACTGCCTCTGCACGTGTTGCCTTACCTGCCTCCTGCAAACTATCCTTAAATTGACGTACATCTCCGCTGAATGTCACCAGATTAAAACGGTCTGAATCACGCAGGCTATTGATACAGAAATTCAATGATTTCTTCGCCTGCTCAATTTTGCCATTCTCCAACATAGAACCGGATGTATCCAGAACGAAAACCACATCCTTCTTAATTATCTCGTTATCCTTCATATCGTATTTTGGAGAAAGCATCATCATAAAGAAACCGTCTGTATTGAGTTTTTTGTATGTAACCAGATTAATGCCGAATTGTTTCTCGGATAGGCTGTAATAAAGCAAGAAGTCTTTATCGGGTTTCATCTTATTCTGCTCGAAACTAATGGATACATTGCGGTCATCCTTGCGAACGATATCAATATTGGGATAGGTCGGTGAATAGACGGTTTTAATCGGAATACCTGATTTAATGGTTGCCTTGATAACCGCAGAATCAATGGCTTCCTCTGAAAACTTGTTCGTTCCCCAGGGATGACGGAATACACAAAGCCCATTATCATTAGAAATCCGATAAGTATATGAGTATTTTATGCGGACATTACCCGGTCCCTGGCCCAAGTCCTGATTAAAGGCAGGAATCGGGAATACCCTTAATTTGAGCAATCCGTATCCGGCATATTCCAGAAGCGCCGGGTCAATCCGCTGGCGCACAATTTCCTGATAGTATTGTAATGCCTTATCACTGTCCAATAATTCGCCTTTGCTTTCAGCGCCGTTAATCCACAAAGAAAGATTCCGGACCGATGCCTCAGGCAGAATAGGAAGAATGAAATTTCCTTCTAACTGCCTATGATTGGGATTATGAAATATCTCGTCAACTGTTACCATTGCTATATTATCGTCAATCTTAATATCCAATGTGGTATTCTTTACCGAAATGTTGGTTACCCGAATATCAGGCGGAAGAGGACGGCGGTCTATTTCTATTATCCCGCAAGCCGAAGCCGTTGGGCTTGCCGCCACAACCATTCCGATTGTCAGCACTATCAGTGCCAGCCATATATTTACGTTTTTCATACCTTTCTCCTTTCACAATTTCAGTTATTAATATATTGCCTTATAGAACCATTCACATTGTCTATATATATGAACGTTTGAGCCGTATAAAATACGCCGTCAAATATAAAAATATTAATTATATTTAATTTTCCTATTCTGTTATTAGTCTTCTTAACTCCCTTTCTGTAATATTAGAGTATCATCGCTGTAAAATTTGCGAGACAAAATAAGATTTAGAGTAAAATTGTAATTATTTAACCGGATGAAATCAGCCACAGATTCCACAGATTAAATCCGTGTCCCAAAATGGGATAAATAATTTATTGTATGGAATTTCAAAGACAAAATATAAATAAGTAAACTGATTAAACAGATTGAAACCGATTAAGCAGAAAGAACAGTTTCAGCCTGAGGCTGATCCGCCTTCGGCGGAAAATCTATTCAAATCCGTTTAATCTGCTTACTATAAATAATTTATATTTATGTCCGAATTTCACCGATTAAATTCAATCTGTGTAATCTGTGGCTATAACCTGTGGCTCTCTGTTCGAGACTTTTACTTCAATCCGCTAATCTATTACGCAAAATTATTATTAATTTGCTGGATTCCAGGCGAAATATTATGGTATAAATCGTTCATATGGAAAACAAAACGACAGCATCCGCCATCCAATCAAGTAACATACAGGTTCTCTTACAGATTAGTAATGCCCTGATGTCTGAGAAGAACCTCGACCGCCTGCTGAAGTTGATAGTAGACAGGGCAAGCGCTCTTTTATATGCTGAGCGAACCTCTATCTTTTTACTGGATAACGATACCAATGAACTTTATACAAGAGTCGCGCAATTAAATGAGATTTCCGAAATCAGGTTCCCGGCAGATAAAGGAATTGCAGGTTGTGCGGTTACAAACCCAAAACTGATAAATATTCCTGATGCCTATAAGGATAGCCGTTTTAATCAGGAAATAGACAAGGAAACCGGTTATCGGACGCACAATATTTTATGCGCTCCGATGCTCAATCACAAGAATGAAGTGGTCGGCGTCTTGCAGGTCCTGAATAAAAAGAGCGGAGGTTTCGGATTAGAGGATGAATTGTTAATAATGGCGTTAGCCGCTCAGGCTGCGGTGGCTGTGGAAAACGCCCATTTGTATCATGAACAAGAATTGACATTAAAGAGTTTCCTGAAGACATTAGCATCGGCCATAGATGCGCGTGACCCGGCAACAGCAGGTCATTCGGAACGCGTGGCAAGGCTCGCAATAAATATAGGCAAGGCAATCGGTTTTAATGAAACAGAACTGAAAATGCTGGATTATTCAGCCGCGCTTCACGATGTGGGTAAAATCGGCGTGCCTGATAGAATTCTGCTAAAACCTGGCACACTTACGCCGGAAGAATTCGAAGAAATGAAACGACACGCCGTAAGAACCAAAGAAATACTTGATAATATGTTCTTCTCAAGGGAACTGAGGGAAATTCCTCATGTCGCTTCAACACACCATGAGAAATTGGATGGATCAGGTTATCCCGAAGGTCTTAAAGGCGACCAGATGACAATATCAGCCAAAATCCTGGCAATTGCCGATGTCTATGATGCGCTGGTAGCTCAGGACCGTTCTTATAGAAAAGCAGTATCTCATGAACAGGCAATCGCTATCTTGGAAGAAGGTCGTGATACAAAATTTGACGGTAAGATTTTGGACATATTCAAAAAGAAGAAATTATATCTGATTGAACGCCGTAAATATCAGAGAATTACTGTTAGGATTCCATTTGATTATCAATTAAAAACAGATAAGAAAGAACTATCCGAAAAACTATTGTTACAAGAGACCATAGATATTAGTGCGGCTGGTTTATTGATGGCTAACAAAAGACTATATCCTCTTGGAACAGAACTGAATATCATCATAAAATTAGACAGTAAAAATTATAATCTCATGGGACGAATTGCGCGCGCCGATAAAAAATTCGCTAAAAATATATATCACATTGGCATCGCTTTTACTAATATAACCGGTTCTGAACAGGAAGAATTATCAACAGTTTTACATCAACCCCGTTAGAGATAGGTCGCCCATCTGATGGGTTTTTAATGTTTAATTTGGTAATTATGGTAAACAAGAAGAGTTATTATCGTTAACTCATAATAGGGACGACCGTCCGTAGCGAATAATTATCTTCCTTAAAGATATTAATTAGTCTTATGTATTTTATTATAACCTACTATTATTGATATCATTCATCTCTAACGGGGTAAACTTTATGCAAAATCTAAAAATCATTCCTAATATTGTCATTGTTGGCAGGCCCAATGTGGGCAAGTCTACCTTGTTCAATGCTTTGCTCAAACGCAGGGCCGCTATTGTAGATTCGATACCGGGTACAACCAGAGACCGACTCTCGGCACAGGTTACCTACGAGACATTCAGCAAAAACCCCCTTAATACCCATTTAATAAATGGGGGAAAAGAGGAATTATTAAAATTCACTGTAGAATTAACCGATACCGGCGGAATAGAGTTTGATTCCAAACAACAATTATTCTGGTCTGCTATTCAGAAACAAATAGACACTGCTTTAAATGAAGCAAATATTCTTCTGTTTGTCGTTGATGTTCGTAACGGAGTTACAAGTGTTGACGAAAAGATCAGCAAAATGCTTCATAATCAGAATAAACCGGTCATCCTTTGCGTTAATAAAGCAGATACGTGGAAATTAGAAGATGGCCAGAACGAATTCTATAAACTTGGATGGCCTCTGATAGTAATATCAGCATTACAAAAACGGGGACTGGATACACTACGAGAAGTAATAAGTGAAAAGTTATCGGAAGAAAACCGGAAGTCCCCGCCCGAACCTGACCGGTCGGACGGGTTGGCATCCGGCCAGGCAGAAATGACTATTGCTATTGTGGGCAAACGAAATGTCGGGAAATCAACTCTTGTAAATACCCTTGCCCGTCAGGAACGCACCATTGTCAGCGAAATACCGGGCACGACCAGAGACTCCATTGATGTCAAGTTCGAAAGACAGAGCGAAACATTTATTGCGATCGATACAGCTGGAATACTAAGGAGAAGGAAATTAAAAGAAGCCGTGGATATTTATAGCCAGCAAAGAACCGAATCTTCAATAAGACGAGCGGATGTAGTTATTTTCTTGATTGACGCACAAGAAAGAATATCAGAGATGGACAAGAAAATAGCTGATTCTATAATAGAAAATAAAAAACCTTGTGTAATAATCATTAATAAATGGGACTTAGTAAAAGATAAAATGTCAACTGAAGACTATCGAAAATACCTTGATAAAGCGATGCCGTTTATGGGATTTGCCCCTATCGTATTTAGCTCTGCTAAAACAGGATTCAATGTTAACGAAACGATAGAATTAACCACACAATTATATAAACAGGCTGGAATAAAGATTCAGACTTCTATTCTTAATAAGGTCACGGAAAAAATAAAGGCCAACATACCGGTAGTCAAAAGAGGCGCCAAACAACCTAAAATATACTACGCAATCCAAAGCGGTTCATATCCTCCGACCTTTACTTTAATGATTAATAATAGTTCTCTTTTTAGCAAAAGAGCCATCCGTTATATCGAACAGCAATTGCATAAAGAATTGCCTATCCAAGAAGTGCCGATAAGAATCGTAATCAGAAGCAAACCACGTTCAAAGATAACAACGGGATTAAACGGATAATTCTAATCTGATAAATCCGTTAAATCATGTCGTTTGATTTATATGTCTCTAACGGGGTGAATAATTTCCTTTAGAATACTTCTCTGGAAAAGATAAGAAAATCCCAGATATGAAATCGATCCGAGAACTACTAATGTGATGGTTATAATTGTTTCTGCTAATAGTGTTTCTCCTCTGGGCAAATAATGCAAACCAACATAGCAAACCACCCCCATCAAAAGACTGCAGATAAGAGGCGATAGCAATCCTGTGAAAAATGATAATAATAAACGCCCCGAGGACATCGGGACGGCTACTTTATTAAGTATATAAAGAAGAACTATCAAATTCAGAATGGATGAAATCGTGGTGGCTAATGCAATGCCGCTTTCCTTCAACGGCATCACTAAAATAATATTCAATACGAGATTTATTACTACAGTATAGATACCTACTTTTACCGGTGTCGTCATATCTTTAAGTGAATAAAAGGCGCGATTGATAATTTGAACCGCCCCATAAGACCAGATACCAATAGCATAAAATACTAAAACATTGCTGGTCCGGAATACTGCTTCCGTCGAGAATGCTTTAATATGGAACAATGATGCTGGCATTGTATAAAAAGACCAGTGAATAATAGGCTCGGCTAAAATAATAAGACCAACTGAAGCGGGTAGCCCGACAAATAGTGCAATTCGTAATGCCTTTGTTAATTCATTAAACATTCCTTTTAAATCCTTACGAGCCGCATAATCAGCCAGAAATGGGAAAACTGCCGTAGCTAAAGACACTCCTATCAAGGCGAATGGGAATTGCATCATACGGTTACCATAATATAAAGCTGATATAGCACCGCTCTCAGGTATGAATATCTGGGCGATAATATAATCAAACATCAGATTAATCTGAAATACGGCCAGCCCTAAAATAGTCGGTAACATCAACCGTAAAACCTCTTTCAGACCGGGATGATTGAAACTTATTTCGGGTTTATAAGTAATTTTATTCTTAATCAAAGGCGGTATCTGGATAATGACTTCGAATAAACCGCCTATCAGGATTGCCCAGGCGATAATAGTTACCTTGTTTTCATCAGTGGTGCTGACCTGCCCTGCTATAATAAATCCGGCTATCCAGCAAATATTAAGAACCACCGAAGCAAGCGCCGGCATCATAAAATGCTTGAGACTATTAAGAACCGCCTGTAACAATGCCACTAAACAAATAAGAGGCAGATAAGGAATCATTATCCTCAACAACTTGAGGAATATCGGAGAAAACATCTTTGACGATTCCACAAAAGAAGGAGCAACAATGGGAATGATAAATGTAGTCAGAATAACCAAGCCGGCAATAATACAGAGAACCCCAAATAAAAGAGTAATAATAATGTTGATAAATCTGATAGTCTCGGAACGTGATTTCTCATTAAGGTAAGAAGAAAGAGTCGGTATAAAAGCGGCGCTCAGGGCTCCTTCGCCAAAAAGCCGGCGGAATAGATTAGGAATAGTAAACGCAAATATAAAAGCATCCCAGACC
>JAZDMB010000037.1:0-14163 GCA_043801445.1 Planctomycetota bacterium
AATTATGTCATTAAATCCAGGTGAGGTAAAAACCGAAAACATTGCCAACGGTGCGGTAACAACGCCGAAGATTGCCGACGAAGCGGTTACGACTGCCAAGATAAAAGACAGTGCGGTCAAGACGGAAAAAATAGCCACCAGTGCAGTCACCGGTTCTAAAATCGCTGATAATGCTGTGACCGGCTCAAAGATACGGGACGGCATAGTGCGAAGCGAAAAGATTGCGTCCGGCGCCGTAACAACGGCAAAAATCGGTGAGTTGCAGGTTACCACTTCAAGGTTACAGGATAGGGCAATCACCAGCGAGAAAATAGCCAGAAATGCGGTCACGACCGAAAAAATTGTTGACCGTGCCGTAACTCCAGCCAAATTGTCTTTTACCCCGCCGTCTATTGTCCGCCCCATAACTCCACCTGTTACGACCGATGAAATTGCAAACGGTGCGGTTACGCCGGAGAAGTTATCTTTTGTTCCGGGCGGAGCGGTGAGACCGTTGGTCCCGCCGGTTGCCACAGATGAAATAGCCGATGCCTCAATAATCGCTCAGAAGATTGCTACCTCTGCGGTAACTAAAGCCAAAATGGCTTCTAATTCAGTGGGCTATTCAGAAATTATTAACGGGTCGGTCGAGCCGAGACATATCCGGGCAATTGATACGCCGGCTAATGGTGAAATCCCTTCTTACAATCAGGCGCAGGAAAGGTTTGAGTGGATTACTCCGGGTGGCGGTGGCGTAACAAGACCTTTAACTCCGCCGGTTGCCACAGGTGAAATTGCCGATGGTGCGGTAACGAAATTCAAATTGAGTTATAAGATTATCAGCATCACGATTCCGGCTCAACAGGTGGGCGGTTTATTTCCGCCTTTGGGTGACCCCGATTTGAATGGCGGTGTGATTTTAGGTTATTCTATTCCGACAAATCAAGACCAGCCGATTAGACAGCTGTTTCTGTTGCAGGGGTTACCACAAGGGACAGGGATTTCAATACTGCTCAACCAGCCGGCTATAGTTGATAATACATTCGATGTGGTCGTGCTAAGAAATACATAGGACGCAGATGAACGCAGATGGACACGGATAAACACTGATTTAAGAAAGAGGAACACTAATAAAACGAACCTGCTCGACTGGACTAATAACTATTTAGCCCCTGAGGACATATTTTCCTGGCATTGCCTGACGAATGCTTCGATTCTCATTTCTTCACCGGGGTTTTTGGTGCCGTCAACGGTCAGGGTAAAAACAGGCACAGGGTGGTCATTCTTGAACCGTTTGAGTAGTGCCGTAACAATCGTTCCGGGCATACAACCGAAAGGAATAATATTAACGATGCCGTTAAATCCATGATGGACATATTCAACTGCTCTGCCCATACTTAAAATTACCTCGCCTCTGAGTGCCGGCTCTATATAAGTGGTTCCATACTTGATGGTTTCTGAAGTAGGTGATTCTTTATAAAAGTTTCTGATTTTCCCCTTAAAGAATTTCCTGATTCTATTTGCTTCTCGTTCCTGGAAAATCAACGTTATCTTTTGCTTGAGATACGACAAATAATCTTTCTTCAGCAGATAATCCTCTTCTCTGAGATAGTCGATATAATCAAGCCATTCCTCAAAAGGCGGCAGAGAAACCTCTGCCCCAAGTTTTTCCAGACTGTTTATTATATGGTTATTGGTGAATGGGTTGCTCCGGACATAGATTTCACCGATAATGCCTATTTTAGGTTTGGGGATGGTGCGGTCTGTTTTGATGGCATCAAATTGTTTGACGATATCCTTTGTAAGGTCATCAATATTTTTTCGGAAGAAAGCTCTTCGGGGCGCCCCTGTGCCAGAGGCAGATCCGCCTCCGGCGGAGTGGCCATCTGCTATAAAAGATTCCAATTCCTTAAAGGTTTTTTTAAAGACGTCGTCGGTTTCGCCTTTTGCTATTTCGTAAGGCCTGGTCTCGCGGCTTAATTTCTGGATTAAGTCCATAAGCACTAATCCATGCCAGACATTTATTTTAAATTTGTTGGAACCCAGAACAGCCATGTCTTTATGAAAACCGCTGGTTTGGTCAAAGGTAATTAAAGCAACATCTGTCAAGCCGATTTCGTCAAGGACCATCCGATGGAGTTTATTGTACTGGCCGAATCGGCATGGGCCTTTGGCTGAAGGCATAAAGAATGCACTGCGTTCCGCTTTGAAATCCGGACTATAACTCTTCTTAAGGATATCGCCGGTGGTGATTATGCTCGGAAAACATTCCCTGCCTGAGGTATGTTTGCGTCCGATAATAAGGCTTTGTTCGTCAGAAGGTTCTAATGGTTCTGACTCTATCCCGGTTGCCCTCAATGCTGCAGACACAATATAGGAATGGTCATCCATATAAGGTATATAGAGAGTTTTTTCATCCCTGGATAACGAGGAGAAAGAGACCGTTGACGTCATTTCCTTATTAGTATAAGCTGTGGTCCGGGCATTTTTTATAGTATCTATAAACGCCTCGCAACGTGTTAGCATTCCCACGTCGGCACTATGTTCATCTATTTCCAATGAAAGATACGGTTTTCCATGCATTTCTTTCTCAAAGAATTTCGTTATATAAGAATCAGGACCGCAGTTGAAATTGGTCAGATATATGGCAAACAGGTTTTTTTGCTTGGCGATATAATTGGCAGCCGCCAGGATTTTCTGGCCCGAGCGCCAGTACATATACGGATAATCTTTTCCTGTTTCTTCCCCGATAAGATTTAACGGAAGGAAATCCATGGGAATCACTAATAACCCTAATTTCTTAAGTTTCTCAACCAGATTCAGGTTTAATCCGGTGTCATAACTGTTATATGAGCGGCTGACAAGGACAACCGCAGGTTGAGAATCCTTTGATAATACGTGCTGGTCAAGAATTTCTTTGCCGTGATTTGTTTGCCAGTCGTCAAATCTTTGCTGTGTTTCAAAAGCTATTTCGATACTGCGTTCTAATTGTTTATTCGTTATGCCTGGAATCGAAAGACTTTTTGCTATTTGCCTCAATGTTTTTTCTATCTCTTTTTTACCGCGGTCCATATGAAAGACCGGACGGATTATTTTTACTTTATATTTGGCATAATCTATGGCGCTTTTAGTCGTGTCGGGTAATGCCTGGATATAAGGGCAATTATATGAACGTTCAAAATGTCCGGTTAACGGCGGCATATTCACCTGGAATGGCAAAAACAGATAATCAATGTTTTTTGTCAGGAGATTAATGATATGACCGTGAGCGGTCTTAATCGGGAAACACGGTTCGGCGACAACATGTTCCACTCCCTTTTTAATAATAGAGCGATTGGTTGCGTCAGATAATACGACTTCACATCCTAATTCGGAAAAGAAGGCATTCCAGAGCGGATATAGATCATAAAAAACAGAGACACGTGGGATGCCGACCCGCGCGACCTGCCCGATCAGTCTGGCAGAGGTGCGACCTTTGGTCGTTTCAATACTGGCAAGTAACATCTTCTGCCGCTCTTTGAATAGATTGGGAGTTTTTAATTTGGTGGATTCTCCCAAGCGGGATTCTTCTTCCTGAGTATTATCGTATTTACCGCAACGCGAACCGTAAAAAAGTTCAGTAGTTCCGGAGCTCTCGGATGCAGTTTTTTCCTTGTCTGCCTGAGGCGTTTGCCCGGTTGCATTTTCGGTCAGACGGGCGTCTGTCTTGGGCGGTAACGGTTCAATATTTGTCTTTTGAACTTTTGTAAACTTGATTTTATGAATCTCGCAATTATTCGGGCAATCTGTGCATTCAAAAGCGGATGATTCGTAGTTTATGTGTCGCAGGTCAAAACCTTTAAAACGGGAGTTATACTTAGACAGCTGCTTTTCTTCTTTGGCAAGAATAGCCACTCCGATAGCGCCTAAGATATCATGATGGGGCGGCACGATAATCTTTTTCCCGACAACTTGTTCAAAGGCGCTTTTGACGGCACGGTTAAAGGCAACGCCTCCCTGGAAAAATATCCGTTCGCCTATCCGCCTTTTTTCCACCACTTTATTAAGATAATTATCAACAATGGAAAATGATAGTCCGGCCAGCAGGTCATTCTTAAGAACACCTAACTGTTTGTAATAATTAAGTTGAGATTCCATAAAGACCGTGCATCGTTCTCCCAATGAACAAGGCGTTTTGGAACCAAAAGCCCCTTGTGCGAATTCCTGGTCAATTTTAACCGCTAATTTTTCGGCTTGTTCTTCCAGAAATGAGCCGGTGCCGGCTGCGCAGACCTTATTCATCGTAAAATCAATAACCACGCCGTCTTTTAATGAAATATATTTGGAGTCCTGACCGCCGATTTCAAAGATGGTATCGACCTTGGGGTCAACTGCCGCCGAGGCGCGGGCATGGCTGGTGATTTCATTCCTGATAACGTCAGCTCCGAAGAATTCGCCGGTAAGATAACGGCCTGAGCCGGTAGAGCCGGAACCTTTAATTATTACTTTATCGGCAATATCATGACCGACTTCTAATAGTCCCTGCCGGACCGCTTCTATAGGTCTTCCGGCAGTCATTAAATAACGTCTGGCTAAGACATTGTTATCTTTATCAATTACCACCACATTGGTGGAAATAGAGCCGACATCAACGCCCAGATATGCTTCAATCTTGTCGTTGCCGTCTGCCAGGCGGAGCGGTTCGGTTTGGATTTGATATCCATCGCTTTGTAATGGCGAAAGGATTTTTAAATCCAATTTCCTTTCAGCCAGATATTTTTCTAATTTATTAATGGTATGCTTGAAATCTTTTTTCTCCGAGTCATTTAATGTCTGTCTGTCTGTGATGTTCTTTTTGGGTTTGACTGCCGGGGAAGAAACAACAGCCAAAACAGCTCCAATCGCTCCCATCAATGCAAAATGTTGAGGAACAATTATATCTTTTTCGGATATTTCCAGGGTCTCTTTGAATGCCTTGACCATTCCCTGGTTAGCCGCAACTCCGCCTTGAAAAGCAATCGGTTTTTCAAGGGCGATACCTTTGGCAATATTACTTTTGAAATTACGCGCCATAGCAAAACACAATCCGGCAATAATATCAGAAATGGAAGTGCCGACCTGTTGGAGATGTATCATATCGGTCTTGGCAAAGACACTGCAACGGGCGGCAACGGTTGCCGGATGAGTGGATTTTAATGATTCCTTGCCGATATTTTCTATGGCAATACCCAATCGCGATGCCTGCTGGTCAAGGAATGAGCCGGTGCCGGCTGCGCAGGCTGTATTCGTGGCGAAATCAATAATCCTGACGTTGCCTTTGGATGACGTATGTATTCGGATAATCTTGGCATCTTCGCCGCCGATTTCAATAATGGTCTTTATATCCGGATGAAATCTGCCTGTGCCGGTTGCCTGGGCAACGATTTCATTGGTAAAAACCGCGTCAACAATAGAAGCAAGCGTCTTTCCGCCTGTGCCTGTGGTGGCAATACATTTTATTTCTTCTAAATTGTGTGAAAGGTTTTTAAGAATACTAAGGATTGTTTCAAATGGCTGGCCATGCGTGCGGACATAATGCGATTCGACAATCTTTAAATCATTGTCAAGCACTACTACCTTTGCCGCAACAGAACCGATATCAATTCCTAAATACATGATTCAATTAAGTAAAAAGTTCACTAGTTCATTAGTTTTATAGCGGAACTTATTAATCAGTTTGGTTACCGGTATCGTTTGATTATAGACATTGTCAAATGCGGTTTCAGCTAAGCAAGAACAGTCTAATGTGATATATAAAATATTTTTCTAATGATATTATCTGATAAATGGTTTTATATAAAATAAAAGTAAAGAATATATAAGCAACCTTAACGAAAACTGTCAAGAAAACTTCTGGTGTGAGGAGTGAAAATGTTTTCTCGACCCGGTAGTTAGTTTTATAAGTGATTTCCGCATCAGGATAATAATTCTATCAGCAGAAATCCTGATATAAGCAAGATTACAAAAATGATTGTTAACAAATTGAAATAGCGATCAATAAATTTCCTGGTAGATTCGCCGCCGAAACGCACAATGGTTGCCACGATAAAAAACCTTGCCGAACGGCTTAAAATAGAGGCAGTAATAAATGTTAATAAATCTATGCGGCATAATCCGCCGGCAATAGTGAATATCTTATATGGTATAGGTGTAAATCCGGCTATCGCAACAGCTATAAATGCATTATTTTGATACATTATGGCAATTCGATTGAAGTATTCTTGAGCATTATAAAGATTAATAAGATATAAACCGAGTGTTTCATAGAAACAATATCCTATTAAGTAACCTATAATTCCGCCTAAGACAGAGCCGATAGAGCAGATTAATGCATACTTGAAAGATTTTTTAGGAATAGAGATACCTAAAGCAATCAAAAGAATGTCAGGCGGGATAGGGAAGAATGATGATTCGGCAATCGCAATGAAAAACAGAGCCCAGGCCCCCCATGGCGATTCAGCCCATGAAAGAACCCAGGAATATAATCGTTTTAGAGGATTAGTCATTATAAATTAAATGAAATCCGTTATTATGACACAGATAAACGCAGAATCTCACTGATTACGTAGATTATTTATAAGGAAGCCAGGAATACAGGAGGGAATTATTATCTTGGTTTCCTGGTCTCTTTATAAACCTATTTGGTCCCGCTAAAGCGGGATTGTCTCTGTGTTCTTTGTGGTTCCTATTTAACGGATACGGGTTTATTTTTCTTGTTTTAAGGCGTTGTCAGTATAAAAAGTAAATTCATTGTCATCTATTTTGTCTGCGCGAACAGGTCTGCCGCGATGATACCGTTGTTCTCCTACATTGAACCGTTGATTGGAAAGCAATCGTCTTGCCATCATAAATTCTTCTTCTGTAATAACAACAAGATTTTGAGTTTCTTTTTCACCTGCAGTAGCAAGACACTGCTGCATCTTCACCCCGTTAGAAAGTCCTTCATTATGTTTTAATTCATCACTTGTATCTTTATCCTCATTCGTGTTCTTTCTAACGGGGCAAGCTGTTGCAGGTGACGGTGATTTCGGTTCCGGTTCTTTAATATCGGAATCCTGGGAGTCTTTTTCTTCTCGTTTTTCTGACTGGTCAGATAACATGATTATATTTTTCTACAGAGTCGTTAAAAGGGGAAATTTGTCAATCATCCTTATGATTTAATGTATTTACCCCGTTATTGCTTATTTTGGTTATTTTAATTAATTCACCGCTTGGAAGAAGAGGCAGCACTTCTATATTAGTCACTTTTTGACGCAGGGAATTATTTATTAATAGTTCTCTTGAAACACCGAGATTCTCGAATGAAATGATTCCGACAGTAATTTTAGGCTGGTTATCTTTTGTTGTATCCGGTGAATCCGTCCCTTGCGTGCAAGGGATGGGTGAAACAGACTGATTACCTTCAATCAGCAGGGTTATTCTGAAAATATGCCAGGGACGATTTCCGTTATCAGAACATATTTTCCATGTTTCATTAATTACTTCAGTAAATTCCCGGATGTCTTTTTCGGAGAAGTTTAACCATTGGGATTGGGATTTAATCAATGATTCCAGCCAGATAGCATTATCAGATGAGCCGGATAGTTTTATTTCCATTGTTCTGTATCTGCGTGAAAGAAATGCCTTGACTTTTCCGTCTTGATCGGCAGAGAAACAGGTATTGCAATGCTGGCAGCGATATTTTGCCGGTTTGCTGATTTCCAAAACAACCTGGCAGGAAGGGCACTTGAATTTTGACGGGTATCGTAATTGCTTGTCGTCTTTATACAATTCGCTTTCTTGTATACTGACGATGGCATCTTTATCGCTATTGAAAGTCTCGAAGACATTATTTATACCGACCATGTTAAACACATCCCATATATAAGAAGGGATGTGAGTCAGTCTGATATCGCCGCCCCGGTCGCGGTATTTCTGGGCATATTTTATCAGAGTTCCGATGCCTGATGATGAAATATATTTTAAATCGGCCAGGTTAATAATAAGCCTGCTCAACTTCTTTTCTAAAAGTTCCGAAAGAGTGGTTTCAAATACCTGAATAGTGTTAATGTCAATAGGACCTCTTGCTTTTATAACAGTGCAATACTTTTCTCCGGTCGGAGAATCTTTCGTTCCTAAGGGGATAGTTTGTTGGTAAAATTCCAGTAATTGCATATCATAATTTAATACACGATAGATGTTTCGTTGTCAAGATTTATAGTTATAGTAGGAAAGTATAAACACGAATAGCACGAATAAAAGCGAATCACACGAATTATACCGAAATTATTCGGGTTATTCGTGTCACATTCGTCTTATTCGTGTTTAATCTGTGGTTATCCCGAAGTTTTCGTAAAGAATTCCCGGTAGAGAAGAGTAATAGTTTTCTTGAGGTCTTTACCGTTAATAAGAAAATAACCCGCGGCTGATGAAGCGCCGGTTGATATCAGCCCAATATTAATATTACCTTTGGAAATTGCCTGAAAGACTCGGGCGGCTAATCCTTTGGTTCCGACTAAACCTTCACCGACCAATCCGATAAGCGCCTGATTCCTGACCTTTTCAAATCCGGAAACCAATTTGATTTTTGTCCGATTAAGAATTGAGTAACCGTCATCAAAATCTTCTTTGCCTAATACTAATCCGATGCCGGTTGGAGCGGATACAATGGTTTTTATATTGATATTTTTATCTAATAAACACCGCGTGATTTCCTGGATTACTTCCGGGTCATAACCGAATCCTGCTCCGTAACCGTGGACTTTTATCAGACCGATACTCGTTTCGTAAGTGATACCTTTAATCGCTGCTTTCCCGTTGTGTTTAATAGGGTGATTGTATATTTTGGTCCCTTTTTTAGAAGGAGCAAAAGTGTTCCTGATAACGATAGGAATGTTTTTCAATAATACCGGTTCGACTGTTCTGGGGTGAAGAATAGTGCTGCCGAAATAAGCAAGTTCAACAGCTTCTTTATAGGAAAGAGTTTCTATTAAGCCGGCTGAAGGAATAATATCCGGATTGACACTCATGAAACCGTCGACATCCTTCCAGATTTCCAAAACATCAGCATTAAGCGCGTAAGATATGATGGCCGCGCTATAATCACTGCCACCGCGGCCGAAAGTGGTCGTTTGCCCTGAAGCATCACATCCGAAATAACCTGTAATTATAGGAGTAATGCCTTGTTTTATCAAAGGCAACAAATGTTTTCTTATATTGCGGCGGGCAATCGGTAAATTTGCCGATGCTCTGCCGAAATAACCGTCTGTAATTAAACCTATTTTATCTGTTTCTATGATTTTAGAATCAATACCAAGATGATGCAGAGCCTCGGCAATAACAATGACAGAAAGCCGTTCACCGAAACTGAGTATTAAATCGCGCGAGCGTTCTGTTATTTCATCCGTATAACTTAAGCCGTTAAATAATCTTTCTAATTGACGGCATTGTTTATCGATCAGATGATAAGTCTCCGGCCGAACCTGCCTTGCCGTCAGGCAGGTAGTCGAAAAAGACCTGCCCGCCGTGGCGTCATTTGCGCCACTATGGCAGGCGGGTATGGCTTGTTCCAAAAAGGACAGATGATTTTTCTTCAGGTTGGAAATAAAGCTGCTGACCCCGCCTCTGCGCGCAGGGGCTGGGTTATTCAGCAAGTCATTTAATTTGTCCGTAACATTATTAAAAGCGGAGAGCACTATAGCTTTAGGGGATTCGGTAGAAACAATAATCCGGCATATCTGCTTTAATGAATTGCCGTCTTTAAGGCTTGCACCGCCGAATTTTAGAACTTTCATCTGTATCTTACGGTTAAGTATTTTATTTGCGAGGTATAAATTTCTTGGATATTAAAACAAATAATGATAGTATATGCGATTATGTCCAGAAAATTATTCTGCTTTAAATTCATATCGGTTGTTTTTGTGCTGATAATTATCATTTTATTTGTTACTCCATCACCGGTTATGTTCGCCACAGAGCGGGGTGACTTGGATGAGGAAACACAACCTGTAGGATTAGAGCATTTTATCATCAAAGAGATTCCCCTGAATGGCGTTACCAGTTCGGTAAAATTGATAGACCTCAATCATGACGGCATTAAAGAAATTATCTATTTGTATGAAGCAGTAACATCACCTACGGCAACAAGTAACGGAACGAATGAAGAAACAATCAGCCAGATATTGCGCCAGGATTCATTATATCTGCACATACTCTTCTTCGACCGTTCGATTAATGAATACCGTTCGAAACAGATTATAAAAGTTCCGGCCGGCGCGGGGATTATCAGCATCGGCAACTATACCGTAGCGATAGGAAAAGAGATTGCCTTTTATACAACAAGCGGTATTTTTTGTTACCAGCGTTTCGGTCCCTCTGGGCAACAGGGCGAGGTTCAGGGGAGTCCCGCAAGGGGCGAAAATGATGATATTTATGCGGAAACTCCGGTTCAGTTGATTCAGGACCCGACTATTTTCCATGCGGTTGAAAGATATTATCCGAATCCGATTCTGCAGGAAGGCGAGGATATAAACAATGACGGCACAGATGATTTTATTATACCGACCAGAGCAGGTTATTTGATTTGTCGGGGACCGTATCAAAACGGCACCCCGGCCAAAAAACAGATTATCGAACAACCGCCATCGCAATCAATTAAAACAACAAGGGATACCTTTGTAACTATTGCATCTTATTTCCCGAATATTTCCCTGATAGATTTGAATGGTGATAAGGCTAAAGATATCATATTGGGATTTAATGACAGATTGAGTTATTACTTTCAGAATAAAATGAATTCATCCTTCCCGGCAGAACCATCAGGCGAATTCCGTTTAGATTTTCTCACCCCGCCTGATAATAAAAACGGCAGTAATGTATTGCTTTATTCAAATCAATTCTGCGATATAAATGCGGATGGCGTTATGGATTTGGTTATTGCCTCAACCAGCGGTGATTTATCCGATATCGGAAATCTGGTAACACGGATATTTATTTTTATTGCCGATTCTTCGCAACCGGCAAAAATCTACCCGGATAATCCCGCTCAGGTGATAAATATAAAAGGTATTTGTCCGTTGTGGCATATTACTGAAATAAACGGCGATGCCTATCCCGATTTATTCATAACATGGTTCAAGGTGACAATGGGCTCGAATATAAAAAAGGCGATTCTGCGGTATATTCCCATAACCTATCAGATTAGTCTCAATAGGCCCACTAAACTATTCTCGGTTGCGCCGGATTATGAACGGATTATAAATTTTCCTGTTAATGCTATCACCAAAGGCGCCGGATATTTTTCACATATTTACTTTGGATATGACTTTAATAATGATAGCCGGACCGACCTTTTGACGATATCCGGACCGGAGAAAAATAAGGGGGTACTCGTTATCTATGCCGGCAGACCCAAGGAAAGACTCACCAGACCGGATGGCGTAAGCTTCGAGAAGGACGAGTTTCTTTTATATCCCTGCAGAATACCCGATAAGGTTATCGTCTCTGACCTGAGTGATGACGGGAAGAATGATATAATTTTACAATATAAATCACGGCTCATCACATTGATTAAAACGAAGTAATTATTTAACTTAGCCGCAGATTCCGCAGATTAAATCAGTGTTCCAAAATGGGATAAATAATTTATATTTAGGTCCAAATTCTACCGATTGAATTTTAATTAAAGAGTAAGCTGATTTAGCTGATTATCCGTTTAATCCGTCTTATCTGTTTAATCCGCTTACTATCTTACACCGATTAAATTAAATCCGTGTAATCTGCGGCTTGCTGTAATCTGTTAATGTATTATCAAATATGAAACTCAAATCATATTCACAGGCATATCAATATCTCTGCCGGTTCACCGATTATGAACGGATGGCGAAAATCCATTATAATCAGACCGCCTATAATCTAAAACGAATGAGATGGCTGCTTGATGCTATAGGAAACCCCCAGAACAAATTGCGGTGTATCCATATTGCCGGCACCAAAGGCAAGGGTTCAACCGCGATGATGACTGCGCAGATTCTTGCCTCAGCCGGTTATAGCGTCGGGCTTTATACCTCGCCCCATCTTACGGACCTGAGGGAAAGAATTCAGGTATGGACTAAAAATAAACAATCACTTATCTCAGAACCCGAATTTGCCAATCTGATGAATTACTTGGCAAACAAAATACGAATTCCGCATTCGCACCAGCCCACATTTTTCGAACTGATGACCGCATTGGGATTTTTATATTTCGCCCGGAAGAAAACAGATTTCGCGGTGATAGAGGTCGGACTCGGCGGCAGATTGGATGCGACCAATCTTATTACACCGCTGGTCAGCGTCATTACCCGCATCGATTTTGACCATACGGATAAATTAGGCAATACCATAAAGAGAATTGCTTATGAAAAAGCGGGTATTATTAAAAAGGGGATTCCGGTGGTGACATTCAGCCAAAAAAGCGCCGCAGATGAAGTAATCAAGCACCAAGCAAAGCTGAAAAACGCAGAACTTTTTGTTGCAGAGATGACTGAAACCGAAAAACTAAAAACCAAAAACTCTCTTAGAGTCTTAGGTATTCATCAAACAGAAAATTGTTCGTTAGCGCTTGGTGTAATCAAGGTTCTTAACCGGAAAAAATATACTCATATTAATCCGACGGCGATAAAAAGCGCCCTGAGTAAATTACAATTACCTGCCCGGTTGGAATCAGTAACGCCCGGAATAATAATTGACAGCGCTCACAATCCGCTTTCTATCAGGGCGACCGCAGAGACTGTCAGGAAAATGAAATACCGGAATCTTATTCTGATTCTTGCCATCTCGCGTGATAAGGAAATAGCAAAGATGTTAGACATCATAATCCCGATAGCAAATATAGTCATTCTGACCAAAACCAATCATCCCCGTTTATTACAACCGGAAGAATTTTCTAAATATTTACCGCCTCCTCAGGTGAATAAGATTGTATTATTAGAATCTGACTACAAAAAGGCATTGGAGATGGCTCAGAGATTAGCCGGGGAAAAAGATTTGATTTTAATTACCGGTTCATTCTATCTGGCTGGCGAGATGAAACGAATCTTCTCTTAACCTACCTTCTACATACTATATACTAATATTCAATCCGTGTAATCTGTGGCTAATTCCTTAAACCTGTCGGAGATGTTTGGTATATTAACAACGAAATTGCTTGACTTTATGGAATAAGAGAATATAGTTTAATAAGTGGTAATTCCGAAAAATCTGAATTCTAATAAATAAAAAAGGAGAGATGAAATATGAGAAAATATGTATATTGTGTAATAGCAATTTTATTCTTGGTGGCGTTTGTAACCACCTTTAATTATGGCGGTTGTGGCGCTGCCGCCGGCAACAGCAGTAATGACAGTAGCGGTAGCAGTAATCCAACCAGTACCACAAACCCATCTGTAATAACCAATCCAGCCACTAACGTTACTCAGACTACCGCTACCTTAAACGGCACAGTCAATCCGAACGGAGTTAATACTACTGTTTATTTCCAATTGGGTTTAACTACTTCATATGGGAATACCACAACTTCACAGGCAATAGGTAGCGGTAATACCAGTGTTGTGGTTTCAACTAATATAAGCGGATTATCAGTCAATACACAGTATAATTTCAGGGTTGTCAGGACTAATTCTTATGGAATAACATATGGCAATAATCAAACATTTACTACAGGTTCAGATGCTGGTTCACCACCGACCTGCATTACTGGTAGCGGTAATAATATAACCACTAATTCTGCTACATTAAACGGCACGGTTAATCCTAACGGCGTTGCTACAATTGCTTATTTTCAATGGGGCTCAACTACTTCATATGGGAATACCACAGCTTCACAGTCAATCGGCAGCGGGACAAGTAATGTTTCAATTAATGCTAATATAAGCGGATTATCAGCCAGTACTCAGTATAATTTCAGGGTTATCGGGACTAATTCTTATGGAATAACATATGGCAATAATCAAACATTTACTACAGGTTCAGGTGCTGGTTCACCACCGACCTGCACCACCAATGCTGCTACTAATGTAGCAGCTACTTCCGCTACCTTAAATGGTACTGTCAATCCTAATGGACTGAATGTTACCTCTTGCTACTTTCAGTATGGTACTTCTCAATCTTATGGAAGCCAACAGAATGTTTCTACGCTACCCGGTAGTG
>JAZDMB010000054.1:0-29935 GCA_043801445.1 Planctomycetota bacterium
AGTAGTTAGTGGAGAGAGAAAACTGGCGACAGTAACTGCTTAAAGTTGGCAGGCGGTAAAGTTTTTGTTGGATGAATCCAGATTGACCACGAAATATTAGTTATTGTTGCTATTTAGAAGCGTTTTTAGACACGCTCCACATCACATATTTTCTTTCCCTTTATTTACGCGGTTTAGAAGTCACCATTTTTCTAAAATCCACACCAAATGCAAACAGTTTAGTAATTCTTGCCCTAGGCCGATTTATAAAAAATTACCATCTGGGTGCTAATTAAAATCTGAATTTGCTGTCATTGAATGTGTCCCACGAGAGTATTTTTTACTGTCCAATCTGAATCGGCGTGTCCTGCCAGGCAGTGCCATCGCCCAATTGCCCCTCAATATTAATTCCCCACGCCCAGAGCGAGCCATCTTTCTTCAGGGCGATTGTATGCTTACTGCCGACCGTGACCGACGCCCAATCATTATCCATACCAATGCGAATAGGTTCTGCCCTATTCTTATCCGTGCCGTCGCCTAATTGACCATATCTATTGTCTCCCCACGCCCAGAGCGAGCCATCTTTCTTTATGGCAAAAAAAGCAAGTGTGGGTTTAAAAAGAACAAATCCTGGTTCGACTGTTCCGAGCGTTGCGAATATCCAGTCATTATCTGCGCCCACCTGCTTAAACAAGGGTTGATAAGGTGGACGAGAGGCATATGACATTTTCCAGAGCGTTCCATTTACTTCAATTAAAAGAGCGGTATCACCTACACTTTTTATGGCTGACCAGTGATGTTCGCTCTTATTCAGTTCAAATCTTTTCCAATCCTTATTCTCATTGTGGGCACTAAGAAGCCAGAGGGTGCCGTCTTTTTTGAGCGCTGTGCCTGTTGAAATACTTGACCAATCATTTTCCGTGCCGATGCGACTCGGAATCGTGGCGCTTTTCGGCGTATGAACAAATCCAGTCCAGTAAAAGCCCCAGCCCCAAAGAGAACCATCTTTCTTGAGAGCAATAGTGTAATAATAGCTGGATTCAACAACCAGCCAGTTATTATCAACGCCAATCCGAACCGGCATTGTTCTGAAATCAGTCGTGCCATCGCCCAACTGCCCCTCCCGATTGAAGCCCCAGCCCCATAGTGAACCGTCATCCCTGATTGCTTCCCCACGGAGCCACACTGCCAAAACATCCACCCATCTGACATTAAATGGTTCTATATCTAATTTAAAAGGGGCATTTCTGTTTCCGATTGTGCCGCTGTCCCATATATCTCCCTCTCCCCAGAGTGCTCCCCAATACCAGAGCGAGCCATTATTTTTGATAGCCAGAGAGTATTCTTCACAGGCAGATATTTTCTTCCAGTCGTTATCTCTGCCTATTCTGATTGGTGATTTCTGAATGAATGGCCGGCATAATCTGCCCTCGTGATTCAATCCCCACGCCCAAAGCGTCCCGTTAGTTTTTAACGCCATTGTCCAATCGTAACCCCCTGCCGTAACTGATTTCCAATCATTATCTGTTCCGATTCTTATTAAACTGGTTTTATTAAGGTAAGTTCCGTCACCTAATTGACCGTGCACGTTGCTTCCCCAAGCCCAGAGCGAACCATCCTGCTTGATAGCGACAACGTGCCGGGCGCCTATTGAAATGCTGGATATATTGTTTATCTGAGCGACTTCGGTCGGAGTTGCAATGACCGACACATATTCATCTTTGTTTGATATCTCACGCGAGGCAAATCCCCAAACCCAGATTGAACCATCGGATTTATAAGCCGCTTTTTCTCCCAAAATACCTGCCCAATCGTTATCTATACCAATGCGAACGGGCTTGCGTCCGGTTACTTCTGTGCCATCATCTAATTCGCCAAACAAATTTCTACCCCATCCCCAGAGCGAGCCATCCTTCTTCCGGGCATACGTCTGGTCATAACCAGCCACAACCTCCACCCAATCATTATCCGTATCAACATGGATAGGTCTTAGTTTACGCTTATTTATTGTTTCGTTGCCCAGTCCATCATTGCCCAACTGTCCATCATCATTGCATCCCCACGCCCAAAGTGAACCATCTGTCTTAATGGCAAGTGAATACTCATCACCTGCCGAGATACAGGACCAGTTATTCTCTGTACCAATGCGAACAGGTTCTACCCTGTTGTCAATCGTGCCGTCGCCTAATTGACCATATCTATTCTCTCCCCACGCCCAGAGCGAGCCGTCTTTTTTTAGTCCTAATACGTGACTAACTCCCACAGAAATTGTTGACCAATCTGTATCCGTGCCTATCTGGGCAAGAGTGTATCTGCCATCGCCCCAGCCCCAAAGAGTACCATCGCCTTTAATACCGAAGCAACCGGCGTGATGAGACGCAATCTTCACCCAGATGGTTTTAGAAATAGCAGAAGCGTCCTCCGGCCTGCCCGCACCACCAACACAAGATTCAATAGCGAACAAATTAAACAATGTAATAATGATTGCCAGAATATTCAATTTGCTTTTCATATCGTTCTTTGGGGACACATTATATAAATCCTATCCTGCTATTTTCTTCATATTCAAGATGATTTTATCTTAAAATCACTCTCGAAATAATTCCGGGGACACCTTACTTATTCAGTGGCAGTTTACCAGATAACCCAATCCAAGTCAAGGAGAATCTTGAATAAAATGGTTGGAAGCCACAGATTATTTATCCCATTTTGGGACACAGATTTTACGAATGGATAATTAGGTATGCTGTTCCCCTAATTACAATTAATATTTACATGGACAGATTAAAATATAGTTTGTAGAGTCTATTGAGTTCGTAGAGTTTATAGAAATTTCTTCTCGGCGACCTCTGCGTCTCTGCGGTTAGACTTAATATTATGATTAATTCAGCTACAAATCGAATAAGGGTTCTGCCGGTTCAGTTGGTCAATAAGATTGCAGCCGGCGAGGTCATAGAGCGTCCGGCTTCCTGCGTCAAAGAATTAATTGAAAACGCACTCGATTCACAGGCAACAGAAATTGAAATCACTGTCAGGGAAGGCGGTAAAAAACTTATTAGGATTGTTGATAACGGTACCGGTATCGTTTGTGATGATTTATCATTGGTTTTCCAGAGTCATTCCACAAGTAAAATTACCGAGGAATCTGATTTATATAATATCAGGACATTCGGATTCCGCGGTGAGGCATTGGCAAGTATGGCATCCGTGGCTCAGGTCAGGGTAGTCTCCAAGACTGCAGGCCAAAATGAGGCATATGCTGTTGAGGCTCAGGCTGAGAATAAGATTCAACCTCATCCTTATCCTTATTCTAATGGCACGACCATAGAAATAGCCAATCTTTTTTACCAGACGCCAGCCCGCAGAAAATTCCTTAAAAGCGATAGCGTAGAACTTTCCCATATTAGCGATATGGTTACCCGCTTTGCTATTGCTTATCCTGAGGTATCTTTTAATTTATTCAACTCATCTACACGTTCAAAAGATACGCCTGCCCGACCGGGCCGTTCAGATGGGTCTGACAAGCAGATTTTAATTAATCTGGCTACCCCGGCTGATAATTCGTCCCGCCAGAGGACGGGTCTGGAGCAAACTTCAGGGGCGCCTCAGGCGACAAACACTATAATGGAAAGACTCAGGGTTTTTTATGGTACTGATATCGGTAATGAATTAATCTATGCTCAAGAAGAGCAGGACGGAGTAAAAATTGAGGCATATTTTTCACTGCCGACTTATACCAGACCGACTTCCAAATACCAGTTTTTCTATCTGAATCGCCGTTTCATCAAGGATAAAGTCATATCGAGGTCGATATACCAGTCTTATCATAATCTTATTCCGCCGGGCAGGTATCCTTTTGTGGTGCTGTTTTTAGAGATGCCGGCATCGGCTTTTGATGTCAATGTCCATCCGACCAAGATAGAGGTGAGATTCCGTAATGCCTGGAGGTTGCACGACCAGATTATTTCGCTTATCCGTAAATCATTATCCGACCTGCCCGACCTGGCGACCGGTCAGGCGGGAAAGATATCAATAGAAAACCGGGAAATTAAATCGGTTACCGGGCAGAATGTCAGCCAGGAGAATATAAGTTCTGCACCGTTAGATGAGTCTCAAAAAGTAATGCAGGCATTGGTTGATTTCTTTGAACCCAAAGGGACCGCGGGTGGTCCAGCTAAAGGAGAAGATTTCAGCGAACATTATTCAGCCAAAAACATAAACACGAATAGCACGAATGGAACAAATCCCACGAATAATTCTAATTCGTCTTACCCGCCTGACCGGAAATCCAGTCGGGCAGGTTCGCCGTATTCGTCTGATTCGTGTTCTCATACCGGCAGAACTTTCCAGATACATAATAGTTATATTATTGATGAGGTAACTGACGGCGTATTGATTATAGACCAGCATGCTTTGCACGAGAGGATTCTTTACAACCAACTCAGCAAACAGATTGCTTCTTCAGAGATATACAAGCAAAGACTGCTCATTCCGACTATAGTAGAGATACCGAAAATCAGGATGGCGCTTTTACAGGAAGTCGTTCCTTATCTGAAGGCGGTCGGCATAGAGATTGAAGAATTTGGTGAGAATGCCGTTGCCATACAATCAGCTCCGTCCATATTGAATAATATTAATTTAAAAGAGTTTATTACGGAGTTTATAGATGCATTCGCAGACGATTTTCCTGATGCCAGCCACGGGCAGGAGGAACAAAAGAACAAAAGAACTAAAGAACTAAATATTAAATCGATTGATAATCTTATAAAAATGATGGCTTGCAAAGGCGCTATAAAGGCAGGAAACCCTTTAAGTCCGGAAGAAATAAAGGCGTTGATAGCCGATTCAAGCGGGATAGACTGGGTGACCTGTCCGCATGGCAGACCGGCTATTCATAAAATAACATTACAGGAATTGGGGAGGTTTTTCCAGCGATGAAGAAAAATAGAACACGAATCCCACAAATTTAAGCGAATAACACGAATAATATTAAATTCGTGAAATTCGTTCGTATTCGTGCCATTCGTGTTTATAATTTCCTATGATAGAATCAAAAGAAACGATTGATTTAAGGCCCGGGTTAAGGTTGCATCTTTTCCAGACCTCTTTATTCAAGACCACTACGATAAAGGTATTCATTCATCTGCCATTAGATGAAAATGCGACAGCTAATGCCTTGCTGGTCCGGGTCTTGGGCCGGGGATGCCGGAAATATCCGACCATGCGTAAAATCAGCGTTTTCATGGATTCGCTTTACGGCGCGATATTCGGCGCCGATATCTCTAAAATAGGCGAAAATCATATTATTGAATTATTTTTTGAGTTCGTCAGCCAGAGATTTCTGCCCAGACATATTGATAATACCCGAAGCGCTCTTAATTTCTTAAAACAGATTATTTTCAATCCGCTTTTACAGGACGATGCATTCCGTTCCGATTATTTCGTACAGGAACAGGAAAAACTTAAAGACATTATCAAAAGCGTTTATGATGATAAGATTTCATATGCCGATGAACGTTGTATCCAGGAGATGTGTAAGGATGAACCGTATCGGATTTATGAATACGGCGAGATTAACAAGATTGACAAGATTTCTCCGGAATATGTTTTAAATCATTACCGTAATGTAGTTCTCAAAGCGCCTATGGATATTTTTATCTCCGGACCCAGAGGAATTAACCGGGTTAAAAGGCTTGTTTCCGATATTTTCAGCCCGCAGGTTAAACGTGATGCGAGATGTGCGATACGAGATACGCGCATCCCGCATCCCGTATCCCGTATCCCGAAAGAGCAATTGATAAAAGAGAATGATGAAATAGACCAGAGTAAATTAGTATTAGGATGCAGGACATACACCACATGGAAAGATAAGGAAATCTTCGGATTGATGATGGCTTCAGGAGTATTAGGCGGGTTCCCTCATTCAAAACTATTCCGTTATGTCCGCGAAAAAGCAGGTCTGGCTTATTATGTCAATTCCGCGCTGGAAAAAACCAAGGGCTTGATGTTTATCCGCGCCGGTATTGACCATAATAAGTTTGATGATGCCTTGAAGATTATTAAAGAACAACTCTATGCTATCCAGTCAGGCGATATCACCGATGAAGAGATTAATAACACCCGTTCCGGCATTACTAACCGCCTTAAATCTATTGAGGATAGCGCTTCATCATTCATAGATTATGACCTGGAACTGAGTATCAATAATCGCCAGGATACCCTCAAGGAACTAAAAGAACAATTTATGGCAGTGAAGAAAGAGGATATCACTTCTGCAGCACAGAAGATAAAAGTGGATACGGTTTATCTGCTGAGCCCTACCAGTAGGAAAGTATAAAAATAAGAACACGAATAAAGAGATAATTATTTTATTCGTGGGATTCGCCGTATTCGTCTTATTCGTGTTTAATCTTCTGGTTACGAAGTTTTCTTGTTAACGCAACTTTTTTGTTCTATCGGGGTTTAAATATACGAACATAAAATGATTTTAACTTCTCTCAAGTAAAGAAAGGGGATTTCTATGCATAAAATGTTATTAACCTTTTGCATTATTATTTTGGGTCTCTCAATAACCGCATATCCCCAAGATAAATCCAGTGTAAAAAACAAAGAAACCACTTCGTCTGAATACGAAGGTAAAATCCGCGAGTTATTCGAGGATATTACCCTCCTCAACCTGGTAAATGGGCTCAATCTCAATGAAGCGCAGATAAAACAAATCATTCAATATAATAAAAAAGTTCAACTGCTCCGAGATCAAATGCAGGATGAGAATAATAAAACCATAAAAGATATAGTTGATGCTTTTGCCACACTGAAATCAACATTGGAGAAGAATGAGGGAATACCCCAGGAAATAGAGAATCGGGCATTTACCATGGAACAGGAAGGCAAAAAGGTTACTGGTGAATTAATGAATGCCGTGGCTAATATTGAAAAAGAATTGACAGGTATATTGCTTGATGCCCAGAAAGAAATAATCAATACGTTTAACCCTTGCTTGATACCACCTAAAGACCTGAAAAACCCTGTCAGAGCCGGACAGGCGCAAAATAACGAGATGGCTGTAGAACTTTTACGCCATCTCAGAAGAGTGCCTGATGAGGTATTTGAAGAAAGAAAATCCGAGATTGCCCAGCGACATCTGGAAATGATTCAAAAACGTCTCGGTAAACTGACAGATGAAGAAAAGGAACGGGAAAGCCAGAGACTTCTTAAAGTAATAGAAAAAGTGCGTGCCATGACAGATAAGGAATTTGAATTAAATGGACCAGGTTTAGCAAATGAATTTATGAACGAGAGTAAAAAAGACCTCTCAAGGGATAAGGATTTACGGGAAGAAATAGAACAGATCGAACGAATCAGGCACGGCGGACCATCCCGGCTCGGCAGATATTTACTTAATCCTAAAATCATACCGATATTAGAGAAACGTCTGGAGATAATGAAAAATCCCAGGAAAATCGCACCGGCTGATTTGGATAAGATTAACACAAACCCTAAATAACCAAAATAAAATAGGTGAGCAAAAATGAGAATTTATAAATACGTTTTAGCAGTTATCATTACGATATTCGTCGGACTCATACTCGGTTGCCAGACATCTTTTCAGGGAAAACAAGCAATTGATACTCCAACCCCCGAGCAATCTTCTAGGCCGAGAAATATTATTCTTATCGGGTGGGATGGGGCTCAGAGAAATCATGTTAACGAATGCCTGTCAAAAGGGGAACTGCCTAACATAAAGAAACTCAGCTCCGAAGGCGCATACGTGGAAATTGATGTCCATAAAGGTGAGAATACCGCCACGAAGGCAGGCTGGTCCCAGATACTTACCGGCTACAGACCTGAAATTACCGGTGTATATACTAATTCCAATTACCAGCCTATACCAAAGGGATATACGGTATTTGAACGGCTGGAGCAGTATTTTGGTGCTGATAATTTTATTACGATTGCTGTGATAGGAAAAAAAGGTCATGTTGATGCTGACCCGCCCCAGCGCATCAAACTGTCCGATGAAAACGAGAAACCAAGGAAGAAAAATAAGGGTAAGAAGAAAAAAGAAGAAGGAAAAATTGCTGTTGAAGACGGCGTAAAATATCGCGTCATTCCCGGTAAACCTTATTACTACACCAAAGATGGAATGGATTTGTTTATTAACGGATTGGTAGAAGATGAAAAAGTAGGGACTAAGGCAATGGAACTTCTGGAAAAATACAAGAATAAATCGTTTTTCTTCTTTATCCATTTTGCAGAAGTTGACCATAACGGGCATAAGTATGGCGAAAATTCTAAGGAATATAATGATGCCATCATTTCAGCCGATACCTGGACAGGCAAGATTATGCAGAAACTAAAAGAGTTAAAGTTATACGATGAAACACGTATTTATGTCACAGCTGACCACGGATTTAATGAAGGCGAAAGGAATCACAGGGATGCCCCGTTTATTTTTCTTGCAACTAATGATTCTAATGTAATCGCAGAAAAAGGCGACAGGGCTGATATTACACCGACCATCTTGGATAGATTCGGGGTTAATCTCAATCAGATTCGGCCTTCTTTGGGTGGTCAGCCGTTAACTAAACATCGTGTTAAATAAACAAAATAGTTGAACCGTATTAGACGAGGAGGTGTATTATGAAAAGGATATTACTGACTGGGTATCTGTTGATTACTCTATTAATATGTAGCGTAATTTTACCGGGAGATCTGCCAAGTGCAGAAAATAATAATAACCCTCAAGCCAGGGCCAAGGTGGGCGACTTACGGCATGAAATCAGTCTGATTAATCTGGTCAATGGGCTTAACTTTAATGAAAAACAACTTGACCAGTTAATAACTATTATTAAAGAAACAATCTCTCTGCGCGAGGTTTACCAAGAGAAAATTAACGCTCT
Source organism: Planctomycetota bacterium (assembly GCA_043801445.1). Lineage (GTDB taxonomy): Bacteria > Planctomycetota > MHYJ01 > JACQXL01 > JACQXL01 > JAZDFP01. Next base: position 8,883 of record JAZDMB010000054.1, read on the forward strand.
TTCTGTAGAAGAAGCAGGGGAATGCACTAAAGTAAGAGAAATTCTGATTGAACGCGGTCCTAATATTGACCCGCAAGAAGGCAAGAAGGCCGGTGAACTAAAAGAAAAAATAGAAGAAGTACAGGAGGAATTGCAGACAAAATTAACAGAATTTCAAACAAAAACAGAAGTAATTCTAACCGAGGCGCAAAAAGAGGTCGTTGGCACCTTTAAAAATTGTCTTATTCCTATTCCCAGCTTAAGAAATCCGGTTCGGGTCGGACAAACTGCTTCAAATGAAAAAGAAATTAAAGCGCTCAGACAGCTCCGGTCAATTCCCCAGAAGGCCTATGACAAAAAACGCAGCCAGATTTTAGAAAAACAGTTCAAGCATTTTGAAGAGAAATACGGCAAATTAACCGAAGAAGAAAAAGCCAAAGAAGAAGCCCGGCTTTTTGGATTAGTCGATGAAGTCCGAGCAATGAGCGCGGAAGAATTTGAGTTGAATAAAGAAGAAGTTGCCGCACAATATAAGATAAAAAATAAAGCAGAAGAATTATCCGAACAACTGAAAGAGCTTAAAGAATATCGCACCTCAGATAAACCCAAATTAAATAAAATCGGACACTATTTTCTTGACCCAACAATGCTGGGAGTATTAGAAACCAGATTAAAGAACCTAAAGAATTTTAAAGCACCTGCACCGGCCAATCTGGATAATATCGGGAATAAGGCCGGTCAATCAGAAAAGTAAAACTATTTCAAGAGTAGATGAAAATTACTAATCATCCCGATAGTCTTATTTCTCGAAGGAGATTTTTCAGGGAGATTACCGGACTGGGCCTGACCGTTGCATCACTTCCGCTCGCCCTTAAGGTTCTCTTAGACTTCCATCAAGAAATATGGGCTGATAAAGAAAAGCAGAAAAGTATAGCCAAAATTATTGAAGCTCATTACTATGAGAAACTTGAAAATAACAAAATCAAATGTACGCTCTGTCCCAATTTTCATATCTACAAACCCGGCGAAGTGTCTTTCTGTTTTACCCGGGTTAATCATAACGGCGTTCTGATGTCCCATGCTTATAATAATCCCTGCACCCTGAATATTGACCCGATAGAAAAAGGACCTTTCAATCATTTCCTGCCCGGAACTAATTCGCTTTCTATCGGATTGGGCGGATGTAATCTGCGGTGTCTTTATTGTCAAAACTGGCAGGTTTCAACCGAACGGCCGGAAAAAGTTGCCAAGTGTGATTTTGATAAAGAAGATTGCCTGGCCGGAACAAAAGAAAAAGAATGCCGGACCATTTGTTATACTTATACGGAACCGATGATTTATCCCGAGTATATAAAAGAAGTGGCAAATTATACTGCTGCAAAAGGGATTCGTAATCTTATATGCACATCGGCTTTTACAAATCCCCAACCGCTCAAAGACATCTGCAAGGTAGTCAGCGGATTTGCCGTCACGCTTAAGGCGTTTAATGATAAGTTTTACCAGAAGATTTGCGGGCAGACCCTGGCGCCGACTCTTAAATCCATGGAAATTATCAGGGCCGAAAAGAAACATCTGGAAATCATTAACTTGATTGTGCCTTCTTATAATGATGATTTGGGAGTAATCAAACAGATGTGCCAGTGGATTAAGAAAAATTTAGGAGAAGATACACCTTTGCATTTCGGAAGATTCTATCCTGAATACAAACTGAAAGACCTGCCACCCACACCGATTAAAACGATAGAATCAGCCCGACAAATTGGGTTGGATGAGGGATTGAAATATGTCTATACCTTTAATGTTGCTCCGCACGAAGGCAACAATACTTTCTGCCCGAATTGCAAGAAACCTGTCATCAAAAGATTAGGCTTCAAAATCATAGAAAATAACCTTCCTAACGGCAAGTGCAAATTCTGCGATCAGCAAATAACTGGTGTTTGGGAATAATATTTAATAAGCAGTTCTATTGACACCGACAAAAAATAATGCTAATAAGATATAAGATATATTAATCCATGTGAGAATATATGAAAAAGAATAAATACTCATTACGCGCACCCAAAAATGGCATATTCCAAAAGGCATTTAATAATCAGGGCATCACATTAGTTATTATCCTTTTGATACTAACCTCTCTGATAATTCTGGCGATACCATTTGCCGGTTCAATGTTATTTAAGGAGAAGAGCAGCAAGGATGTTCTTCAAACTAATCAGAGTCGTTTTGCTGCGATAGGCGCCCGTAATAGCGCGATAAATTTACTTCTGCGCACCCATAATTTTTACGAATTAAACACCGGCGCTTCTGCTCCTTTTAATACACCTGATTATGATACGACTAATGAATTCGAAACCAATCTTTATCAATTCAGCCAGATACCTTCTGACCCCAAAGGAACAATCTGGTCTGCCATAGCAGAAGATGAGCAGGCAAAAATAAATTTAACTACAGCGCCGCGTCGGGTTGTTAATCAATTAAAATCGCTTATCCAAACAAGCGATGACCCGCAACATTTTCTCACCGAATATTCTTATCGTTCCACGACCTGGATTGCCGCTCAAAACCTGGGCGGTTATAAACTTTATACCGGAAAAGACGGCAGGCAATATCATGTTATTTATTTAGATAATAGCGGCCCTTTTTATAACGAGGAAGGCTGCCGGGTGCGTCTCCAGCAGGGTAATGAAGAATTTATCGCTTATGTTGCGTTTGAACCTTGTCCTGACTGTAAAGCTGTCAGGGAAATACCTTATACAATTAATAGTGTTCCGGGAAATCATACCGGTTGGGAATCATCAAGTTCGACACCGGTAATATGGCGTAATCTGGGTTCGCAGGTTTCTGTTTATTTAGACCGGGTTGTACCAAATAATTTTCTGGATGGAACTACTATTGTTGAGGTAGAACAACCCCATCCGATTAATATTAATACCGCTTCTATTGAAGTAATAAGCGCTGTGATTTCCGGAGTAGGTCATAAGACTTATAATCTTGATGGCTCTATAAGCGATACCACAATTTCTTTGGCAGAAGCCACATCTTTAGCAAATGATATAAAGAAAACGATTTTTACCAAACCGCTTGATTTGGAAAATTTCATAACCAATACCAGCATTATTTCAGCCGACCAAAAACCGGACCTGAGAACCAGTGTATTATACGCTCGCGATAACTCTTTGGCTAATATGGTTGACAGAAAATTCGCCGGGACATTACCTTTTTGCTTTCGTTCTTTTGATATCTATACTATGAATTCTACCGGTATTATTAATCGCTCTTCCGGCAGTCAGGCAGGTCAGACGACTCTTAATGAAATCGTTGATATTGCTCCTGTTGGCGAAGTGATAACTTGGTCGATAGAAAGCCAATATGATTTTGATTCCCAATTTTATACATTTTTAGGTAATCCCTTGAAAATGGTTACTTATCCCAACTTAACCAATCCGGGAACAAGGTATTATTATGATACAGGCCGGGATCCTGATTGTTCAAGGACCGTAAATAACGGTTACCTGAAATTAAGAGCCGCAGAGGATAATCGGAATAAAAGCATTAGAATAGATAATTCTTTTTCAGATACCTATGATGAAGGAGTTACACTTCCCTTGGATTATAATCGGGATAATGTTTTTGATTTTTATGGGCTAGCAGATACGGGGAAATATGGAATTCATGCCGGTGGTGTAGAGTTCTGGATAAAATTCAATTCAATCCCGGTTAGCCGGGCATATTTCTTTGATACAAAACAGTCAGATTATGAAAATAGACTAGCAGTATGGTATGAAAGTAATAATTTGGTCTTATCGGTATGCGACGCTACTGTAGAGAGAAAAGCATCTCAAATAAGGGCGCCGGTTACTCTTGAAGCAAATGTCTGGTATCATATCGGGGCTTATTGGAAAGAACCTAAATACGCTCAATTAGCATTATTTCTGGATGGCAGGCCGGTCGGTTCTTTTAGTCATTATGACGATTCAGACCAGAAAATTCTTGCAGAACTTACCGCTGACCTCCCTGATGAGGCAAATATGAGTCAAGCCGCAACGCAAATCACTATTTCCGTAAACTCCACAACCGGATTTCCAACAGCAGGCTCTATTGAAATCGGCGAAGAAATTATTGCATATAATTCTATCGAATCAAACGGTTTTGTCGTTTCAACAACTTGGGGCGGAGGAGTATTAGACAGAAAAAAAACAGGAAGAGGCTGGAGCGGCTCACAGATTGTAGACCATCCGGCCGGATCAAAAGTTACCATACACGGCTATTCAACAGCGTTTGTTCCAACAATTCAAATAATCGGCTATCCCGATATTAATTTGAATCCCTTACCGATTGGTGGTGCCAGATTATTAGGTAGTATTCCTTCTGAAAACCCTCAGATTGAACTAGGTGGATACATTAGCGATATTGATACTACAATTATACTCTCTTCTACTACAAATATGGCTTCCAAAGGATATGTCAGGATTGATAACGAAGTAATTTATTATGGTAGTGTAGTGCTTGGAGAGCCTGGGCAAATTAGTGATTGTAACCGGGGACAATTAGGGACTGTGCGAGCAGAACATTTTGGGCTTCCGCTTAATGTGACTCCGGTTATTATTTTTTCTGTGCTTGTTGATAATAATACCAATTATCCCTCACCGGTTATTATTCAAATTGATGATGAATGGATAGGGCCTCTTCAGACATTAGATTCAGAGTTCTTTACGGGTATAGTAAGCGGAGGAAGCCCTTTAGATATTATTCGTGGATGGGTTTCTGACCCTAAATCGCATACCGATACCACTGCACCGATTATTCCGGTATTGGCAACCGTATTGACCGGTACCGCAAAAAACGATGTGGTTACTATTATAGAAACCGACCAGACTACTAATCCTAAAGAAGAGAAAACCATTAGAAATTCATGGACAGACGGAAGCTCAAACTTATTTGCCTTTACAAGTAATCTTAATCGCAGTTATACCGTAGATAATATAACAAGAATATTAAAATTTCCGTCTGATGAATTGCCATCATATCTGCCGGCGAGTTTTACCGTTGGTAGCGGTCTTGATGCGACTATTGACGAGATAAAATTCCTGAGCGGCGAAAAAGGATATTATGTAACAGAAGAAATACTGCGCTCGTCCGATGCCGGCAAAACTGCCGTTCAATTTAATGGAGCCTCATTAGATACCAGTGGAATTGTTAAAGTCGGCGATGAATATATCGGTTACGCTACTATAAACGCCGGAACTAGTCTCACGAATTGTAAAAGAGGCTATCTTAATTCGTCTGTCCTGACGCACGATAAAAAACAAAGGGCATTTAACCTCTCGGCGCTTTTACCGGTTTCAGCATTAACCACGGATATTTCAGCAGAAGGTTCCGTAATATCCATTACTAACGTCAACGGTTTTGCCGCCAATGGCGGTTATTTATTGATTGGAAACGATTTGAATACTGCCGAAGTTGTAGGTTATTGCAATATAGTAAATTCATCTTTCGTTATGCCTGCTCATAGTAATGGAATTTTCAGGGGTGCGTTCGGAACAAACGAACAAGCGCACAATACCAATACCCTTTGTTACGGAATACCTTTTCGCTATTGGGATTTACAGAAAGCAGACGCTTTTGACAACCAGATGGCTTATTTCCAGGCCGCTCATTATGCCCGCGGCGCTACCTGGAAAAAAATATCATGGAATGAAACCCATACACCATCTAATGATAGTTTGGTCAGGCTGAGATTTTTAGCGCGATTTAATAACCAACCGCCCTGGAATACATCGCCCACTAATCAAAAAGACGGAATCTTTGAATTTACTGACCCCAATGGCGCAAATAGTATAAATATCCAAGCCGACCAAATAGAAGTAATGGTGTTTTTCCAGTATTTACCGGGAGCCTTTTCCAGTAACGCCTGGAAACGATCTCCTTTATTGGAAAATATTTATGTTGAATACGATAAACCTGTTGTAACCCTATCACGGCAGGAAAGATAAATGAAACTAAAAACTAATGAACGACTACCTTCTACGAAGTCCGGGTTCACTTTATTAGAGATTCTTATTGCATCAACTATCTTTGTCTTTTTGGCCGTTCTCCTGGCCGGACTTCTCCAGACCGGAATCGATTTGTGGAAAACCGGCGAAACCAGCGGTGATGTCACGGAACGCGGCCAGATAATCATGGAACAGGTAAAAAAAGATTTGGCGACTGTATTTACCGAACCGGATAAGGAAACTGTGGCAGTTTATGGATTTGATGAATCATTACCCCTTGAAAAATCCTATTCATTTGAACCGTCATTTTATTCCGGAGTTGATCAGCAAGGCAATCAATGGCTTTATTTGATTCATCTGGATAATGATAATTTTTATAATTATATTTCATCGACATATCAAACGTCCAAACAACGCATTGCTTATTATATAAGCGGCACCGCAACTTCCAATCCGCAGTTAGTTAGAGGTATTATAGATGAAACCACCGCTGTGAACTTCTGGCAACAACAACAAATACAGGGTATTCCTTCAGCCCAGACCAGCCAGACTTTTGATGATATTCTATATTTGGGATGCACTTTTTATGATTACAATTCCCTGAACCCGGTAACAATATGGGATTCGCGGGTCACGATTACCCAGACAATACAGACACAGACATATCCGGTCGTTCCGCAAACACTACCCCAAGTCATTCAGGTGGCATTAGATATAAAATCTTTGCCATTGAATACGCTTAAAATAAAACTTGCGGAAAATGTTGGCGCTTCGGCAACGCAAGTAAAAATAAATACTCCGCGCTCATTACTGGGATTTGGAAGCTATATTAAAATCGGAGCCGAATGGCTTTTAGTTCAAAAAAAGTATCAGTATAATTTAACTGTATCCCGAGGTGTAAGAAATACTGCCCCGGCAACCTTTAGTAGCGGCGACGAAGTTCAATATGGCGAAACCATTGAAAATAAAATTTATCTGTCTACCGCTAAGACAAAGTAATGTTATATGAAATACTCAAATCCTCCGCCCCGACGTAACGTCGGGAAAGGTTTCAGTCTTTTAGAGGTTTTAGTCGCTTTGATGATTCTTGTATTTGGCTTAGCCACTATTTTTGGATTATATGGAGCCGCATCCTATTCTCATCGTCGTGGTCTTAATGATGCCCTGATAACCAGAATGGCAACAGCCATTTTTTCAGAATTAGAAAGCGGCCAGCATCCGGCATCTTCGGACCTACAGAATCGCTCTGCACAAACATGCCCCGGTTTCCCATCAATATATACCTACGACCTTACGCTTGAAACGGTAAGCGGAATGAGTCTCTCGACAGGCAGAATGACAACTTTGACAATAAAATGGCCTAAAGGAGGAAAAACAATCGGTTCAGAAACATTTAAAACCTACTTGATTTTCCCCAGTCAACAACCGTAACCTGTTATTCCCCTCAAGATAAATTTAAATATTAAAAGTAGCCACAGATTTCACGGATTATTTAATCTGTGCAATCAGTTTTATTAGTCATAAAATCACACCGATTTAAATCCGTGTAATCTGTGGTTACGTATTTATCCCCTCAGCACGACCACCATCCTTCGCTGTTCAGAAGCTACGGAGTGGCGTAGGACAGCATCAAATGTATTATTAACTATAGCCAGCTGGTTCAGCAAGATTGAAATATCGGTCCCTTGCGGCAACCCCGGTAATAAAAATAGTTGTCTGATTATCTGGCCTTGATTTACAGTTAGATGGTATCCTAATTATTAATGCCATACGAAGAGTCGGGATACGTGCCACGCCGAGTGCCAACCTGCCATACGGACGGGGTATAACCGCCATACGGAACTAGTGCACCTCTCCGTTAGGCGTTAAGGTCATGCCATACGGAGCCGACGCACCCAGACGGTATACCTGACCATAGGGTAGGACGGAAGATAGGGTATCCCCCCTCCTTTGTAATCAATGTAGTGGTAGATTATACCTTATTTGCTACGGTGCTATACTATATAGTGTGTGAGATTATACCACATCGGTTAGTGGTTTATACGCTATATAGTACTGGATTATAGGATACAGAGTATGGGGATGTATATTCTGTAGGGGTAGTAGATACGCTACAGGATGTGGGTCTATATATAATCCGGTATGGGGTTACATACTATAGGGTATAGGGTTATAATAGTTCTGGTATGGGGCTATACGAAATAGACGAGGAAACTATAGCATCATTAATAGTAGTATATATCCTAAAGAGTGGGAGTATATACTATACAGACGGGGGGTATACCGGGGGTATACCCCCCCTGGAATCAACAATTGCATATGGCGTCACCAATTTCATTACTATTCCTATTGGGGCGGGACTGTTCCAATGCTGTTCGTTGTGTTCCACTAATTCATTAAAAATATTATTATTCTCTTGACAAATAGGCTGGTATAGTGCCACTCTATTATCATTAATCTAATTCATCTGTGATGTAAAAACCGCTAAGATTGATAATCAAATAATATATAAACATTATCTAAAAAAAGAGAAAAGGAGTATAATTATGAAAAAGATATTGTCAGCAAAAGTAAACCTCGCCAAAACTGGATTGTTAAAGGTCATCATCGGTATATTATTTATTAGTTGTCTTACTATCTTTACTACCGGAACAACCTATGGTAGTAATTCAACCTTTAATGCTGTTAGGCTACCACCAACCTGCATTACTAATCTTGCTACAAATGTTACTTATAATTCCGCCAGATTAAATGGTTCGGTTAATCCTAATGGTCTTTTTACAATTGCCTATTTCAATTACGGCAAAACCACATCATATGGCATCAATGCCGGTTATCAGTTCATCTTTGGCACGACTCCTGTCAATGTTTCGGATACCACAAACAGATTATCAGCAAGTACACAGTATAACTTCAGGGTGGTTGGAACCAGTTCTACCGGAACGACCAATGGAAATAATCAGATTTTTATTACTCCTGGAATACCACCAACCTGCATCACTACTCCTGCTATCAATATTACTTATAACTCAGCTAAATTAAATGGTTGTGTTAATCCTAATCGTTCTATCACCACGGCTTATTTCCAGTGGGGAACAACTGCTTCATATGGAAATACTACAACCTCACAATCTATCGGCAGCGGGACAAGTTATGTTGTGGTTACGGCTAATATAAGCGGATTATCAGCCAGTACACGATATAACTTCAGAGTAGTCGGAATCAATACTAATGGAACGACCTATGGTAATAATCTACACTTTACTACCAGAGGGTTACCACCGACCTGCACTACTAATCCTGCTACTAATATTACTTATAACTCCGCCAGATTAAACGGCACAGTCAACCCCAACGGTTTTTTTGCAATTGCCTATTTCAATTACGGCAAAACTACATCATATGGCATCAATAACGGTTATCAGTTGATTTTTGGCACGAATCCTGTTAATGTATCTGCCACCATAGCAGGATTATCATTTAATACACTATATAATTTCAGGGTAGTTGGAACAAATGCTAATGGAACAACATATGGGAATGATCTGACATTTACTACTCCCGGAATATTACCAAATGCACCATCAAACTTAATCGCCACCGCTGTATCATCTTCACAGATTAATCTTACCTGGACAGATAATTCCATTAACGAGACCGATTTCAAGATAGAGCGCAAAACCGGTGTCTCCGGCACATACGCACAGATTGCCACAGTCGACGCTAATGTTACTTCTTATTCTAATATTGGACTATCTACTTCTACTACATATTATTATCGTGTCAGGGCATATAACGCTAATGGTAACAGTCTCTATTCCAACGAGGCATCAGCTACCACATTCAGCATTAATGCGCCACCGGTAATGACTTCACCCGGTAATAAGGTTGTGGATGAAAACGTATTATTGATCTTTATACTAACCGCCAGTGACCCGAATGGTGACCCATTGATTTATTCAGCAGGCAATCTGCCGACCGGTGCGACGTTCACGCCTGCCAGCCGGACATTCTCATGGATACCGACATATAATCAGGCAAACATATATCCTAATGTGACATTCACCGTAACCGATTCCGGCGGCCTAACTGATTCCAAGTCAATCACCATCACCGTAAATAATGTAGATAGACCGCCGGTGCTTACTTCACCCGGCAATAAAGTAATTGATGAAAATCAGCTTCTGACCTTTACTCTTTCAGCCACAGACCCGGATAATGATACCATCATCTATTCTATGGTTAATACTCCTACGGGAGCAACCTTAAACTATACCACAGGTGTATTTTCCTGGACACCAACTTATAGTCAGTCAGGTAGTTATATAGTCACATTTACAGCTACAGCTAATCTTTTAGCAGACACCAAGGTCATTAGCATAACAGTTAATAATGTAGACAGACCGCCGGTACTCACTTCATCTGACGATAAAACAATTGATGAGAATCAGCTACTGACCTTTACCCTGTCAGCTACAGATCCGGATGAAGATATAATAAGTTATTCAATGGTTGGAACTCCGACCGGCTCAACTTTAAACTCAAACTCAGGTGTATTTTCTTGGACCCCTGATTATACACAGTCGGGGAGTTATGTAGTCATATTTACAGCCACAGCCAATCTTTTAACAGATACCAAGACCATAACAATAATAGTGAACGATGTTGATATTACCCCGCCGACCGGCACTATCAGCATAAATAACGGCGCCATCGCAACCTCATCCACCGCGGTAACACTATCCCTATCTGCCAATGACCCTGAATCTGGTGTTTCCCAGATGCGTTTCAGTAATGATAATGTTACATGGTATGATTGGGAAAATTATGCGATTACCAAAGAATGGAACTTAAGCGCTGATGAAGGTAATAAAACTGTCTATGTGGAATACAAGAATGGCGCCGGGTTAACTTCTGTCTTTTCTGATACCATTATCTTTGATACCCCTCCTGATTTAAGCATAGATTATCCCACAGAAGGCATTACGATTACTAATCTCAGTCAGTTATACTTTGATGCCTCCTATGCTGATGCATTTTCAGGAATAGATGAAACGAGTCTGGAAGTCTTGTTAAATAATATCACTATCACAAATATTTTTATCATCTCGCCATCATCTGCCACTTATTACCCGATGTTTAATACGCAAGATGAGATAGACAAATTCTATCTCGTTTATGGTGCACTGAATGATGGAACTAATGAATTAATAGTCAGGATTAAGGATAACGCAGGAAATATTACAGGACAAATAAGAAACTTCTATGTTACGCTTGGCACCATAGAACCGCCACCACCACCACCGCCCCCACCAGCATTGAGAATCGGATTAGAGATTGTAAGTGGTAATAATCAAGAAGGATTAATTGGTAGATGTGCAAATAATCCATTAGTTGTCCGTGCGTATAATCTGGATAATCCCACAGAATCCATTGAAGGTATTCCATTACTATTTGAGATAACCCAAGGCGGTGGAATATTTGTAGAACAATCCGGTTATTCTACAGTAACCAATGTAGATGGTAAAGGTGCATTACACTATCATTTTGGTATGGAAGAAATGGTAAATAAGGTACGTGTTAGTGTCTTGGGCGATAGTTCAGTTATACCGGTAGAGTTTAGTTTAGTATCCGATTTACCTCGTGTGAAGATGACTCCTGGTTATGAAGCCAGAGGGATTATATTAGTTAACGATTCTGGGAAATCTGAACTTGTAATACGTACTACTGCTAGCACAGAAATCCGTCAGGCAGTGGGAACTCTATTAAATGAAATATTGGTCCCCGACTCAACAGCAGTGGATTTAGTTCCGTCGTCTCTATACACTACTGGCTACAGTATGTTTAGTTTAGTGGGACGCAAGGTCGGAACCTATACAAGGGAGATTACTCTACCAGAATTTCCCAAGTTTATATTAATAAGATATGACAATAATGGGAACTTGGTTGAAGAAAAAGTTGCTTCATATCGTGAAACCATAACGATTAGCGAAAGAGATGAAAAGGGATTAAAATCAGCAATCATTGATGGCAATGGGCAGGTAGGAATATCTGGTACCGAACTTGCGAAGCCGTTAAAGATAGATATTAGTGAATATATTAATTATAATAAAACCAATTTTATTCCGTACGCAGGCCTCCCCTATAATTATCTAAGATCGTCGTTTGCATTGGGTTGTACTGATGGTTGTTATTTACTCAAGACCGAAACAGGGTGGAGTAAGGAGATCGTGATTTTTACCGAAGGAGTAGCAAGTGTTTATGTTAAAGTAACATCAACTCAACCATTATCAGGAATTTGGCTGAGAGGTATCACATCAGAATTTATGCTTTTTCCACAGACGGGACAGCCTTATATAGCAACCTTTACACTTTATCCAAGAACACGATGTTACGCCATTCCGCCGGAGATAAGATTTGTCAGACAGTCAGGTGGAAGTTATAACGAAATCAGCCAACTACCCACCTATGGTATCTTTGACCGGAACTGGCAGATTCAATCGGTCCAGCCCGAGGCGTTATACAATGTGGAATATCTTTTACCCTCTAATTATAGTGGCACACCTTCCTTGACATTACAAACCTATAATGAATGCAAGGCACCTATAACAGAAACAGGAAGAGCCGTTGCACCACTAACACAGAATATAACGTTAACAAAGGTGGAAGATACTGACAGGTTCAGTCGCTATAGAAGTGGTCCTATCCAGAACACACAGGAATTATTCCAGCCCAATATGGAGAAAATCGTGATAACCAGCGGTTTGCCCCAAAACCAGACGCTGATGCAGGCAAGAGTAGGAGGACTTACTAATATTGAAGATACTACTTTAGGAATAACAAAAAATAGTCCCAACGAGGGTATCTTCTTTGCGGATTATAATGGTTTAAGAACAGATATTATAAGTGAGATTGATTACAATCCATCCACTGTGGAACCAACCTTTGGCATTTCCTATCTAATGGAGTATGATAATCAATCAACAAATCCATCAAAGGTAGCAACCATCCAGAGTCCTACAGGAATAGATTATGTTACTCTGAACAGGTTCCAGACGGGGTTATATAGGTCAGAGAAACCAATTGTAGTAGCAGACGTTAATTTGAACTTATCCGGTTGGCCATATCTTAATCAATATACAGTAGTCAGAACTACTTCTGACACGTCAAATAACATGGAATTAAGTGCAACCGGTAGCGGCGACACAAAGGCAAAGGTAACTGAGCCAGCTTTGGTATTCTATACCCTTGCCCCTGTTAGAGATCGTGATATATTATCCTATTTACGTGGTAAGTCACAAAATACCCCACGCAGTAGATATGATGAAATAGTTACCCAGATTAAAACACTTCAAACTTATACGGTCACTGATTGTTTGAAAGAGCAGAATAGTACTAAACAAACAATCTTTATGACACAGTCAAAATTAGGAGTAGTATCGCCATATGCTCAATCACCATATTATTTAGGGAGATATGGTCTTGTCTGCGCTTTTACCCACGGGCTTATTCTTGGCACTCCATATCCTGGTACATGGAGTGGACCAGCCATTGGATTAAGTTTAGGTTACTATGATAGTGCTGGCAACGAAAAATACGGACCTCTAGGCGTGCAAATAACAGCGGAAATTCCCACCGGTAGTGCCTTGCTTGCCGCTCAACTCAACAACATAAGTGACCTTGATTTCCGTTTTGTCTTCCTCGGTGGTTGCTCTACGGCATATAATGATAACTTTGACACAACTATTGTAGGAAATAATTCTCAAGTAGACCCGGTGATAAATACCTTGTCAGATAATTTCATACGAAGTTGGAATACACATGCATATTTGGGCTGGCAAAATACCGTTGATATTAAGACAGCGGTAGAAATGGCAACCGAACTCTTTAAGGCGCATAAACAACTTAGGGCAAAAAACAATAAAGCCGCACCGATAAAACAGGCATTCGATGAAGCTCTAAAAAATATATATGCAATACAGAGAGAAGTAACAGATCCTATTTGGCAAGAGGCCCGGCCCCGAGTCTGGCTTCGCATTGGTAATGAATGCCGTACTGAGCCGGCTTCTTTTAATCCTGAAACATATTCTATTGATTCAATGAGGGGAAGATGAGGACATTCTATTTTATTGTTATTGCTATAACTATCGGCGCCTTAGCTGGTTGTTCTGATGATAAAAAGGCATCTGAATCGCCAGAAATCACTATTCAACCCATCCCGCAAATAACATCTTCACCAGAAGATAAACCAAACCTTCTTCCTGACGAAGAATACATAAAGCGATATTGCTACTGGCGGAAGAAACTCAATCTTGGTAAGGGGTTAGAAGAGCGTATAAAACAAAAACGAGAAGAACGTAGAGTCAGCCAAGGAGTTGATAAATTACCTGAATTTGAGATTGAGAAAAAAACTGACTTTGACAATATCCCTTATAATAGAAAAACAAACCCAATGCTTATTGAAGTAATCGGAGATAAAGGCGGTGTCTGGGGCATGGATGGTATTTCTATAACATTTAGTGAAGCAAGCGATGTCCTTGGTATCAGAAATGGCACCTACAGTGCAATGGGTTACGAGTTGTTTGAAAAGCATAAAATTAACAGACCTGATAATCGTGGTTACCGCATAGATTTCGGTTGGGTAAAGCAGACCAGAAACAAGGAAGATGTCCTCAAAAAAGCCGAGGAATACCGCGATGAATTGGCAGGTGAAAGGATGAAAGGTATTTCATTAAAATTAGAAACGATAGAGTTTATAGCCGGCCCGAACTGGTTTGGCGCCTGGTTCATATATTGGCGCAGGCAACTAAATGGTTATGGAACCCCTGATGGAGTAATGATGTATATCCACGAGAAATATGGTTTTTTGGAGTTTAGTTATTTTATGAGGGGGGAACCCTGCTTGACTGAGGTAAAGATTTCCCAGAAAGAGGCGGAAAGGATTGCATTGGAAACAATTCAGGAGAAAGTAGTAAAGGGTTGGGCTTCCAAATTTGGCACTCTTAAACCGGAAGTGGGCTGGTCTAAACTGGAGATAGTCGAACCTGACTATATTTATACTCCTGAAAAGATGCCGCCGGAATGGCCGAGAATGAGCAGTAAAAGACGTCTTGCATATATAGTTGCGATGAAGTGGCGAGAAGAAAAAATAGAATGGGAGAAACTATCTGTTAAAGTAGATGCGGCAACCGGTGAGGTCTTAGGCGGTAATCTTCCAATGGATATGCCGCCCATAATAATTACCATTCCTTCCAAATGAAAAAGATAATCTGGATTATCGGACTTATCGTGATTGTATTTGTTAAGTAGTATGTGCACCACCTAAAACACGTCAATTATTAGTTATTTCCTGTCAGAAATTTCTCTCAGCATAAGGAAAATGGTTTTATGATAGGGAATGCTACGATTTAGTCTGTTTGACTTGTAGAGTTTCTTTTTGCTTTTCCATGAATTGACCAATTCGTCTGTATTTTTCATATCTTTGCTGGACTAAGGCATCTATTGGTATGCTCTGCAGATTACCAAGTGTATTTAGGATACTCTTTTTAACATTTTCTGCAGTTGTTTTATAATCGTGATGCGCTCCTCCAAGCGGTTCGGAAATAACTTCATCTACGATACCCAATGTTAATAAATCATAAGAGGTTAATTTGAGAACTTTAGCAGCTTCCGGGGCCTTGGAACTGCTTTTCCATAATATCGCAGCGCAACCTTCCGGCGATATCACGGAAAAGTATGCATTTTCCAGAATAGAAAAATGGTCTCCGACTCCTATTGCCAAAGCGCCGCCGCTGCCGCCTTCACCGACTACAATACATATTATGGGTGTTTTCAAACGAGACATCTCAAAAATATTCTGAGCGATAATCAAGGCCTGGCCTCGTTCCTCAGCGCCAATACCGGGATAAGCGCCGGGTGTATCTATCAAGGTTACAATAGGCAGATTGAATTTCTCGGCTAATTTCATTTTGAGTAAAGCCTTGCGATAACCTTCCGGATGCGGACAACCAAAATGACAGGCAACTCTCTCCCGGATATTTTTGCCTTTTCGTGTTCCTATAAGCAATATCTTTTGGGTATCTATTTTCGCCAATCCGCAAACCATAGCCGGGTCATCACGGAATGAACGGTCACCGTGTAGTTCTACAAAGTCAGTGAATATAAGATGTATAAAATCAGTTATCTGAGGCCGCATCTGGTGTCTGGCTAAAAGCACTCGTTGCCATGGCGATAGATTCTTATAAATCTCTTTTTTGAGATAATTCGCCCGCAAACGCAATTTCTTTATCTCTTCGGAAAGATCTATCTCAGCCATTTTGGAAAACCCCTCAAGTTGGACAATTTTACGTTCCAATTCCAGAATCGGGGCTTCAAAGTCAAAACTATGCTTATTATCTTCCATAAACCTTGTTATTATAATTAACAATCAAGACTTGTCAAGAATCAAGTGATAAAACCCTTGACCTTTCAATAAGTAATAATTATGTAACTAATAAGCTGATTATAAGCCGATTATGCTGATTAAACACCCGTACGGATGCTTAATCAGCTTACAAGAACCTTCTTGGAGTTATTATGTCACATTTAAAAAGATTTTATGTAGATGCACTCTCTCCAAATAAGTCGTTTGTTACTGGCGATAAAGTTATTCTTGATGCCGCGCAATCCAATCATCTTAAAAATACATTGCGATTAAAACTCCATTCAACAATAGAGATTTTCAATAATCATAACGAATCATATATGGCAAGGGTGTCTTTAATCCCGCAAAAAGGCGGGGTTGAAGTCGAAATTCTATCTGAAGTAACTCCAAAAACCATTTATGTTCCGGATATTACGCTTGCCTGCGCTATTGCTAAAGGCAATAGAATGGATTGGTTAATAGAAAAAACAGCGGAAATGGGATTGACTAAACTGATTCCTGTTATTACAAAACGAACTGTCGTTAAGATAGATGGACTTGCCCCGTTAGAAAGAACCATGATTAGAGACAAAGATAAATATATTAGTCCTCACGCCGTCCGAGAACTTTCTAACGGGCTGAGAAGCCCAGAAAACTTGCTACTGCATAACAAAAAGATTGAACGCTGGCATAAATTAGCCATTTCAGCCGCCAAACAGACCGGCCAAAATTCAATACTTAAAGTTTTACCGCCCTTAGAATTTAATTCTTTAGGTAATCTTATTAAAGATTTCTCTTTGAGTTTGATAGCAGTTCCTAATGCCGATAAATACTTGCCAGAAGTATTGGAAAAAAGTAATCTGTCTGGAAAAATACTGTATCTAATCGGACCTGAGGGTGATTTTACACCGGATGAAATTAATGCGGCTATGAAATGGGGCGTTCAACCGGTCCGGCTGCCCATCAATGCGATTTTAAGAGTTGAAACAGCCGCCGTAACCATGCTGGCAATGTTGCTGTATCATTTTGGCAAGACGGAAAAATCCTAACTTTTTACTTACTACTTTTTACTTTTGACTTTTATTATAACCTATGCGCCAATTAAAGAAACCTAAAACCGTTTATATCTGCCAGAAATGCGGTGCCGGTAGCCCTAAATGGGCTGGCCGGTGCAATGAATGCGGAGAATGGGGCTCTCTTATTGAAGAAATCGTTGCACCCTCCAAATCAACTCCCCGCCAGTCATTAGGACAGGAACCTCCTGTCCTCATAAATCAGGTCAAGGCTTTATTAACATCAAGATTAGTCAGCGGTCTGAAAGAATTCGACCGTATCTTAGGCGGCGGAATGGTAATCGGTTCATCAATCCTGATAGGCGGCGACCCCGGCATCGGCAAATCCACTATCCTACTTCAGGTCTGCAATCAATTAGCTTCTAAAGGCATTAAAATACTTTATGTCAGCGCCGAAGAATCTGTGTATCAAACTAAAATACGGGCTGAAAGACTTAATATAAATTCTGATAATCTCTGGCTGGTTTCCGAAACCAATATCTCAATAATCGGCAGTTATATTGAAGAGCATAAACCGGATTTGGTCGTGGTTGATTCCATTCAGATGGTTTATAAGCCCGAGATACCTACATCACCCGGCACATTGACCCAAGTTCGCGAATCAGCCATGGATTTGGTATATTTATGCAAAAGAAGCGGCATCTGTTTATTTCTTGTCGGACATATAACCAAAGAAGGCTCTCTGGCTGGTCCGAAAAGTCTGGAGCATCTGGTAGATACTGTTCTTTATTTTGAAGGCGACCGGTTCCAGTCTTTCCGTATTCTCCGCGCCGTAAAAAACAGGTTCGGCTCTACCAACGAAATCGGTATCTTTGAGATGAAAGAAGAGGGTCTTATTGAAGTAAGCAACCCTTCTGAATTATTCATCTCGCAATCCAGGCCTGATATTGCCGGCACATTAATCGTTTCAACTCTTATAGGCACGAGACCATTTTTAGTTGAAGTTCAGGCATTAACCTCGCGCGCTAATTATGCCGCTCCGACCAGACGGGTCAGCGGGGTTGACTTTAACCGGACTGTTATGGTTTTGGCTGTTCTGGAACGGCGGCTCGGACTGACTTTAGGTTCTCAGGATGTCTATGTTAATGTGGTCGGCGGAGTGAAAATTGACGAACCGGCGGCTGACCTCGGTATCGCTCTGGCAGTTTTCAGCGGTTATAAAAATAAACCGGTTCCAAAAGGGCTGGTCTTTATCGGTGAAATAGGATTAACCGGTGAAATCAGGCCCGTGAACCAGATTGAAACTCGGATTCAGGAGGCGTCACGACTCGGATTCAACAAAATAGTTATTCCTCAAGGCAATGCCAAGGGACTCAAAACAATTAGTAATATGGAAATCATTAAAGCATCTTACCTTTCGGAAATAATAAAAGATTTATCTTTATAAACTGCGGTATAAACAACAGGATTAAAATGATTAGCCCTGTATTCGTCGAATAGGACACAGATTGGAGTTTATCCCGATGAACATCGGGGCAGATACACGCTGATAATTTCTATAAAGAGACCCCGCTTGAGGCCATGCCAAAGGCAGGTAAACGGGCAGGCAGGAAACCAAGGCAAATTCTTCCTGACCTCCTGGATTCCTTATAAAATATCATTAATTATCTGTGTTCATCTGTGGTTTATGAATAAGCCAAGTTAAAGATTATTTATGGCTAAAAAAATATTATTAACGGTTAGTATCATCCTCAATATCATCCTTATTTTTATCCTCGTAATAAATTACCTTGACCAAAAAGACCGGCTTTCAGAATATCGCAAACAGGCTTATCAGGAGTTTGAACAGAATAGATTTGAAGAAACAATGGAACTATGCCATAAGGTGCTGGTTTTTTCGCCGAATGATGAAGCGATAAAATTATTATTGAAAAATAGTCAGGATACTATTAAGGAAAGATACCAGAATATACAGATTGAAAAAGCACTAGCAATAGTTAAAGCAGATAAGATACAAAAAGCTAAGGAGATGCGGGAGAAGGCAAAGTCATTACTGGATAAAATTAGCGGGACACCCGATGATAAAATAAAGGCATCAGAAGAGGCGCTCAAGATTGACCCTGATTATGGAGATGCCTATCAGGTAATGGGATATGCCTATGAAGATAAGATGGATTATAATAAAGCATTGGAATATTTCAGTAAGGCAATAGAAAAAACGCCGACCCTTGTATATTCGTATTATGAACGGGCGCTTATCACTGCCTTCATGCCCGACCTGGCGACCGGTCAGGCGGGTATTAATAATAATCCGGAAGGAGCAATTGCTGATTTCAACAAGGTCATTGAACTTGACCCGAATAGTCCTATCGCATACTTTGCCAGAGGAATTATCTCATATTATCAAAAGGATTATGATAATGCCATTGTCCATTTTAACAAGGCAATAGACCTCAAACCTGATTATATAGAATCCTATCTCAATCTTGGGTCTGCATATTCACAAAAAGGCGAATTTGAAAAGGCTATCAAGGAAATCAACAGGGCGATAGAACTCAAGCCCGGCAATGCAACTGCCTACTACAACCGGGGCAATATCTATTTTCAGCAAGGCGAATACGACAGGGCTATTTTGAATTTCACCAGGGCGATAGAATTCAAACCGGATTACATATCCGCCTATTATAACCGCGGTAATGCATATAAAGAGAGCGGTGATTTTAAGACGGCTGTCAAAGACTTTACCAAGGCAATAGAGCTGAAACCGAACTATGCGGACGCCTACTACAACCGCGCGATTGTATATACCCAATTGAGCCAACCCGAACAAGCCATTACTGGTTTTAATAAGACCATAGAACTTGAACCGAATTATGCGGATGCATATTACCAACTTAGTCTGGTCTATGCAGGAAAAAATGAATTTGACAGGGCTATTTTTTATGGAAATCATTTCCTCAAGATTGCGCCGAATCATCCCAAGGCAACGGAAATACAACAATTCATTGAAAATTGGAAACAGCAGAAGCAGTAGCAAGAAAATTCACCGCCGAGACGCTGAGAACGCAGAGGAATAAATCAATGGTTTTCTTCTCAGCGAACTCTGTGTCTCTGCGTTGAATATTTTCTTACCCTACATACTATCTACTTCAGCTTTATCTGTTAAATCAGCTTACTTATTATCAATTGTGTCAAAATATGACAAGAAATTTAGCAAAATATTGCAGGATATGACATGGTATGTCACTTGACCCCTACCGCCACTCCCCACTCCTATTTACGGCACCTTAGCATAATTATCGTAGGCATAGCCGGTCATATCACCAAATGAATAGGGAAGAGTTCCCACAGCAGTCGTAGTCTTGGTTAAATCTGATTTCAGAATACGGGTAACATTATTAGAAGCTCCATTTGCCACCCAAACATAGGTCCCATCTACCGCGATTCCCTGAGGACTAGTTCCCACTGTAATAGTAGTCTTTTGACTAGTATCTGATTTCAGGATGCGGGTAACAGTACTAGAAGTCGTATTTACCACCCAGCAATATGTTCCATCTACCGCGACTCCTTCGGGGTTAGTTCCCACCGCAATCGTAGTCGTAATGGCGGGGTTTGATTTCTGGATACGGGTGACATTATTAGAATTCCTATTTGCTACCCAGCAAT
>JAZDMB010000062.1:0-35102 GCA_043801445.1 Planctomycetota bacterium
TTGTAACAACCCCCCCCCCCCCCCCCCCCCGCAAAACCTTATAAATCAAGGGCTACAGGGCGACCAATCTCACCGCAAAGACGCAAAGTAATTAGTTATTTGTTTTCTTGCCACGAAGACACAAAGACACCAAGAAAAAATTCGACTGTTGTTTTCTGCAAATTCATTTCCAATTCATTTAATTATAACCATCCGAGAGGAGGTGATATGTACAGGGTACTGAACGATTCGTAGCATGCTCGGAACGGCTGATAGCATGCTCGGAACGGTTGATAGCAGGCGGTTGCTATCTTATATAACCGCTTTAATATTAATAACTTAGGGTAAATGAGGAGGTGTAATATGGGTGGAAAAAACTATGTACCAACCATAGACGGTGATTTTGAACTATGGCAGGTGAATTTCGTGGACAAGGTGACAACTACGCCGGCCGCTTACGGGCTTTTGCCGGCTGATGTGGTTGATGTGGCTACGCTTTCTTCGGACTGGCAGACGGCACTGGCCGCCCAAGTCGTAGCGCAAGACGTCGCTATCGGCGCCACCCAGGGTAAGGAATTAGCCCGCCGCAATCTGGAATTGGAGATTCGCAACCTGGCCCAGCGGATTCAAATCCGAAAAGCCACGACCGATGTCCAAAGAGGCGAATTGGGTATTACCATACCGGATACGAACCCGACTCCGTCAAACCCGGATTATGTGGTAGGCCTGACGCCGCCTGTCCTGGTTCTGGACTGGTCAATTCCAAATGAGGTGAAGATACATTTCGGGGTCAACCCGTCCAACGAAAAACGCAACGCCAAGCCGGCCGGGATTGCCGGAGCCAAGATATGGTATCGCGTGGAATCAGGCCCGTGGACATACGTGGCTGATGATACGAACAGCCCATATTTGCATTGTCTGGCGGTAACCGAACCGCAAAATGTGGAATATAAGGCGCAGTGGTTTGACAAGAAGTCGCGCCCGGGACAGTTCGGCGAATCTGCCAGATGCACCGTTACACCGAAATAAAGAAAAGAGAACACGAATATCACGAATGGGACGAATCCTTCACACCCCGCGGGGTGCAGGCGAATAAATCAATCCCCCCTTCCCCCTTTATCAAAGGGGGAGTGAGGGGGATTTATTCTTTGTGTTCTTTGTACCCTTTGTCCCAAAATGGGATAAATGGTGAAAGGAATTTAAATTATGTCATTATTACCAAATGAGGTAAAGACGGAACATATTTCTAATGGCGCAGTTACCACTCCGAAGATTGCCGATGGGGCAATCAGCGTTACCAAGTTACAGGCATCAAGCGTTACAACCGAGAAGATAGCCAATGCGTCCGTGACCCGCGATAAAATCGGCGAGTTGCAGGTCAGCACTTCCCGGCTAAAGGATGCCAGTGTTACCACGCCGAAGATTGCATCTTTGGCCGTAGATAGTAGTAAGTTGGCAGTAAACAGTGTCAGCACTGAAAAGATTGTCAATGCGTCAGTGACTACGGAGAAGATAGCGACTGGTGCAGTAATCAGCAGTAAGTTGGCGGTGGACAGTGTGACTACGGAAAAAATCATATTCGGAGCAGTAACCGGGCCCAAAATCGCATCAGGCGCAGTAACTGCGGAAAAACTCGGTGCCAACGCTGTCACCACGGAGAAGATTGCTAATGGCGCAATCACTCAGGCAAAATTATCATTTACACCGCCGTCCGTGGCGCGACCCATTACGCCACCGGTTACGACCGACGAGATAGCATCTTTGGCAATAACTACACCGAAGATAGCAGATGCGTCAGTAACTGCATCAAAGATAGCCACTAATGCCGTGACCAAGTCAAAGATGGCGGATAACTCGGTTGGGTATCTGGAGATAATTGACGGCTCGGTAACAACGCCGAAGATAGTCAACGGCGCAGTTACGCCGGAGAAGTTGTCTTTTATCCCGGGCGGAGCGGTGAGACCGTTGGTCCCGCCGGTTGCAACAAGTGAGATAGCAATAGGCGCGGTTGACGGTGAACGGTTAGCGGTGAGCGCTGTAACGAAAGCCAAATTATCCTACAAGGTTGTCAGCATTACAATTCCAGCCCAACAAGTAGGCGGGTTATATCCGCCTTTGGGTGACCCTGATTTGAATGGCGGTGTGATTTTAGGTTACTCTATTCCTGTGAATCAAGACCAGCCGATTAGGCAACTGTTCCTGCTACCGGGGTTACCGCAAGGCACAGGTATTTCAATCTTGCTGAACCAGCCGGCTATAGCGGATAATACATTTGATGTGGTCGTGCTGAGGGGATAGCCACAGATTACACAGATTAAATAAAGAAACCACAGATACACACCAAGTAGGCAGGCAGATGGACACGGATAATTAACGATATTTTATAAGGAATCCATGAGACCAAGATAAATATCCTGCCTTCCTGGTCTCCTTATAATCTTTCGTAATTTATCGCTCTGTGCTCTCTGTGTCAAATTATCATAATTTATTGCGAATATTTCTTATTGATAGTATACTATTAGTAAGAGGTATAAGATATGGCTAAAAATATAAACGAGATAGAATCGGATGCAGTCTTTTCCTTGCTTCCCTGTGCCGGAGGCAGACCCGCCTCTGGCGGGCTGGATGAGATAAAGAAGAAATACCCCGATAAGTTTGTATCAGAGGATATGGTATTCAGTCATATCCACCCCGGCGACAGGATATTCATCGGAACAGCCTGTGGCGAGCCGCAATATCTGGTGCGTGCCCTGATAAAATATGTAGAATCCAATCCCAAAGCCTTCTTTGATGCCGAGATACTGCACGTCTGGACATTAGGAGTTGCTCCTTATACCGACGAGAAATTCAAGGATAATTTCCGCCATAACTCATTCTTCATCGGGCAAAGCACCAGGTCTGCCATTGCCCAGGGTAATGCCGACTACACCCCGATATTTTTATCAGCCGTCCCGGAATTATTTCGTAGCAAGCGCCAGCCGATAGATGTTGCCTTAATACAAACTTCCCTGCCTGATGAACATGGCTATATGAGTTTGGGGATAAGCGTTGATATTGTTAAAGCCGCGGTAGAATCAAGTCCGATGGTCATCGTTCAGACTAATTCAAATATGCCCCGTGTTCACGGTGATACTTTTATCAATATAAAGGATGTGGATTTTATTATACCATATGATGAAAAACTGCTGGAGTTTGAATCTCAGGTTTCACAGGAAATCCCTATGCGCATCGGGAATTATGTCGCTCGGATTATTGAGGATGGCGATACTATTCAAGTCGGATACGGAAGCATACCCAATGCGATTCTATCAAGTCTTTACGATAAAAAACATCTGGGTGTTCATACGGAATTATTAACCGACGGTATTGTCGGTTTGTTAAAAGCCGGTGTTATTGATAATTCGCAGAAAACCATTAACCGCGGCAAAACAGTCGCATCTTTCTGTATGGGCAAGAAAGAAACCTATGATTATCTGAATGACAATCCGAGCATTGACTTTAAGCCGGTTGATTATACGAATAACCCGCTGATTATCGCCCAGATTAGAAATATGGTCGCCATAAACAGCGCTCTGGAGATTGACCTTACCGGCGAAGCGACGGCCGAATCTCTCGGTAAGACATTCTACAGCGGAATCGGCGGGCAGGCGGACTTTATGCGCGGGGCAATATTATCGCCCGGCGGGAAAACAATTCTTGCCATTGAATCAACAGCCGATGACGGGAATGTTTCAAGGATAGTGCCTTTTCTTAAAGAGGGTGCCGGTGTCACATTAAACAGGGGTGATATCCATTATGTAATAACAGAATACGGCATCGCATACCTGCACGGCAAGAATATCAGGGAACGAGCGATGGAATTGATATCCATCGCACATCCGAAATTCAGGACATGGCTTATTCAGGAAGCCAAGAAATTAAATCTTATATATAAAGACCAGGCATTTATACCCGGGAAAAAGGGCGAGTATCCCGAACATCTTGAAACATACAGAACCACTCAATCCGGCGTAACTATTTTCTTAAGACCGGTTCGGATAAGCGATGAACCGTTACTGAAAGATTTCTTTTATTCTCTTTCGGACCAGAGTATGTATCGCAGGTTTATTTCAACCCGC
The DNA here is from genome assembly GCA_043801445.1 of Planctomycetota bacterium. Lineage (GTDB taxonomy): Bacteria > Planctomycetota > MHYJ01 > JACQXL01 > JACQXL01 > JAZDFP01. The sequence goes on from JAZDMB010000062.1 coordinate 4,098, forward strand.
AAGGATATGCCTCATGACCGATTACAGGAATTCGTTATTATTGATTATACCAAAGAAATGTTTATTCTTGCGGTAATAAAACATGATGAGCAGGAATTGATTATCGGTGTATCACAGTATGGGATAGATGAAAAAACACACACGGCTGAAGTGGCATTTGTCGTCAGGGATGACTATCAGAGTAAAGGCATCGGAACGGAATTACTATCTTATATGACCTATCTGGCAAAGAGACAAGGTTTATTGGGCTTTAGCGCAGAGGTTTTGAGCGAAAATAAACCGATGCTTGATTTATTTGGGAAGATGGGTTTTGATATCGAACGCAGGGATTCCGAGGGGGTTTGTGAACTCAGGATGACTTTTAGACAAATGGAAAAGTAAAGTGTTCCAGGACAACCGAAAGTATCGCTATGAAAAAACCTGTTTTAGTGATTATTATTGCAGTAGTTTGGATATACATGGGCATTAATATATTCTTACGCGGTATCGGTTTGTTAGCCGCGCACGATGTCGTGCAATCAATGCTTAACAATCTTGAAGCACTAAAATCAGGCGACGACATTCCCTATCAATTAGATAAAGTATTGGGAATAATTATCAAGCACCCTACGCTAATGGGCATAATTCAGATGGCCATAGGACTGTTTCTTATGGTCTCGGCTTTTTATCTCTTTAGGTTGCGCGCCTGGGCAAGAACTGCCCTGGAAATCACCGCATGGTTCGGGCTAACATTGGTCTCTGTCTATGGTGTCTTTATCATATTTCTATGGAAGGTCTCCCAACCTATGTTCGAGGAGCTATCCATAGGAGGGGAAATACCAGAATTTTCTTATATGTATAATACGCTTATTTATATGTCGGTCTTTTCTGCGATTGCTATTATCGCAGTAATCCTGATGATAATATTCTTGCGCGGTAAAACTATTCGTAATGCCGTTAAATCAAGTTCTACCGTAAATCAAGAGACAACAAACTGATTTCTCTGCGTCTTTGCGGTGATTAAATCTGCGTAATCTGTGGCTTATAAGCAATGAAAAATAAACCTAACATCAAATACCTCTTCGAACCGCGCTCCATTGCAATTATCGGCGCATCACATCATAAAGACAAGATAGGCTACAAAATATTAGAAAACATCATCAGCAGCGGTTATAAGGGTAAAATATATCCGGTTAATCCACAAGGCGTAAAAATACTCGGTATGACTTCATATAAAACCATAGAGGACATCAAAGATGAGGTTGATGTGGTATCAATGGTTATACCTGCAAAATTCGTATTTGATGCGGTCAAGAGCTGCGCTACCAAAAAAGTCAAATTCATTTCAATCATAACATCGGGTTTTTCCGAGATAGGCAATATTGAAGAAGAGAAAAAGATTGTTGATTATGCCTCGGAACACGGTATGCGTGTCTTAGGTCCCAATATTTTCGGATTATTTTCAGCCGTAAGTTCATTAAACGCCACCTTCGGCCCCAAAAATATCAGGAAAGGCAACGTGGCTATTATAACCCAAAGCGGCGCATTAGGCATCGCAATGATTGGCCAGACTGCCTATGAAAATATCGGGCTATCAGCCATTATTTCGGTCGGTAATAAAGCCGATATTGACGAATCCGATATCCTGGAATACCTGATAAGCCATAATGATACCAAAGTCATTATGATGTATATTGAGGGCGTCAAGGCCGGTGAACGATTGATAAAGACCCTCAAAATCGCCGCCCGTAAAAAACCTGTGGTCGTGGTCAAATCAGGACGTTCAAAAAGAGGCGCTATCGCCGCCGCATCACATACCGGCTCGCTGGCCGGTTCGGATGCGATTTTTGATGCTGTAATGAAACAATGCCATGTCTTGAGAGCGGAAAGCATTAAAGAAGCGCTTGGATGGTGCAAATTCTTCACGAACACTAATCTGCCCAAAGGTGAAAATACCATTATTATCACCAACGGCGGCGGAATCGGTGTGCTGGCGACCGATGCCTGCGAAAAATACCGGGTCAAGCTCTATGATGATTACGATACATTGAAGGCGACATTTTCCAAAGTGATGCCGGACTTCGGTTCCGTCAAGAATCCCGTTGACCTGACCGGCCAGGCAAGTGCAGAGCAATATCATTCATCATTCGATTTGGCGCTCAAGAATAATAATATTAACGCCCTGATTTCATTGTATTGCGAAACGGCTGTTTTTGATATCGAGCATTTTTCACGGACTATAAAAGAAAATTACCGGAAATTCAAGATAGCAAAGAAACCCATAGTCTTTTGTCTGGTAGGCGGAGAAAAGATAGAGGCGTGCGTAGAATTACTGCGTCGGCAGGGCATCCCCGTATTCAATGACCCTTATGAATCCGTATCCTGCCTCGGTGCGATGTATTCTTATTACGATTATCTGAATGATAAGCCGGGTGAGATTGTTTCTTTGGATATAGATATTAATCAAATAGAAAATGTCATAAAACAGGCAAGGTCAGATAAAAGAAGTTTTCTTTTCCCTCATGAAGGTCAGGTTGTCCTGAATGCCGTGGGTATACCCGGCCCCAAAAGCCGCATTGCACATAATCTTACCGAAGCCGTCCGGAATGCCGACCAAATCGAATATCCCGTTGTGATGAAGGTCGTGTCAAAAGACATCCTCCATAAAAGCGACGTGGGCGGTGTGGTCTTGGACCTGCATAATAAAAACGAAGTGGTTGAAGCATACGAAGCCATCATTAATAATTGCCGTCGTCACAATCCGAATGCCGCCATAGAAGGCATTGATATTTGCGAGATGATTACGTCCGGCACTGAATTAATCATCGGCGCCAGGCGCGACAAGTCTTTCGGCCCGATTGTGGTATTCGGCCTGGGCGGGATATATGTCGAAGTTATGAAGGACGTTTCATTCAGGGCGCTGCCTTTAGACCGACGCCAGATAATATCAATGATAAAAGAAATTAAATCATATCCGCTCCTTTTGGGAGTGAGAGGGGAGCCGAAAAAGGATATTGACAGCGTGGTCGATACCATCATTAAAGTGGGGACCATAATCCAAAAATCAAATAACATTTCTGATATGGAAATTAATCCACTGGTCGTATACGAGCAAGGAGTCAAAGCCGTGGATGTCAGAATTATGCTTTCAAATATTTAGGAGGAGACACAGGGGTCACGGAGATAACAATATTTTATAAGGAATCCCCGCCCGAACGACAGATGGTCGGGCAGGCATGAAACCAAGAAGGAAAATCCTGTTTTCCTTATAAAAACTATTGTAATTCTCTGTGTTCTCTGAGATTCGGTGGCTAAAAATAATTATAATTAGGAGGTAATATATATGAATAAATTAGTAATAGCGTCAATGGCCCAGAGCGCCGGCAAAACCAGTATCATCACCGGCATCGCAAAGTCGCTCAATATGAAATTGGGATACATCAAACCATTCGGGGAAAGATTGATTTACCACAAGAAAAGATTGTGGGATTATGACTCTGCCTTAATGGTCAATATCTTCGGCTTGGAAGAACACGCTGAGGATATGACCATCGGATTCGAGTATTCCAAACTCAGGTATATGTATGATGATACCCAGAGAAAGAAAAAACTCCTTGATATGGTGGCTCATATGGGTAAAGGCAAGGATATATTGTTCGTTGAGGGGGGCAGGGATTTCAAATTCGGCGGCTGTGTCTCTCTTGACCCGATATCAATCGCCAGATACATAGAAGGCAAACTCATTTTTGTTATCAGCGGCAATGAAGGCACGGTAATTGACGATGCCAGATTTATCAAGGACCATCTTGACCTGAAGGATATAGATTTCGGAGGCGTAATTATCAATAAGGTCAATAATATTGATGACTTCAAGGAAAACCATCTGCCTACCATAACCGAAATGGGCATACCGGTCATCGGTATCATTCCTTTTAATGTTGAGTTGACGTATCTCTCGGTGAATTATATCAGCCATCTCTTCTTTGCCAAGGTCATTGCCGGCGAGAAGTCGCTTGACCGGGTCATCAAGAATATCTTCGTCGGCGCCAGTTCGGTCGAATCGGTCTTTAAGGATGTCCTGTTCAAGAAAGAGGATAAACTCGTGATTACCAGCGGCGACCGGAGTGATATGATACTGGCCGCGCTGGAAAGCAATAGCGCCTGTATTATCCTGACTAATAATATCCTGCCGTCGTCAAATATCATCTCCAAAGCCAACGAACGCAATATCCCGTTATTGCTTATGACTCAGGATACATACCAGATAGCATCGCAGATGGACAATATCGAACCGCTCCTGACCAAAGAAGACAGCAGAAGAATAGAGATACTGCAAAAACTAATCAAAGATAATCTGGCATTAAAGAAGATGATTTAATCAAAGATGTCTGAGGTAACTCAGCGGATACCATTTACCATCTCAGGCGATATGGTCGGGTACCTCAGCAGACACCGCCTACTACCTCAGGGGATATGTGTTACCAATCCAGCAGATACCATCTACTATCTCAATAGAGGTAGTCGGGTAACTCAGCAGATGCCACCTACTACCTCAGGAAAGATGGGTTAACAATCCACCAGATGCCATCTACTGTCTTAAGAGATCTAGTCAGTTACCTCAACAGATACCGTCTCCTGCCTCAGGGGATATGGGTTAACAATCCAGCAGATGCCGTCTGCTATCTAAGAAGAGATGGTCAGGTGCCTCCACAGATACCGTTTACTATCTCAACAGAGGTGGTCAGGTAGCTCAGCGGATACCATCTACTACCCCAGGAGATATGGGCTATCAATCCAGGAGATACCCTCTACTGAGGCGGTAGAGGGGGTATACCCCCCCCTGCCTGTATAAGGGGTTGATTTATAAGGTGATAGGATGACGGAAACACGAGAATTGACTTGTCCTGAGCCAATAAAGGGCTATTTACACACATTATTCTTGGTGTAATGGGGCTTATTCATTCGGAATCAGGCAGAGGAATTTTAAGACGCCATTACCGGTATTTCTGAACTGATGAACCTTATCCGGCGGCACATAGACTACATATCCCGCCTTAAAAGGGTTTTTCGTATTCTCAAAAATGAGTTCACCATTGCCTTCCAGAATAAATACTTCGTGTTCATTAGGATGGGTATGAAGAGGGGTGTGTCCGTTTTTCTCTATTTCAAATAGCCGCATCGCAAAATTAGGCGCTTCCTTTTGGGAAATCAGCCAGCGCATCGCGACGCCCGAAGCGCCTTCAACCGGCACCGGCCGCGATTCTATCTCTTTATAATCTTTAACTTTCATAGATAATTCCTTTCCTATTTTAAAATCAGCCACAGATTACACAGATTTAATTTAATCAGTGAAAGATAGTAAGCAGATTGAACGGATAAGATAGATTAAACGGATAATCAGTTAAATCTGCTAAATAAGTTTACTCTTTAATTAAAATTAATCAGTAAAATTCGGACCTAAATATAAATTACATCGATTTAAATCTGTGAAATCTGTGGCTGGTTTTATTTTCGTATTTCTTTATACCCCGGGTCATTGCGCAGCCACGCTAAATCAGGGTCATTATCCATCCAGTATAAATCGCTCCAACCATATTCAAGGGATTTTTTGACTGCTTCCAATCCCTCGTTAATCTGACCAGCCAAAGAATACGCGCAGGCAAGGTTATACCAGATATTCGCATCATCAGGATTAAGATTAAGCGCTTCCTTATACGATTCTATCGCTTTTGGATAGTTGCCTTCCTTAGAATATCGTTCTCCTTCACCAACATAGTCCGGACCAACAGTAAATGACCCATAACTGATTTTCGGTTCAGGCATTGCCGAGCCCGTAGAAGTTATAGGCTGGGCAGACAGTCCCGCCTGACCAGATATCCAGTCGGGCAGGCCCGCAAAAGCTGATTCTATCAAATTATCAATAGCCATATTATAGCCCTCATCCCAGATTAATATCTTTCCTTCTTTGCTGATAAGCAGAGTCGATGGCAGGCACTCATTTTTATTCTTTTCAAATTCCGGTATAAATTGTTTAACGACCTCATTCGTGGAATCAAGCAGAATCGGTAACTGGACTGATTTCAGGCGGTTATCGGATAGGAATTTGGTTTTACCTTCTTTGTCAACATAAACGGTAAGTATCAGCGCATTAATCCCTTTTGCCTTCTCTTTTGTTTGCTCAATCAAAGGTAACATCCTGATAGACGGTTCATTATCTAAAGAGAAGAATGTCAAGAGCACCGGATTAGTTTTTAGTATGTTTTTGAGATTATAAATATTACCGTCCAGGTCCTGTAGTTCAAACGAAGGAATCTCCTTTAATCGGCGAACTACTCTCTCATTCTCAGGTAGGGCATTCAATGGAATGTCTAAAGGCAAATCTATAGTGATACCCTGATCGGAAGAGAAGTTGAGTTGTTTGCAATATACCATTGCATCGCCATTGGCATTTCTGACACCGGCGGTAATCAGATATTGTCCCGGCTCTAAAACAACCCATTTCCCGTAACGTTTTACAGTTGACCAGTCTAAAAACTGCCAATAACCATTCTGGAATCTACTAACGGCTACTTTTTCCCAGGGATTGGAATCCACCAATCCTTTTCTGATGATATTAAGTTTCAAGCCGCCGGGTTTAACCGAATACTTCAACTGGGTTTGTTCATCGCGCTGGGGATTAGCGAAATTCTTGATATCGTGCGGATATAGAGGCAACCATGAAGTGTCATTATAAAATTCCACCCAGTCATTCTGAACTTTTGCCGGGATTGATAATGCGCGCAGGGCAGCCGCGGTAAATACCGCAACGGCATACTTATTACCCTGTTTACTGCGAAAGGTATCTAATGGGCCGGTTAAGTTGGAGAAGTAATTACCTAAATCATCTCTTGGTTTTATATTTTGCCGGACCCAATTATTTATAGCGCGTGCAGTTTCGGTAACGCTATCTTGCATTAATGGGATAAAAGCTTCATAGAGTTCCTTACGCCAGGTGCTAAGATGAACATCCTGAAAGGTCGGGACTAAAACGTAAGGTCTATAAGTGTCATCTGATGTCTGCCATTTGGCTTTTTGCCGGGCAATCGTGCTGTAATTAACGTGTTCTAACAGGAATTCCTTGGTTACCTCAAGCGATTCCAGATGAACAAGTTGCGTAATCAGATAAAACAAATCCGCTCTTTGCTCAGGCGCAATTTCTAATATAGCATCGGCAATCTGATGCCAGTTGCCGCTTGCTGATTTGAGTTTCTGGACAATAGCCGCCGATTCTTTCGACTTATTTATCAGTTCCATAAGACTGCTATTCGTTTCAGTTATAAACTCTTCCAAGTCATATATTTCCGGCGGAGGTTGTCTGGTCGGGGTGATGGGAGTCATATAGGTGGGGACGATATTGGGTATCTGAAAGCTCATTTTTGCCTGTTCCAGTGAAGGATATCGAAGGAATAGAAAACCATCAGGGGCAATATCGTTTGCCAATGTCATGGTAATATCCAAAGTTTTATCAGGTTCGGTCTTGACTACCTGCCAGACACAAAAATTATCTTTACCTGATGAGAGAAAATATTCGCCTATCCCTGTAATAAATTCAGCTATTCCTTCCGAATTGGTCGTCTTGCTGGCAAAAGGACGAAAACTGCCCCAGTTAAAAACCGAGAAGACAACATTCATACCCGTAATGGTTTTCCCTTCCTGAGAAACGACTTTAACATTTACCTTACAGGTCTTAGAGTAGTTCGGGGTTGAATTAATAATAGAGGAATTGCCTGAAGTTTTATATATTAATTCAGACTTGGGCTGTCCGATAGCAGCTGAATATACTGCCGCGGCTCGTTTAGATGGATGTTCAAACCATGGCGCCACACTTGGCTCGCAGCCACCAATAGGTTTCCAGCCCGCCTGACCGGGTATCCCGTCGGGCAGGTAACCGTCAATCCAGACCTCTACCCAGGCATGATTATTATCGCAGATTGCCCAGTATGGCGTCCAGGCAGAACGGCAGGGGACGCCAACCGAACGTGCTGCGGCCATATAGACAATCATCATTTCCTCACACCTGCCATAACCGGATTTCAAAGTTTCAATAGGTCCCTGGTCACGGGCTTCTGTAGGGACAAACCTGACCCGTTTTTTCCCGTCGGCTTTAGCAGAACCTAACCAAAGGTTAACCTGATAAACCACATCGGTTAAATTATCAAGTTGGGAAACGATGGGGTCAAGCTGTTCATAAAAATATTTGCGGTATGCTTCTATCGGTTCCTGGGCACAGCGATACGGTAAAACATAATGCAGGAATATTTCCTCAGGCATGTTTTTCATCCATGGATATTTATTCTTGGCCAGATAAGCATACTTGATATGCTCCAGCAGAACATCGGATTTTATGGCAACCAAATCAGGATAGGGCATTGTGGAAATGATAAAGGCCAAACCATCACGCATCTCCGGGGTGGCTGATTTCATTGCCGATATAAGTTGCTCCTTATTGTCGCCGGCTAAATTTAAGGCTGATTCAAACTCCTTTTGATATTCTTTGCTTACACCCAGCTCTTGCGCGTAAGGGCTGGGTTGCTTTATCAGCGTCTTGCCACAACCAACAAGAATAAGAATAAATAACAGACTAATTAAATATTTTTGTTTATTCATAAAAAGAAAATTAGCCACTGAGACATTGAGTTCACAGAGAAATACGGTTTATTTTTAAGGAGTCCATGAAAACAGGAAGTTTATTTATCGTCCGACGCCATAGTCAATGGCTCGTCCTTCGTAGTCTTCAGGCTACTTCGGAGGGCGAAGTAGGGCTATGGACGACGGCGTCTTGGATTCATGATTTCCTTATAATTATTCCGGCTCAGTGTTCTCTGTGCCTCTGTGGCGAAAATGTTGATTATAAAAGTACTAATTTCTTTGCAAGATTCTTACGGCGTTCCGCTAACTCCAGAGTTTCTTCTTCATATCTGATGGCATTAGTCGAACAGACCTTGACACATTTAGGGTCACCGGAACACAAATCGCACTTGACAATATCGTTATGAAGAACCGTAATAGCCGAATATGGGCAAATCGTGGCACAAAAGCGGCATTTAATACATTTGGTGGAATCATATTTTACAACACCGTTCTCCCGTGAATATGCGTTTTGGGGGCAGAACTTCAGGCAGAGAGCATCTTCGCACTGCATGCAAATTAACGGGTATTCCAGACGTTCAAACTCATCGCGCACGACGCTTATTGCCGCTTTCTTAGGATTGCATTCTCCGAATTTACTCAATGAACAAGCCAGCGAGCATTCCCGGCAGCCCGTGCATAATTCGGGATATAAATATAAGTATTTCATTTTACTTTATACTTTTCACTTATTACTTCTTTAATCCATCCGCCACCCAGGACAGTATCTCTCCGATAAAATACTGCGGCCTGGCCCGGCGTAATCGCCCATTGAGGTTCATGGAAATTAACCTCAACTTGATTGTTAGTCAAAATGCTTATTTTAGCTTTAACCTGTTTATGTAGATACCTAATTTTTACTTCCGCTTCAAGAGTTTTAGATAATTTTTTATCATCCGGGAAATTTATCCGGTTGACTTCATCCGCCAAAAATGTGGTATGATAACCATCTTCTTTAGGACCTAAAATGACGGTGTTAGTTTCCGGAATAATTTGGGTGACATATGCCGGTTTACCCAACGCAATTCCTAATCCGTGTCTTTGTCCAAGGGTGAATAATTGATAGCCTTGATGCTGCCCGAGAATCCGGCCGTTGATATCTTTTACATTTCCTTCTTTAAGACGGTTCGGCATACGCGCTTTTATTAAAACCCGATAATCATTACCGGGCACAAAACATATTTCCTGGCTCTCAGCTTTATCTTTAACCGGCAAATTTATTTTATGGGCTATTTGACGCACTTCTGATTTGGTTAATTCGCCTAATGGAAATAATATTCTGGATAGTTGCTGTTGTGTCAAAGTGAAAAGGACATAGGACTGGTCTTTAGTTTTATCTAATCCTTTCTTTAATAAGTAGTGTTTTCTTTTAGTAATAATTCTTGCATAATGGCCGGTGGCAATGAAATCCGCATCCAATTTATCAGCGTATTCCATTAGTTTCCCGAATTTGAGATACTGGTTACATCTGATACAGGGATTAGGTGTCCGGCCGGCATCGTATTCCGAGCAGAAATACTTTATTATCTGCTCGAATTCAGTCTTAAAATCAAGGATGGAGAATTTGATATCCAATAAATCAGCGACTTTTCTGGCATCCTTGGCATCGTATGCGCTGCAGCATGCCTTTCGTTTAGGCGCCATTTTCTCCAGGCAGGTGCCTAAACTCATAAAAAGGCCGATGACTTCAAATCCTTGTTTCTTTAACAGATAGGCGGCAACGCTGGAATCCACTCCGCCGCTCATCGCTACAACTACTCGTTTTTTCATAAATATTACTCAAACCACAGATTAACACAGATTAGCACTGATTACAAGTTTTATAAATATCTGTCATTTTGTATTTATCTGTGTGCATCTATGGTTGTCATGCCAAAGGCAGATCCGCCTTTGGCGGACAATATTTTATGCCAAAATGATTGATAGATAAGTAATTTAAAATTATCTTCTTTGTAAAAGATAGAAAACATGAAACATATATCTTTAGTATTATTTATTATAGCCATATTTGTGAATGGATTGTATGCACAGGAAGAAACACCAAAGACAGGCGGACCATTTCCGGTTAAACTTGAAAAGCCTTCCTCCGAATATTATCTATATGTTCCTGATGGATATGCTCATGATAAATCATGGCCTCTTCTTATAGCGTTGCATGGCGCAGGTGATACTGCCAGGAATTTCATCGGCGCATGGACCGGTAATGCATCGAAATACGGATATATCGTTCTGGCTGTCAAATCGGCTGCCCAGGGCTGGGTCAAAAGCGATGGTCCGCTCATTTTGTCAGCTATCGAGGATGTCAAAAAGCAATACCTGATTAATCATGACTTGGTATTCATAGCCGGATTTTCATCAGGGGCTTTTATGGTATCCGAATTCGGCATGGATAATTATAAGCTTTTCCGGATTATTGCAACGTTTGCCGGTGCGACTTTTATGAGCGCGCCTCAACCTGCCAAAGATAGAATCAGCATTTTTATAATCTGCGGAGCGCAAGACCTTAATATGATTTCATCTAAACAGGGCCTGACCGTTCTTAAATCAGGTAATATGGACGTTGAATTAAAGGAAGTCCCGAATCTGGGACACGCTATGCGTAATGAGGACATCGATTGGTTATGCGAAAGGATAGAGGAGAAAACGCAATCACTTAAAGACCTGATGCGGAGAGCTAAATTAGCCAGGAATGAGAAACGTTATCGTGATGCCATCTCTGCATGTAACGGCATTGTTGCCAAGGAATCCGATGCAGACACCAAAGCGCTGGAACAGGCTCAGAAAGACGCCAAGAAATCTTTGGCAGACATGGAAAAACTCGCCCAGGATTCTATGAAAAAGGCAAAAGAGTTTGTTAAAAATGGTAAAACAAAGGATGCGAAACGATTGTTACTGCAAATCTCAAAGGACTTTGCCGGACTGGCACTGGTGCAAGAAGCAGTCCAGGAGATTAAAACTCTGCCTAAAAGCGTGCTGATGATAATCGCCTCAAAGAATTTCCGAGATGAGGAACTTTTTACTCCGAAGGAAATATTTGAAAAGGCATCGTTAAATGTTACCATTGCTTCTTCATCGCTGAATGAAGCCAAAGGAATACCCGGTAAGACTGTAAAGCCACAGATGCTTATCAGGGATGTCAATGTTGAGGATTGGGATATTATAGTTTTTGTCGGTGGTATTGGAGCGAAGGAATACTACGACGATAAAGTTGCTCATAAAATAGCAACCGAGACGGTGAAGCAAAATAAGGTGTTGGGTGCGATTTGTTTGGCGCCCGGTATCCTGGCTAATGCCGGCATTTTGAAGGATAAGAATGCAACTGTATGGAAGGATGAAAAAGACTTGATGGTTAAACAAGGCGCAAATTACTCTGAGAAAGATGTAGAGGTTGACGGTAAGATTATTACCGCCTCCGGTCCTGCATTTTCCGCAGAATTTGCCGAACAGATATTAAAAGTATTTAAAGGAACTGAATAATATGTTAGATTTAGAATTCATCAGGAAAAATATAGACCTGGTCAAGAAAGCCATTCAGGATAAAGGTGATAAGGTTGACATAGATAAGATTGTGGAACTTGATAAACAGCGGCGCCAGATAATCACTAACCTTGATAAACTGCGCAGCGAACGCAGGAAATCATCAGAGGAAATTGCCATTCTCAAGAAAAATAAACAGGATGCTGATACTCTGATACAGAAAATGAAATTGGTATCAGATGAAGTCACCAAACTTGAAGAAGAAGAACGGAATATAGAAAAGTCATTTTCTGATGCCCTTAGCTGGATTCCTAATATACCTGCAAAGGATGTTCCGGTGGGCAGGGGAGCCGAGGATAATATTGAAGTCAAACACTGGGGCGAACGCAAGGCATTTGATTTTACCCCTTTTCCGCATTGGGAAATAGGGCAGAAATTGGGCATTCTCCAATCTGAAACTGCCGGCAAGATAACAGGTTCAGGTTTTATAATGCTTTCGGGTCCGGGCGCCAGATTAGAACGGGCGCTTATAAACTTTATGATTGACCTGCATACTAAAAAGCACGGATTCAGGGAGATTCTGCCGCCGTATCTGGTCAATCGCCAGACGATGTATTCTACAGGCCAACTGCCTAAATTAGAAAACGATATGTATCGGACACGTGAGGATGACTTGTTTCTGATACCGACTGCTGAGGTGCCTCTGACCAATATGTGGCGTGACGAGGTTATACCTGATGAAAAACTGCCTCTTTATTATGTAGGTGCTACGCCTTGTTTCCGCCGTGAAGCTGGTTCTTACGGCAAGGATACCCGCGGTATTGTCAGGGTCCACCAGTTTAACAAGGTGGAATTGGTTAAATTCGTGCATCCTGATACCTCATTTGACGAACTGGAAAAATTACTCTTATGCGCCGAATCTGTGCTTCAGGCATTGGGATTGGAATATCGGGTAGTGAAACTATGTACGACGGAGATGAGTTTTGCTTCAGCCAAGACCTATGACATAGAAGCCTGGGCGCCGGGATTGGGACGCTATCTTGAGGTCTCATCCTGCGGTAATTTCACTGACTTTCAGGCACGACGGGGCAATATCAGATTCAGAGCAAAGGATGGCAAAACACGATTAGTGCATACGCTAAATGGCTCTGGTGTTGCGCTTCCCAGAACTCTTATCTGCTTATTAGAGACATATCAGCAAAAAGACGGCTCTGTGCTGATACCCAAAGTTCTTCAGCCATATATGGATGGAGTAGAGAAAATCAGTATATAGGCAAAGGTATAGATAAAGAAGATGTAAATGTGTCAAGAAGTGATATAATTATGTTCAAATTAAATAAATGGCAAATAGTAGGAGTATTTATTTTAGCGCTTATTTTACTATGCAATTCACTTGTTGCTATAGCCTCTACTGCCGGTCTTTCTAACGGGGCAAGCGAAACTACTATTGAGGATGTAAATTTTGTAGAGTTATTGATGGGTGATAAAATCTCTAACGAGGATTTACATGACCATGTGGTAGTAATACTATTGTTTCGTCTTATGGATAGTTATCAGGAGGACATGCATAAGATGGTGGAATGGCATAAAAAATATAGTTCTAACGGTCTTATCTTAATTGGATTATATCCAGGAGATAAATCTAAAAAGGTTATTGAGTTTTGTAAATCAAAGAATTTGCCGTTCCCTATATATCAAACATGGGATAGGCCTACTCCTCGTCTTATGGTCTTTGACCATAAGGGTAAAATGATTTTTGACGGTTCTCCATCAATGGGATACGGGAAAGTGGATACAGCGATGCAATCCTTACCAGATCCCATTATTGGAGAAGGTCCTTATAAGAAACTTGATGAATTGGCACAAAAAGCCAAAGGACGTAAGGATTTAGGACAGATACTTTTAACCTTAAAAACGAAATATCTGAATTCAGAAGATGCTGATGAAAAATCAGAAGCAAAAAAGCTGATAGAAGGTATCTCTCGTTTCGGCAATAAATTAATCGAGCAGGCCGGTAAAAATAAAGAGACAGAGCCGCTGATTACTTATAACCTTTATCAGGATTTGGCATTACTCTTTAAAGGAGATGAAATTGCTAATAAAGTGGAAAAAATCCTTAAGGAACTTGAAAAGGATAAGAATTTTCAGGACAATCTCAAAGCCGATAAGGAACTCGCAGATATTATGCCTCAAATAGAGAGACTAAATGGTTGTAGGAGGCATCAATCATATAATAAACAGTGTGTGGCTTGTCAAAAAATGAATCCGTCACTTGCAAAACTCATAAAAACGGCTCAAGGACTGGTAGAATGTTATCCTTCTTCTCCGGCTGCTGAGAAGGTTAAAGAACTTCTGCCTCTCGATTAGCTTCCGGTTTATCGGTGTTCTATAATTCGGAATCAGTCATATCAAATTTAATAATGCACCTATCTAATTGCAGGCAGGTAGAATTAGAGAAAATTCTGTTAATGCTTTAAACCTGCCGTGATACTACCAGTATTTCGTTGACATCCATATTATTATCATATAGGATTTTCGTTATGATTAGCGAGCATAATAATTCATATAAGATTGCTTTGAGCGTGGTAAAGAAACTCCAGTCAAAAGGGTTTCAGGCATATTTTGCCGGCGGTTGTGTCCGCGACCAGCTGATGAAACGACCTCCAAAAGATTATGATGTGGCGACTAATGCCAGACCTGCTGATGTGATAAAATTATTCAAGAAGACCCTGGCTATCGGTAAGGCATTCGGCGTGGTGGCGGTGATTATTAAAGGTCAGGAGGTAGAGGTTACTACTTTCAGGACCGAGGGTAAATACAGCGATGGCAGGCATCCTGATAGCGTTAAATATGTCCGGAGGGATGATGATGTTGCCAGACGCGATTTTACAATCAACGGATTGCTTTATGACCCCATTAAATTAGAGTTGATTGACCTGGTCCACGGCAGGGCAGATATCAAGGCAAAGATTATCAGGACGATTGGCAGTCCTGCAGAACGGTTCAAGGAAGATAAATTGCGGATGATGCGGGCAATTAGGTTCGCCTGCGAATTGGGTTTTTCCATTGACTCCGGGATAAAAGAAGCCATTTCATCGCTGGCTCCACAGATAACCAAGATAAGCAGGGAACGAATCAGAGAGGAATTACGGCGGATATTAATCTGTCCGAACCGTGATAAGGGAATAAAATTATTGGATGAGACAAAATTATTAAAGCAGGTTTTACCCGAAGTATCCAAAATGAAAGGGGTGAAACAGCCGGTTCAATTCCATCCTGAAGGCGATGTTTTTGTGCATACGGTGGCAACCTTGAGACATCTCAGGAATCCTTCGTTTGAATTGGCATTAGCCACGTTGTTGCATGATGTCGGCAAACCCGGTACCTTTATGATAACCGACCGTATCAGGTTCCACGAGCATGAACGGGTCGGCTCGGAGATTGCCGAGCGCATCTGTAAGCGGCTGAAACTTTCTAATTCAGAGACCGAAACTATATGCTGGATTATAAGCAAGCATCTGGTTTTCAAAGATATAGATAAGATGCGTGTCAGTACGTTAAAGCGGTTATTCAGCCACCCGGCTTATCCCCAATTAGCAGAATTACATCGGGCAGACCGGTTAGGCAGTGATATGGACATCAAGCCATATAATGTTGCGGCAAGACTATACCGCAAACTTTCCAAAGAGAATCTCAAACCACCGCCGCTGATAAATGGTTATGATTTGATTAAGATGAGATTTAAACCGGGACCGATTTTCTCCAAGATACTCAAAGTCATAGAAGAGGTACAATTAGAGAAAGAGATTACGACTAAAGAAGAGGCGATTAAATTGGTTAGGAAATTATTTAAATAGAGATAGCAATACCAGAGATTCTGCCACAGAGGCACAGAGAACACGGAGCCAAAATAATTATAAGGGAACCATGAATCCAAGATTAATGAATTTCCTATTTCCCTGGATTCCTTATAAATGAACTGTATTTCTCTGTGAACTCGTTGTTTCTGTGGCTAATTTTTAACGGTATTATTTTGGAGTATTAGGTATAGTGGATTACTTATCTTAGTCTCACAGCTCCCCACGGTGTTACTTCCAAGGTAAAAGAATCCTTTGTCGAGGATGAGGTTAATTTTATTATGGGTATGCTTTGTGTGAGATTGCCGTTTTTATCGAATCTTATTAATATCGGAGTTGTTGGAGTGGTGAAGCCTGTTCCATAATCAACTTGAATAGATACATCTGGTTCTAATTGCAGACGTTCTGTTTCACTCACGATAGATACTTTTACTTCATCAATCATTCCATTAAAAGGACTGGTTGGACTGCTTACGTTGAAATTCCATTTGCCTAAAGGGGCATTTGCAGTACCGGATATCTGTTCAACAAGAGTGTTATTTATATAGAAAGAAAACATTCCCGAACCATCGGTGTAATTAGATTCATAAACCATTGATAGATAACTCCAGCGTTCATAAGGAATAGTTGAAGCAGTATTAGTAGTGAGCGAGCCATAGGTTAATTTGACGCTGTTATCCGGGTTTAGAGCAATATTCCCGTTAGTCAAGTCAATAATGGTTCTTTCTGTGAAACTGGCTGAATTGGTCGGTGATATCCAGCATTCGATGGCAATGCCTTGGTTTTTGCTGACTACAGGAATAGTGCCGCATGTAGCATAGCCTGTGGTGGTAATCATAAGCCCATTACCGATTCTTCCATACGCTTCGATATTGGCATCACCCTGTAATTTTGCATTATTCCCGAATGCGCCGGTAGAAGATTTGTTGTTAACATCCTCAAAATGCCATAGTCCCATGGTTCGGCGTGCGCAGGAGTAAATTTGTTTTTGTCCGGCGTCAATGACAACTGTTGTGCCTCCTTTTTCGGCCATAGCATTACTGCGGGTATAGCGAGTAAGAGAAACGATTTCTCCGCGAAGTGCCTGGAATCCGAATTGTCTGCCCGAATGAGATAAAACCGCCAGACCAATACCGGCTATCATAGCCATAATGGTCATAACCACTAATAACTCAATTATCGTAAACCCATTACTATTTTTCGAACATTTCATAAATTAGATACAGAATTATTGAGACCAATTATTGATATCGTCTTGATTGGTCGAGCGAGTGTGTAATCCGTTAGTATTTTTTTCATCAGGTCCAACTGACCATATTTGAAAGGTAAGAGGCATATAATATGTGGCAGTAGCTGCGTCCCTTTGAGGCGCGATAGCATCACCACCAGTTCTTGTGAACGAGTAATTACTGCCTTTAGTAGGAGTATCATAATCCCGTGAATGGAAATATACAAAAGGATTATTCCATACATCAACAATCTCACGCAGTTGGGTATCGCCAAACCACCAGTTAGTCGGAGCTGTTGAACAACTGTCACCATCAAGATTAGTGTATTTATCGTTAGAAACTGATAATAGAAAAGGACCTCCTTTGTTCTGGTCAGAAAGGCAGGCGACAACGGATTCAATGCCATTGTTGGTTCCATTGGATGTTCCCGAATATAGGTCTGATAGGTCAGTAGGGGGGTAGTCGCCATAAACGACATAATAAGATTCCAGTCCCGCTTGAATATTTGATATCAAGGTCCTGGTGGCTAATGCCTTAGCGTTTTTTCTGGCAGACGCGAAACCGCCAATGAGTATTGTTGACAGCAGGGAAATAATACCGATGACTACTAATAATTCTAATAATGTAAATCCGTTATTTTTTATATTATTTTTCATAAATCACCTTTCATAGTTATATTGTTTTCTATGAACTATTCCATTTTTTAGAAGTTAATATTTAACATCAGGTTGAACACCCGTCCCGGTGATTCAATATCCTGAGAAGTTCCTTTATAGATTATGTACTCTTTATCAAAAACATTTTCCACACCGATTGAAAGTCTGCTGTTTTTACCGAATTGGCGCGCCAGATTAATATTAACGGTATAATACGGGTCGAATTCAGAAGTATTCTGATTACTATCATAATATAAACCATTATAATTGATAAGTGTCTGAAATTCTAATATTTCAGGTTTATTATAAGTAATACCGAGTTTACCTACATTCTTGGGAGTATATGCCAGGTAATTATCTTCAATTGTTGGATCAGCGGTATATTTCATGATTTGCGATTCATTATTAGTATAGTTGATCAAGCCGGACCACTCGGTATTTATCTGCAAATTTAGTTCAGTTTCTATTCCCTGCATTTTTACTTTGGCAATATTATCTGTTTTCCAGTCTGTAGCGGTAATAGTATTATATCCGATAAAATTCCGTGCATATGCTTGATAGATAGTAAGTTTAGCCGATAAATTATCAAGAAATTTGCGTTCTATTCCCGAATCATAAGAGATTATTTTTTCCGGTTGTAAATCTGGATTGGCTTCGATTAGAAGAGCTCCTCTGCTATAAGTTGTATATAATTCGAAGAGGCTGGGAGCTTTGAATCCCTTGGCAACTGAAGTTTTAAGTGTAGTATTTTTATCGGCGTGATAAACCAAGCCTAATTTAGGACTGAACTCACGCCATTTATTAGATGAGAAATCATTATCATAAGGCGGTAGGGGGGTAGGTAATGTATCGTGATTTTCTCCATCATAAGATTTGATCCAATCATAGCGTCCGCCGAAGTTAACGATGAATTTATCATCTGAAAATCTGATTTCATTATTAATAAATGGCGCCAGCAAAGTTTGTTTACCTTGGGTAGCACTTGAACGCACTACGGTATAATATTTATTCTTTGTTTCAATACTATTATGATTGTAGTCGATACCTGCAATTAAGGTATATTTCTCCAGTAAATTTATTGTTGATTCTGCACTACCGCCGGTTCCAAAGATAGGCACCACTTCCCGGCGATAAAGATAGTTATAGGGCGATTTATCATAAAAATTAGTCCACCGGTCATCGCTGATTCTGAAAGAGGCATGCCAATCAATCTTTTTATTATCACTCAGCCAATCAAGCCAGGAACGGTTATTTTTGGTGTACCCGTACATATATTTTCTGCCGCCGCCTTTGTCAGCGTCATAGCGGGAAAATCCTGCGGTAACTGTATTGTGTTCATCAGGTTCGTAGATGAAACGGCTGAATAACCTTTTTTCAGTCCGATATCTTTCGGTATCATATACCTGACGAGGCTTTGTTCCGATGTAGCCATCAGTGTTTTCATATTCACCATTGAGATAATATCTAAAATTACCTAATTTACCATCCTGGATTAATTTGGTTAGTGAGGAATTCATACTGCCATAATTTTGCTTCAAGATAGTTTCAGTCTTTTTCTCTGGTTTTTTAGTAATGATATTAATTACGCCGCCCATTGCATTAGAACCGTATAGTGCCGAGGCAGGTCCGCGCATAATTTCTATTCTTTCGATTGACTCTTTAGGAATTTGAGACCATTCCACCCAGCCGTTATAAGCGTTATTTTGCGGAATACCATCCACCAAAACCAGAGTTCGTTCTCCATAACCGCCTGTTCCCCTAAGATTTACCGGCCGATTCCCGGAAACTATGTTTATAGCATAATGATAATTTACATTGACACCTGTAGTAGTTCTTAAAATATCCTCCACTTTTTCAAATGGTGAGTTTCTAATATCCTCATTATTTATAATCGTGATACTGGATGGTATGTCATCGGCTTGATTTTTAAGCCTTGGGGCGGTGACGATGACTTCTTTAAGTTTGGTCTTATTTTCAGATTCTTGATGAGGTGTTTCCTGAGGCAGTGCCATACCACCGATTAGAAAAAGAATTATTAATGGGATACTTGATCGTTTGAACATTTTTAATTTTTCTTCCCACAATAGAAACTTGTCATATATTGTAGGTTTTATTTGTATAGTTTATTTGTAAAAGAAACAAGTTAATGCAATCTGATTATTAGGTCAAGATATTTTGAGTTATTCTGAGAGTGACAAAATAATTAAATCATACTTAAATAAGCGTTCGGGACTTCGAAGAACGATGGTTTGGCTCGTCTCTATGGGTGGCATCATTGGGTAAATGCCGAGCTTGTTAAAGTATGTTAATGAATGACCCGAAAAGTTTCCACGCTTCTATCAAGAATACTTTCATATTGTGTCCGGAAACTTTCAGGAACCATAAAGATTATTTCAAACATCTTTTCACCGGTGAATATCCGGGTGCAATGGTAAAAGCATAGCTGTTCCCCGGACTTAGTCTGCGGAAAAATGCATCTCAGGGCTATGTGCCCGTCAATCTTTATTACTTGAGTTTGACTGAACTTGCTTTCAAATCTTTCTAATAGAAATTGGAAATGTTTAGTTTGTTCCGGTTCGGTTGCGGGAATTTCTTTCGTCGGTTCAACCAAAATAAACATTCCGTGGGGAAACTGGTCGTTTTCCGCCTCGGAAAAAGCCACTGCTTTGTAATGATGCCCCAGTTCCTTATCAAGATAAAAAGTAACTTCTTGCGAGCCTTCTTTGTCATACTGCCATTTCTGCGGGAGATGAATCCCGAATCCTATTTCCTGGTTAATGTAAGTAGTAGGATTTAGGCCGGTAAGAACGATTGTTTGGGTCTTAACCGTTTCTTTTTTATCTGAAGGTGCTCGATTTTGGACGCAGGACGTGATACTCAATATCAATATTAAAATCACTGCTATCTTAAGTTCTAATAATCTCTTTATCATCTTTTAACTCCTTGTTATGTTTTATTATGCCTTACGTTTTGCTAATTTATTATCAATCTTGCTTAAATTATTAATTGTTTTAAAATCATTCAAGATATTTGTGGCGTTTTTTTCTTCTTCTACCTGCTCTTTTATGAACCAATTCAAGAAGTTATGCGCTATTTTATTATTTGCTTGTTTTGCCAGATTAGAAAGGTTGTGAATAAGGGTAGTTACTTTCTTTTCGTGCGCCAGAGTTTTTTCAAATGCTACTCTGGGCGAAGAAAAGTTCGTAGGCGGCTGGGGTATCGTCTGTAAAATCACTTTTGAGTCTTCTTTAATTAAAAAATCAAGCATCTTTATTGCGTGTTCGGTTTCCTCATTGACTTGGATTCTCATCCAGTGACTGCATCCTTTCAAGTTTTTTGAGGCAAAGTAATTGGCCATGGATAAATAAAGATATGCCGAATAGAATTCGTTTTTTATTTGTTCATTAAACACCATCTGCAATTTTTTATTCATAAGTACACTTTTCCCTTATCGTTATCAGGTATTATGTTAATTTTTCAAAACTATCCTTCGCCGCGCCGCAGACCGGGCAGGTCCAATCATATGGTAGTTGTTCAAAAGGCGTGCCCGGCTTGACGCCGGAATCCGGGTCACCTTTTACCGGGTCATAAATATAACCGCAGACCATGCATTTGTATTTATCCATTCTGGTTACCTCCTCTGGTTTCAGATTGAGCGTTGTAATATTTCTTTTATCTTGGATTCCTGATTTTCAGGTTTTAGTGAGTATTTCAGGAATGGCTCTTCAAATGAAGGTTTTTCTTTCTTATAAAATGTGCCAAGAGCAATCTGTTTATCAGTATTATAATCCCATTCACGTATTTTGGTTAATGCCTCATCATAATTTTGGTTGTTGTGATTTTTAAGTTCATAGACACGGCTGTTATAGTATTCATACATATTGTAAAAAGTAGCGCAGACTTGCAGAACATCAACGATGGCAAAACCTTTATGCATAATGGCATCTTTAAATAGGTTCTTAAGCAGTTCCAATTTGTTCGAGTAACCTCTGCCAATAAAAGTAGCACCGCTGGACATCATTATTTCCAATGGGTTTATCGGATTTTCTATCGATCCGGAAGGTGTAGAACGCCCTTTGAAACCTAAAGGCGAGGTGGGTGTATATTGGCCGGTTGTAAGTCCATAGACACGGTTATTGTGAACTATCATAGTGATATCAATATTCCGTTTGGCGGCAAATATCAGGTGCTCCAGACCTTCACCGTAGGCATCACCATCGCCGGCAAAGCCGATGACTTTTAATCGTGGGTTAGCCAGTTTGATGCCCTGTGCCACTGGCGTGACCCGTCCGTGGATGGCATAAAAACTGTTGACATTCAGATAATCCACAATTTTGGCATGACAACCGATTCCAGAGACAAGTACCACATTATCGAGTGCGCCTGGTTCCTCGTTTAATTTGTTGAGTACGGTTTTTATCGAGTTCAAAATGGAGAAGTTACCGCAACCCGGGCACCAGGTATTTTTAGCATTGGTCATCAGATTTTTTTGATTCATTTTATAACACCTGTCTTAATTTTGTTTCCAGTTCATCTAATGAAAATGAACGACCGTCATATTTTAATATTTTTTTATCCGCCTTGAAACCGTAACTATTGATCAGTCGGACTAATTGGGCAGTGGCATTATTTTCTACGCAGATAATCCGGTCAACTTTACTAAAGGATTCACGGAGCTGTTTTTCCGGAAACGGCGAAAGGACAAGCACATGAATAACCTTTAATCCAAAGATTTCAGCTGCCTCAACGCAGACTCCTTTATTCGAACCCCAGCAAAGAAGGGCAGTTGATGAATTCTTATTGCCGTAAACTTTTACTGTTTCGTAGCCGGCCATCTCTTTTTTCAGGCAATCATCCTTGCGTAATCTTTTCAACTGCATCTTTTTCACGCTATCTGGTTCCTCGGTCGTCAGACCGGATTCCTCATGTTCGTAGCTGTTGACTTTAATGACGGCATCTTTATCAGGCACAAAAGCCAAGGGTGAGATACCGGTTTCTGTATTTAAATATCTTTTATACGGTTGTTGCCTATCCCATAAAACGGTTTCAGGTCTTTTTAGTTCGTCCAGAGCGGCGATATCGAAATTAAAAGTGCCTTCGCTCAGGGTTTTGTCGACCATGATAAACGACGGCATCTGGTATTTCCAGGAGATATCCAGGGCAAAAGCGGACCAGGCATATGATTCTTCAGCATCGCCGGGCGCAACTATGAAGCGCGGGAATTCGCCTTGCCCGGCATTCAGAATAAAATGTAAATCAGACTGGGCTGAATAAGTAGGCATACCGGTGCTGGGACCTGGTCTTTGTCCCATGACAATCGTAATAGGCAGTTCAGCCATACCGGACAGGCTCAAACCTTCGGTCATCAGGCAGAACCCGCCTCCGGAAGTGCCGACGGCAACACGTTGGCCGGCATAAGTAAATCCCAGACTCATTAACATCACGGCGATTTCATTTTCCGGATGGATAACTTTTAAATTTAATTCGTCAGCTAAACCAGCCAGATAATGCAGGAGATTGGAAACCGGTGTCATCGGATAAGCCAGGTAAGCTTTGAGACCGCCTTTAACCAGTCCTAATCCGACAGCTTCACCACCGGTTAATATAGGCAGGGCAGTCTGATTAAGCGGTTCTATTTGAGTCAGTTCTTTGGCGGCATTGTAGCCTTTCAAAGCTATTTCTAAATTCAGTTCTGTTTCTTTGGTGATATGTTTCTTGAAGACGGCTTCTAAAGTTTTATATTTGATGCCCATAGATTTACAAAACGCACCAATCAGGCATGAGTTACGCATAACAAACGAGGCTTTTTCTTCTTTGATTATTGTATCTAATGGGATACCTAAACCTTCTGATTTTATCTCGTCGGAATTATAGATGATAAAGGCATTGTCATTTAGTTTTGATTTATGTGAATCCAGAGTTTCTTGATTTAATGCCAGCAGGCAGTCTATTTTGTCACGGTGGACGGCGATTTTATTTTTGGATGCCCTGATAATAGAAAAATTATGCCCGCCCCTTATCAAGGATGGATAATCATAATAGACATTGATGCGATAACCGAGCTGGTTAATGATGCGGGCTATAGTCAGGCTCGCCTGATTTATTCCATCGCCGGCTTTGCCACCGATAAGGACAGAAAAATTATTCATCGTAGTAATGATTATATCATAAAAATATTATTGACCAAGTAAAATGATTGAATCAGGGTGATATCTTTTCCCGAATGCCTTTAATTAATGACTGGAAGTAATAGATATTGTGAATAGACATTAAGGTTAGTCCTAATATTTCTTCTGCCTGAAAGAGGTGTCTTATATATGCGCGAGTAAAATTAGTGCAGGTATAACATCCGCAATTATTATCCAGAGGTGATTGGTCTTCTTGGTATTGTTGATTTTTTATTCTGACAATCCCATTAGAAGTAAAGGCATAACCATTACGTCCATTTCTGGTAGGTAATACGCAGTCAAACAGGTCGACACCCATATTTATAGCCCGGACGATATCATCCGGCGTGCCGACTCCCATCAGATAGACCGGATATTTAGAAGGTATAATTTCCAGAATAGTTTTTATTGCCTCAAACATAAGTTCAGGACCTTCACCAACGCTGAGGCCTCCGATAGCAAAGCCGTCGAATCCCATATCCAAAAGTGATTGGGCGGATATTTTGCGCAGGTCATTAAAGACACCGCCCTGGACAATTCCAAAGAGCATCTGGTCTTTTCGTTTCTTGGCTTTGAGACTTCGTTTTGCCCATTTGAGACTGCGCAGGGTGGCTTCTTTAGTTGTTTCATAAGAGGAAGGATAGGGGACTGGCTGGTCAAATTGGACAATAATATCAGCGCCTAAAGATTCCTGTATTTCAATAACCTTTTCCGGTGTAAAAAATATGGTATCACCGTTTAATGGGTCTTTAAATTCAACGCCTTCGTCAGAGATATTCGTGAGTTTAGAGAGCGAAAATACCTGAAACCCGCCGCTGTCGGTCAGGATGGGCCCATCCCAATTCATAAATTTGTGCAGACCGCCTAATTTCCCTACAACCTTTTCACCGGGTTTCCGGTGAAGGTGAAAGGCATTGCAGATAAGAACCGATACGTTGGCTTCTTTTAAATTAGTAGGGGAAAGCGTTTTAACCGTGGCATTGGTCGCCACAGGCATAAAGGCAGGCGTAATTAATTTTCCGTGCGGTGTAGTGAATTCAGCTGCACGAGCATGGTTGGTAGGGGATTGTCTAACAATATCAAAACTAAATGAGTTCATTAATTAGTTAACTCGTGCAACTGTATACTAATATATTTTCACAATCTTTGATTCTTGATAATAATACTCTAGGATTTGAAGTGGAGTAAAATTTTGCTCGGACATTCCTCGAGTTCCTTCTTGACACATACCAACTGCATGTCCCCATCCATGGCCAATGAATTCAAAATAACCATTCTTTTTTATTATTTTGAACATCGTACTTTTAAGTTTATTAGGATTAAGGGCAATTCTGAATTTCTGTGCCTGAAAGATAATAGGTGAATTTCGACCTTCCATTTTTAGTGCGACTTCAACAGCATGACCGCCCGGAGCGGTTCTTGTTATTTCTATATCCTTTATTTTGGTCACACCCTTTAAATTCAGTGCTTTGATGATTTCATCATTTGTAAATTCCGTATTCCATTGGAAATGTTTGGAATTATAGCAGAATCCGCATTTACGCCCTTGAAGTGGCGGTAATGGCGTTAGTCCGAAGACTAAGTCACCCGGTTCAGTTGAGCCGCCACAGGTATCTGAGAAAAGGGTATTAAAAATTAACGAGTTGTAACTTATGATTATTCCTCTGGTTTTTTCAACTGCCTGTCTGGTTTTAGGGCCGGTTCGTTCTTCGCCGCGATAAACCTGCGAATAAATATCATCGGTCAGATCGTAGTCGAATGCTTTTTGACTATAAGTGCCGAATTGTTTGATACGAAACAAGGCAAAAGAACGTGCGGTGATTGCCTGCGCGTCAAGAGAATTTTCGGGCCAGGATTCGTCCATTTCACTGCTGACCACACCCGGCAGATAACTTTCTAAATCAATTATGTTAACCAATGATATTTTTTTACTAGGCAAACCTTTTATTCGCAGGTATCCATGATAATTTCTTTGGCCGACCTGAATTAATGAATTACTGTTAGAGGGAACAATAACGATATCATCATTGCTGATATTGACTTTGCTGCCGATATTTATTTTGTCACCGTTGTAAAATATTCGGATTGGTCCCGGAATAGATTCCTGTCTTGATAGTTGCTGGGAAACAATGAATCTATTATGACGGTCTTGAGCATACGGGTATATCCCGTAACCGGAATTTATTTTTATCATGGCGAAGTCGATATTGTTAGATGCACTCAACAGGACCTGTAGATAGGGCGGTTCATTTAATACCTTTTTGCTTGTTGCATACCGGTAGAAAGGTGTTACGGCACCGCTTGAAACACAGCCGGCTGATAAAATTATCACCGCAAATAAACAGAGTAAATAATTATTTTTCATCTTGAATCTGTGGCTTGGTATTGTATCTTTCATATTCGCTAAAAATGCAACCGCAATATTGTTGCCGATAGAGTTGCCTTTTTTTAGCCGTTTCTTTACATTCTGTGTATAAATCAGTTAATGCTTCATACTTAAAGACAATTCCCTGGTTTTGGGCAACATTTTCGCCAATATTTTTAATGACAGATTGATTTTGCTGCGGACTGACGATGAGGGTTGAAGTGAAAACATTGAATCCCAGCTCCTTTGCCTTTTGGGCGGTTTTTTGCAATCTTATTTCATAGCATTTCATACAACGATTATTGTCATATATTTTGCCATAAGATGCGACAGCCATGAGGAATTCATCCAACCCGTACGATGATTCATAATGCACGAGTATTTTTTCCTGTTCAGCCAAAACTTCTACAGCCCGAAGTCTTTTCTTGAATTCAGTATAGGGATGAATATTGGGATTATAAAAATATCCGGTTATTTTATCACCATCTGCTTTCAATTTTCTTGTTAAACCGGTGGCGCATACTCCGCAGCAGATATGTAAAAGAATATTAGTCATAATACAAATATTGACTGCTTGTTATAAAATTATTATTTAATACTCAACTTTTATAAATAAAAATCCGAAAGTATAGTTACCTAATAAATTATAAAACATATGCATAATTATAAAAGTATTGTTTGTATTTTGTGTTTTTGTGCAACGTTACTGATGATAACAGTTGTAGTCAACGCGGATAATATGTCTTATGTAACATTAAACCATTTGGCACAGAAATATAATCTCAGGCATGAGAAAGACCAAATTACCGGCAGAGAAGTATTTTCAGGTAACGGCTATAATATTGTTGCTTCCAGCGGCATGTCCACTATCCTTGTAAATAATAAATTGACAGTTCTTCATGATAAATTGAAATCTATTAATGGTCAACTGGCCCTTTCGCAACAGGATTTTTCCAGGATAGATATTTTCCTTAAAGATTCATCCAATAATGAAAAACTTACAACGAAAAATATAATAAAGAAAGTCGTTATTGACTCAGGTCATGGCGGTAATTTCAGGGGTTGTAAAAGTAATAATGGCTTATTAGAAAAAAATGTTAATCTTGATATCGCAAAAAGATTACGTGAACTTTTAGAAGAGAATGGTGTGAAGGTAGTTATGACACGCACAACTGATAAGCATCTTTCTTCAAATCTTAACGAAGACTTACAGCGACGGGCAGATATCGCTAATCGGGAAGGTGCGGATCTGTTTATCTCAATACATTGTAATTGGTCCAATGATTCTTCTGTTAAAGGATTTGAGATATATTATTCTCCTGAGAATCACTGCCTGCCTTCACTAAATGATAATAATATCGGCGAAAGGCAGCCGAATGACAGGCAGACTCAAAAGGTTTTGTCTTATATACTAAAAGATGAATATAGTAAGAGGAGTATAGAAATAGCCAACGGGATAAAGAAACAATTCAATACGCTACCAACCGAAGACCGTGGAATCAGAAAAGCTAATTTCAAGGTGATTAAATATACCGAATGCCCTTCTATTTTGATAGAGATGGATTTTCTGTCTAATAAAAGTGTTTCTGCAAATTTTCATAAAGAATCATATCGTCAGGAAATCGCCGATAAGATAAAACAGGCTATCTTTTCTTATGGTGAATAATAAACTCTTTCCTATCATTTAACATACCTTAGCACAATTCTGAATCTGTGGAGTAATACTGTTTTTATTTTTAGTTGACTTTATAAGGGTATTATATAAGTTGATAAGCATATATGATTAGTTTTGAAAAGGCATTGGAAATTCTTCACCAAAACATACCGGCTCCGCAATTAGAAACTATTTCATTATGTGATTCATTAAACAAAGTAATTGCTGAAGATGTATTTTCTGATATTGATATGCCGCCGTTTGATAAATCAGCTATGGATGGTTATGCAGTCAGAAGCGATGATATTAAATTACCACCAGTGGAACTTGAGGTCTTGGAAGTAGTGCCCGCCGGTAGGGTACCTACGAAAATAGTGAAACCAGGTAAAGCTATTAAGATAATGACAGGAGCGCCGTTACCTCAAGGCGCAGATGCTGTGATTATGGTAGAGCATACCAGATATAATGCTCAAATCCAAACAGTCTGTTGTTTTAATACAATAAAAAAATCTGCCAATATTTGTTTCAAGGCAGAAGACATTAAAAAAGGGGAAAAAGTTATATCGCAAGATACTAAAATTACTCCACAGCATATAGGACTTTTAGCATCTGTAGGCAAAGATAAATTACATGTTTATAAGTATCCATCTATTACTATTATAACTACTGGTGATGAATTAATAGATATTACTCAAACACCTGAATCAGCACAGATTAGAAATAGCAACACCTATTCTTTACAGTCCCAATTGAATAAAATCGGATTTAAAACAATATCATTAGGTATCGTAAAAGATAATATAGATATTTTAGCTGAAAAGATTTCTGGTGGGTTGAAATCTGACATACTTATTTTAACCGGCGGTGTTTCTATGGGCGACTATGATATCGTGGAAGAAGTATTGAAAAAAATAGATACAAAAATCCTATTTAATCAGGTAGCGATTAAACCGGGGAAACCATTCGTATTTGGTAAAAATAACAACTGCTTGGTATTTGGGTTGCCTGGTAATCCAGTCTCAGTATTTGTAATTACAGAGGTTTTCATTAAAGAGTTATTGTCAATCGTATGTAAAGATTCAACTTTAAAGAATCGTTTAATGAACGCAAATTTAACAAAACCAATAGAAAAATCATCTGACCGTCAGCAATATATTCTTGCTAAATTGGATTCAGATAAGGTTGAACCGATATGGGGACATGGTTCAGCTGATATTATTTCTCTTACTAAGGCTAATGCATTTATTATTATGCCGCCTAATTCAGCACCTTTTCCAATAGATAGTTCTGTAACCGTAATGGTTTTATAATGCATAAAAAATATTTTATTACAACACTACCATTTTCCTCAGCTTTTCTGATTTGGTTGTCATATCCTCCGGTTGATATATCTTTATTTGCTTGGATATCTTATATACCGTTATTTTCCTATTTATTCGTTAAAAGTAAAGAAGATGGATTTTTTATCCGTCGTTTTCCCTTTGCTAGTTTTGCTGGTTTTAAGTTTATATTAACTATCTATTTAGCCGGGCTGCTTTTCTTTATATTAGGACTTAATTGGCTAAGATATGTCAGCGGTGTCGGTCTTTTCGTAGTACCTTCAATCCTATCTTTCTACTGGGTTATTTTTGCCATCAGCTGTTATTTTATAATTCGTTTCGTATCTTTATTCTATGCGGCTTTATGTATTTCTTGCTTGTGGGTATTTTTAGAATACGTGCGTTCTTTTCTACTCACTGGATTTCCATGGTTCTTTGCTGGTCATAGCCAATATCAATGGCTTTCGCTAATACAAATAACTGATACGGTCGGCGTTTATGGACTTTCGTTTATAGTGATACTTGTTAATGCCGTACTTTTTATAATGATAAAACAAAGGTTTTATCTTTCGATGAAAAATATTATTCTTGTCGGAATAACATTATTACTTTTTATCATTTCTATTCTATACGGAAATTGGCGATTGGATAATCTGATCACTACAAATGGACCGGCGATAGGTATTATTCAAGGGAATATTGAACAAAGTCTAAAAAACAATCCCGATAATGCTGAAGATATTTACAATAAACATCTGTATCTTACTTTAAATCTACTTGAATCTCAGACTCGACCAGATTTAATTATTTGGGCTGAGTCGATGTTCCCATATTTAGTCTTGTTGGATGATGACGAAGTTGTTGCAACATTAACAAGTACCGCCTTACTGTGTCGAACACCGATGCTAATCGGCATTTTAACCTGTATAGAATCTGATGCATACCAATATCGTTTCGTCACGCGTGAAGAGGAAAGGATTTACCCCATCAAGATATTTAACAGTGCTTGTTATTTAGATTCTAAAGGCAAAATAATAAATCGTTACGATAAAACCCACCTTGTACCGATGAGCGAATATGTGCCTTTCCGAGAAACATTTCCTATAATAGATGATATTATTTTAGCTTTTTCTGAATTGCCGTATATTGCATCAATATCACCTGGGACAAATCTAGAACCTTTTACACTTTCTGCAAAAAAAGATAATCTGCAAATAAAGGATTACAAGTATGGAGTTCTTATATGCTATGAAAGTGTTTTCCCTGAATTAGCCCGTGAAAGTATTAGGCGGGGATCAGATTTTATTATTAATATTTCTAATGACGGCTGGTTTAAAAACAGCGCTGAGTTAGACCAAATGCTAGCAATATCAGCTTTCAGATCTGTGGAAAATAGAATCTCTTTTATACGGGCAACCAATACAGGTATTTCAGCTATTATTCATCCATCAGGCAAAATAAATATCCTACGGAATAATCAAGGTCAAAGTAAAGAAGTAGAGGGTGTGTGGGTAGAATATGTTCCTGTATTGCAAAAAACCGGCGCTTTTTATACGCGATATGGCGATTATTTCCCATACTTTTGTTTTCTTATATTTAGTATAATAATTATATTTAAATATATTAAAATTATTG
>JAZDMB010000017.1:0-24424 GCA_043801445.1 Planctomycetota bacterium
TTACCCAAAGGTGAATCTTTAGAACAAGTAATCACAACAATTTTCACGCCTATTTTCTTAAGAGTTGGTATCAAACGTATCACCTCTTCGGTCTCACCGCTATTAGAAAGCGCCAAAACAATATCATCTTTAACCACCCTGCCTAAATCACCATGATAAGCCTCAGCCGGATGCAGGAATAATGAAGGCGTACCGGTTGATGCCAAAGTAGCCGAAATCTTCTGTCCGATTAAACCGGTTTTACCCATACCGGTTACCACAATACGCCCTTTACAGGCCAGAATCAATTTTGCCGCGTCTTGGAACTTCTTATTAATCAAAGGGATAAGTGATTTAATCGCGGCCATCTCACTACGCAGGACATTACGCGCATACTTTATATCCATGCTATTGCTTATATTATGATAACCTCAAAAATACAAGAAAAAGATGAACACGAATAACACAAATATAAGTGCTTTCGTTTACAAAATTGAATATAAACGGATAGTTAATTAAATTATTATTCGTGAGATTCGTTCTATTCGTGTGATTCGTGTTCTCTTTTCTTATGAATCAATTCAAATTAGTCAGTAAATTCAAACCTTGCGGTGACCAGCCACAGGCAATCAAGCAACTTACCGAAAGTATCACCTCAGGCAAAAAACACAACGTTCTTTTGGGTGTGACCGGCTCTGGTAAAACCTTCACTGTGGCGAATGTTATCAAGAATATCAACAGACCAGTCTTGGTTATTTCGCATAACAAAACCCTTGCCGCCCAATTATATGCCGAGTTCAAGGAATTCTTCCCTAATAATTCTGTTAATTATTTCGTGAGTTATTACGATTATTACCAGCCTGAGGCATATATCCCGCAGCGGGATATTTACATAGAAAAAGATGCTTCTATTAATGAGAATCTAGAACGGCTTCGTTTGGCTGCAACCAGCGCCCTTCTTTCACGCCGTGATGTAATTATCGTGGCAAGCGTTTCCTGTATTTACAACTTGGGTTCTCCTGAAGATTATGCCGAGATGACACTGAGCATCAAAAAGGGTGACGGATTTTCCAGAAAGGATTTCCTGAAGAAATTGGTTGATATGCAATATGAACGCAATGATACCGAACTTAAGCCGGGCAGTTTCCGCACCCGGGGCGGTGAGGCTATAGAGATATTCCCGCCTTATCAGGATAATGCTATTCGCATTATAATGGAAGACAACTTCAGCCAAATCCTGCTTGTTCATCCGCTGACAGGCAAGACCGTTTCAGAACTTGACCAATACATGCTCTTTCCAACCAAGCATTTTATTATTCCCGAGAGTAAAATCAGCCGGGGCGTAGAATCCATCCGCCAAGAATTAGAAGAACATCTCAAGGTCTTGCAGAAGCAGGGTAAGATGTTGGAAGCCCAGCGGCTCCAGACCAGGACTAATTACGATTTGGAGATGATAACGGAAATCGGTTATTGCAAGGGCATCGAAAACTATTCCCGCCATTTCAGCGGCAGGCTGGCCGGCCAGAGAACGACCACGCTCATAGATTATTTTCCCGATGATTTTATTACTTTAGTGGATGAATCCCACGTAACCATCCCGCAGATACGGGGAATGTATAACGGAGACAGGGCGCGCAAGGAAGTTCTGATAGAATACGGATTCCGACTGCCTTCGGCGCTGGATAATCGCCCGATGAAATTTCCCGAATGGGAAACTGCTATAAAACAATCGGTTTTTATTTCTGCCACACCCGGTCCGTATGAATTGGGCCTGATAGACAAGAAAGAAATAGTTGAGCAGATTATCAGGCCGACGGGACTGGTTGACCCGGCTATTATTATTAGACCGATTACCGGACAGATTGACGACCTTATCAAACGAATCCGGGAGCGGATAAAGAATAAGGAGCGGGTTCTTATCACTACTTTAACCAAACGATTGGCAGAGGAATTAAGTTATTTCCTGCAGGAGAATAAAATAAAAGGCAAATACCTCCATTCCGAAATACAAACTATTGAGCGTGTGAAGATACTCAACGAATTACGAGAAGGTAAATTTGATGTCCTGGTCGGCGTTAACCTGCTCAGGGAAGGCCTGGATTTACCGGAGGTCTCGTTAGTCGCCATTCTTGACGCTGACAAAGAGGGATTTTTACGTTCGGCAACTTCCATTATCCAGACCGTAGGCAGGACTGCCCGTAATGTCAATGGCGAAGTCGTGCTTTATGCGGACCTGATGACCGATTCTATCAATAAGGCGGTTGGCGAAACCACCAGACGCAGGAATATTCAGTTGAAATATAACAAAAAGAATAATATCACTCCGAAGACCATCAAGAAGGAAATACTAAAAGGTATTGAAATGGAGGTTAGGGGCAAGCAGATTAGCGCCCGGTCTATCGGTATGAAATTAGAGGCATATAATAAAACGGAATTGGTCCAGGAATTAGAAAAAGAGATGTATGAAGCCGCCGAGAAACTGGATTTTGAATACGCCGCTCAGGTCAGGGATGCTATCAAGAACATAAAAACGGAAACAAAAGCCAACCGCACTTCAAATATATAGAAAATTAATGTCTTAGGTAGATGGGGTGGGTATCCATTACTACCCCAGGGGGTATCTACTATTACTATAGGGGGTATCCATTAGTAGTGTAGGGGATATCTATTAGTAGGTGGGGGAATATCTACTAGTAGTGGAGGGGGTATCTATTAGTAGTATAGGGGGTATATATCAGTAGGCGGGGGGATATCCGTTAGTAGTGGAGGGGGTATCCCATAGTAGGTGGGGGGATATCTAGGGGTAGTAGGGGGGATATCTACTAGTAGTAGGGGGGATATCCCCCGGGATATACGGGTATATCCCCCTCCCCCTTGAGAAATCAGCAGGTGTTTTTATTGTAACCTCTTTGTAATAAATAGGTTATTATAAAAAATGGTGTGATATTTTTATGATTTGCTTTGATTTCTTATGGCTTCAATTCTCTTTAATACAGGAGGGTGAGTATAATCTAAAAATACCTTTAAGGGATGCGGGGTCAGGTTGGACAGGTTTTCTACAGTCAATTTCTTTAATGCTGTAATAGATGCCTCTGGTTTTTTGTATGTCTCTATTTCATAGGCATCGGCTTCATATTCATACTTTCGAGAAATAATATTGCCGAAAATAGAGAAAATCATACTAATCGGGGTGTAGAGAAATCCGAAAAAGAAAAGACCGGCATAAATCGAGGTGTGCTCCATCTTGAAGGCGGCGAATAACCCTTCGTTATTGACGAATAATGACAGTATATAAAACATCAATCCCATAGTAAGAAGACCCATAGCCATCCCTTTGATAATATGTTTTTTCTTATAATGCCCGACTTCGTGCGCCAGGATGCAAACGAGTTCGTCAACAGTCTGTTTGGCAATCAGGGTATCATATAAGACGATACGTTTATATTTACCGAATCCAATAAAAAAGGCGTTTGATTTGGTGGAACGGCGCGAGGCATCCATCTTGAAAATACCCTTCAATTTGAAGTTCTGATGGTTAGCATATTTCTCGATTTCCTGTTTGAGTTCGCCGTCTTCTAACGGGATATATTTATTGAATAAAGGCATAATCACTACCGGCGCAATGAATGTTACGAATAGCGTGAATAAGGTTACGCCCACCCAGCAGCAAACCCAAGCCCAGCTGCCCATCTCGCCGAAGAACCAGAGTATTCCGGTAAAAACTATCCCGCCGATAATGGCGCCCAGCAATAAACCTTTTAATATGTCCAGAATGAAGGTCTTGACCGTGGTTTTGTTGAACCCGTATTTTTCTTCTATCACGAAGGTGTCATAGACGGAAAACGGAAGCCCTATCAGATAGATTGCCAGGACCAATATAGCGGCGAAAATCAAGCCGGTGATAATTTCACCATATCCGAAACCACGGGCGATTTTATCCACGATATTGAATCCGCCCATCAGGATAAAAGCCACCGTTATCACGGTGAATAACGTGTCCTTGATAATCCCGAAATTAATATTTTCTCTGAGATACACCTGCGATGTTTTGTATTTATCCGCGTCGTAATAACCCTCGAATTCTTTGGGTAAAACCGGCGAGGCATTCCTTACGTTCAAGATATCTACCACAGAATCAAGGATGTATTTACCGACCAGAATGATTAAAATTATAACCAAGTAAGTATTCATATTTATTTTAGCCACAGATTACACAGATTAAATTAGTGTGTACGGAATTTCAAAGATAAAATATAAATAAGTAAACGGATTAAACAGATTAAAACCGATTAAGCAGAAAGTTCTATTAGTTAAATCTGTTCAATCCGCTTAATCAGTTTACTCTTCTATGTTATTTATACGCAATTAATCTGATATTAAGCATGGGTTTAAATAATGATGATTTACCCAATAGAATTCTTAATGTATAAGGTAATCCGCTGACTAAAAATTCACACCACTTCATAGGAAATACCGGCAGTATCATAAATATTCCCATTAATTTAAAATACATCCTGACTTTATTGAACCCGGTTTTCCGCAGAAGATTATGTAATTCGGCATGGGAATATTCCTTCAGATGCATCCCGGCGGCTATCCTATCAAAATTCTTCGAGCCATCGTGCGGTCCGAAAATACGGTTGGGCGTAATGCAGATATAGATACCGCCCGGAGCCACTGTTTTATAAACATTCCGGAGATGCTCTATGGTATCATCAGGATGAAGGTGTTCTATGACATGGCGGGAATAGGCGATATTGACAGTATTTTCCGGAACGCCGATAGTACAGGCATCCACGACGATGAGTTTGAAATTAGCCGGATAAGCCGGATGATGGGAAATATTGCTTGATGCCTCGATGGCATAAACCTGCCTGACGATTTTGCTTGTCTCCAGCGATAGTTTGCAATTTCCGGCACCGATATCCATAAATACGGTCTCGGAAGTCAGAAATGGTTTCAGCCATTTCAGTTGCGGAGACGGTTTATTCCATTTCTCGGGAGTGTTTTTCTGGACCACGGCGCGCAGGGAAGGAATTCCCGTGAATAATTCATTATAAACGCTTGAATATAAAGCGGGTCGTTCTTTTTTATCCGCCTTTTTTAGCTTATCTGCTAAACTCTTTTCCAATTCATAACGCTTCTTAATTTCTTCAAGAGATTGGGTCATCAATATCTCCTCAGATTTTAACCACGAGATTAGCACCAAGTAGGTAAACCAGATTTCCACAAGATTTTCCCGTTTTTAATCTGTGTAATCTGTGGCTTAAACTTAATCAATAAATGTCTGGAACCAGATTTCCAATACCAATAACGCCCAGAGCCGGGAGCCATTATCAACCCTGCCTGCAAAATGTTCTTTCATCAGGTGCTGAACCGCCTCGGGCTGTAAATAATTCCGCTTTTTGATTGCCTCCGAAGAAAGCGTTTTCTGGATATAACCCTTTAAATCATTCCTAAACCAGCGGCTGATTGGAACTCCGAATCCCATTTTTCCGCGTATTAAAATCCGGTCAGGCACAAATCCCTTGAGCGCCTTTTTGAGGATATACTTCAAGGTAAAACCTTTCAGTTTCATGGCAGACGGTATCTGCGACGTAAACCCGACAAGTTTATGGTCAAGAAACGGCGAACGGGATTCCAGAGAATTTGCCATACTCGCAATATCCATCTTGACTAACAAATCATCCGGCAGATATGACATCATATCGGTATAAAGCATCCGGTCTAACGACGTTTTGGCCGGCGCGTTATTATAAAGATTCAGCATATAATTCTCTGTGGCGTCTCCAATAGATTTTTTCAGTTCATCTCTTAGCCAGGGCTGATAAAGTCTTTGCCTGTTAACGGCATCAAAGCATAGTTGCCACTGGAGGTATCTTTGAGCCGGCTGTAGATGGGCTACCTTGGTAAATCGTTTGAGCCGGGTGAAGAATTTCCGCGGGTCGGCATTGCCCGACGGCAATATCATATGATGTATCAGCTTGCTCAGGCCTCTGACCATCGGCTGTGAAATAAGTTTCTGCGCCAGATAACGCGGATAACCGGCGAAATTCTCGTCGCCGCCGTCGCCGTTTAAGGCAACCGTCACGTGTTTCCTGGTTTCATTAGCCACATAATAACTCGGTAACATAGACGAATCGGCATACGGCTCGCTATAATGCCACACTAATTTGGGTAATATCTCGATAACCTTGGGAGTGACGATAAATTCATGGTGCTCGGTCTTGAAATGGTCAGCCACAAGCTTAGCGTATTTTAGTTCCGAATAATCTGATTCCGAGAATCCGATAGAAAACGTCTTGACCGGTTTGGTGGAATGTTTCGCCATCAAACCGACCACGGCAGATGAATCAATCCCGCCTGAAAGCAAAGCCCCCAACGGCACATCGCTGACCATCCTGATTTTGGTGGCTTCTTCAAGCAAATCCATAACCCGTCTGGAATATTCCCCTGCCGGCAGTATCATTTTCTTCTGATAATCAAGGTGCCAGTATTTCTCAATCTTGATATTACCTTTGGCATCGCAGATGAGATAACTTGCCGGCGGAAGTTTCCTTATCTGTTTGAAGATAGTCAAAGGAGCAGGTATATAATAATATGAAAGATAATAATCCAGCGCCTCCGAATCTATATCCTTTTTGATTTCGGGGTTCCGGAGAATGGCTTTGAGTTCGGATGAGAAGATAAGATATTTATTATCGTGGGCATAGCAAAGCGGTTTCTTGCCGAGCCGGTCGCGGGCTAAGAATAACTTTTGTTTATTATTGTCCCAGAGCGCCAGGGCAAACATCCCCCTCAAATATTTGAGGCAATTAATACCTAAATCCTCATAAAGATGAACGATTACTTCCGTATCGGATTGGGTATAAAAAGTATGCCCCCTTTTTTCTAAATCTTCGCGTAAAGACCTGAAATTATATATCTCGCCGTTAAGGACTATCCAGATGGATTTGTCTTCGTTGTGAATAGGCTGGTCACCGGTCTGGAGGTCAATAATTGCCAGGCGTCTGATGCCTAATCCGACCGGAATATTATCCGAATGCTGGTCGGTTGAAAGGTAGATTCCCTCGCTATCCGGACCGCGATGAATGATTGTCTCGCACATCCGATGAATCAGTTCCTTCGGAATCATGCTCTTGGCTGAATCGAGATTTATTCTACCGCAAATACCGCACATAAATATAAATTATAAAACCATGATATTAATCAGTTACAAGAAAACTTCGAAACCACAGATGAACACAGATAAACACGGATTATATCTAATTGTCAAGAAAACTTCGTAACCACAGATTAATACGGATAATTAACGATATTTTATAAGAAGGCCATGAGAAACAGGAATAATTTTCTAGGTTTCATGGTTTCCTTATAGTTATCCCTATTAGCGGGATCCCGTCGTCCAGAGGGACACTACGAGCTTCAATGAGGCTCGTCCCGTTAGGGATAAATAAATCCTGATAATCTGAGTTCATCAGTGTCCTATTGTCTTAATAGAATTTAACAGTAAATCCATTTCTTTCCTGGTGTGCATTGCATTTATGACAATCCGCAAGCGGCTCTGGCCCTGCGGAACGGTCGGGGGCCTGATTGCCGGAACGAACAATCCCTTTTCCCATAACGCCTGGGATATAACAACGGTCTTTTTGGTATCACCGATTAATATGGGAATAATAGGAGATATGGAACCTCTTAAATCAAAACCCATCTCTTGCAGTCGGTTTTTGATATATCTTGTATTTTCCCAGAGCTTCTCTCGTAATCTTTTACCTTGAGCAGTTTGGAGTATTTTTAACGAGGTAATTATGGCAGCGCAGACTCCGGGCGGCAGGGCAGTGGTAAAAATAAAAGGCCTTGATTTATTTCTCAGGTAGTCTATAAGCGCCTGAGAACCGGCAACAAAACCGCCGACCGAACCCAGCGCCTTACTGGATGTGCCGATAATTACATCTATCTCTTTCTCTAAACCTAATTCCTCTGTTAATCCCCTGCCGTGTTTACCGAAAACACCGGTGCCATGGGCTTCGTCAGCTATGGTATAAGCATTATACTTTTTGGCTAACCGGACAATCTCCCTTAACGGAGCGCCGTCACCATCCATACTGAAAATAGTATCGGTGATGATATATTTGCGTGGCGTTGTTAGTTGTTTGTTGTTAGTTTTGGTGGAGCTTGTTCTTAATAATTTCTCCAGGTGATTTATATCCCTGTGCTTATATATGAATAGTCTGGCTTTGGTCAGGCGTAAGGCATCCACCAGACTGGCATGATTGAGTTCATCGCAGAAAATGGTATCCTCTTTTTTTATTAGAGTGCTGATTACGCCTAAATTCACCGCATAGCCGGATGTAAAAAGCAGGGCATCATCAGTTTGCTTGAATTTGGCAATTTCTTGTTCAAGGGTATTATGTAAAGCGGTTGTCCCGGCGAGCAACCGAGCCGCGCCTGAACCGGCTCCGAATTTCCTTGTTGCCTGAACCATTGCATTTTTTACTTCAGATGATTGGGTTAATCCCAGATAATCATTGGAACAGAACGAAATATACCAGCGATTATCTATTTTTACCCGGGAACCTTTTGTAGCCGAGATTACTCTGGGCTTTCTCAAAAGCCCTTCTTCATTCAATTTATCTAATTCCTTATTAAGATAATTTAACATAAAATAATTATAGCATAATTATGATAGGTTTCAATAATAAATACTTGCCACTAAGGCACCAAGACACTAAGAATTCGGTAAATTAGTTCTGATGGTCGGGCAGGTTGCACAGATTATATTCTTTGTGTTTTTGCGGTTAAGATATGAGTTAATAGGGACATTATTGTAATCTAACTCCGCAATGCGGGCAGAATTTTAAATCATATAATTGATGAAATCCTTTATAGCATTTTGGACAATGCCATGCAGATAATAATGTTAATATGGTAATCATAACACCTATAACAATACTCGCTGGAACCCAGATATAATGAGGGAATATTAATACAGTAATAATCAATAGTATTATACTCAATAATTCAATTGAAATAAAAAGTCTGTACCTGACTTTCATTTCCCCAAACTCTTTGATAATTCGTTCATCATATTCCTGCTGTTTTTCAAGATTTTCTTCAATGGTATTATAATTATTCCCTCCACTTTTTTCCTCAAGAATAGTCTTTTGCCTGAAATTAGTTCCACAGTGCGAACAAAATCCCTGAGTAAAACCACTTTTTATATGAGTATTACATTTTGGACAACGCCAAACCAATAATACTAATAGCACCATAAAGAAATATATAATCGTTACTAATAATAAAGCAATCGCGCTGAACGGTATCCCCTGTTTAATATTACCTGATAATCCCATATTCATTTTTACTATTACAAAAAAAGATATCATTAATATAATCATAGCCAAGCCAATAATCTTAAGACGCTTTTGTTTTTCCTTGATCTCTGGAATGATATGTTCTTTTTCTATTTTTGCATTTGTTAGCATATTATCTCTAAATCTATCATTGTTAATTGTTCATTTGGAGCGAGTTCTGACACCACTATTTTTCTTAAATGACTCCAACGCATCGTGAGCAAAGAGTCGGATGGGCTGAATCTTTGCCAACGCTTTCGGTGTAGTTCCAGCAACGTTGGCATTTCTGGTTGTTTGATTTGGTTATTTCTACATTCAGTTGTATCTCTCCGGCGACCGGCGTTATAACCTTATTTATAGTCTGCACTGATGATACTTTTAATATCATCGGCAGGTCTTTTTCATATGATTTGAGGAATTCAAGCAAGTGAGTTCCATCCGTATATAATTTTACATCGGCTTCTATTGATGAGCCGATTTTGTTGTCCTTGCGCAGTTTTTCTATTTCTCTGGTAACTTCTGAGCGAATCAGGAATATCATATGCCAGTTTTTTTCAAGGTTATCATCAATTTTAGATTCATCTACAGAAGGCCAATCGGATAAGTGAACGCTTGTTTCTAATTTGGAATTTTTCGAACTGATATTGGTCCAGATTTCTTCGGCAGTAAATGAAAGGATGGGCGCACTGAGTCTGACCAGCGCCATGAGAATTTCATTCAAGACGGTCTGGGCAGCCCGGCGGTCAGCAGAATTCTTGCCAAAGGTATAGAGGCGGTCTTTGAGAATATCAAAATAAAAGGAGCTCATCTCCACCACGCAGAATTCGTATATGTCACGGAATACCTTGTAGAATTCAAAATTATCGTAATGCTTGGTGACGTCTCTAATCAAACGATGGAGTTTATTCAAAGCCCATTTGTCTATTTCCCAGAGTTGCGGGTATTTCACAGAATCGCTTTCCGGGTTAAAATCATAAAGGTTGCCTAGCATATAACGGAAGGTATTGCGGACTTTGCGGTAAGGGTCGGCTTTTTCCTGAAGTATTCCCATAGAAATCGGGATATCCTCTGTGAAATTTATAGAGGCAATCCAGAGCCTGATGATGTCAGCGCCGACCTTGGCAACTATTTCGTCAGCAAGCAACAGACCACCTTTTGATTTTGAAACCTTCTCACCTTCCGGAGTTTTTACAAAGCCGTGCGTCAGAACCGTTTTAAATGGCGCCTTGAAACGAGTCATTATTGAAGGCAGAAGTGACAGTTGGAACCAGCCCCGATGCTGGTCAGTTCCTTCAAGGTATAAATCAGCCGGGAATTGTAAGTCCTTATTCTCAATAACTACGGCACGGAAGGACGAACCTGATTCAAACCAGACATCAAATATATCGTTTTCTTTGGTGAATTCTGTTGAAGAGCATTTTTTGCATCTGGTTCCCTTAGGCATTAAATCGGAAATAGATTTTGTGAACCAACTATTAGCGCCTTCCTTGTGGAAGATTTCCTTAACAAAATCAATAACAACCACATCAAGAAGCGGTTCCCTACATTTGGCGCAATAGAATACGGGAATAGGAATACCCCAATTCCTCTGACGGGAGATACACCAATCAGGCCTTAATTCAAGCATGGAAGAAATACGGTTTTGACCCCATTCCGGTATCCATTTCACCTTTTTAATTTCCTCGATGGCTTCACGTCTTGCAAAGTGGTTATCAACCGAGATGAACCACTGTTCGGTTGCCCTGAAAATAACCGGTTTTTTACAGCGCCAGCAATGAGGATATGAATGGGTTATATCAACGCGTTTCATTAATAAACCTTT
This sequence comes from Planctomycetota bacterium, assembly GCA_043801445.1. Lineage (GTDB taxonomy): Bacteria > Planctomycetota > MHYJ01 > JACQXL01 > JACQXL01 > JAZDFP01. The sequence continues at coordinate 11,155 of JAZDMB010000017.1, forward strand.
ATCCTGTATCATCTGGCAGATTTTATCGTCAGCATCAAATACCCGCTCGCCTAAAAATACACCTGCCTCGTCAGTAAACCGTCCGCTTTTGTCAACCGGACTGATGATAGGCAGTTTATATTTTAAGCCGCTTTCGTAATCTTCCTCTCCGTGCCCGGGCGCAGTATGAACCACGCCTGTTCCGTCATCTAACGTAACATAATCAGCCGGAATAACCTGACAAGTCCGTTTAATAAACGGATGAGGGTAAGTCAATCCTTCTAAATTACTGCCGGTGACCTTGCCGATAATTTTATAATCCTTAATGCCTATAATATCCATTACCTTTTGAACCAGGGCAGCGGCGAATATGAAGACTTCGTTGTTATGTTCCACAAACGCATATTCATACGCCGGATTTAAAGCAACAGCCACATTGGCAGGTAATGTCCAGGGCGTTGTTGTCCAGATTAAGAATGAATATTTAAGGTTCAGGTTAAGATCTAGTTTAGATAACAGTTTTCCGTCCATCGGAAATTTCACGTAAACAGAATGACCGATTGCATCGGCGTATTCTAGTTCTGCCTCAGCCAAGGCGGTCTCGCAATACATACACCAGTGAATCGGTTTAAGTTTACGATAAACATACCCGTTTTTCACTAGGTCGCGGAATACTTCTATAACAGCCGATTCATAAGAATGATTCAGGGTCAAATACGGATTATCCCAATCACCGAAAACGCCAAGACTCTGGAATTGTTTTTTCTGGATATCAATATAGCGTCTGGCATATTTTTCGCATTCTTCGCGAATCTGGGCTTTGGAGAGCGTTTTTGCCTTTTCGCCTAATTGGGTTATGACACGATGTTCGATAGGCAAGCCGTGACAATCCCAACCCGGGATATAAGGCGCGTGGTAACCGCGCATTGTTTTATATTTGACAACCGTATCCTTAAGGATTTTATTCAGGGCGGTACCGATATGAACATCTCCATTGGCATAAGGCGGTCCATCGTGAAGAATATATTTGTTTTTCCCCTGAGATTTCTTAAGAATTTGATGATAAATATCCTGATTTTGCCATTGCTGGCGAATAAGAGGTTCTTTTTTCACTAAATCAGCCTTCATGGAAAAATCAGTCTGAGGAAGATTCAGTGTCTTTTGATAATCAGTAGCGGGAGATGATTCGTTCATAATTGTCGAATCACTCCTTTAATAATTGTACCAAGATGAGGTTCAGCTTCGTTAGCAATTTTTACAATTTCGTTAATATCCACCGGTTTTATGGTTTCCGGAGTAGCTATATCAGTAACAACAGCAAGGGCTAAAATACGCAATCCCGAATGAACACCCACGATTACCTCGGGGACAGTTGACATACCAACCACATCCGCGCCGATAATCCGAATGAACCGATATTCGGCCGGTGTCTCTAAAGTGGGACCGGTCATAGCGGCATATACCGCTTCGTATGTTTTAAGATTATTCTCTTTGGCAACTTTCCTGGCTAAGTCAATCAGGGTTTTATCGTATGCCCCATACATATCCGGGAAACGAGGGCCTAAAGAGTCATCATTCGGACCGATTAAAGGATTGTTTCCCAATAAATTAATGTGGTCTTTTACAAGAACAACCATACCGCAGGAGCAATCTATATTAACGCTGCCGACAGCGGCTGAAATAATCAATACTTTTACACCCAAGGCTTTCATCACGCGAACAGGAAAAGTTATCTGTTGCATCGAATAACCTTCGTAATAATGGAATCTGCCTGCCATAGCCACAACGGATTTATTGCCAAGTTTGCCGAAGATTAGTTCTCCCTTATGAGTTACGACCGTAGAAACGGAAAAACCCGGGATTTTATCATAGGGAACGATTATTTTGTTTTGTATCTCGTCCGAAAAATTACCTAACCCAGTCCCCAAAATAATACCAACCTCGGGGCTGAATTTTTTTATTCTGGTGCGAATATATTTCGCCGATTTATTAATCTGCTCTTTAAGATTATTTTTCATATTATTATATCAAGCAGAAGGAATCTTCCGGTTATTTGATGTTTACCTGCCCGACTGTCACCGGTCAGGCGGGTAGGATGGCCTATAAATAAAAATGTCCCTCGGAAACTATTTTCTCTCACCTCCGCAATCAGCAATTCTTCTTTCAATAAAACTTTTATCTTTCATATAAACACTGGTATTCCAGTAACGATATTTCAAGAGTAAATAACCCTTAAGAGCCAAAGAAGTATCTTTCTCGTCAAATAACTTATCGGATTGCCCTTTAATCTGAACAGACTCTTTTTCATCCCGATCTTTTTTCAATGACGAAATTTGCTGCCTATATTTACTTATTAATGCTTTCGTCTTATTGTCCGGACCGATATTGATTGCTGATTTAAAATACTCTTCTGCTTTCGTATCCAATCCGCCTCTTTTTATGCATAATATGGCTAATTCAAAATATTGTTTTGCCGTTAATTTCCATCCATTAGAAATTCCCACAGCCCAGTCTAAAGCAGTAAGCTCTTCCCATTTCAATGAACCACTTCCCTTGAAATGGATTAATCCGTCATTTATGGAAAGCACTTCCTTACCGCGTAAGGTTAAGGTGTTTTCTTCGTTTAGTTTATTGATGAATTCCTTCAAAATATTTTTCTCTGCTTCTATGAAGAAAATAAAATTAGAGTAATCCTCTTGGTATTCCCTGGTGTAGAATAACGAGCTTGCTCCTTGTTGTTTTGCATTTAACTCGTGAAATTGCCCATCTTGCAAGAACCAGAGTAATGACAACTGCATTTCCATGAATTTAGCCGAATCTTTATTCATAAGTTGCTGATACATTCTTGCCTCTTGCTCTTTAAACCATTCCAGTTTCTCCTTTATTTTGCTTTCTATTGATTCAACACCATAAGAACCTGCTATTTTCAATGATAATTGGTATGCTTCATTTAATAAATCCTGATTGATAAGAGCCTCTATTTGCTGCATAATTGCTTGAAACGACCTGCCAGCTGTTTTTTCTATTTCCTTATAATAATCCTGCACGATATTATCATAAATAGTATTGTGGTAATTTGTATTGTTTCTAAATTTTATTATCAGTTTAAAAGCTACTTCAAATTGGTCGTTACTAACAAGGTTTTCCACTTCGCTTTTCAAGGTGCGATATTTTTCTCCTGCTTTTTGAAATTGAGCATACCATTTAGAAAGGTTGTCCTTTTTACTCTTTATCCTGCTTGTTATAGATGAGAAACCGCTGCTAGCTTGACCGAATTCATCCAGTTTCTTGTTTGTTTCACTCATAAAAATTCCCACTGCTTCCAAATTGGATGTCAACAGCATCTTCTCAAATCGCTCATCTATTCCCTCCTCAAGCTTGGCATATACCTCTAGATTTCTTTTCTCTACTAGAATTTGCTGTTCTTTCTCTTCGAGTTTTTTCTGACTTTCCTTTAACTGATTAATTTTAGCTCGAGCCTGATTTATTATTGCCACCTGCGAATTAGGACATTTGCTTATAATACGCTCATATAATTGAATTCCATGCAGAATAGAATCCTTATTATTAATATCTACCTTATAAATATCTGCTTCCCTTAAAAATTGACGCGCTAATTCATCTTCGTAGTTATTTTTAGTTGCAGAAGTATTATTAGGATTAACCACTACCGGAATCGTTTTCCCTCCTTGGTTAGAAGATACTTTATAATAATAGATTATAAAAAATGCTGCTAACGATGTAACAACTATAAGTGTAATCGGTAGTATAAACCGAACAATAAAAGATTTTCGCATCATTTTCTCGGCTTCCGTCAAATCGCCCGCCCTTTTTGAATCGTTTACTACTATAGCTGGACGATCCGGATCGAGTTCTTCTTTTAATTTATTAAGGTCTTTTATAAGTTCAGTAGAATTTTGATACCTCTCCTTCATATCACGCTTCATCATTTTAGCCACTACGTTAATTACTGAATCCGGTACAGAAGACTCAATATTTTTGAGAGGCGGCGGATCTTCTTTTAGTTTTTTACGGATAATTTCTTTAACCGAAGCGCCGCTGTAAGGGGTTGTACCTGCAAGAATACGATAAAAACTTGAGCCCAGCGAATAAATATCTGCCCGGTGATCAACCGTCTGGCCTAGCTGGGCTTGTTCCGGAGCTAAATAATGAGGAGTCCCCATTAAAGTATTCGATTGTTCCGTGACAGGCGAATAAATATTTTTAGCCAATCCAAGATCTCCGATTTTAACTATGTCATCTTCTCCTATCATCAAATTATCAGGTTTAATATCACGATGAACTATCCCCTTCCTCTCGGCATATTGCAAACCATTTGCGGAATTCAACATCTGTTTAGTTGCCTGAAAAGGAGGCAGCCTATGCTGTTTGACCAATAATTCCTGAATGCTGCCATTCGGCATATACTCCATTGAGAAATAATAAGTATCCTCTTTCCATCGACCGGTATCGTATACTTGAACGATATTATTATGATTTAATTGCGCAGCTGAACGAGCTTCCTGCAAAAACATTTCTATAAATGTTTTATCCTTTAGCATATCCTCTGACAGTATTTTCAAGGCGACTACCCGGTTTAATGATATCTGAAGGGCTTTATAAACTGTCCCCATTCCACCTCGACCGATTTTCTCTATTATCCTATATCCTCCAATTATTTTACCTAGAAGATTCTTTCCTTCCACTTCCGGCGTATCTAACACAAACGATAAAATGGTATCTCCAACCTGTATCATATCGCCATGTTTCAAAATCTGATCTTTTACTCGAACTCTATTGACAAATGTCCCGTTGAGACTTCCTAAATCAATGAGATAATAACCGTCTGTACGATTTTCAACTTTGAAATGGAGTCGTGAAACCATCGGCTCAGTAAGAACGACATGAGCATTAGTGTCTCTGCCTATAAAAACAGTTTTGCCCAGAGTGAGTTCTGAAGATTTATTAGGACCGTTTTCTATAACTAATTTTGGCATAACATGGTGTTTTAATTTTTATCTGTCCTTAGACAGACATATCAGATTACGAGTCGAAAATCGCCGAACCAATTCTTAATAGATTAGCTCCTTCCTCAACGGCTATTTCAAAATCCTGACTCATCCCCATAGAAAGATATTTCAAATCGTTAGAACCATCAATATCAGTAAAATTACTCTTCAAATCATCTAATAATCCCCTCAATCTTCTGAAATAAGGCCGAGTTTTTTCGGGATTATCAGTCAAGGGTGCCATTGTCATCAATCCAACGACTTTGATTCCCCCCTTCCTGCATTCATCCGCTTCATTAGATTGAACAGATTGAAAATTTCTTATTGTAAACTTTCTCACTTCCTTATAAAAATCCGCTAATTCCCCAGGGTTAATACCCTGTTTGGTTGTCTCTCCACTTACATTTACCTGAATCAACACCTTAATAAGCTTCCCGGCTTTTTCTGCTTCTTTCCGAATAATTTCAGCCAGATGTAAGTTATTCAAAGAATGAATATACTCAAATAGTGCTACAGCTTTTTTTACCTTATTGGTCTGAAGATGTCCAATCATATGCCAGGTAAAAAGATTACCCGACAAAACTGTACTCTTCTCAACAGCATCAGCAACTCTGTTTTCACCGATATCTTTCCAATTTAAATCGGAAAGTATTTTTATCGTTTCAAAGCCAACTTGTTTGGTAACGGCTACTATTTTAATATCGTCGGCATTTCTTCCGGCACGTTCAGCCGCAACTTTAATCCGCAGGCTGATATTCTCCAAAGATTCTTTTAATTTTATCACTCCTGTAGACATCTTCTAGAAGACTAAGAATAAATACATAACTTGTCGTTTTCCCCTGCTTTTTCAACAACCTTAATTCCGCCTCCATTTTTCCAAATGAAGTAAAGGTTGACTGTTATTCTAAATAATTTACTATAATATATCTCTCAAGAAGTCAATATTTAACGATAAACTAAAAGTAAAATTTTCACATTAACTTTCTGGTAAATAACTTATGAAAGCGTTAGCATTGTTATCGGGTGGCTTGGATTCCACGTTAGCCATTAAAGTTATACTGGAACAAGGTGTTGAAATAGAGGCATTGCACTTTACAACTGTTTTTTGCCGTTGTGGTGGCTCGGAAAATTCCTGCGGCTCACATGCAAAAAATGTAGCGGATGAGTTTAATATAAAAATAAAAACCATCAATTATACCTCGTCTATAATTGAATCTGTGAAAAAACCACGCTATGGGTATGGCAGCAATATGAACCCTTGTATTGATTGTAGAATAAATATGCTGCACTTTGCCCGTCGATGGATGGAGGAAACAAACGCCTCATTTATTATTACGGGAGAGGTTCTGAGACAACGACCCATGTCACAGCATTTATCAGCATTGAAACTCATTGAAAAAGATACCAAATTAGAGGGTCTCATTTTAAGACCGCTTTCTGCCAGGTTATTAGAACCGACCATCCCCGAAAAAAACAAATGGATTGATCGCGAAAAGCTGCTTTCTATTTCCGGACGCTCCCGCAAAGAACAAATATCTATGGCTAATCTATTTGAAATTAAAGACTATCCTTGCCCGGCCGGAGGATGTCTTCTGACAGACCCTTCTTTCGCAAGCAGAATAAGAGACCTTTTATTCCATAATCCTGATTTCACATTAAATGATGTGTTATTATTAAAAGTGGGCCGTCATTTCCGTCTGGACAAATATGTTAAATTAATTGTTGGCCGTAAGGAGGAAGAGAATCAAGCTATTTCTAATCTTGCCAGACCGGAAGACCTTCTTTTTGAAATAGCAGAATATCCAGGACCAGTTTCATTGATAAGAATAAATTCGCCAGCTTCTAATAAATTTCAAAACGACCAAATCAAGCTAGCCGGTGAAATCACGGCCCGTTATGCCGATATAAGTAATCCCTCGCAATCTCCGATAAAAGCCAAGATAAAAATACTATCAGGTATCCCTGATGCTTCCGGAGAACTTGATTTCATGGACAATATAACTCCCTTAAAAGATTACGAGATTGATAAATATAGATTAAGCGAAAAACCAAAACACGATTAACTGCCTATCCCGATGTGATACAAAAAAGTACTTCATTCGGGATAGAGTAAGTGCTAGTTACTTAATAAATTTCCATGATAATAATATTAGATTTTGGAGCCCAGTACAGCCAACTCATAGCCCGGCGGGTTAGAGAGCAAAAAGTCTATTGCGAGATACTCCCGTGTAATACACCCTTTAAAAATCTTAAAGCGAAAAACCCCTCGGGGATTATACTCAGCGGAGGTCCGGCAAGCGTTTATCAAGCTAATGCGCCACGAATCGACAAACAGCTTTTCCATTTAGGCGTTCCCGTCTTGGGTATTTGTTATGGATTGCAATTAGGCGTGCTTGAATTAGGCGGTAAGGTGGCCCACGCAAAGCAAAGAGAATATGGTCGGGCTGTATGTTCTATTCTTGATAAAAAAGATTTCTTTTTCGGTTTGCCTGATGAAATAATTGTCTGGATGAGTCACGGCGATTACGTGGAAAATATTGGTGATAAATTTGAAGTGCTCGCCCGGACATCCAATGCACCTTTTGCCGCGTTGCGGGCTAAAAATATCCCTTTCTACGGTGTCCAGTTCCATCCCGAAGTTGTCCATACCCCTCTCGGCGGTAAAATTATCAATAACTTTCTTTATCGTATCTGCAAGGTTCAAAGTAACTGGGAAATGAAATCTTACATTTCAGGAGCAATAGAAAAAATAAAAAATGAAGTAGGGAATAAAAAGGTTATCTGTGCTTTATCCGGCGGCGTGGACTCATCTGTTGTAGCTGTTTTAATCCATAAGGCTATCGGTAAAAATCTTACCTGTGTTTTTGTGGATAATGGTCTTATACGAAAATCAGAAGCAGAATATGTTCTCAAGACATTTAAGGATGAATTATCGCTGAATATCAAGTTCGTTGATGCCTCTGAAAGATTCATCAGAAAACTAAAGGGTATATCTAACCCGGAAAAGAAACGACAAATAATCGGGCGGGAATTTATTAAAGTCTTTCGCGAAACCGCTAAAGAGTTGGGTAAATTTGATTATCTGGCACAGGGGACCCTCTATCCGGACGTAATAGAAAGTATTTCCGCTTGGGGTGGACCCACTGCCAAGATAAAAAGCCATCATAATGTCGGCGGACTGCCTAAACGGCTAAAATTCAAATTAATCGAACCGCTCAGAAATCTTTTCAAGGATGAAGTCAGACTCATCGGAAAAGAATTAGGATTATCTGAGAAGATTTTACAGCGCCAGCCGTTTCCGGGTCCCGGTTTAGGAGTTCGTGTAGTGGGGCATGTCACTAAAGAACGACTGGAAATACTGCGTAATGCTGATGCAATTGTCACGGAAGAAATAGAAAAAAACGCTCTGCGGAAAAAGCTCTGGCAATATTTTGCAGTCCTGCTTCCAATTTCTTCTGTAGGCGTCATGGGTGATGAACGCTCTTATGAATATACGATTGCCTTACGAATTGTGGAAAGTATTGACGGAATGACAGCTGATTGGTCAAGAATACCTTATGATGTTATATCTCAAATTTCATCACGGATTACTAACGAAGTTAAAGGGATAAACCGTGTTGTTTTCGATATAACTTCCAAACCGCCATCTACTATTGAATGGGAATAAGAAAAGAATTGGCCACAGAGTCACAAAGAACACAGAGAAAAAAATTATAATTCTTGAAATTACTCCGTGAACGCGGTTTATCCCGCCAGAAGCGGGACGTCTCTGTAACAATCTTAACTATTATTAATGATTAAAGATTACAGATTAATTAAATTATTATCGGGCTGTATCTTATTAGGAACAATAGGGTTTTGGGATGCGAAGCAACAGACCCCAACGAACCTACCCGGCGGTCAGGCTGGTTTCGGGTACTTAATCGGGGAGGAAGCAAAAACAAAAAACTCCGGAAAATTAACAGAATCACAGGTAAAAGAAATCGAAGAGTTAATCAGGAATTTAGGGAATGATGATTGGCAAATAAGAGAATCAGCGCAAAAAATAATAATCGAAATGGGAAAGGATGTTGAACCATGGTTAAGAGAGGCATTAAATAATAACGACATTGAGATTCGCTTAAGGGCGGAAAAATTATTAGACCAAATTAACGAGGGCAACCCATGTATTATTGAAGGCGAGCTATGGGCCAATTTTATCGGTGATAGCTTGTCTCGTTTCCATGTCCCTTATTTTAGCGAAAAAGGTGATATGGTATGTATACTATCTTGCTTAAAAGGTCCGATTAGAGGTATCAAAAATTCATGCGTCGACGTTCCTTCCGATGCGGTTATTACTATTAAAGACACTAAAAAAGGCAAAACAGCAGTGTTTGCTAAGGGTTCTGCAAATAAAATAGAAGAAATAATTGAAGAATTATCCCGCAAGCCAAGAGTCTCCGATATCAATTGGCTTAAATTACTTTTCAAGGGAGAAGGGTTCCAATTTATTATTAAAGATGACCTAAGTCTACAAGCAGACCCACTAAAGGCAAATACACCATGTATTATTGAAGGCAGATTAATTTGGAAACAAAACCGTAAATTCGATGAATACATGCCCTATATTAATGAAGCATCCGAATATTCTCTGGATTGCTTGCCGCGTGGTTTTGTTAAATGTCTTCCTAATTACTCTCCTGCCATTGACTCTGAAGATACTCTTAGTATCAAGGATTTAAAAACAGGTAAAACAGCGGTCTTTGCTAAAGGCTCGACAAAAAAGATAACCAAAATAATAGAGGAATTCAAACGCCAACCAAGAGTATCCGATATCAATTGGTTTTATAATCTTGTTAACCATACTGCGCGCAGTTTATCATCTTCTTTTCGATGGTTAGATAAAGATTACTTAAATATGCGCGACGACCTTATTAATATAATGAGCCGTGTGTTGAAATCAGAACAAACGTATGAAAATGCCTCTCTTAGCATAGTAAATGGAATTCCTTTATTGCAACTATCGGGGACTCCGGAAGAAGTCGGTACCCAGTATGGAACTATCCTAAAAGATATTCTTAAAAATATACCGGCTTACTTGAAATTTTCAGACATAGCTAATGATACTACCATGAATACTATGCTTCGCTTGACAAAAAAAATAGAAGGTTACTTGCCATCTGATATTCGAACCGAAATGCTAGCAATTGCTAAGGCATCAGATATAGATTATGAAACCCTGTTGATAATAAATACCATTCCTAATTTTTATAATGTATTTTTAAGCGGTGTCGTGGCTTGCGAATTAAAATCAGTTGAAGGCACACCTATATTTGGAGGAAACATTAATTTGTTTAATAACCCGATAACACCCCCGGATATTCAGTTAGTAGTTGTTTATCACATTAAAGGTAAGAAATCTTTTGCTTCGGTAACATTCCCAGGAATGATAGGTTGTTTTACGGGAATGAATGAATACGGTTTATGTTTAGGGAATATTCTCGTCTCAAATGCGAAAGGCAATCCTGCCTCTAAAGGACTGCCTTCTGCGTTAATTAATCGTGTAATACTTGAAAACGCCTCTAATATAGAAGAAGCATCACAAATTATTGAAAAATCCGAAAGAATTACTCCCGGTAATCTTATTCTCTGTGACGAGAAAACTGCGAAAGTTGTTGAGTATTCTCCAAGTCAAGTCTGTTATCGGTTACCCGACAAAGACACTCTCTTTGCTACCAACTACTTTTTTACAGAGGAAATGAGTTATACAACGGTATCGCAAAATGAATGGGGACTGGAACTATTACTATCTTCACCTGAAACTAAAGTAACTACCGACCAAATGAAATTCATTATGAATTCTATCGCATTAGAAGATTCTATCCAATGTTTAATCTTCCTGCCATCTAAAAAAAGCTTTTATCTAAGTTTCGGGAAATCACCTGTTACAGACTGGTCATTTACTGAATTAAGTAACAATATATTATTTGGAAAATAACCAGACGGAGTGGATATGCAATCAGGAGTATATCCAATCACCGGCCGTTCTTATCTTCCGAATAAAAATTACCATTATCGCAATGCAAAAATAAATCGAGTAAATTAATAAACACAGCCGTGGAAATAAATACCCATACCTAACATAGAAAGTTTGCTGATTATTCTTAATTATCTCTATCTCACCTTTGATAACACCGGATGCCAGGTGATTAATCTGTGATTCTATCTTACCGGAAGAATGAACAATCATAGAAATACCAAGAGCGGCTGAACGAATCACCGGACGCCTGACCTCTACAGCCCGAAAAGGAATCATAGAAGCGTGGTGATTATGTGAAAGCCCGCCCCATCCGCCCAACTCCAATGTCGGAATAACTATAAAATCCACATCTTTTCTGGCCAGCCGTAAAGCCAGATTGCTGAAACCGCCTTCATAACAGATAAGCACGCCTATTTTACCAAGCGGCGTATCGAAAATACCGCTCCGCTTGCCGGGAACGACAATAGTTTCTACTAATTGAACGGGTATCTGTTTGGCATACTCGCCGATAATATCACCCTGAGGTGAAAAAAGTACTGCCAGATTGCGGAACCTAATTTTATTCTCAGTCGGCTCGAACGTTCCGGTTATAAGATAGAGTTTCTTATCCCGCACCAGTGCTTCTATTAATTGTCTTTTTGCCGATGTGGAAAGTATCGCACTATCTGCCGCTTCGGGCCAGACTGCAATGCTGTCACGCTTACCGCTTACTGACCCATAGGTCGTCATCACATAATTATCTACCGAGCCAACCATATCCTGAACTACTACAACAGGAATTCGTGTCTTTTCCGTATCGCTCTTCTCAACCGCAGGCTGATCTGCCTCAGATACAGGAACGTCCCGAAGAGCTTCCCCCTGAAGATATTTAGGAATATACTCATTAGAATAATAACCGTACACCAGCAATGTCGCAAATATGATTATAACTGCAATCCAACAGCTCCACGTCCATCTTCGGCGCCTGATTCTCTCCAATAAAAACCAGGCAATTAAAGCATTAACGCTCAAGACCGCAAAAGACAATCCATAAACACCGGCGATATCACAAACCTGAATCAGAACATTATAGGGTGCCTGTGAATAGCCGATACCTAACCAGGGAAACCTCAGAAAATAGAGTTCTGAACGAAATAATTCTATCCCCACCCAGAAAACCGGAACGAAAAAGAATGAGTTACCCAAACCTATCCGATTAACCAATAGCCATACTGAAATCGCAAATATGACAATATAGATAGAAAGCACGTTGGACAAAATCAAGCCAAAGACACCGAATATCTCCCAGAAGAAAGAGAGCGAAACGGTATAGAATACCAGACCCGTAATTAAACCTGACAAACCGGCTACTTTCCAGGATGGAGAACTAAATATGGCAATAAATAAAGGAACAAGGGCCAGCCATCCGAAAATCCCGAAAGCAAATGGCGGAAAACTTAACAGCAATAATACACCTGAAAAACCTGCAAGCACAAATCTGAACCATCTCGTCTTATAAATAAGATATGCTAAAGAATGCGGTTTGTGTTGAATAGTTACATCCTGTAATTGCTCTAGATCTGTTTTATTAATTTCTTCAATATTCATAATAACTATTCGTAACTTAGTATAATATCATTATCTAAACATTATCAAGAAAAATCAGCCACTACCGAATGAATCCCACTCCGTTGGTATAGCATCGAGACCCTGAAATAATGCCACAGTAGACTTTTTCATTCGAGAATAATCAAACCTTCCAGACTATATTTTTCGTAGCGCTTCGTATAGCAAGAGTTAAAATCCCGTTAGGAATGAAGTTTTTTTGCATTATAGAAAAGCATAAGGGATTATATAAATCAATTCGAATTCTCCTTGACAGCATCAGAAATTAAATGTATATTAATCAGTAAAAGAATGTGTTTTTATAAACCCCTTAATTAATATTTTATAAAAGGAGATAAATATGAATAAATTATGGATAAAGATTGTAATATTTATATTTATTATAGCTTTTGTTGCTGCCTTTAATTATGGCGGATGTGTTAATATCCCCGGTAGCGGAGACGAAAACGGCAGCGGTAGCAGTACAACACCGGAGCAATCCTCATCATCAATAACAACCAATCCGGCAACTAACGTTACCCAGACTACCGCCACCTTAAACGGCACAATCAATCCCAATGGTGTTGATACTAATGTGTATTTCCAGTTCGGCACAACTACAGCATATGGCAGTAGCACCGTTCCTCAAAACATTGGCTCCGGCACGAGTCCTGTCAAT
>JAZDMB010000039.1:0-33823 GCA_043801445.1 Planctomycetota bacterium
AGTAAATGACATATTAGTTCCATAGCTCGTTCCGTACGTACTGTCTCCGACCACCCTGAAGTTATAAGACATATTTGAAGATAATGCGCTTAGATTGTAATAAACACTGACACCAGTCGCGCCACTGCCTATTGACTGATAAGTTGTGGTTATCGTATAAGAAGAAGTCAGTCCCCACTGGAAATATGCCTTAGTATCAGAGCCATTCGGATTGACCGTGCCGTTTAAGTAAGCAGAATAAGCGGTTACATTCGTAGCCGGATCAGTGTTAGCTGTCGGCGCTGAACCTGAACCGGTAGAGAATGTCCGGTCTAATCCATGGGTTGTCCCATAGGAGTTAGTCGCCACAACCCTGAAGTAATAGGTGATATTTTGGGTAAGCCCCGATATATTCTCGGTAACAATGACATTCATTGTGCCGCTGTCAAGATACTTGGAAGTGGTATTATTTCCATAAGCCGTGGTCATGCCCCACTGGAAATAGACGTTAGCCATTATCCCGTTAGGATTAACCGTGCCCTGCAAGGTAGCTGAATTCATAGTAATGTTGGTTGCGAAATTAGTAGTCGCGCTCGGCGCCGGAGGCGGTAGTGTCATAGCAAAAATAACATTAGAGGTCCCTGAATTACCCGATGCGTTAGAGGCATAGACGCGGTAGTAGTATGTGGTATTCGCAGTAAGACCGGTATTTGTGTAAACTGCAGTATTAACACCGACTGCGATTAGAAGCAGGAAATTAGAGCCATCTTCAGAGCGTTCTATATTGAATGCGGTTTCATCATTAGAGTTATCCGTCCAGGAGATTGCGATAGATGATGCGTTTACAGTAGTAGTAATCAGGTTGCTCGGCGGGTTGGGGACGCCACTGCTCACATAGGCCGTAACCTGGTTACTTAAGATACCGCTGCTGGATGCCCGGATAATGGTGGTGCCTGATGCTGAAGCCGTTAGTGAACCGCTGCTATTAATAGAGGCAACCGCATTATTTGATGAAGTCCAGGTAAAAACCGGGGTCGGGGTAATACTATTACCGGCATTATCATAAGCAATTGCAGAGAACTGGACCTGCTGATTGCTTATCAGACTGACCGAAGGCGACGGATTAATCAGGATGGATGCAATCGTAGAAACACCCTGCGAAATGAAGAAATTCTCTTCCTTGGTCTGGCCGGCGTACAGAGCAGATACGGTTCTGATATCAGACGGCTGGTAACCGCTTTTGCTTGCCTGTAATTGCAAGTCCACACCGCAAGGAACGCCTATCAGCCGATAAATGCCATTAGTGTTGCTATACGATTCTAATTTCACAGAAGAGTCGGACGTTATGGGCAATTTAATGTCTGTCAGCCGTACGTTGAGTCCTACTATCTGCAGAAGGAAGCCGGCCATTACCGGAATAGTCCGGTCAGACAGCACTATATCAAGGTCGACACGATATGCGCCCAATGAATTAAATCTTGATTCCATGAAAAGGTCATTTAAGATAACGGAGTTGTTAGATTGAGAAGACCTATAGTTACTGCCGAACGGCGAGGTAATCCACCATTGATAAGAGGCGCCGGTACGCGGAGTAACAGAAATGACATCATCACTCAGGTCTAACGAATTTTTATTATCGTATACAAAAGCGGCTGTCTCAGCGTTGCTGGAGCAGGTAACTTTAGCGCCGGGAATAGATGTGCCGGCAACGGTATCTTTGACCTGACCGCCGATAATAGCAACATCCTCAAGTAATGTTTGCAAGGTGATATCGATATCATCAGCCACGAAAGTGGTTTTATCAACAGCGGCAGCAGCCGATGATAATTGATAGTCGGGCGCTACGGCATTGACGATGATTAAGGTATCTAATGTATTAGAAAGCACGATAATCCGCGAGAGGGTATAATTGCCGAGAGAATCCGTAGTGGTAGATGAGCCGCCTCCGAATACCATCGCGCCGTGAATCGGAGTGCCGGAATTGTTGGTAACCGTCCCGTTAATGGTAGCCTGTTGCGAAACACGATGAACAAAACAGAAAGGATGAACGGCTGTAATCTTCGCCCGCTCCGTCTCCTGAGCAGTATTATCATCGGGCCCTAAGAGACCCTGATAAGGGCCGGATGAGTAATATTTACATTTCTTGTCTTGATTAGCAGCGTCCTTGACAATAACCCAGTTACCTCCGATAAATTCCATTAATTTTATATCGCCGGTAGAGAGGTCTTCAGCCCGGACGTCGTCAGGCAGAATAATATACGGCTTGGCTTCCTTGCCGGAAACAAAGGTGGCAGATACCGGAGTAGTAAAGTCAGCGCCGGCTAATCCGATAAAACCATCGGGAATAGGCGCCGGTAAATTATTCATAGAAAAATAGGGGGTTAATTCCACCTGGGTATCGTTGGTTAATGCGCCGGCCGGAATAATAATATGGCAGCGCGGAATAGATTCACCGTTGTCATTGATATCCTGTGTGGTATTGATGTCATTGTCTGTATCCTTGAAGGCGGTTTTGGTATTCTGGTTTCTGCGGTTGAGAATACCTTTTGCCTGAGGATTTGCATTTCCTGTATTAACTGTCTGGGTCTGAACCGTATGCCCGTCTTTTTCTATGATAACATCAACGTTTACATTAGCATCAATATCGCCAAGCTCATAAGAGCCGTCTGAATTGGTGGTGGTTTGTTTCTGTTTGGCAGGAGCCTTGGTGACGCTTCTGGTTCCGCCCCACTGTGCGGTAACCGTGGCGCCGCCCAGCGGCGCAATGCTATTTGCAGAACCCTGGGAGAAAACCAACCCGCTAATGGATTTCACGCCTAATGAACCTGAGGAGGAACCGCTTCCGCCGCTGGATGCGCCGCTCAGAGCAGAACCGCCCAGCATAAGAAGCCCGGCAGCACAGCCGACAAGAACTAAAACAGATAAAGACAATATCAGATAAAGATGCCATCTTTTCAGACATAAACCGAGGAGCCTTATCTTGTCCGTATTTTTGTGATTCATATTAAACCTCCTATTATTCACCACAAAGACACAAAAAATATAATCTGTGGCTCATTATATTATTTACCGAGTTTTTCTTTAGTCATCTCGGCTAATTTCAATAAGAATTGTTCCTGAGCCAACGGCAAAACTGATTCCTTGACTTTATCTAAGTTATCAGGACAAAATTGCGGCGGCATTGCCAAAACAGCCATACTGGATGAACGTTCAAAATAACTCAATCCGCCTTCTACCTTGAATGGACATTCATAAGAATAAACAAGTGTAGCAAAATCAGGCGATGAAGCAATATCAAAAAATGACACATCTGCGACAATTTCCACTCCATAATTAGTATCCGCTCCCCAAAGGCTTGGAATACCTAATAGAAACCACATTGCGGTATTACCCAGAGCAGAATTGTTTGCCCCGGCGCAATAGACCTTCGCCTTTTTGACGGTTATATTCATCAATAAAGAAGATTTTTTGTCTCTGGCTCCTTGTATCTGCGTCTTTTTGGAAGTGTTATCACCGGATAATTTCTCTATTTTTTTAAAAACCTGATTGGCTTGAAATACTTCAATCAATTTGTCGGAAAGGTTATTAGAATTGATATCAATTAATCTTTCTTTTTTCTCATCAATCTTTTGGCTGGAGAGTTCCTTTTCAATCGGAGCCAACGCAACGGTATGGTCCAAAAGATTCATAGAACCGATTCGTTTGATGCTTTCTTTATTTGCCTTCAAATTATCGGTTAATTTGGGAGAGGAACTGCAAGAAATAAGGAAGAAAAGCAGATAGAAAATAGTAAGCAGCCCGAATGGTCTGAGAACAAATGTTTTACTCATATTATTTAAGGTAAAAGGTTTATTTGGATTAATACTATAAATATAGCACAATAGAACAAAAAGTCAAGTGGTTTTTTATAAAAAGAGTAAGAATCCTGACAATAAGATTAGATACAATCCATCGACGAGCTCGGGATTTAGCTGATGATGCCACCCATACGGGCAAGCCTCACCCTTCGGGGCGGGAGCTTATCAAGCCGTAACTTCTTTTCCAAAAGCATTCGGTAATTTCCTTGATTATTTCTTGACAATATTAATTGGGAAGTTAAAAGTTATAAGTTAAAGGTTATCCCGACAGGCTTCGTCGGGATTACTTGCTACTTTTGACTTTAGTAAATGGAGGTATTTTTATGATAAATTCAAGGACGACCAAATACAGTTCAATGTTCATTGCTCATTGCTCAATATTCACTGTTCTCTTTCTCGCGGTAATCTTAATATGCGGATGTAATATTACTAAAGATAATAATACTTCCAGCGGCAGCAGCACTAGTTTAATTCCAACCGCACCTTCGGGTCTGATTGCTTCGGCTGTTTCTTCTACCGCAATAACTATTTCGTGGACTGATACTGCAAGTACCGAGCTCGGTTTCTATGTAGAGCGCAGGACTCCGCCTTCTATCCTCTGGACAGTGCTGCCGGTAACACCCACAATAAATGCAATTAGTTATACCGATACAGGTTTAACGGTTAACACGACTTATTACTATCGGGTAAAAGCATTTAATTTCGTAGGAGGAAGCGGTTATTCCAACGAGGCAGGCACATTGACTTCCTGGGATTCTCCGACTCTTACCGGCGCTCCGGCATCAAGAACAAACCATTCGGCTTTATGGACGAATTATGGAATGCTGGTTTGGGGCGGTTGGGATGGCCAAAACACCTTAAATACCGGCGGCGTCTATAGCACAACTGCGAATACCTGGACTGCCATTAACACTACCGGCGCACCGGCAAGCCGAACAGGCCATAGCGTTATCTGGACCGGCTCTCCGGCTGAAGGCGGGACAGATAAAATGATTGTCTGGGGCGGTTATACCATGGCTTCGTCTCAGACCGACACAGTAGATAACTGCGAATCTGCCTGGACAGGCATTACAGGCGATATTACTGCAATCACCAGCACTGACAGCCAAAGCGGGTATTCGGCAAAAATCGATATCGCTTCGCCATTTACCACAGGCTCGATTGCATATCATGGTCTTACGTCTCCTCTTAACATTTCAGCGAGGACGAGTATTTCTTTATGGGTAAAGGCGACACAGAATATCAGCAGCGGTGTTTTGAGCCTATTTTTAGATGATGCTGACCCGACTATTACACCCACGCTGGTTGAAGATATGAGCATCAATACCACTCTAAATGCCGGCGCCTGGACACTGGTTACTTTATCTTTGGCTAATCCCGCATTATGCACCGGTATCAGGTATGTGGGTCTAAAAGCGGCTTCAGACCCGGGTATTGTAACCATTTATATAGATAAAATTGAAACCTCCGGAGGCGGCACGACTTATTATAATAGCGGCGGTATATATAATCCAAATTCAAATTCATGGACAGCGATGTCCGTGACCAATGCGCCTGATGCCAGGGCATTCCATAGCGCCATCTGGACCGGCTCTGTAATGATTGTCTGGGGCGGAAAAAGCAGCTCCTCATATAAAAATGGCGGTGTTTATGACCCCAATACCAACGAGTGGAAGACCGGATTCCAATTAGATAATCTTAGAACCGGCGCGCATACTTATACGCCTGCGATTCGTTCCAAACACCTGGCATTATGGACCGGCTCGGGAACAGAATCATGGAGAAATAAGATGATTATCTGGGGCGGTGATGGCGGCGGGACGAGCGGCAGTATATATGATATTTCTTTAGATATCTGGACGACGATGAGCACAACTAATGCGCCATCGCAACGTTGGGGATTTTCTAATATCTGGACCGGTGAAGGCAGTGAAGCGTGGCGTAAGGCGCTAATCATCTGGGGCGGATATAACGGGATTGAGCCTCTGAATGACGGCGCGATATATAATCCAGTGTCTAATTCATGGACCGCGTTAGCTACGACCAATGCACCGTCAGCAAGGATGTATCATACCGGCGCCTGGTCCGGCGCCAAGATGATTATCTGGGGCGGCGATGGATTATCTCAATCAGGCGGCGCTTATGACCCTGTTTACAATATCTGGGGAACAATCACTACGATAGATGCGCCTCTGGCACGACTTTACCATACATCAGTCTGGAGCGGCACCGAGATGATTATCTGGGGCGGTAGTAACGGCGTGAATTACTTCAATAGCGGCGGCAGATATAAAGTAGAATAAAAAGGAATCTTACCCCGTCCCGCCGAAGTTCTATCGGGATGATTATTGCGCAGCAGTTCCAGCCATAACAGGCAGTAGCAAGTTTTTGCTGCTTCACAGCCCGTTAGAAGCCTCGCTACCAATATGCGCTATCATTTCATTAGTCTCTTTACCACGCTGAATTGCTTCTAACGGGGCAGGTTGATTATTATTTGCTACTTCTTCAGGCATTTCAGACAGGAATTTTTCTATCTCTTCCATCTTAATGGAAATCTTCTTTGAGATACCGAGTGTAGGCATAGTTACTCCATAAAGTCTGTCTCCGGAAAGCATTGTCTTTTTATTATGAGTAATAATAATAAACTGGGTCTCTTTTGAAAAATCATTTATTAAACCGCAGAAACGGTCAACATTATTTTCATCTAAAGCCGAATCGGCTTCATCCAAAATACAAAAAGGGCTTGGTTGCAGTTTGAAGATAGCCATAGTCAATGCAAAGGCGGTAAGCGTTTTTTCTCCGCCTGAAAGGAGTTTTATAGAAGTAGGCTCCTTGCCGGCCGGCTTGGCAATAATGTCTATACCACATTCAAGAATATCATTGTAGTGATGTTGAGATTGAGATTGAGACTCAGCCTCAGCATTAGCATTAGCATTATCATCAGTATTAACCTCAGCATCAGTCTTAACCTGATCCTCAGCCTTAGTCTCATCCTTAACCGGTCTTTCCAATATCAGCTCAGCGCGACCGCCACCGAATAATTTCCTGAATAACTGGTTAAAATTAGTCCTGATCAGTTCAAAGGTGGTTTCAAACTGTTCACGGCATTCACGATTAGTCTTATAAATAAAATTCCGTAATGACTCCTTGGATTTGATTAAATCCTGTTCCTGAGTACCCAGGAAATCATTACGTTCTTCTAATGATTTCAATTGGTCTATGGCGGATAAGTTCACATCTGTCATCTCACCAAGTCTTTTCTTGAGTTCTTCAATAGAGTCATTAACTTGCTGCCAATCGGCCTGAACGGGTATTCGGTCGGGCAGGTCAGCCATATTTTGCCCGGCTTCGCTCTCGCCCGGCGCGGTTGGCAAACCTGCCTCTACTACTACAGGTTGGTAAGAAAGATACAGTTCTTTCAGGTCAGTTCCTGTTTCTTCCTGGTGTTTATTGCATATATATTTTCTATCTTTAATAGCAATTCTCTTTCTTCAATATTAAATTCATTAAGATTGACCTGCATGGTCCTAATTTCAGATTGTATTTTATCTTCCTCTGTTTTCCGGGAAAGAAACTTACTTTTCAGGTCTCGTATATTTTCCTTAAGACTACCCAGTAATGTCTGGGTTTTAACCTCTTCTTGAGAAAGGTCTTTTAATAATAATTCATCGGATTGCAGCTGGGTTCCCAGGTCTGATATTTTCGTTTTTATGACTTTTAATGATTCGGCTGACAAATTCAGTGTAATTTCCAATTGCTGGATATCACTGCTTAATTGAGTTTGTTGTTGCAAGAAATGCTCCTTATTTGACAGTGATTTTGCCTGCTTAACTTTTAATTCAGTAATTTGCGCCTCCATAATTTGTTTCTTTTTAGTGTCTTCGCTAATGGAATTATTCAATTGCTCCATCTCTGACTGTAATTTTACCAGGCACCCCTCTAATTCGTTAATAACCTGAGCGGTAGTAACGGCTCTTTCAGAAAGGGCGTTTATTTGTTGTTCCACCTCAGAATGCTCTAAATCATTTATTTCCACCTCTTTAGTAATAATAGAAAGCCGGCTGTTTATCTCGGAAATAGATTTTTCTATATCGGTCATTCCCACCGAGTTTTCATAGATAACATTTCGTAACTTTTGAGAATCCAGTTCGGCTGTCTCTATTTCAGATGTTTTATTATTCTGTAACTGTTCAAGATTCGTCAACTGTGCGGATAAATTTTTCAGTGTCTCTTCAAGATAGCGTAGTTCTGTTTTCCTGGAAATAAGACCCATTCCGGCTTCTATATAACCGCCTGAAATAATACCATCGGAGGTAATAATTTCACCGTTAATCGTCAATATCTGACCGTCATAAATATGTTCATTTAGAATCTGCTGAGCTGTTTTGATGTTATCTACCAGCAGATATTGGCCAAGCAATATCCGGCTCAATGCTGTTTTCGTCTCCATCGGAACGCCATCTATTTTTATTGCCTGAATAATCTCATCCGCATAACCAATAATACCGGTTATATCAGCTTGCGGGATGGGTGAGCGCAGCGAGAAAGTTTTTAATTTATCCATGGCAATTGTCGTAACACGTCCTTTTTGATTATCATAAACGAACCGGATAATCTTCAGGGCATCGTCTCGTGACGGAACGACAATGGCATCGGCTAATCCTCTTAACCCTGCTTCTGCAGCATTGATATATTGAGGTTTTATCTCTACAATATCCGCCACTAATCCGTAGATATTAGCGGGTATAGATGCGGTAGCAACCTTTGCTGGGCTTCCCAGACCGTTAGAAAGTTCCCCGTTGTGGTTTAATTCATTACTTATATCATTATCTCTATTTTCGTTCCTAACGGGGCAGGCGTTGGCTTCTCCGCCAGAGGCGGATCTGCCTGCGGCACAGGGTTGCACCTTGAGGACTGCATCCGATAAAACCGAGCGGACACTATTAGAACATCCCTCATGATGACGCTCCAAATCCTCTAATACTTCCTTGCGAGAGGAGATTCTGTTTAATTCTTCTTTTACCTTATTGAATTCGGCACTTGTTGTTGCCAAATCGTTCCTGAGAGCTGTGAGAACTATTTCTCGTTGAGAAAGGTCCTGTTTTAAATTATTGATGGTTTGTTGAGCCTCTTTATGGGAAGTTTCCAATTTTACATTATTTTCCCTGAGTAGTCCGGTCTCATCTTCTATTTCCTTGCGTCTGCTGGTAAATTTTTCACGTCTTATGGAAAGATTTTTAAGCTCATTCTGTATCGTTGAAAGTTCATTTTGATATGTTGATTTTTTATGTGTTACCTGAAAGATTTCATTTCGTTTGGCTTCTAAATTTTTAATACTTTCGTCTATTTCCTGAACGATTCCCTTATAAAAAATATCCTTTTCATCAATCTCATCGTTTAATAGCTCTACTTCTTTCTTGATAACTTCATATGATTGCATCGTTTCACAAAGTCTATTGCGCAGGTCAATAGTTTTTTGAGTATAAGAAGCGAGGCTTCCACGAGTTTCCTCCTCTTCAGTAATCAGTTCCTGCCGACGCAACGATGATGATTCTATTTTATGTTTGGTTTCCGAAAGCCGACTGTTCAAATCTATATAAATTTCATTCTGATTTGAAATGTTATTATCTATCTGAAGGATTTCCTTATCTATTGCTATAATAATTTCTTCTGCGGCTTGTAACTTTTCCTCAAAAGAACCATATAGGGTTTTCAGTTGAGTAATTTTATCTGATAACTCTGATTGTTTCTGATGATATTGATGATAGGCATGTAACGATAGTTGTGTTTTTTTCGCCTTGAGCTCTTCAAGCGTATTTTTATATTTTTCGGCTTTAGTTGCCTGAATTTTAATAGAACGAATCTCTCTTCTAACCTCGCGCAAAATATCCTGTAATCTTATTAAATCTTGCTCAACCTTCTGAAGTTTCGCTTCGCTTTCACGTCTTTTAGATTTATATTTACTGATTCCGGCTGCCTCATCGAAAAGTTCGCGTCGTTCAAACGAATTACTTCTCAGGATAAAATCAACCCTACCCTGTTCGATAATAGAGTAGAATTCCATTCCAATCCCGCTTCCCATAAACAATTCCCTGATATCCTTAAGGCGACAAAGTTGATTATTAATGAGATACTCACTCTCTCCGGAACGATGAAGTCTTCGGGTAATTGTAAGTTCTTCGTAATCTAATGGCAGTTTAGATTTGCCATCGGAATTGGAAAATGAAAGTGAAACTTCCGCATAGCCGGAAGGATTTGCATCAGCGGCACCATTGAAAATAACATCAATCATTTCTTCACTACGAAGAGATTTGATGCTCCGCTCGCCCAAAACCCATTTTATAGCATCAACAACATTACTTTTACCGCAACCATTGGGACCGACTAAAACTGTTATCCCATCATCAAAACTTATCTCCGTTCTGTGACCGAATGATTTGAAGCCATCTAATGTTAATTTTGTAAGTTTCATAATTTATAATTTGATTCCTTCTAAAATACTATCTAACAGATTTGCATTTTTTATTCTATGTTTCTTCTCAAAAAAAATAGAATCATTATTATAATATTATCGGTTTTTTCGAGGATTATCTTAACCACCAATACTATAAATTAAGCAATAATTATTATCGCGGTACCCCCCCCTCTTTAATCCTTAATAAATGACATTTTTCAAATTGGTTTTAGAATCAACTGCTGACAAATATCAGCAAATTAGTATTATGTTAGAACGTTAAACACAATATAAAAATACAAGCAATGATTTATTGATTAAATTGATAGGCAATTAGATATATTAAATGTTATTATTATGAAGTTTTCTTACTGTCTTTGTGTTTTTACGATTAGAAATATTCATAATTTTTCTTAGCCAGATTAGAAATTATAGTCTTCTATGATTATAAGAGTGAAGGAATAACGAGATGCTTAAAAAGATAAAATTCATAGCGGCATCGGCTAAATAATCTTTTTGGCTATCTTATTTCATTGTAAGAGTTCAACGTATACATTATATGCAGAATATATATCCTATAAAACAAATCAATCTGGGACTTGAGGTCTGGCAAAAAGTCTTTGCCTCGCCTTTATATCAGCAGACTCTCACTTTATTAAAACAAATATTCAAAAAGAATATTGTGGTCGCTGATTTTGATGCGATGGGTATCACACTGGAGGAATGGAAACACATTCGGGGACCCTCTGAACATATTTCCTTCCCGTTTTGCGACCTTATTCTGGAAACGGAAAAAGGAAGACAGCAGTGTGTGGAATTATCAAAACAAGCCTTCTCTCAACTTTCAACCACGCTTAAAACCGATATCTGTATATGCCATGCGGGCTTGACCGAGGTATCTATTCCAATAATCATTGATGGCAAGTATTGCGGTTGTATCTCTCCATTTGGAGGATTCCTTCTTCATGAACCGAACGAAATTGAATGGCAACAGATTGCCGAGCAGACAAAGAAAACCGGAGTAGATTTAGAACGTTTGAAAAAGGCGTATTTTGGAATTCCACCTATTTCTAAAGAACTCCTTGGAATACTGGTTAAGCTTCTAAATGCTTTCGTAGAAGAGATTGTCAAGACTGCAATAGAAATCTGGGAATATAAAAAGCGGATTACTGAATTAGAAAAAGCACTTTATGAGAAATATCAATTTGCCAATATTATCGGTAAAAGTAAAACAATACAAGAGGTCTACAAACTTTTAGATAAAGCCATCACAGCCGATTATCCGGTAGTGATTCAGGGTGAAACCGGGACCGGTAAAGAATTAGTGGCAAAAGCGCTTCACTTCAATGGTCCACGTAAGGCTAAACCATTTATTTCAGAAAACTGTGCCGCCTTCGCTTCAGGAGTATTGGAAAGCGAACTATTCGGGCATATCAAAGGTTCATTTACCGGCGCTGATAAAGATAAAAAGGGACTCTTTGAATTGGCAGACGGTGGCACACTCTTCTTAGATGAAGTCAGCATAATGGACCAGGAGATGCAGAAGAAACTCTTAAGGGCACTGCAGGAATGCGAGATTAGACCTGTAGGCGGAAAGAATACCATTAAGGTAAATGTCAGAGTCATCTCTGCTACGAACCAAAACCTAAAACACTTAGTCCAAAAAGGCACATTCCGGGATGACCTCTATTACCGATTAAATGTCATCACGATAAATCTGCCTCCGTTAAGAGAACGTCAAGAAGACATTCCATTATTGGTGAACCATTTTCTAGACAAGGTCGCCCAAGAGACTAAAACCAAAAGAAAAACATTGTCTGAAGAGGTAATGAGATTATTTTTGGATAATAACTGGCCCGGTAATGTCAGGGAATTAGAAAATGAGATTAAACGATGCTGTGTCTTAACAGGTGAAGCCGACTTAATTACCCCTGAGGTAGTTTCTCCACATCTTCATCAGGTAATTAAAGAAGATACCCCAAATGAAGCCGAAGAAAATAAATCTCTAAAAGAACAGATTGAAGAAGTAGAACGAAAATGTATTATTAAAGCACTCCAAAAATCTGGTCATAAGAAAACGCTCTGTGCCAAGATACTCGGATTACACCGCAATGATGTAGCTAGAAAGATGAAAAAACTAGGAATAGAATGATGCTCGTATCTTTTTGTGCACCATAATGTTTCACATATTGTGCACCACATTGGTGCATCAGCATGCATCAATATTATTTTTTTCTATATTTTATAAAGACTACTTTATTTAACTTCATACCATTATTGTAGTTATAACTTTACTTATAAATAATTCTGATTATCGTTATTCTGGCATAGAATTTGCTTATACTATTAAGTGTAAGCAGATAGATTTTGCTTTCGTAGAAATTAATCAGTTAAATCTGCTCAATCTACTTACTAAATATTTTCTTATCATATGGAAATAACATCTAAAATTAATAATACGACTTACCTGATTGAGATAGAAGGTGCCATAGTTGGTATCTATGCTGAGGAATTAGATAAAATTATTTACTCTATCAACTTTACCTGCTTAGGCATAAATAATCTTATCTTTAATCTCGCCCGTACAAGTATGATTGATAGCATTGGGATAGAGACAATTAATCACGTTCAGGAACGAGGCCTAAAAGTCTCTATATTAAATCCTCAAGGATTAGTGAAAGACATGCTGGAAAGAGCAAGTATAACCGGACGATTATCACATTTTCTTCAGATTGTTGACCCCATTGAAAAAGTATATAAAACCGAGGATTTAGTTGATTATGCATATATAATTAATCCGTCTGTAAAATTATAAGTTGAAAGTCCTAACTTTTCACTTACTACTTTTGACCTTATAGGATTATATTTAAATTTCCTTGACAAACCATTTTAAAAATAGTAGATTTATACATGAGAAATAATATAAGCATAATGACTATGTTATGTTGTCAGGACGTGGTTAAAAATCACATTAACTTCTTTTAAGGAATAGAGTTATGTATATTATGAAAAATATCATTCTAATCGTAGGATTAATTATCATTTCTACAGTTACATTTTTAAACGCTGAAACAACGGAAACGCTTTCACCAACACCAGACCAAACGATTAATCAGACTAAATCTTCCCTCAATACTTCTGAGGAAATGAAAAATATCTCCTCTTTACAAATCCCGTTCATCAAAAATGAAGGACAGATAAAATCACAAGAAATCAAATTTTACACCAAAACCCTTATTGGCAATGTTTTTATTACTGACAAGGGTGAATTAATTTATAATGTTCTTTCTCCAAGAGATTATATTGGCGCCGATACTATACTGCTTCCTGATGGGTCTACTCCACCACTCGTATATTTTATAAAAGAAAAACCGCTTAATACAGAATACAGAATACCGAATACAGGGATTAATGTTGAAGGATTAGAGCGCGCTGAAACTATTATTAATTCCTTTGTGGGACCGGAAGAAGATTGGAGAAGTAATATCTCCACCTATAAACTAATCGCATTAGGGAATATTTGGGATGGTATTACTTTTAACTTGAGGGCAAATCAGAAAAATATAGAGAAACTTTTCATGGTTCATCCAGACGGAAATGTGAATTCTATTAGGTTTGCTGTTGAAGGAATAAAAACATTATCATTAAAAGAATCCGGGGAACTTGAACTCATTACCTCACAAGGAAATACCAAGTTTACCCAGCCAATTGCCTATCAGGACGTCGATGGTATTAGGAAACCAATTGACGTCTCTTATCTTATAATAAATGATTCAACTTATGGGTTTAAAGTCGGCAATTATGACCATTCTATTCCTTTAATTATTGATCCTTTTTTGTCATCAACATATTGCGGTGGCGACGGCGAAGATGTTAGCACCGGTATCGTTAGAGATAATAATGATCTCGTAATTACCGTGGGTTATAGCAATTCATTCAATATCCCTTATCCTACCACGGCAGGTGCCTATCAACCCAATCTTAACGTTGTCAATTATCTTCTCTATGACGTAGTTATTTCCCAATTTAGTCCTGGTTTAACAGCTCTTTGGTCTTCAACATATTTAGGTTCAGACATAGCATCAGAATACGGTACTGCGATAGCTCTTGATACTGCTAGTCCACAAAATATCTATGTTACTGGTATTACTACTGGTCAATCTTTTGCCACAACAGGATTTTATGATGGGAGTTTCAATGGAGGTATTGATGTCTTTGTTGCAATATTAGGCAGAACCCCCTATAGTCTCTTTACTCCCTATTATACCATTGCAACAATTGATGCATTTACTTATTTAGGCGGCACAGCCAATGATTACGGTTATGCTATTAAAGTGGACAATGATGATGTTTTTGTAGCCGGTATAGCTGGTAATTCTACTTTCCCGGCTTCTGGCGGAGCTGATACTACGTTCGGAGGCGGTTATGACGGATTTGTAGCAAGATTTAATACTTCTCTTACCCCTGGTGGATTTGCTTGTTCTTATGTCGGAGGCTTATCGAATGATTTTTGTTACGGATTAGCAGTCGCCGATACTGCCCGAAATGTTATAGTAACAGGCAATACTTTCTCGTCTGATTTTCCAACTACCACCAGTACTTATCGTTCTTCTTTAGCTGGAAACTCAGATGTCTTTATTACCAAATTTTCTAATTCATTAACATCTATCATAAACTCCACATTAATAGGAGGAAGCGGGGATGATGTAGCTTATGCGATTGCAACAGACCAAGTTAATAATATCTATATAACTGGTGAGACACAATCATCTAATTTCCCCTTTAGTTGCACCGCTCTGTCAACTTATAGTGGAGCAGGAGATGTTTTCATTAGTAAATTCAACTCCGGATTGACTAATGTTTTAGCATCAAGATTTATTGGAGGAACTGGTCGTGATTTAGGATATGCACTTGCTATATCTGTAACCGGACAAACCGGACAAGTCTTTGCTTTCGGCTATACTTCTTCTACAAATTTTCCCACTTCTCCTGCTATTCTTCCACCCTATAGTACCACTCTCAGTGGAAGTTCAGATGCATTTATTACACGATTAGATAGTAATACCCTTAACCTTGAGGCTTCTACATATATAGGTGGTAGCGGTGGTGAATTAGGCGTCCCGTCCTCTGATTCCGTTAATAGAGGAGGAATAATTTCGGATTTAGCCACTTTTACAAGCACGCCTATTCCCGGATTCGTTGTCCTCACATTTGCCGGTTCTACAAATTCATCGAATTTTCCTATTGTCAGAGCAATTAATCCTAATGACCCCAGCCCTTGGACAGGTAATTACGATGGGACCGCCTCTAATGGTGGTGCGAGCGATATCTTTCTTAGCCGAATAACGCCTGATTTAGGAAGATTCCCATTATCAATAACAGTAACAGATTTAGCAGCATTACTAAGCATTTCTATAGCCGATTTAACTTTAGCGCCGGCAATTATTCGCTCTCCATCAAATGGATCCATTGACCAACTGATACCCTCCATATTACAATGGGACCCCCCAACTAATGCAGTCACTACAACAGCGCAATATGCGGTTTATTTATCTTCAGTATATTCTCCTCAAATCGAAATATATTCTGGTGCTCTTACAAGTTATCTACCTGCCCCGGAACAACTTGAGGAAGGAACTCCATATTATTGGCAAGTTGTATGCGTTGATAATTATTACAGCGACCCTGTTACTTTCACAAGAGTCTCTTGGTCAAATCTCGCAAGATTCACTACCACGGGATGGAGAAAAGAAGAAGATCCTTTTATCCCGTCTACCGATGAAGAGTCTGTTGGCAGTAGTGGAGACGCATACGCATCGAAAAATGAGTTTACTAAAGGATGTTTTATTGCTACGGCTGTTTACGGCAGCCCAACGAATCTTAATGTTGTGGCATTAAGAAAATTCAGGGATAATTATCTTTTAACTAATTCATTGGGTAATAAATTTGTGAATTGGTATTATAAAGTTAGTCCCCGTATTGCAGAACATATTAAACGATCTACTTTGTTTGCAATTATATTTAAATTAGCCCTTACACCATTGGTTTATTCATTAAGATATCCTATTCCTATAAGTATCTTTTTAATAATCTTGTCAGTCATAGCTATATTTTACTGGTCTAAAAAACCGGACTATTTAGACTCCAAGAAAGGAGACAACTTATTATGAAACAATTCATCATTTTAGTATTAGTTGGATTTAGTTTAACCGTACAGGTATGGGCAGCTGATAATTCCCCTGCCGCTATTAAAGCAAAAGAAAAATTATCATCTAATACATCATCTACTCAAATACCTTTCATTAAAAACGAAGGACAAATACCAACACCGGAAGTCAAGTTCTATACAAAGATTTTTAACGGCAGTGTATTTATTACAGATAAGGGTGAATTTGTTTATAGCATTATTACCCGGAAGGACTATCTCGGTGCAGATGAATGTATTGACGGTAATGGTGAATTGCCTGGTTATGGAGTTTATTTAAAAGAAACCCCTGTCATTGATGAGGTTCGGAGTGGAGAATTCATGGTTCGGAATACTCCGAACTCTATAGAGGTAACAGGGTTAGAGCCATCACCGACTGTGGTTAACTTTTTCATCGGAGACAAACCGGAAAATTGGCGGACGAATATTCAAACATATAAAATCATCACCATGGGCGAAGTTTGGGAAGGTATTACTATTAATTTAAAAGCAAACCAAAAAAATATTGAGAAACTTTTTATTATCAATCCGAATGGTGATGTTAAATCCATACGATTTTCTCTGGGAAATATAAAAGAATTATCGCTATCAAATTCCGGAGAGCTTGAAGTAATCACCTCGCTAACCTCCAACCTCCAACCTCTAACCTCATTTACCCGACCGATTGCCTATCAGGAAATAAATGGAATAAGAAAAAATATCGGGGTTTCGTATCGATTAATAGATAAAACCACTTATGGATTTACGGTCGGGAATTACGATCAATCTATTCCTTTGGTTATTGACCCGATTTTATCATCAACATACATTGGAGGATCATTGTCAGATTCCGGACAAAGTATAGCCGTTGATTCAAATGGCAATATTTTTATTGCCGGTTATTCCGGTTCTGCTGATTATCCGGTCGCTGGTGAAGAAGGATTGCCGCCTTATAATCCTACTTGGACCATTGCTGGCACTGATATAGTTGTATCAAAATTCGATCCAACATTGTCTGTTTTGCTAGCATCTACATTTGTCGGAGGACCCTCTAGCGATGGAGGCCTTTGTATAGCAATAGATACTACCGTTGATAGTAATGTATTTGTGGCGGGATATGCTGGTGCCGGATTCCCGACGGCAACCGATAAACTAAATGCTTCTCCTTTTGATAATTCTTATAACGGACCTCAACAGTTAGGCCTTAGTAGTATCCCGGAAGATGCTTGTGTTATTAAACTAAATAATAGTCTAACCAGACTTCTGGCATCAACTTATGTAGGAGGATATACCTACAGCGCCGTCAATTATGAAAGAGCTTATGATATTGCTATTGATAGTCCTGATAATAATATTTTTATCTGCGGTGAAACCAACAACTATATCTTTCCTACTAATGGTGTATATAGGAATAATTTCGGCGGTCAGGATGCATTTTTAGTCAAACTCAATAATAATCTTTCCGGATATACACCAAGCGACCCCAGCGCTTTTTATTTTTCCGGTACCTTTCTTGGAGGAACCCCAGTCCCATTTCAGGGTCTGCCTGGAAATGAGGTGGCTAATGGTATTGCTATAGACTCTGAAAATAATGTTTTTATTACCGGTTTTACTAGTCAAGGAAGCCCAGACTTTCCTACTACAAACGGAGCATATCTTATTCGTAGACCGGCAACAGGAGGACAGGATGCTTTTGTTTCTAAATTTAACAATAACATTTCAACGCTTATTGCTTCTACTTTCTTAGGTGGAACTGGAGGAGAAGTCGCAACCGATATCATAATAGGACGTCAGGGAGGTAATACTCCCTATATATGTGGTGTAACAGCTTCAACTGATTTCACGGTTACCATCAACGCCTATAACTCTGCTATTACTCCTGGACTTGGTGCTCAAGACAGCTTTGTATCAAGATTTAATAATACCCTAACTAACCTTACAAACTCTACCTGGATAGGCGGAGCACAGAGTGACGCGGCAAATTCTATTTGTCAAAGTAGTATTAATACCGATATTTATATATGCGGCTCAACCGACTCAGCGGATTATCCAACAAGTTACGGCTCTTTTGGTACTATTAATAATGGCTATACTGATGTATGTATTTCTGTATTCAATGAAACTCTTTCAACTCTTAATGCATCTACTTATATCGGCGGAACAGCAAACGAATCAGCCAATTGCATTAGAACAGATAAAAGTGGTAATATTCTAATTACAGGATACACGGATTCAGGTAACCCACCTCTTGATGTTGGTTATCCTGTCTGGCCACTTTCCGGGACTGATACAGCCTTTGATATTTCCTTTAATTATAATCCAGCTATAGGTCTAGCTAATGATATTTTCGTTACAATAATTACTAATGACCTTTTTGGTGGATACACACAACCACCTCCAACCGTAGAGAACCCAGTGATAACATCTACAGGTAGTAGTGGAGACCCATTTGCGCCGGCAAATACATTTACAAAACCATTGGGAAAATGTTTTATTGCTACAGCAGTCTATGGAAGTTCCACGCATCCTAATGTTATGGTATTAAAGAACTTCAGGGATAAATATCTTTTGACTAATTCATTGGGTAGTAAATTCGTGAATTGGTATTATAAGGTTAGCCCTAAAATTGCTGATTATCTCAAGACATCGCCATTTAAGGCATCCATAGTCAGACTTACATTAACACCTTTAGTATATGCTATAAAATATCCTACCGTTGTATGGGGATTAGTATTTGGTGGGCTTCTACTGCTAATTTGGAATATTAAATATCAAAAAGCAAACCCGCCCGAACGACCATCAGGTCGGGCAGGCATTAAAAGGAAGTAAAGAAGCCGCAGATTACACAGATTGAATTTAATCGGTGAAATCTGCGGCTATTTTGATATTATTATCACTCCCGCAGTTTTTACAGCGTCCATCTGAAGTTAATCCCGAATTCTGTCGGGACTCATATCCTCTTCGTTCTATTAATTTATTGCCGCACTTATAACAAATCGTATCTTGTTCTCCTTTAATTCCTGCAACATTACCAATATAAACAAAATATAGGTATTTCTTGGCAATCTGATAAGCAGATATTAGTGTTTCTACCGGTGTTGGCGGTCTGTTTACTCTATACATCGGAAAATATGCGGAAAGGTGTAAAGGCGTATCCTTACCCAAATTCCCCGCAATCCATTTAGCAAGTTCCTCGAATTCAGTTGTTTTATCATTCTCTTCTGGTATTACCAAATTAGTTATTTCTATATGCACTTTTTTCTGTCGTGAGATTTTCGCCACCTCCAGTACCGGCTCTAATCTTGCCTTACACAACCTGTGATAAAAATCTTCTTCGATGCTTTTTATATCTATATTCATTGCAGATATATAAGGCAACAATTCCATCAAAGGTTCCATATTAATATAACCGTTCGTTACTAAAACATTTATCAATCCTTTTTCCGTAGCTAATTTAGCTACATCCAATACATACTCATACCAAATAAAAGGTTCGTTATAAGTATAAGCAATAAATCTGGTCTTATATTGAGAAGCTTTTTTTATCACCTCATTTGGTGTAAGTTCATCGGTTGGACTATCTTGCTGGGAAATTGACCAATTCTGACAGAATTGACAACTCAGATTACACCCATTTGTACCTATTGATAAAATCTTTTCTCCAGGGTAGAAATGATATAGCGGTTTTTTCTCCATCGGGTCAAGATTAACTGACGTCAACTGACCATAGTTCATGGAGTATAAAACACCTTCTGTATTCTTACGCTGACGACAAATACCCGTTTTACTTTCTTGAATAATACAATTATGAGGACATAAATGACAATGAACTTTCTTATTCTCTAGAGGCTGGTAATGCAAAGATTGATGCAGTAGCAAGTTTTCTGGGCTTCTCAGCCCGTTAAAAAGTTTTCCGTTATGTTTTAACGAGCGACTCATATCTTCATTTCCATTTGTGGTCATTTCTAACGGGGCATGCATTATGTTTTATATTTTAATTGCTCCACGAAATGCTGGGCCGAAACAGCGGCAAGAGCACCATCACCACAAGCCGTGATTATTTGCCGTAAGGCACCTCTGCGCACATCTCCGGCAGTAAATACCCCATCACGGGAAGCTTTCATCTCCACATCAGCTATCACATAGCCATTCTCATCCAATTTCACAAAATCTTTCAGGAAACCCGTGTTCGGTTCAAAGCCGATAAAAACAAAAATACCGTCAATGTTTATATCCCTCTCATTATTATTAACCAAATTTTTAATCGTCGCACCTTCTATTTTACTCTTCCCTTTAATTTTACTGACGGCAGAATTCCAGACGAACTCTATTTTCTCATTCTGGATGGCTCGTTTCTGAAGTATACCGATAGCACGTAATTTATCTCTACGATGCACTAAATATATCTTTTTTACAAATCTGGTCAAAAACAGCGATTCTTCTAATGCAGTATCTCCCCCACCAACTACTATAACTTCTTTATTCTTAAACAACGCTCCATCACAAGTTGCACAGTAAGAAACACCACGGCTTGTAAAGGCAGATTCGCCTTCCACTCCTAATTTCCGATAGGTTGTTCCGGTTGCAATAATTATACTTAATGTCTTATAATTTTGTGTGGTCGTTTTAATATTAAAAACATTATCTTCTTTATTAATCATTATTACTTCTTCGGAGAATATCTCTAATCCAAATTTTATAGCCTGTTTTTCCATCTGTCCCATTAACTCAAAACCGGAAACACCTTCTGAAAATCCCGGGAAATTCTCCACTTTTTCAGTAGTCATAACTAAACCGCCCGGTGCTATTTTCTCAAGGAGTGCTGTTTTCATTAATGCCCGAGAAGCATAAATACCTGCGGTCAGCCCGGCCGGTCCCCCGCCAATAATTATAATATCATAAGTAACCATTTTCACCATCACTTCTTTTTGCAGTAGCAAGTTTTTGTTGCATCTTCAGCCCGTTAGAAGTAGTCCCGATGTCCATCGGGACGCCCCCAACTGAGTGACTTCTAACGGGGCTTGTATAGCGGAGACATCTCTCTAAGTCGCTGAATCACTTTTACAAGAGTCTCTCCGGTAAAATCTATCTCCTCTTTTGCAGTTTCTCTGCCTAAAGAGAATCTTATAGAGCCATGAGTAATTTCGGTTGGCACACCCATTGCTGATAGCACATGCGAAGGCTCTAAGCTCTCAGAGGTGCAAGCCGAGCCAGAGGAAACACATATACCATAACTGTCCAGATTAAGCAGAATGGATTCACCCTCTACATATTTAAACGACACATTTAAGAGATGAGGAAGCCTTTTCTCCAGATGACCGTTAATCTTAATCTCGGGAATATTGCCTGAAATAAATCCTTGGAGTCTATTTCTTAATTCTGTCATTCTTTTATTCGTCGACTCCATATCAGCATAAACGAGTTCCAATGCCTTAGTACAACCAATAATACCGGCTGTATTTTCTGTGCCGGCCCTGCGTCGAAATTCGTGGTGTCCCCCATACTGAAGCGGTATAATTTTAGTCCCCTTACGAATATATAAAACGCCTACTCCTTTGGGACCATAAATTTTATGAGCCGACATTGACAATAAATTTAGTTTACTTTTACCCAAATCAAATCTAACCTTACCAACCGATTGAACTGCATCAGTGTGGCATATCACTCCTTTAGAATTGCATATTTCCACAATCTCTTCTATTGGCTGTATTGTTCCCACTTCATTATTAGAATGCATTATGGAAACGAGAATGGTCTCTTTACGTAAAGACTTTTCCAATTCCTTAATCATCACGCACCCATCACTATCAACGGGTAAATAAGTAACCTCAAAACCCTGCTTCTCTAACTGATGACAGGAATTAAGAACAGCATGATGTTCAATTTGTGATGTAATTATATGATTACCTTTGGAACGATTCGCATAAGCAATGCCGAAAATGGCAAGATTATCACATTCTGTTCCGCCACTTGTAAATATTATCTCCTTGGGGTCAGCACCGAACAATTGAGCCACTTGCTCTCTTGCTTTATCTATTGCTTCACGGACATCTCGACCATTCTGATGTAAACTTGACGGATTAGCATAATAACCATCCCAGTAAGGTTTCATCGCTTCTACTACTAATGGATGCACCTTAGTTGTTGCCGAGTTATCTAAATATATTATCTTTTGCATATTATTATATTAACGGCAGGTGGTACTTAAGTGTATTTAATTATAATATTACTATATGGGTGGTCAAATAAAAACCATTGATTTATCTTGCTTCATTTAGAAATAGATGATTTATTAAATATATAAGTTTCTTTTACTCATAAAAAAACAAGAAGTGTAAATCAGGTGAAGATATGCCATATATTTCCGAATTAAAAGAACATATTAATAAAACAGTTACGATTAAAGGGTGGTTATACAATAACCGCTCCAGCGGAAAGATTATGTTTATGCAGGTCCGTGATGGGACCGGTATAGTCCAGGGAATCATCTCGGAAAATGATGTCGGCAAAGAATTATTTGCCCAATATGATAAAATCACTCAGGAGTCATCATTGATAATAACCGGAACAGTGCGTGAGGATAAACGCGCACCGAGCGGCGTGGAACTAACTGTTTCCGGGGTCGAAATTATCCATTTAGCCGAACCCTATCCTATCGCACTTCAATCACACGGCGTTGGCTTCTTGATGGAACAAAGACATCTCTGGCTTCGTTCCCGTAAACAATCTGCCTTGCTTGTTTGCCGTGCCGAGATTATCCGCGCTATCCGTGATTTCTTTGACAATAAGGGATTTATATTAGTTGATGCCCCTATCTTAACTCCTTCTGCCTGTGAGGACACAACTAATCTTTTTGAAGTAGCTTATTTTGACGATAAAGCATATCTTTCACAAAGCGGACAATTATATATGGAAGCAGCGGCAATGGCCCTTGGTAAGGTCTATTGCTTTGGTCCAACATTTCGGGCAGAAAAATCCAAGACCCGCAAACATTTAACTGAATTCTGGATGGTTGAGCCGGAAATCGTTTATGCTAATTTGAATGATGTTATGGAATTAGCCGAAGGATTAGTCTATTTCATTATACAGCGTATATTAGAAAAATGCCAGGAACAATTAAAAATACTAGAAAGAGATACGAAACCGTTAGAAAAAATCACTCTACCATTCCCACGAGTATCCTATAATGAAATAGTTGATTTGTTTGAAAAAGAGAAGCATCCATTTGAAAGAGGTAATGATTTAGGTGCTCCGGAAGAAGAATTTATTGGCCAACGGTTTGATAAACCTGTTCTGATACATCGATTCCCGATGAAGGTCAAAGCATTTTATATGAAGGCTGACCATGAAAATCCGGATTATGCTTTATGTGTAGATATGATTGCGCCAGAAGGTTATGGCGAAATTATAGGCGGCGGACAACGTGAAGATAGCTTGGAAATATTAGAAAAAAAGATAGCAGAGCATAAATTACCCAAAAGTGCCTATGAGTGGTATCTTGATTTGAGACGCTACGGAACCGTACCACACGGCGGCTTCGGCTTGGGTGTGGAGCGGACTGTTGCCTGGATATGCGGAAGGGAACATATCCGTGAATGTATCCCCTTTCCCAGAATGCTTTACAAAATTTATCCTTAGATACAACAAAGAAACATATAAAATAGAATAAAATTGAAATTATGTTAACCGAAGAACAAGAATTGATTCAGCATACTGTACGCGAATTTGCCACTAAATGGGTAGCACCCAGAGCAAAACAAATTGATCAAACTAAAGAATTTCCATGGGAAACTATCCGTAAAATGGCTGATTTATCTTTGATGGGTATCCCATTCCCGGAAAAATATGGAGGTGCCGGCGCTGGTAAATTGAGCTATATAGTTGCAGTTGAAGAGTTGGCCCGGGCATGCGGATCAACCGCTATAACTCTGGCTGCACATACCTCTTTAGGGTCTAATCCGATTTATCTCTTCGGCAATGAAGAACAAAAAAATAAATATCTTATTCCTTTAGCTAAAGGTGAAAAATTAGGAGCTTTAGGAATCACTGAACCGGAAGCCGGTTCTGATGTTCATGGTATTAAAACTATAGCTCAAGCGACCAAAGACGGTTATTTATTAAATGGCACTAAAATGTTTATCACTAATGCTAATGTAGCTGATATCCTGATAGTTGCGGCAAAACTTGATGATGCTATCAGTCTTTTTATCGTAGAACGAGTTACTAAAGGGTTTTCTAATACTAAAGCTGAGGATAAACTTGGATTAAGGGCTTCTGATACCGGGGAATTGGTCTTTGAGGATTGCTTTATCCCTGCAGATAATCTATTAGGTAAAAAAGGAGAGGGTTTTAAATATTTAATGAAAACTCTTGATGAGGGTCGTATTTCCATCGGAGCCTTAGCATTAGGTTTAGCACAGGGCGCTTTTGACAAAACCATTGATTATGTAAAACAACGAAAACAATTCGGGCAACTTATTAGTAATTTCCAGGCAATTCAATCTATGATTGCGGATATGGCAACAGAAATAGCAGCGGCACGATTTTTAATCTATGATGCTGCCCAGAAAGTAGATAAGAAATTACCTTTCGTTAAAGAATCTTCTATGGCTAAATTATTTGCCTCTGAAGTCGCTATGAGAGTGACTAAAAATGCCATACAAATATTGGGAGGTTATGGTTATACGACGGAATATGAGGTGGAACGTTATTATCGTGATGCTAAGCTTTGTGAAATAGGCGAAGGAACATCGGAAGTCCAGAGAATAGTTATCAGCCGCCAGGTTCTGGGCAAATAAAGAATTTTTTCCTTTAAGAATTACTAATAAATTTATCAATATCTATCGCGCCACGGTGGGGTTGCCTCAAAATCATCATAATAAATTGTACCATTGTATAACAAGAGTTTTTTTATGGCAAATTCAATGGCATAACTTTCACCTTTTGATATTTGAGTCACATCTCCCTTTCCTATATACTTATAAATCCCCTGTTCTGTTACGAATCCGATTCGATTAAAATCTATGTCATAGATATAATAAACCTTTCGTTTCTCTCTGTTTTCCACACCAGAATTGATGAACATATTTTCCGCTTCTTCTAAATAGCCGATAACACTATTATCAGCTGTTTTTATCATCTTAAAGGAAATCATATTAATTTCCTTTAATTCCATCGTTGGTTTTTTGTATAAATAGGAACAGTTGATAATCAATAAACAATAACCAATCAAAAGTGAATAGAGAAATAATCTGCGCAAATCACAAGAAGATTTTAAGGCAATTTTTATATCATCTGTCATAAATATGACAGGTATTTATAGCCTCTAATATTACTTTTGTCAAATATTTTAAAGTTAAACTGTTATTGACTTATAAAAGCCTATAATTTATAATATATTTTATGCCAAATTTAATAGTAAAGCAAAATAATAAAATCTTGAAGGAATTCCCTCTTAATAAATCATGCGTTATTATTGGTCGCGGACTCGGTAATGATTTGGAAATTCCTGATAATTTAGCATCACGTCACCACTGTGAAATAAAAAAAAATGGGGAGCAGTACCTAGTTAACGATCTGCATAGTTCTAATGGCACCATTCTTAATAATAAGAATATCGCCTCTGCATTCTTACAAGACAATGATGAAATTAAGATTGGAACGATAACGATAATTTTCAAACATACCGCACCTCCCGAGCAATCTTCTGGTTTTGGCAGCGATATCATTAAGGGTATCAATGAAATTCCCTTGGAATATCGCATGAATATGAAGGAGATGCAAAGTACAGGGCAATCGTTAGCCGCAGCACCTTATACCATCGGGTTAAAAGACAAACAAGATAGCAAAAAATTCTTTATCCTATATCAATTAGGCAAAGCCGTTACTTCTGCTACTACACTGGATGAAGTTTTAGATATTACAATGTATTCTATTTTTGACTTTATTAAGGCAGACCGAGGTATAATAATGCTTATTGATAAGGCTACAGGGAAGGTTATACCACGACTCAGCCGCACTCGCGCACAGAAAGATTTAAAGGAACACATTACCGTATCACATACCATTATCAACAGGGTAATCAATGATAAGATTTCTATTGTTACTACTGATGCTATGGCTGATTCCAGATTTTCTGCAGGCATGTCAATTGCCCAGCAAAATATACATTCAGCACTCTGCGTTCCTCTTTGGGAAAAACAGGATATCTTCGGCGTTATTTATGTCGATAGCCAAATGCAATCTCATTGTTTTACCAACGATGACATTGATTTACTAACAGCCATTGCCAATCAGATTGCTATTAGAATTAAGCAGGATGAACTCTATAAAAACTTAAATAGAGAAGCGCTCCTGCGTACCAATTTGGAACGTTACCACTCACCTGATGTCGTAGAATTGATTGTTTCAAGAGGCGGTACTGATTTTCCGGCTGAAGAAAAAGAAATAACCACCTTGTTTGCTGATGTTCAGAATTTTACAACTTTATCAGAGAAAATGCCGCCGGCCGAAATCGCCCAAATGTTAAATGAGTTTTTTGAAACAGCAACTCAGGTTATATTTGAACATAAAGGAAGCGTTAATAAATATATCGGGGATGCTATTATGGCGATATTCGGCGCACCGGTTGAATTGAAAGACCATGCTATTAATGCCACCAGATGCGCTATGAAAATTATACAAACCCTATATTCTCAATCCGCTGCTACCCCCAAACCGTATAACATCCGTATCGGCATTAATACAGGTGTCGTCATAGCCGGTAATATCGGCTCTAAAAAGCGTATTGAATATACCGTCCTTGGTGACACTGTTAATATCGCCAGTCGTCTTAATCAATTCGGCGCCGCCAATCAAATTGTTATCGGTGAACAGACTTACAAATCTGTTCAACCTTACGACATCCCGGTCAAGGATTTAGGCT
The DNA here is from genome assembly GCA_043801445.1 of Planctomycetota bacterium. GTDB lineage: Bacteria > Planctomycetota > MHYJ01 > JACQXL01 > JACQXL01 > JAZDFP01. The sequence goes on from JAZDMB010000039.1 coordinate 27,399, forward strand.
TGATTCAACTTAAAGGCAAAAAAAATGACGTGAGAGCATATCAGATTATATTATGAGAAATATAGTCATTCTTGGAGCATCCGGCTCGGTTGGCCGAAATGCTTTATCAGTAATCGAAAACATCAATAAAAATCCTGACGCCAACTTTCATTTCCGAATTAAAGCACTTGTAAATAATTCCAACTGGCAGCTTACTTTAAAACAGATAAAACAGTTTAAACCGCAAATAGTGGTGTTAAACGAATATTCCGCTTACAACTCTTTAAAAACAATTTTATCACGAAATAAATATAGCCACACTACTCTACTTTATGGAAACAAAGAAGTGGAAAAAATAGTTTCCGGTCGCGATGTAGACATTGTACTATCATCTATTTCCGGAGCAGATGGATTATATCCAACCTTCTGGGCAATAAAAGCCCATAAAACTGTTGCCTTAGCAAATAAAGAATCTTTAGTAATCGCCGGAGAACTTTTGAGAACCCTTAATGGTTTCAAAAAGATTATTCCCGTTGATAGCGAACATAATGGTTTATTCCAGTTATTTCACCATTTTAAACAATTTCCGAATCGCATTGATATTTCTCAAGTAAAAAAAATTATTATTACTGCCTCCGGCGGTCCTTTTTATAATTTACCTCAAAATGAATTGAAACGGGTAACTCCGGCTCAAGCACTCAATCACCCTACTTACAAAATGGGCAAAAAAATCACCATAGATTCCGCTACATTAATGAATAAGGCGTTAGAAATCATTGAGGCGCATTATCTATTCAATATCCCTGCAGAAAAAATAGAAGTGGTTATCCATCCTCAATCTATAATTCATTCGATGATTGAATTCTCTGACGGCTCAATCATAGCGCAGATGAACCAACCTGATATGAGACTACCCATACAATATGCACTGACATATCCTCAACGACTTAAGTCGCTGGTGAAATCATTGGACTTTTTACCCCTAACTGGTCAGGGACTATCTGAAAAATTGTATCAAAAGGAAATGTCACTCACATTTTTGAAGCCGGACACGAAAAAATTCCCGGCATTATTATTAGGTTATGAAATCATTCGCCGCGGTGGAACAACAGGAGCAGTTCTTAATGCCGCTAACGAGGAGACCGTTAAATTATTCCTTCAGAAAAAAGTCTCATTTACCGACATTACTAAGTTGGTTACGCAGGTGGTCAGAACCCATAAACCGCTTAAAGTAACTTTCGATAACATTATCAAATCTGACCAATGGGCAAGGAATCAGATATCAAAATCATTAATTAGAAATTAAAGGAGTATAATAAATGGCAGAATTTTTCAGCACCACGCAAGGAATTATCATGGTCATATTAGGATTAGGAATCATTGTTTTCATCCATGAATTGGGACATTTTATTGTGGCTAAACGCTCCGGTATACGAGTTGAGAAATTTTATCTTTTCTTCGACGCTTATGGGATAAAATTATTCAAGTTCAAAAAAGGAGATACCGAATATGGAATCGGCTGGTTACCTTTAGGCGGCTATGTTAAATTAGCCGGTGAGAATATTACCTCGCCGGACATAAAAAACCTGCCTGATGAATTTATTTCCAAACCGCCGCTAACCAGAGCGAAAGTATTTATGGCCGGAGCATTAATGAATTTCATACTCGCTTTCCCGCTGTGTATTATCAGTTATCTGATAGGATTAAACCTTATGGCTCCGTCTGTCGGCGAAATCCAGCGCGGCTCAAGCGAATGGAATAGTTCTCTTCAAAAAGGCGATATTATTTTATCCATTATTAAACCATCTGCTGATGGTAATGTTATAGAATACCCCATCAAAAATCATAATGACTATCGACGCGAGATTATCCGTATCCCGGCAGGAACTCCTCTTAAACTTAAAGTAAAACGCCCTGACTACGCTGAAGCTTCGTCAGGCGGGCCTGCCCGCCGAAGTTTTAACGCAGGCGGGAAAGAAATGCTAATAGCTATTGTAGCCAGAGGTTCCTCCGGATTAGGAGTCCTCCCTTCAAGCAATGTAATTAAATCTATCCAGCCGGGTTCGGCCGCTGACAAAGCCGGCCTGAAAGCGAATGACGAGATTTTGGAAGTCAATGGCGAATCTACTTTATCGGCAGGAGAAATCTCATCTAAAATTTCCCAGCGACCTGAACTGCCGACTCCAATGAAAATCCGTAATCCTGATGGTGAAATCAGAATCATTACTGCCATACCAGCGACGGAAAAACTAACCGAACCTTACTATAACATTGGCATTGACGGTATTATGCCCGTGATAATAGCCGAAACAAGAAAAGATAGTCCCGCCGCCAATGCCGGTATCCAAAAAGGTGATAGAATTGTTACCGTGAATAATTCTCCAATAAAATCCTGGAATAAATTTGCTGAGATTATTAAAGCATCCGCAGGGAAGAATTTAGAATTAACCATAATACAAGAAAATAATCTCCCTGCCCGAACTGACGGCCGGTCAGGCGGGTCAACAAGTGAATGTATAACTCTAACGGTTTCTGTTGCTTCTGACCCGGCTGGACAAGGATATATTGGTATCGTCCCTCTTATTAATAATGAAATCGGAGAAACAAAAGATAACTCGTCCTTATCAGGCATTGGACTTTCTTACGGTGATAAAATTATTAAGGCAACAGGTAAAAATGAAAAAGGTAAAACATTAGAGGTTAATATCTCTGCATTGACACAGTTACAAGACTTGGCAACCCAAACCAAAAGTAACTCAATAGAACTTACTGTTGCTAAAAACTTAACAGACCTGCCTGACCGTCAGTCAGGCCCTATCACAAAAACCATTCAAGTTACACCAAAGCAACTATCTGAAATAGGAACATTAGGCATAGGGTTAACATTTAAAAGTGTTCTGACTAAATATCCTTTAGGCACTGCTATTGTGGAAGGAAGCAAAGAAACGTTGGACTTGGGTTTATTCACTTTTCAGGCAATAAAACAACTATTCAAGGGACAAGAACCATTAAGCGGTTTAGCCGGACCTATCGGAATAATACAAGTCATTTATCGGACCGCCCATGAAGGAATAAGCCTTTTCCTCTGGCTTTTATCACTTATCAGTATTAACCTGGCTATTCTTAACATTCTCCCAATCCCTGTTTTAGATGGCGGCGGTATTTTATTCTGTCTGATTGAAAAAATCAAAGGCGCACCGGCTAGTCTTAAGATTCAAGTAATTGCCCAGTATATTGGACTTTTTCTTTTATTATCAATGGTTGTATTGGCAACCATAAACGATATCTTGAGATAATGTTGAAGTATAGGAAAGTATAAATTAATCCCGCCAAGGGCAGGACAACTTCTGCCACGAAGGCACTAAGACACTAAGAATTCTTCGTGCCTTTGTGTCTTGGTGGCTATACTTTGAAATTCCATACAATAAAATAAATGATTTTAATTATTGATGGTTATAATCTTATTTTCAGCGACCTCTGGAAAAAATCAAACTGGAATAACAAAAATTCCGAAAGTGAAATGGATTCCAAACCTCAGGGATTCCTGGAACAAGCACGTGATAACCTCATTACACGGCTTAAATCGTATAATATAAAAAGACGCTTTCAAATTATCGTCATATTTGACGGAGATGAAAGTATCGGATACCAATCCCATCAAAAAGAATCGCCGAATATTGAAATCATCTTCTCTACGAAAAAATCCAAGGCGGACAACCTTATTATAGATATTGTTGAAAATAAGATTCATAATAAAAATAATCAGGGCATCCGCGTAGTAACATCAGACCGTCTTCTGGCACTCCGATGCCTTCGGATACGGAGTGCCCCGTTCGTGAGCATCGGGACACAAACGATAAAACAATCCGGCGTCCAAATCATGCCTGCAAATGAATTTATCAATGAACTATTTAAAATAAACCATATTAAACGTCATTTTATTTCTGCCGGAAAGAAATCCGAACCGGCTTTAGAAGGTGAGCCGATAGAAAAATTTATAGGACTAAAACCATCGGAAGTAGAAGGATGGCTGAAAGTCTTTGATAAGGAAAATAGTGAACACGAATAACACTAATAAACCCGTATCCGCCAAATAGGACACAGATTTTCACAGATACACACTGATAATTTTTATAAGGAGACCATGAAACCAAGATTATAATTCCTGTTCTCCGGGATTCCTTATACATATTAATCTGCGTAGCACGCAGGGCTCTGTGTTCATCTGTGTCCCGTTTGATTATAATTTCCTATGCTATTAAATAAAATCCGCGCACATATATGGATTTCAGGAAGAGTCCAGGGAGTATTCTTCAGAGCATACACCCAGGAAAAAGCCCAAACACTCAATCTCAATGGCTGGGTCAAAAACCTGCACACAGGACAAGTAGAAGCAGTCTTTGAAGGTGAAAAAGATATCGTAGAAGAAATGATTCAATGGTGCCACCACGGACCACCTTCAGCTGCGGTAACCAAAGTAGATATCCAATGGGATAAACCTGCTAATGATTTAGAGGGATTTGATATTAAATAAGGTTAACTATACTATTCAATAATTAGGTAGAGCAAAGCCTTCCGTTAGGTATGATATTCACCGAATTATCACCAATAGAATAAACTTAAAAATAATTACTTATTGACAATGATAAAAATATAGAGTACTATACATTGCAGTATGTTTAATATAAGAAACTTACTTAAATATAGCAATAATCGGATAAAGCAAATAATTAATCTTCCTCAATTTCCACCTCTTCCCCGCGACCCGCCATATTAAAAACAGTCCTTGAATCCCGTTAATTTCTGTAATCAACCTCTTGGAATGCATTATCTCATCATCAGAAGGGTAATGACGCCAAGACGTCATAAGGAGTTTTTAATATGAGTCAGGATTCTGAAATCACCACAGTCAGCGGCTGTTTAGCCAGGATTATCTGGTTTGCCTTAGGACCAGTGGCCTTGCTCCTTTGTGCAGTTATCATTGCCTTCCAGCAACTTGCTATTCCTTCGGTGTTAGATATTATCTATGGCGGAGTGTTAGTTATTATTATTATTGCGCGGATGGTTGACCAGCCGCCCAAGCCGAAGGAAATGCCAGAAAATCAAACTATTAATAAACAAGGAACGGAAGATTACCATAGAAGTCCGGTTAGCAAATACATTATTATTTTATCCATTAGTAGTATTGTGCTTTGGCTGGTGGCTCATTTCGTTGTAAAACAAGTGCTATAAAAAGTGAAGCACTTAAGCAGAGAGGATAAACGAAAATGAATCCAGATGACTATATCAATTGGTATTATATATGGGCAACACTAATTATCAGATTCGTGGGTGTATTTATAATCCTGTCCACTCTGGCTTTGGGAATTTTTATAATGTCCAAAATAACAGCATGGATTATGGGAAACAAAGGTAATAAAAGCAGTCTGCCTGCCGAAGTCTCGGCGCAGGCAAGCGATAAGGTATAAATAATGATTTCCGTAATTATCCCGACCATTAATGAGGAAAAGACCGTCGCGCAGGTGGTGTCCATGGCCCGCAGGTCCAAGAATGTCAGCGAGGTTATTGTGATTGATGATAAATCACTTGACCGGACTGTAGAGGCGGCTAAAGAAGCAGGCGCAAGCATTATTACCTCAACCAAAATCGGCAAAGGCGCATCTATGAAAGATGGGCTTCTGGTGGCGCATAACGAAATTATCGTCTATCTGGACGGTGATATCTCTAATTATGCCGACGATGTGGTAGGGAAGATGTCCGAACCGCTTATCAAGGATGAGGCGGATTTTGTCAAGTCCACTTTCGGCAGGGAAGCCGGCCGGGTCACCGAACTAGTGGCCAAGCCGCTCTTGAGTTTGCTTATGCCTGAGGCATTGAAATTCTCCCAACCTTTAAGCGGGATTATCGCGGGTAAGAAATCATTCTTTGAAAAAATAGAGTTTGAGAATGATTACGGCGTGGATATCGGCATACTTCTGGACATGCTCAAAATAAAAGCGCGGATTAAAGAAGTTAATATTGGTCGGATTGAGAACAAGATGAAGCAATGGCGCGAATTGGGACGAATGTCGCGCGAGGTATCGCGGGCTATCCTGAAACGTTCTAAAACTAATCCTGATTTCTCGCTGGATTCTCTGGAAACCATCAATATTATCAGGGACCAGATGGAACTGGCAATTAATGAATCACTGGCGCCGCTAAAGAAGATGATTGTCTTTGATATGGACAATACCATCCTTCAGGGTAGGTTTGTCTATGAAGCAGCCAAGGAATTCAACTTTGAGAAGGAGTTGGTCAAGATTCTTGCCACCAATTCCGACTCCTGGCTTTTAACAAAACTCATTGCCCAGAATCTTAAAGGTCTGAATATCGCCCAGATAATTTCCTTGGTGGACAAAATACCATTAGTGCCTGATACTCTGGAAGTAATCTCTGAATTAAAGAAA
>JAZDMB010000003.1:0-108476 GCA_043801445.1 Planctomycetota bacterium
TTTTTTCCCCCCTTTGGTTTTCCTCTCCCCGCTTGGGCTCTGGCAACCCCCCCCCCCCCCCCTAACCACGACTGAAAACCCTTGTAAATTAAGGGGTTCAGGTCATGGTCTTTTTACCGCACGTTGCGACAGCGGAGTCCCGCCCAAGCGGGATAGAATAAGGGCTACAGGGCGTTCACAATTCATCACCGCAGAGGCGCAAAGGTCGCAGAGTAATTCATTATCTATTTTCCGTAAATTCATTTCCAATTCATTTAATTCTAACCATCCGAGAGGAGGTGATTTGTTGAGCGTGACGAAATCCCGCTACTTATAGCGGGAAGCCTTCACAGATTAACTCAGGAACGAATAGTTTGTTCCTAATCTACACGGTTCGCCGTCAAGCATTACACGGATTCCGCTAATAGGCGGAACGACATTGCTAAGTGGCTGAATGACATCGCTAAGTGGCTGAAGGTCTCCGCTACAAGCGGAAGTATATAGCTAAGTGGCTGAATGACAGCGCTATGTGGCGGAATGATATCGCCAAGTGGCTGAATGGTTCCGCTAAAGGCGGAATGACATCGCTAAGTAGCGGAAGGGCATAGCTAAGTGGCGAAATGGTTTCGCTAACAAGCAGATTTTAATGTAACCCTATTGAAACTAATAAGTAAGGAGGATATATGACTTTGAAGTATATACCAAACACAGACGGTGATTTTGAAACATGGCAGGTCAATTTTGTGACTAAGGTGGTGGCAACTCCCGCCGCTTACGGTCTTTTGCCGGCTGATGTAACCGCATTAGGGACGCTTTCTTCGGACTGGCAAACCTCCCTTGCCGCCCAAACCGTAGCGCAAGACGCCGCTATAGCCGCCACTCAGGGTAAGGAATTAGCCCGCCGCAACTTGGAATCGGAAATTAGGAACCTGGCTCAGAGGATTCAAATCCGAAAAGCCACGACCGACGCCCAACGAGGCGAATTGGGTATCACTATACCGGATACTAACCCGACTCCGTCAAACCCGGAATATGTGCTGAATCTGACGCCGCCTAATCTGATTTTAGACTGGTCAATTCCAAATGAGGTTAAGGTTCATTTCGGCATCAATCCGTCAAACGAGAGGCGCAACGCCAAACCGGCCGGGATTGCCGGCGCTAAAATCTGGTATCGCATAGAAACCGGTCCCTGGACTTACGTGGCTGATGACACCAATTCGCCCTATACCCATAATCTGCCCATCACCGAACCGACTAATGTGGAATATAAGGCGCAATGGTTTGACAAGAAGTCGCGCCCGGGACAGTTCGGCGAATCTGCCAGATGCACCGTTACGCCAAAATAATAACCTCACCGCTGAGGCGCAGAGGGCGCGGAAAAGAAAACTATTATTTAATTCCTCTGCGTTCTTTGCGTCTCTGCGGTGAAAGGAGTTTAATATGCCATTAAAACCAAATGAAGTAACTACTATTACTATTGCAGATGGTGCAGTGACAACTCCGAAGATAGGCGAGTTACAGGTTTCAAGTTCCAAGTTACAGGTTGCCAGTGTAACAACTGAGAAGATTGCTAACGGAGCGGTAACTAAGGACAAAATCGGCGAGAAACAGGTGAGCAATTCACGGCTCAAAGATGCCTGTGTCACCACGCCGAAGATTGCATCTTCGGCAGTAGGCAGTAGTCAGTTGGCAGTAAACAGTGTAATCACGGAAAAGATTGCTAATGCGTCAGTGACTACGGAGAAGATTGCGGATAATGCGGTTACAACGAAAAAATTACAGGATGGTGCAGTAACGACTGATAAAATTGCCTTCGGTGCAGTAACAACACCCAAGATTGCAGCGCAGGCAGTGAGCAGTGAAAAATTAGCAACGAACAGTGTAATAACCGAGAAGATTGCCAATGGCGCGGTGACTCCCGCGAAATTGTCGTTTGTCCCGCCTTCTATTGTTCGCCCGATAACGCCGCCGGTTACGACTGACGAAATCGCTGATGCCTCAATCATCGCTCAGAAGATTGCAACATCTGCAATAACTAAAGCCAAAATGGCTTCTAATTCAGTGGGCTATTCGGAGATTATTAACGGTTCGGTTGAGCCGAGACATATCCGGGCAATTGATACTCCTGCTAATGGTGAAATCCCTTCTTACAATCAGGCACAGGAAAGGTTTGAATGGATTGCTTCGGGTGGTGGCGGTGTAACAAGACCACTGACTCCGCCGGTTGCCACAGGTGAAATTGCCGATGGTGCGGTAACGAAACCTAAATTGAGTTATAAGGTTATCAGCATCACGATTCCGGCTCAACAGGTAGGCGGTTTATTTCCGCCTTTGGGAGACCCTGATTTGAATGGTGGTGTGATTTTAGGTTACTCTATTCCCACAAATCAAGACCAGCCGATTAGGCAACTATTCTTGTTACCGGGACTACCGCAAGGCACAGGTATTTCAATCTTGCTGAACCAGCCGGCTATAGCGGATAATACGTTTGATGTGGTTGTCTTAAGACAGTAGGTAGTATATAGTATGAAGTATAAAGTATGAAGTATGTAGAAGGTAGAATGTAGGGTTCAAACTTCCTATTTAAATCTGTGCAATCTGTGGCTTAATTCTGCTATATATTACTTCCAGACGCCGGGAATAATTTCCGAACAATAGGGACACTTATTATCTTTTAATACATTTTCTTCTATAGTGTAGCCAATCCGCTTAATAAGTATTTTTCGGCAGGAGGGGCAGTAAGTTGATTCTGCCTGATGGGGTGACACATTGCCGAGATACACAAATTTCAACCCGCATTCACGGGCAATCTGATAAGCATCCTCCATTGTTTTTAACGGTGTGGCAGGAAGATTGCTGAGTTTATACATCGGCTGGAAACGGGAAAAATGCAATGGGATGTTATCTCCCAAATTATTCTTTATCCATTCACACATTGCTTTAATTTCCTTGGGGTTATCATTAAGCGTCGGAATTATCAGGACTACGATTTCAAACCAGATTTTGATTTTCTTGAGCGTCAGGAGCGTATCCAAAACAGGCTGCAAATTACTGTTACAATATTTTTGGTAGAATTCATCAGTAAATGCTTTGAGGTCAATTTTCACTGCACTGAGTTGCCGGCAGAGGGCAAGCAACGGTTCCTCATTAATAGTACCATTTGAAACCATTACGCTGTGGAATCCCTGTTGTTTTGCTAACGAGGATATATCATACATATATTCGTAGAAAACTATGGGCTCAGTATAAGTAAAAGCGATTACAGGAGTTTTACTGCTTTTAGCTTTCTCAACAACCATTGCCGGAGGCAGGTCATAACTTGTGGATTCTTCCGGTGATGCCTGAGAAATCTGCCAGTTCTGACAGAACTTACAGCCGAGATTACAGCCGACAGTGGCTAAGGAATAGCTCGTTGCACCGGGCAAAAAGTGGAAGAATGGTTTCTTTTCTATCGGGTCAATATTTGTCGTACACGGCTTGGAATAAACCAGACTGTAATAAAAACCCTTATCATTTTCTTTATTTCCACAATAACCCCGGCTGTGGTTGGGAATATGACAGCGTCTGGGGCAGATAAGGCATTCAACTGCATCACCCGCGAGCTTATTATAATAAGAAACTTCTCTGCGCGTTTCATTGGATTTATTGGATGCGAATAAATGATTCTGATAAAGAACAGATAATGCCGCACCGGCAGAGATGGATTTTAGGAATTGACGTCTATCCATAATTAGTTGATATGCTGATAAGAAATACTTATCAACTTATTTACTCTTTTTCAGAAAACACCTGAGCGGTAAAGACGAAGAACTCGGCACCATTACGCCAGCCATCTACTGGAAGCCCGGCCTTTTCAGCAAGATTGTTGAGCATTTCTTCTAATGTCCAGCCCTGCTCAAGAGCGACCTGAGGTAAAAATATGGCAGTACGACCGCCTTTTACTAAATAAACTCCGTGTTTGCCGACGATTATATCTTTGTAACCGTCTACTTTCTTCAGTGGTGACATGACAGAAATCTCAATAGAGATAGCCTTTTCTTCATCAGCGGTTACAGGAGAAAATCGCCAGTCATTGACCGCCGAATCTACTGCCTCAGCAATAACTCCCTGATATAAGGGTTGCGGTTCAAAGATGCGGCCGATGCAACCCCGTAACTGACCTCTTTCTTTAAGTGTCACAAAGACGCCTCTTTTTTCTGTCAGTTTAGCAGGTAAATCCTTTTCATTAGGTTGAGGAATCTTCTGGCTTTTCAAATATAGTTTCAATGTTTCTCTGGCTAATGATAATAGTGTCTTTTTTTCTGATTCGCTGAGGTTGTCTTTGTCCTGTTCTTCTTTGGGTTTAGATACATTTAACTTCCTGAAAGCAATCGCTGCATAGCTGACACAACGAGAATAATCACCGGTTAAATCTCCTGACGTGTAATAATTAAGGAGAATTCCTTTTGCGTCAAAGATATTCTTAGTATCAATTATTGATAGAAGCAGCGAGATAGGCTTGTATCCGCATATGGTTGCCCCAGTGGATTTAACATATTTATAAAATCCTTCCGGAGAGATATTAATAATTAGATCTATTGCTCCGCCGTCTAATTTCTTGAGATTATCCTTGATGTTATCTGTAAAAGGTACAAAGCCGAAATCATCGCCATAGTGCGTGAAATCAGAACTGATAATAATAAGTGTTTGCTTGTCAACAATCTTCTTAATGGCGGAAGCGGTATCCTGATAATCATCAATTTCTCCTGCAATAAGAGGAACAATTTTATAGCCAGATAAAACAGTTTGTAAGAAGGGCAGTTGAATTTCCAGGCTATGATCGTTCATATCGGCACTGCTTTGATAGCTGAATAACTTATCATTCTTAAGCAGGGTATCACAGGCATCGCTGTCCACTTCTACTTTACCCAAAGGTGTTTCATAATGTGTCGCCTTTGAAACCGAAACCCCGATAAATCCGACTGTATGGCTGGGACCGATAATAATAATGCGTTTGAAAGGTTTACCTTTTATCAGAGAATATCCGTAAGCAGCGCATTGACCTGAATATTGATGGCCGGCATGGGGCACGATGATGGCGTTAATTTCTTGAGAATTGATATTAGGTAACTTCACGCCATTAAGATATTTTTCTATAGACTTTTTCAGCGCCTCGGGATTTTCAGGATACCAACTGCCAGCTAGGACTGATTTTCTGATATTCATATCTTTGTTCTCCTTGTCTGACTCGCTTTCTGGTTGGGTAGGCGTTTCCATATTAGGATTAGGTGATTTGTTACATCCTAAAACAAGAATTACAATAACAACTATAATTATCGAACTGTATTTAAACATATTAAATCTGATAACATGTTTTATCTGATCTGTCAATATGAGACCGTCCCGATGTAACATCGGGGCGATGTCATTCTGAGCGAAGCGAAGAATCTCACCAAGCACAGTTTTGAGACCCTTCACTTCGTTCAGGGTGAAATTGTTGACTTTGTCAACAATCTCAATATATATTTTGTTACTAAGAATCAAGTTGTTTAGTAAGAAGTGACCGGACTTTATCCGGCTGTGCTTTGCCTTTTGATAGCCGCATTACTTGACCTAAAAGCGCCTCTAATGCCGCCTTTTTTCCTGATTTATAGTCTGATACTATCTTAGAATTTTTATCTATAACCTCTTTGATATAACCTTCCAAAACAGATTCATCACTGACCTGAGTCAATCCTTTCTTTTCAATAAGTTCGTATGCCGTCATATTGGAATCATTAATCATAGCGGTAAAAACCTCTGTTGTAGCAGTAGAAGAAATCTTTCCTTCATCACGGATTTTTGCTAATTCCGCCAGTCTCTGCGGTTTTATGCTTAAGTCTTTTATATCTATCTTGGTTTCATTGAGATACCGTAACACATGACTCATAAATAAATTACTGATGCTTTTAGGATTATTATGATATTTAATGCATTCTTCGAAATAATTAGCATAGGATTTATCTTGCAGTAAAACACCTGCATCATAGGGCGGCAGTTGATATTGTAAAATAAACCTTTTTTTACGCTCTGCAGGTAATTCCGGTAAGGAGTGTTTTAGTTCTTCAATCCATTCAGGAGAGATAATAAATGGTTTCAGGTCAGGTTCAGGGAAATAGCGGTAATCCTGGATTTCTTCCTTAGAGCGCATCAGACGGGTTTCTTCTTTGACTTCGTCCCATAATCTGGTTTCCCCTGAGATTTCCTTGCCTTCTTTCAGGCAGGCAATCTGGCGGTTGGCTTCATATTCCAATGCCTTGGCGACGAACTTAAATGAATTCAGGTTTTTGATTTCAACCTTGGTGCTTAGATTCTTTTGTGTCTTGGGCCTGACCGAAATATTGGCATCACAACGCAAGGAACCTTTTTCCATATCGCAGTCTGAAACACCAAGATAAATAAGAAGCGACTTGAGTTCAATAAGATATTGATATGCCTCTTCGGGCGACTGTATCTCAGGTTGAGAGACAATTTCTACCAGAGGAACTCCGGTGCGGTTCAGGTCAACTAAACTATGTTCGGAAGTTGGAAGTTGGAGGTTGGAGGTTTGATTTCTAATTTCTAACTTCTCACTTCTAACTTCAGGGTGTATCAATTTTCCAGCATCTTCTTCCAGATGAACACGGGTAATGCCGATTCGTTTGTCTTTTATTTCCAACCAACCGTTTTTAGCAACAGGAATATCATATTGTGAAATCTGGTAGTTTTTAGGCAGGTCAGGATAGAAATAATTCTTGCGGTCGAATTTGGTCGAAGGAGCAATCTGGCAATTAAGGGCTATGGCAATCTTCAGGGCATGTTCAAATGCCTTACGGTTAACCACCGGTAACACACCGGGCAGTCCGAGACAAACCGGACAGGTCTGGCTATTTGCTTCTGAACCGAAAACCGTAGAACAACCGCAGAAGAGTTTAGAGTCAGTCTTTAATTGCGTGTGCACCTCTAATCCAATAACTATTTCATAATCCATACTGTTAAATCCTAATGCCTAATGTCTAAACACGAATAGCACGAATTTGACTAATCCTTCACACCCCGCGGGGTGTAAGCGAATCATTCGTGTAATTCGTTTTATTTGTGTGATTCGTGTTCTAGGTAGTAGTTATTAGACATTTTTAATAAAATCTGTCAACCCCGTTAGAAATAGTCCCGCACATAACCAGCCACTTTGATGTTCTCATAGTTGTAGGTTATGTGCTGGCCGTAAATTACACTCTACCACTAATTCCGATATCTTACTATATCGGTGTTGCTTTTCACTATATTGTTTATATCAAACATTTCTAACGGGGTCAACAGCAATAAGAGATTATTTCTATTGACTGATAAATAATTTTCTCTACAATAACCAGTAAGAAAGATTTCCGCATTGCGTCTACATCACCAAATTGGGAGTATATCTGCAATCCATCTATAAATAAATTAGCTGAAATTAGCTTTTGAATTATATGAAAAGATTCACTGATGCAATTAGAAAAGCAATCCATGATGAAAATTGGTTTGCAGGATTATTTTTGGCTTTGTGTATGCCAGACATTTGTGGTTCTTTAGAAAAACCAGATGTACCAGTTGGAGAAAGGTACAAAGCTTGGTTTAATGACAATCTATCTCAGAAATACTCCCCTAGATTTTCAGCAGATGATTGTTTTTATTTTCGCTGTAGTTGCCTTCATCAAGGTTTCGATAGCCACGAAAAATTAACAACAGATAGAATCCATTTTATTACCCCGCCACCCAGAGGAATTATGGCGCATTTAAATATGCTTAATAATATTCTTCAAATGCAAATAGATATATTTTGCACAGATATTGCAGATGCTGTTGATTATTGGAATGGAAATATCGCCAAAAATAATCCTGATATACAATCTAGAATTAACAAGTTAATGCAAATTTATCCACCTGAATCTATAAAGCCATTTATTTTGTTTGGAGAAAGTCAAAAATTAACATCGCCTAACAGCGCAGATTTAGATATACACAAATTTAACCGCCGTAATTTATAGTTTTTGGACGAGCTTCGCGATACATATTCCATAAATATTTCTTGACAATGATAATAATAAAGATATGATTTTGTTAATATAAAAGGAATATCCTGATATTCATCGGGATGTAAGAAATTGTAACGACTAAAGTCTAACAATTTCTAACAAAGGAGTTTGTATATGAAAAAGATATTTATATCAGCAATAATGTTGGCGTGTCTGACAGGCTGTATTTTCCCGTCTTTCGGTTCCAAGGAGAAATGGGAAGAGCAATTTATTTCCGGAGACGAGAATAGCAGTAACAAGATTCTTTTAGTGCCGGTAGAAGGATTAATTCTAGACCAGGAAACCAGGTCTTCTCTTGCATCGCGAAACACCTGCACACCGGAAAAAATCAATGAGTTATTAAGGTTGGCTGAAAAGGATAAAAATGTAAAGGCGATAATCCTGTCGATTAATAGCCCCGGCGGCGGTGTTACCGCCAGCGATATCATTTATCGTTCTATCAAAGAATTCAAGCAGAGGCATCCCGAGAAACCTATCATTGCCCTTATGAACGATACAGCGGCTTCAGGCGGATATTATATTTCCTGCTCTGCAGATTATGTTATGGCGCATCCGACTACCATCACCGGCAGCATCGGCGTAATCTCAATGTTCATAATTCTGGAAGACCTGATGGGTAAAATCGGCGTCCAAAGCGTTGTTGTTAAATCAGGCAAGGCAAAAGATATCGGATCTCCTTTCAGGAAAATGACCGCAGATGAGATAGAATTCGTCCAGAAAATTATTGATGAGATGTATAACCGTTTTGTAGATATTGTTTATGATGCGAAAAAGGATAATTTAAGCCGTGATGAGATTAAAACATTAGCCGATGGCCGCATTCTGACCGGTCAGGAGGCGCTGAGAGTTAAATTGGTAGATTCAATCGGTTATATGACTGATGCATATAAGAAGACATTAGAAAAGAGCAATATCAAATCGGCTAAGGTGATAAGATATCGTAAACAGGGCGGTCTTTTTGATAACCTTTTTATGGGGTCAGCCAGTCCCTTAGAATTGACATACCTGACTGAAATCGTGCTGAGGAACAATGCCAGCCAATTTATGTATCTCTGGATGCCTTCCCTGATAACGCCTTCAGCCGCGCCCCGTTAGAAAGAACACAAATAGAGATAAAGATATAAGTGATAAATTAAAACCTGCCCCGTTAGAAGCAACCAAACTGTATAAAGAGACGAATGAAATTATATCACATGTTGAAAGCGAGGCTTCTAACGGGCTGAGAAGCTCAGAAAACTTGTTACTGCATAATGCAGGACTTTCTAACGGGGTGAAGATGCATCAGTGTCTTGCTACTGCAGGTAAGGAATAATTTTTAACTCAATGTTCTAATCTATTTTAGTTTACTCCGCCACTCTTCTATTAATTGTCTTATCTTTGCCGCATCTGGATGATTGGGCGCAAGTTTCAGGAACATCTCACCATCTGCTATCGCCTTATCAAATTCACCTTTTTTAGAATAGGCAATGCCGCGGTCGTTGTATGCTTCTGCATATTTTGGGTTCAGTTTGATTGTCTCAGTGAAATCTGTGATTACTTTGTTTATTAGCTCCCGATAGAGTGCGGAGTTTATCCCGCCTTGGCTGGACTCACGCTCCGCTTTATTAGCATAGGCATTGCCGCGGTTATAGTATACTTCGGCATCTTTTGGGTTCAGTTTGATTGCCTCATTATAATCCGCAATCGCCTTGTCTAATTCGCCTTTTTTAGAATAAGCAAAGCCGCGGTTATAGTATGCCTCTACTAATTTTTGGTTTAGTCTGATTGCTTCATCAAAATCCTCAATCGCCTTATCTAATTCGCCTTTAATCCCATAGGCAATGCCGCGGTTAGTGTAGGCAGAAGCATCTTTTGTGCTCAGTCTGATTGCTTCATTATAATCCTCAATCGCCTTGTCTAATTCACCTTTATTAGAATAGGCATTGCCGCGGTTGTTGTATGCAAGGAAATATTTTGGGTTCAGTCTGATTGCCTCATTATAATCCGCAATCGCCTTGTCTAACTCACCTTTACTCGTATAGGCGCATCCACGGTTGGTGTATGCCTTGTCTAATTTTGGGCTCAGTTTGATTGTCTCATTATAATCCGCAATCGCCTTATCTAGTTCACCTTTATTATAATAGGCAATGCCGCGGTTATAGTATGCCCCGGCAAATTTTGGGTTCAGGCTGATTACCGCATTATAGTCTGTAATCGCCTTGTCTAAATTACCTTTATTAACATAGACATTGCCGCGGTTGTTGTATGCCCCTACTAATTTTGGGCTTAGTCTGATTGCCTCATTATAATCCGCAATCGCCTTGTCTAATTCGCCTTTATTCGCATAGATATCGCCGCGGTTGTCATATGCCCCGGCAAATTTTGGGTTCAGTTTGATTGCCTCATTATAATCCTCAATCGCCTTGTCTAATTCTCCTGTATTATAATAGGCAAAACCGCGGTTGTTGTATGCTAATGCAAATTTGGGGGTTAGACTGATTGCCTCATTATAATCTTCTATCGCTCGTTCAAAATCACCGTTATTTATATAGACATTAGCACGGTTGGTGTACGCTTCGTCATATTTCGGGTTTAGTCTGATTGCATCATTGAAATCTTCAAGCGCTTTATCAAACTCGCCTTTTCGGCGATATGCCTCACCGCGGTTATTATATGCCAATGCCAATTTGGGGTCCAGTTTGATTGCCTCAGTGAGTTCGGTAATTGCTTTTTCATATTCATCTTTATTGATAAACTCAATACCACTGACCAGGTGTATGAATTCTTCCAGTTGGGCTATTTTGCACAACTTATCTGCCTTATCAGTCATATTGACATTTTCATACATCTCCACAAGCAACTTAGCCGTGTCTTGGTATGATTTACTAATCTTGTTATCACGGAAATGGGGCATCTTCTGGATTATCTTTTCGTAATTCAAGATGGTTTCTTTAACCTTATTAAGTTTTCTGGAAAGTTCAGATGCCTTTTCCAATAATGGTAAAATCAGGTTGCCTTCCCCGGCATTTGCGTAAGCACTATCCATGTAAACATTCAGGGCTTGGTTCTCTTGCCCCCGGGTACATAGTTCATCTCCCTGAATCAGGTTTAAGCGTATCAAAAGATCAGGTCGTTTTGCCGTCTTAAATATCTGGGATGCAGTCTGATAATTAGTGTCGCGTTTTTGATAGTTATCTTTTGGAATACATTCCATGAAACTAGCCAAACCAAGCATGAGGATATCAGGGTGTTTTTTTAGTGAGGTCATCATCTGATTGAACCAGATTATACTTCGGGATGGTTCCAAGGTGCCTTTCTTAATATGTTCCATAAGGGTTAACCAGGCTGGGGCACAAAACAAGTTCTGCTGGAGTGCGTTTATCGTTAGGTTAATAGATACTTCAGGCTTGTCGGCTATCAGTCCCTGGGCCATATGAACCAGCGTAACGGAATTGATGTACTTATTATAATTGGAATTAACACCATCGTATAGCATATCTACCTCGCTGTCGAGGATTTTAGTTCGGGTCTGCGGGTCGAATATCTCGCCCGTATAGTAAAAATCGTTGAAGAACCTGCCGGTGAAAGCAAGTTCTAACCGATCATTCTTCATGTCCATGTAGCCAACCCAGGCGTGTCCGACACCGGTGCGACCTGTACCCTCGACTTTCATGCTCGGCACACCGAAAAGCTTACCCAAGCGTGAAGCTAAATACGCTTGATCGCCGCAGATGCCACCGAATTTAAGAAGATTCTTAAGATTATACCTGTTATTGCCTAACTTGGGTGTTTCGTCACCTGCCTTGCCATAGTCGTACTTGATGCTATCGTAAAATGTGCCGATAAGTTGACGTTTGTTGTAATTTTTGAGACACCATTCGATTTCTTCCGGCGTCAGGTCTATGTCAACGATATGAACCAGAACCGGCCAGGTGAGCTTGTCAGGACTAAAGTTAAACAGCGCAAGGTTTTTAGAATCTGTGAAGTATTTAAAGTTGTCCAGGATGTTTGGTAATGGTTCGAACTGTTCAGTTGATACTTTATTAATGCAGGTATAACGTGAGCTCTTGATGGCATCAGGACTATCCCAGACCACGGCAAAAGCCACGGCTAATTGATAAAAACGCTCGACCGCTTTGGCATCAAACTTCCGAAGTTCGTTTAGTACTTCCATTGCTTTTTCGATATCATCGTAATACGGGGAAAGAGCCAGCCAGAAGGTGGAGCGCAGTTTAGGATTTCCCTTCAACCATTCGAGAAATCCTTCAGGAGTGGTGTATTTTTCGGTATAGGCTGCCTCGGCTCTATCTACGAAATTATCCACCAGCTTCTTAATCGTTTTGTCGTCCATCTTCTCCACAATAAGTTTTTCTTCTTCTTCACCCAGTGGAGGAACAGAATCATTCATAGCGATAGGTGGGAATTTTTGCCATGTGGAAGGAGCAACATATATTGTCACTTCTTTCTCTTGGCTAAAAGTGATTGAGATGAGCCCGCTGAGCAGAAGTATCGAACAGATAATTTTATTAAAGGATTTCATTTTCGTAATTCCTTGATTCGAAACCCGTCAATCAACCTTATATATCATAATATAAATAATATATAAAAGTCATTTGTCAAGATAATTGATATTGATAGGGCTTATAGTTGTGCTGTGAGCATCAATGATGTTTGTCCCGTTAATGGATAGAATATCTTTATAGAAATACCGGGACGATCTCAATTGGCGATAAGGGTTTATTACTTCTTATGCCGGAACGAAATACACATCAGTCGGCTTGAATTTGGCATTCCTTTTAAACTGAGCCCTGACCTTCATTCCTATCCAATCCAGACTGGATTTCTTGGGGTCAACGCCAATCAGACGGCTTAAGAAAAGCGTATCTACTTTATCCCATTCTACTAAGATAAGAACATAAGGCGTTTCTTTCAGGAATTCTTCACTGCCGAACTGGCACACGGTAAATGTATGGATGCGTCCGACTTCGGGTAATTCAAACCAATCGCAACGAGCGCCGCATTCAATGCAATGTCCTTTAGGCGTGCCGTATGTATAACCGCATTCCGGACATTTGGTGCTGAGTAGTTTGCCGTTGGCTAATCCGGCAAAGAAGGGCGAATCCTGGCCAAAACTATGGATATAATCGATATGATATGGCTGTTTGATAATAATGGGGGACATCTTATTAAGTTCTTTAAGGTCCTGCGGGAACGGAACCCGGAAAAGGATTGTCCCGTCATCGGTTTCAGGCAGTTTAAATTTCTCCACCGGAATATTTTGAGTCATCATTTTATTTCTCCTTTTCATTATACTTTTTCTAAAATAGATACGGTTACATAGGTGCCGGTTCCGGCATGGCTGTGAATAACGCCGCGTTTGGCGTCTTTGACCTGAATCGTATCATCTTCCAGATGTTTCTTGATAGTTCCCTGTAATTGCCATGTGGCAAATACTGCTTGCATCAAACCGGTTGCGCCGACCGGGTGTCCGCAGGCAATCAAGCCGCCGGACGGATTAACCGGGATTTCGCCCTGTCTGGGCATCTTGCCTAACCCGTAATCCAGGTTGGGCAGGAAAGGCGCGCCTGATTCTACGAATTTACCGCCTTCGCCGTATTTGCATAGTCCCATATCCTCATAGGTCTGTATTTCAGAGGAAGTATAAGCGTCGTGTAATTCCACGAAATCAATTTCTTTTAACGGATTTTTGATTCCGGCATGTTCATAAGCGAGTTTGGAAGCCGTCCGACCTGCGCGGAATGAATGGATTCCGGGATATTTCAGGCCTTTGTAATCGGATGCTTTTTCGTGGGGGAGCAGGATGACATTCTTATGAGGCCTATCTGACATTCTCATTGCATCAGTCCCGCGGCCGACGCCCGTTACCTTGACCAGTTTCGGTTTTTTGCCTGTGGCTTTCCTGATTCTTTCAACGCCTTCTTCACTGGCTAGGATAGTAACCGCCGCACCGTCGCTCATCACGCAGATATCCAGTAATGTCAGTGGCCATGCCACCATATCTGAATTACGAACGTCCTTAATGGTTAATTTCCTGCGCTTCTGGGCGTATTTATTATGAAAGGCATTATTATGATTTTTAACCGAGACGCGAGCCAACTGTTCCACGGTCGTTCCGAATTCTTTCATATGACGGACGACCATCATCGCATAATATCCGGAATAGAAACCGCCGACCGGATAATCAAAACTGACATCCGAAGCCAGAGCGATAAATTCGTTTCCTTTCCATGTATTGACGTGTGACATAGTTTCAAAACCGTAAGCCACGCAGACATCCATTACTCCTGAAGCGATATTTTTATATGCCTCCTGGAAGCAGACACCGCCGGTAGCGCCGCCGGCTTCTACCCGGTGACTGGGCAGGGGACACAGCCCCAGATAATCCTGGACCATAATTCCGGACATCAATTGTCTCTGGAAATGGTCTGAGAAATATGATGCAACACTGCCGTCAAATATTTCCTTTGCCTGTTTATTTTCCATCCCGATGTCTTTCAAGGCATAATCATAAGCCTCTTTGACCATTGGCTGGAATGTTACGTCAGGACGTGCCTTGGCGAATTTGCTGATGCCTCCTGATACGACATAGACATCGCGGAAGTTCTTAAATCCCATACAATCCTCCTTCAATTATAATTAAAGAGTAAACTGATTTAGCGGATTTAACTGATTTATCAGATAAATCTGTATATCTGTTTAATCCGTTTACTATTTCCTTAAACGATATTAATATATCTCTAACGGGTCAAGAGAAATAATATTATTTAGTAAACAGATTGAACAGATTAAACTGCCCGTACGGGTCTATCCGCTCAATCAATTTTCCTCAAAATGTGGATTAACCAGACGTTTTATAAGTAATTTATCCGATCCCAAATTAACTAATAATCCTAATTTTAAGTTTGCAGCTTTGAGATAACTCAAGAGTTGTACTTCATACATCGGATGCATCTCTGATACTGCTTTTAGTTCCAAAATAATTTTACTAAAGACAATCAAATCAGTCCGATATTCATCAATTATTTCACCGTCATATTTAATGGGAATTGGTTCCTCGCAGCTAAACGATATTCCATTATTGGTGAATTCTTTAATCAGGGCTTTTTTATATGTTTCTTCTCTAAACCCCGGTCCTAATTTGTTGTAAACATTCATTAAGCATCTTCTGATTTTGAAAGTTAAATCATTGTAAATGAGTTCTTTTGCCATATCTAATCTGATTTAACAGATAATCTGTTCAATCTGCTTAATCCGTTTACATATAATTTTCTATGCTATCAAGGAAAAAATATTATTTTTTAGATTTATATTTATTAGTGTTTTTGTTTGGGACACAGATGAACGCAGATTATCAGGATTTATCTGCGTGTATCGGCGTAAATCTGCGTCCTATTCTTGTTCTCTTTGCCTACGGTGAGACAACGCATTTAGCCGTCTGGCTGAAAGCACCCGTGCGCATCTGTTTATCCAACCACTGGGCCCGATACTCCACACTGGTCGGTTCAGTAATAGAAAAAATGTGTGTATAAGGGCTGTTTGTGTTGTCAGTCAGGAATGTCCACGACCCTGCCTTCGCCGATGCTTCGGCAGTCAGGCCTGTTTTTATGCGATACCAGATTTTAGCCCCGGCAATCTTCGGCGGCTTGGCATTCCTCTTCTCATTGGAAGGGTTGACTCCGAAATGAATCAACACCTCGCCGCGTTGTGACCAGTCCAGTAATAAAAGTGGCGGTGCTAAATTCGCCACATATTCAGGCGAGAGTGGCGTCGGATTCCGGTCAGGTACCGTAATGCCCAGTATTGACCGTTGCGCATCGGTCAGCCCCGGATTTTTCTGAATCATTCCGACCAAGGTCCTGATAGCGTCAATTCGCACGGCACGTAATTTATTCTTGGTTGCTGAGGCAGATTTGGCGGCTTGGCGGGCACTCTGGTCTGCTACATAAGACGCCTTCCAAGGCGCATCAGTATCGGTCACCGCGGCAATCAAACCCGGGTCAACACCGAGCGATGCGGCAATCGCCCCAATCTGAGCGCTGAAATTACGTGACCACTCATCAAACTCAGCATCCACCCGCGGGATATAATCTTTTTTCATATTCACCTCCTTATGTTACTAACACTGTAAAATAGACGGATTGTGAATGATTATAATCAAATACCGCTAAGCGTCAACACATTTCCGGTAAAATATGAGTCATTTATTGCTATCCACGAGCTACTCGTTGCCCTCCACGAGTAACTCGTAGCCCTCCACGAACTGCTCGTAGCCCTCTATGAATCGTTCATTGCCTTCAGTGAACCGTTCATTGCCATCTACGAATCATTTATCGCCTTATATGAATAAGTCATTACCTACTATGAATCGTTTATTGCATTATACGAACCATTCGTCCATTAGGGTAAACAGTTCATTGCTCTCTGTGACAGAGTTAGGGAAACACCCGAAAGGCAGGCTGGGGTCAGAAACTATTTCGGATAATTAGATATGGCGTCACCGGAATTACGATTACTTTTTGCACCACGGAAATCTATATGATTTCAGTTTTAATTGACACTTTTTTTCTACCTCTAATTTATCTAATTCTCGTTTTTCCTCGTCTTTCAGTTTTTGCATTTCCGATTCATAAATAGAACTATTGGATGATAATGTCATACCTCGTTTTGCTAACTCATCTCTTTTGGATAAATTCATCTGTTTATACTTGGCTTTGGTTTCGTCTATCTGTATAGCATTTAACTTAAGGTCTTTATCTATAACATAATCTTTTAATTTTTGAATTTTCCATTCTAATAATAAACTTGCTAATAATGATACACAAATCAAAATCGGTTCAACATAACTCATATCCATAGTAACCTCCAAAATATTATTTATAATTTCCGTATCACATTCTATTTATTTGGTGTAACCTCGCCCGTTACAATGAGTACATTTTATTAGACCTCTGCCATTACACGGTGAACATCGTGGGTATCCTCTACCGTGACAAGTGTAACATTGCATACCGCTTATTCTTCCTGTTCCGTTACAACTAGAACAATCCCAACGAGAAACTCCTGAACCCAGACAACTCCCGCAGTTAACTTGACCTGTTCCCTTACAAGAGAAACATTGTCTTTCAGAAGGAGTTTTTGCTATCTCGTTCAATCCATAACCTAACCCATTTTTTATTCCTTGACAACCAGTAAGGACCAATACGGTAATTAACAAAATTACAACTATGCCGTATATTTTCATTTTTATCCTCTTTTATTTTCCACAATCTCTGTGCCTCTGCGGTAAATATTTCCTATCCCCTGATACTTCTCGGTAAAATCATTTGATGTTGCGGGCAGAAACTTTTAGGGTTCTGGTAACACGCTCTGGCAAATATCATAAAGTAGTCTCTTAATTGGGCAAAGGATACGACTTCATCTACATAACCCCTTTGGGCACAATATACCGGACGTGATTGGTCATAATATTGCTTGGCTAATTTATTCATCGCATCAATAACCGGTTCCAGAGGT
Organism: Planctomycetota bacterium; assembly: GCA_043801445.1. Lineage (GTDB taxonomy): Bacteria > Planctomycetota > MHYJ01 > JACQXL01 > JACQXL01 > JAZDFP01. Next base: position 17,565 of record JAZDMB010000003.1, read on the forward strand.
TTACCAGCATCCTTTTCTTTGACCAAGCGTCTTGAGAACGATGCCGCTGCGGCGGTCTCGCCGTGCATTACATATATTTCAGTAGTGGGGGTGCCGAGTGTGAATGCATTATTGCTGGTTGCCTGCGGTCCGCCCAGAATATAGTGAGCGGCGGCTGTGCCTTTGCGCAATACCACGGTCGCCATCGGTAAATCAGATTGCTGGATAGAATATATGAGCGCCTGGCCAATCCCGAGCAGTTCTGCCTTTTCCGCAATGTCGCCGACATCTATGCCCGATGTATCCTGTAACCAAATCATCGGAATCCGGTCACGACCGCAGGAGGTAACGAGTTCATTCATCTTGATTAAACCTTCACGATATAATTTACCGCCGACACCGGGATAAGGCGCATATTTAGGATAACCTTTGGGTAGGAATCCTTGTCTATTGGCAATCACGCCGACCAGGAATCCATCCAATTTTGCCAGACCGCAATAAACTTCAGGACCGTAACCCGGACGATATTCGGTGTGTTCGCTGTTATCAAAGATGCGTGCCATTATCTGTTCAACATCATAAGAGCGTTTTTGGTTGAAGGGCATAATATAATCAATTTCAGCCGGCGTATATAAAGGCGGTTTAGGTGTAGCAAACCTGAAGAATTCAGGGTCGTATGCCGGCATCATTTTTATACATTCTCTAAGGGCATTAATCACTTCTTCTTCGGTATCGAATACTTTTTTGAAGAAACCGGTATGGTCGTAATGGGTAGCGGCTCCGCCCGGGGGTGTCTGTTTGAATTTACGTGTTGCTTCGATAATTTGCTCGGCGCCTTCCAAATCGAATCCGCCTTTGGGACTCATTCCGCTGACGATTCCAGCGCCGCCCACTGCCATATTAGCATTCTTATGGGCGAATATCATTGCCGGACTGATAGCGTGATAGCCGCCGCCGGCCGGGTTTGTGCCGAAGACCGCAACCAGAACCGGAATTCCTTTCTGGATTAATTCGGCATGCCTGAAAAACGGTCTGCCGTGGCCCCTGCGACCGGCATAGACTTCTTCCTGCTGGGTAAGTTTTACACCGCTGCAGTTTAATACCCAGACGAGCGGGATATTAAGCCTGTCGGCAATATCCTGCCCTCTAAAAATCTTTTCCGCCTGATTGGGAATCCAGGCGCCGGCTAAAACTTTATTGTCAGATGCAATAATAGAGCAATAGCGACCTTCAACTTTGCCAAGCCCATTGACAACGCCTGCGGTGCCTTCTTCATTTGTATTTGAGGGATTATAGAGAGTGTCAAGAGGCAGAAATGTGCTTGAACCATCAGGGTTATGGTCAACTAATAATTCTATGCGTTCATAAACTGTTTTCTCGCCCCGTTTGTGGAGTGTTTCTTCAGGTATGCCTGCTTTCTTGGCGGTCTTAACTGCTTCGGCTAATTTCTTTTCCTCGGCTTTAATCTGCTCGAAGTTTTCCTGCATCTGTTTAATCTGGTTGTCTTCGAGTTTCTTACCGAATGTTGACGGCATCTTTTCAAAATACTGTTTCATCTTTGGTTCTCCTTCTTTGTTGGGCGGTTTGACGGTCTAAATCTTAAGATATTAATTATTTTATTATAAATATTCAAGAACAATACCCCTACAAATATTGATATTTTTATTTGGGTATAAGAAAGTCCATTAGCCACAGATTACACAGATTGAATTTAATCGGTGAAATTCGGATCTAGATATAAATTATTTATAGTAAGCAGATTAATCGAATTTGAACGGATTTAACTGATAGAATTTTCTGTTTAATCAGTTTACTTATTTATATTTTATCTTTGAAATTACGTATAATAAATTACACGGATTTAATCTGAGAAATCTGTGGCTATTTTTCTTGATGTGGTTTATAATAGCGATATGCATTATATTAAAGAACTGTCTTTTGGGGAATTAGGGGCGTGGCTGAAAAAGCATGGCGAACAATCTTACCGCGCCAGACAGATATTCTACTGGCTTTACCAGAAAACGGTTTCCGACTTTGATGACATGACCGACATAGGTATATCTCTGAGAAGTAAATTAAAAGATGGATTCAGAGTATCATCCCTTCAACTGATGCGGAAATTAGTATCAGCGATTGATAATACGCAAAAATATCTTCTTGAGTTAACGGATAAAAATACAGTGGAAAGCGTCGTAATGCCATATGAAAGTCGTTGCACTATCTGTATTTCGACACAAGTGGGCTGCCGGTTTCATTGTGTCTTTTGCGCCAGCGGCAAGAGAGGTTTAATAAGGGATTTATCGCCAGCCGAGATTGTGGAACAGGTTATTGTCGGCAAACAGCAGGGTAACCCGATTACTCATATAGTTTTTATGGGAATGGGGGAGCCGCTTGATAATACGGATAATGTGATAAAGGCGATATTAATTTTGAATGACCCCAACGCATTTAATATCGGCGCCAGACGGATTACCATTTCCACCTGCGGTATTCCTGAAGGTATTGATAAACTTATGTCTTTGAATCTGCAGATAGAATTGTCCGTTTCCTTGCACGGCGCAACTGATGAGGTTCGCAATCGCCTGATGCCTATTAATAAGAAATATCCTTTACCGATACTCATAAAAAAGATAAAAGAATACATTAATAAAACTAATCGCCAGGTAACCTTTGAGTATACTTTAATAGATGGCATCAATTCGTCCGATAAAGATGCGTTAGCATTGGCGAAATTGATTAGGGGGATTGATTGCAAGGTTAATCTGATTCCGTTTAATACAAGTACTGTAATGAAAACTTCGGGGAATCCGGTATCATTAACCAATGTTAAAAAGTTCCAGTCCGTATTAGAGCGCAAGAATATAAAAATCACAATAAGACATTCTCGGGGAGCAGATATTCAAGCGGCTTGCGGACAATTAAGTTTGAATAATACCGATTTAACATAGACAGGATTGTAATAATTATGACAAAAACACTTGGAATCGATTATGGCAGTAAACGCATAGGGTTATCCGTCAGCGTGCCTTTGTTGGGGATGGCAGTCGGTTATGATGTCATTGAAATGAATGATTCCCTGTCAAATAACATTAAGGAAATTGTTATTAAAGAAAAGATTGAGTCAATTGTAATCGGTTTGCCTAAGCGGATGGATAATACTCTCGGCCAAAGCGCCCAGGCAGTAATGAAATTCTCTGAGGAACTCAAGAAGATTCTTAACATTCCTGTAATTTTATGGGATGAACGATTAACGTCCAAACAGGCAGAAATGTTACTGAGAGATGTTAATATTTCCCATAAAGATAAACGACAGCAGATTAATATTACTTCGGCACAATTGATGCTTCAGAGTTATATGGATGCTCAAACCGTGAAATAAATATTACGAATATGCCACGCGAATATAAAGACGTTAAAATAAGTTACCGTTCCACAGGAATGGCTGAAACTTATGATACCAAACGGTTTTTGAAATCTCCGATGAAACAAAGACTCAACCGTCAGTTTCTAACGGCAATAAAAGGGATTCTAAATGGTATAAGAACGAATGGGTATCAGATTAATTCGTTGCTTGATATTCCTTGCGGCACGGGACGGATATTTTCAATACTATTATCAGAAGGTATTAAATTCATAGGAGCTGATATTTCAATAGAGATGATGCAGTATTCCCGTTCTATATTAAAACCTGACCAGACGGTGTCGCTTATTCAGTGTGATGCCGAGAGAATGCCTTTTAAGGATGATAGTTTTGACGTGATTACCTGTCTCCGTTTTCTTACGATGAAAGTACCCGGAGAAATCAGGGCTTCAATTTTTAAGGAGATGAGCCGTGTCAGCCGGGCATGGATTATTATTGAGTGCCGTCATAAAAGTATTGTGAGTACGATTGGCGATTGGTTGTTCCAGAAACTTTTCCACCATCATCCAAGATTCAATTATTTTTCGCGTGATGATATTAAGAAAGAGTTAAATGATGCCGGTATTGAGTTGGTACGAATCTACCGTCCTTTTGGTTTAGCCTCCAATAAATGGTTGCTATTAGGCTTTGTAGACAAGAAATAGACACGCTGATGAAGTATGAACCATTGGCTACTTAAGACTTCTTGGGGTTGGTGTGGTTTGATTATTGACAGAGATACTATCAAGGCAATAATTTTGCCGTCAGATAATAAATCCTTGGTATTAAAAAGATTAGGCAAAAATTGTAATCCGCCGTGCCTTCGCCGAAGGCTTCGCGCAGGCAGGTTGTTCATTATTAGTGATTCGTTAAACGAAAAACAGATTACAAACTGCAAATTACGGCCGCACGTTTCACGCTTCTTAAAAGACCTTAATCGCTATTTTAATGGAGAAAAGGTTGACTTTAGATATAAAATTGATTTAAGAGATAGTTCTGATTTTGAGAAATCGGTTTATAAGGTGCTAAGAACTATTCCCTACGGGACTATACGAACTTATAAATGGGTAGCGGAGAAGGTTGGGTGCCCGAAAGGGAGCCGTGCGGTGGGTAATGCGCTGGCTAAAAACCCATTGCCGCTTATTATTCCTTGCCATAGAATTGTCAGGTCTGATGGGTCTTTAGGTAGTTTTTCCGCTATCGGCGGAGTAAAACTAAAAAAGAGACTCTTGGAGGTTGAAGGGGCAATATGATAAAGAAAGAAGTGATAGATGTTTTGATATGTCCTTTTTGTAAGTCAGATTGCCGGCAGAGAGACTCTGATATTATTTGCACTAATTCAGAATGTCTTTGTGCGTATCGGATAGAAGATGATATTCCGATAATGTTAATAGATGAAGCCAATCGTTCCTGTCCAAAATGCGGTAACCAAAGAGATTGGATAGAAGAACGGAATCTCTTACGCTGTCCGAAATGTTTTCGTGAACTGAAAGGGAACTAGTTATAAATTCTAATTGAGATAAGCAAGTATGGATAAACGAACCGTTTTATTTATTATATTATCAGTTCTTATCTGGTTTGGTTATATACAATTTATAGCACCGCGTTTTACTTCTAAAGAACAGCCTGCTGCAATTACCAAGGAAATATCACAACAATCCGATAAAAAGGATGTGAATAGTCCTGATTTAACACAATCTACTACTCAGTCAAAACCAGGCGAGGAACGGAAAATTCCAACGAAATATCAACAGCCATCTAATATTATTCTAAAACTTAAGAAATTAGAGAATAATTATTTTCAGGCAACAATCAGCAATAAAGGCGCGGCTATAGAATCTTTTACTTTCAAACAATATAAAGCCGCAAAAAACGCCAGCCAATTATCTATTATCAACTCCGTCGAATCTGATAAGTACGCCCTGACGCTGAGATTTATCCAGTCCGATATCGATATTGAAAATAACCTTTGGGAGATAGTCGAAGAAACTGCTGCGATGATAAAATTCCGTTATACGACTCCGGATGGTTTGGTAATTTATAAGGTATTTTCATTGAATAAATATAATTACACCTTAGATTACAATATTAGTCTGGAAAATATTTCTGATAGTCCGATTACTTCAACTCTGGTCATAAATGGTACAAATGGTCTTCCTTATGAAACCTATAATTTTGTTGATATTACCGGATTACATGCATATACCGACAAGGAAAACAAGTGGTATATTAAAGAGAAACCATTGCCGGCTGAACTTGCTAAACTAAAGAAATCCGAGAATATTAAATCGGACGTTTTAACGCAAGGGCAAGATAATGTTTCGTGGACAGGTATAACCAGTAAATATTTTTCTACCATTCTAGTGCCGTTGTCCAATACAGATATAGCCACCTATAATTTTGATTTAATAGAATCTCCTGTTACCAATAGTGCATCGGCTCAAGCGGCAGAATTATTAAATCTTAATTTCCATCTTCAAACGAAAGAATTGTCTCTTAAACCGGGCGAGACAAAACGATTGGATTTTATTTTTTATGCAGGACCGAAAGAAACTTCCGAATTAGCCACTTTTACCAATTTAGGATTTGATAAATTATTATCTTACGGCTGGTTTGGGTTCATCAGTAAGATTCTTCTTCTCATTCTTGCAGGATTATATGGCATATTCAAGAATTATGGAATTGCTATTATTGCTCTTACAATTATCATAAAGGTGATTTTATTCCCTATTACTAAAAAAGGCCAAGTATCCATGTATCGTCTTCAGAAACTTACACCTCGTATCAAAGCATTACAGGAGCAGTATAAAAATGACAAACAAAGATTAGGCGTAGAACAGTTAAAATTATGGAAAGAATACGGGGTCAATCCGCTTAGCGGTTGTTTGCCGATGTTATTGCAAATACCGGTCTTTTTCGGTTTATACTGGGCATTGGCTTTAGCTATTGAATTGCGTCAGGCACCGTTTATGTTATGGATTAACGATCTTTCTCAGGCTGACCAGCTCTGTAAATTACCTTTCCCTATTTTGGGAGCGACATATCTTCATGTCTTACCGCTTATTATGACTATATCATGGCTAATCCAATCGCTTACTCAACCGAAATCACCCGACCCGCAAACCCGCCAGCAACAGAAACTTTTTGTCTTTATGCCGCTTATTTTTGGTATCTTGTTTTACAATGTTCCTTCAGGATTGACACTCTATTGGTTCACCAGCACTCTTCTTGGTATTGTGGAACAAATAATTATCAAAAAATACTATTTTAAGTAGCACCTACTACAATTGGATTAATTATTAGCAAATGGATAATGACACTATCATTGCTATTTCAAGTCCCTTGGGGAATTCTCTTAGAGGAATAATTCGCCTTTCCGGCAAGAAAGCATTTCGACTCGTTCAGGATACTATTAATAAATCGTTAACCACTAAAAATTGGCAGACCGTTCATTGTACTCTTAATATCAAATCTGCTTTTTTATCGGAAGACCTGCCCGACTGCGCTGTTTCCCGAAGGGAATCCCGTCAGTTCGGGACGGGGCAGGCTGATAAGACAAGTACAAAATCTTCAGAGCGGAAATGTCATATTCCGGTTACACTTTATTTGATGCACGCACCGCGTTCTTATACCAGTGAAGATGTTGTGGAGATTCACACATTTGGAGCAAGAGTATTGCTGGAAAGTATTGTGGAATATTTTATCAGTAAAGGAGCAAGATTGGCTGCGCCGGGCGAATTTACTAAACGGGCATTTCTTAATGGCCGAATCAATCTTTCTCAGGCAGAGGCAGTTCTTGATATTATTCATTCTTCATCAGAAAGAGAACATCGGTTTGCGGTCAGTAAATTATATGAACATTCTTCTATCTATCTTGGGGAAATAAGGGACCAACTTGTTAACCTTATCTCACGAATAGAGATTTCGCTTGACTTTTCAGACCAGGATATAGAAATAATTTCATATCATCAAATCAAGAATACGATAGATTCTATCTTTGCTCATATTCTTAAAATATTGAGAAATAATTCTGTTAGTCAATCAGTATCTGCGGATGGTATTATCTGTGTATTATGTGGAAAAACTAATGTAGGTAAATCCAGTATATTTAATAGATTGGTTGCAGACCGCAAGAATATTGTTTCACCTATCCCAGGCACGACACGCGATTATATTGAGGGGATATTCTCATATCAAAATACAGTTTTTAGACTATTTGATACGGCCGGACCACCTGCCCGAATCTGCCCGAATGACCATTCGGTCGGGCGGGCTGATGGCCGGTCAGGCGGGTATGGATATACCGATGAGATGTCTCGCAAGGCTCGCAAACAAACTGAGGAAATATTAAAACAGGCGGATATATATTTAATGGTTATTGATGGTTCTCGGAGACTTGAGATGTGTGATATAGCAATCTACAAAGGACTTGACCATAATAAGACTCTAGTAATTATCAATAAGATTGATAAACAAAGTCCGAAGTTCACTCAGCTCTTTCCGAGAAAGAGCGGGGTAATCTCTATTCCAATGAGTGCTTATACCGGGAAAGGAGTTCCGACTCTTAAAAAGGCACTTTGGAAACTATCTGATTCTAAACCACCTGAACGTTCCTCTAATGAGACGATTATCAATATGCGTCAACAGGAAAATCTTAGATTATGTTTAGAGTCATTAGATAAGGCAAAGGCAGGGGTAAATAAACAACTCTCTTACGAGTTTATCGTTCTTGACCTTAGACAGGCGTTAGATTTAATAAATTCAGCTACAGGCACAGATAAAAGTTTAATTACGGATAATATCCTTAATAATATTTTCTCCCGGTTCTGTATCGGGAAATAACCATTTTATTTTTGTCGATTTCTTCCTATTCAATTTTATTGCCTACTGCCTTTTTCTATACAGCAAACCGCATCAATACCTCCACGTGTATTATATATTGTTTTTACCGATAAGTATTTTGGCTTGATGGACTGATATAGGTCTTTGAATATGCGGTCGGTTGCCATCTCCTGAAAAATGCCGACATTACGAAATGAGACGAAATAATATTTAAGGCTTTTGAGTTCAATACATAGTTTACCGGGAATGTATTCAACAATGACGGTGGCAATATCAGGCAATCCCGAAAAGGGGCATACGGCTGAAAATTCTTTGGTGGTGTATTGAATGAGTTGCTTTTCACCTTTATATGGAAAGGTTTCTAATAGCTGTGGTTGAATCTTATCAGGTTTCATTGGTTAATAATTGATTTTATTCTTCCAGTAATTCTACATTGGCTCTGGGGATGATGGCTGTTTTGCCATCAGGTAAGACAGCTTCCAATACCCGTGCCGGGCTTTCGGTTTCTATTTTAATAAGTTCATTCGGAAGTGATTTGACACGGGCAAGTGTGCCGAAATACGGTTCGCGAATGATGCGAATCTGGTCGCCTTCTTTTAATGCACCCGGTTCCCAGCCCTCAGCAGTACCTTCTTTCGTCTGTTTTAATAAGGGGTCAGATATAATAATTTCAGGCCTGATAACACCGGCTCTAATCTGAGTGGCACCGCTTATAGAAGCCTTTTTACCTTGCTTGGATACAAGTAATTCAAATGTTTTATGAGCCATATTTATTCGTCCGAATCCTTCAGTGAGAACTAATGTTAACCCGATTTTTTCAGTGCCTGTAATGGCTACTCCCAAATCATAGCCTAATAACTCCTTGAGGTCTTTATCATCAAAACCACCCACGACAATGCCTTTAACACCTACTTTAATTGCCTTCTTTAATGCGGCGCTGGATACATATGAACCGCCGATAATGATTTTATCTTTGTGTTCCGGTAAAATCAAATCGGTTGATAATTCCTGTTCAGGATTTTTAACTATGACCTGGATAATACCGCTTATTTCTCCGCCAATGCCAAAAATACCTTGAATAAAACTGCAATATGTCTCTACGACCGCTCCTTCTTTTTCCAATATCTGGACTACTTCACCATCAATATATGCTTTTAATTCCAAAGGTTGTGGTTCTTCTCTAAGAAGGACTTGACCGGTGATTTCAGATATGCTTTCTATGGTGCCTTTTATAGGCGATTTTACTAATGTTTTAAACCATTTTATGAGTGGTTTGCTTTCGGCTATTGGTTCATCTTTGTTCATGTTATCCTTTTCCCTTTTGAGCATATAATGGCGGATGTCTTCCGGCGCAATAGAAAGAAGATTAACCACATTAATGGTATGAACCTTACCCGGTAGCTCTGTTCTGGCAATGACAGTATCACTGTTTACTATTTGCCCAACTTTAACCAAGATATTTCCTTGAATAGGCAGGATTCTCTTTTTACGGATGACAGTTCTTCCTGTAACTCTTAAGCCCGGTGTATATGCATGTCCCATAATACTCCTTAATTAATTATTAGTTATTGATTATGAACATAACGCATAATTTATAATTCAATACCTTATAGTCAAGATTTATCTGGTATAATAGCAATTGGCGGAGGCGTGTAGGAATCGAACCTACCTATCCGCAAACGCGAATACGCTGGCTTTGAAGGCCAGGAGGGCCACCAGACCCATTTCACCTCCATTTGCTAAAATTAAAACACGAATGAAAACAAATCACACGAATAAGAAATTACATTCGTGATATTCGTGTTAACTCAGTACCCTTACATCTCCTACCCGTTTGGTTATCTTAATACTATCTAAATACTCCAATAAAGGTATAGCATATTTTCGGGAAGTGTTCAATAGTTTAGTGAACTCTCCCGGCCTGATATTTTCATGCTCTTTGAAATAATCATTAAGAATCTTAGTTACTTTATCTATTGCCTTCTTATGCATAATTATTTCTTCAGGTAAATCTACCAAAAATTCCATTTCCTTTAGAATATTAATTATTTCTTCTGCAGGCTTGAGTTTTATATTTAAAGTCTGCGCTATATTCTCAAGCCTGGGCGGATTGAAGAGATTATCTAAATAAATATTTTCTATCCTCTGTCGTAATTGTTCCTGCTTAGCAGTCAATTGAATTGAATACTGAGAAAGCCTTATTGAATTACCTGTTAACTGAATTACATTATCCTTTGCCAGTTCACCCAGCGCCATATCAAGAAACTCTTTTCCCGCAGGTATTTTATCCAGAAACTGTTTTATTTCTTTAAGCGGAATATTTAACCTTAATGGTTGTTTTGGATATAAGTCATTTAATGTTTGAATTATGCTATCCTTTAAAAGATTAAAATTATGAATGTGCATTATACGTCCCGATGCCTTCGGATACGGGACGCTCCGTATCGTAGCATCGGAGCGGACCGGTTTAGAGGCAATAGTTATGATTTCTCCTCTTTCATCCAGTTTTTTCAGAGTAGTTTCTATCTCATAAAGCGGCAAATTAACCTTATCAGCAATTATTTTGGAATCAAGGGTGTTAAGACCAGCATTCATTAATACCTGAATGATTGATTCCTCAGACGTGGCGGATTCCATTGATTCTAATTGCTGGACTACTTCAGATTGAAACCGTTTGTGTTTAACCGGATGTGCATCAGTAATCTTTCCACCGCCAATCAAAACCATTGGCGCATACAAACGAACAATAAAACGGTCATCTTTGACTATTACCAGCGGTGACTCGGACTTGAATTGAATTACGCCGTGCTGTCCGGGCTCAAGCCTGTCTTTATCAAGCAAAATTATCCTGCCTAAGAATTCACCTGTTCCAATATGTAATCTCACCCGGGTATTATTTTTAAGTGGATATAAACTATTAGGCATAATTTCAATACCCGCATCAAAGATGTTGGTCGGCTCCACATAACCCCGTGCAGATAATGTGTTGCCTCTTATCAGTTCTTCTTTTTTCACTCCGGCTAAATTTATACCCACACGTTGACCAGCCACGGCTTGGGTTGCTTTACCGCGATGAGATTGTATCTGTCTGATGCGGACATCTTTTTTCTGGGGCAGGATTACCAGGTGGTCATCAACTTTTAAGATACCGCTTATTAACGTGCCTGTAATAACGGTCCCTGACCCGCTCATCGTAAAAACACGGTCAATCGGCAATCGCACCGGTAAATCTTTACTACGTTGTGGAATACCCGGCGACAAATCATCTATGGCTTGAATAAGTTCAGTGATACCTGAACCAGTTATTGCCGAGACTTTAATAATCGGAGATTTTTCCATGAAACTATCTTTAACGAATTCTTTAACTTCTTTAGTTACTTCTTCTATCCTCTCATTATCAACAAGGTCAACTTTACTAAGAACGATAATACCGATTTTGAGAGCCAATAATTTCAGGATGTCAAAATGTTCCTGCGTCTGCGGTTTGATTCCTTCATTAGCATCAACCAGAAACAGAACCAAATCAATGGTATTGATACCGGTGAGCATATTTTTGATAAAACGCTCGTGACCCGGTACATCAATCACCTGGGCACAGCGGCCGCTGGGAAGTATAAAATTAGCAAACCCGATATCTATGGTCATCTCACGTTCTTTTTCTTCTTTCAAACGGTCAGGGTCAATACCGCTGAGTGCCTTGATTAAAGTGCTTTTACCGTGGTCAACATGACCTGCTGTTCCAAGAAGAATATAATCCATATGGTTAAGTTATAAAGTGTTTCGATCCCTAACAAGACTACTTCAATGAACCTTGTCCCGTAAGGGGTCAGATAGTTATTACTTGTTCTGACTCCATTAAGTTAGCAACTATTTCTTGCATACCACTAACGCGTCCGGTGATAACTTTATCCTTTAGTTTAAAGAATTCTATACAAGTTCCACAGGCTATAATATCTACTCCAGCTTTTGAAAGTTCATCCATAGCATCCATGACCGGCGATTCTTTGGTTATTAACTTCACTGCCGAGTTATATAAAATAATTGTATCCGGCTTATTTTTGTTCGCCCAAAGTGTTCTCAGGAAAATCCCCATTAGTTTTTTCCCTAATACTTTATTGCCATTACCTAACGACTCACTATTAATAATAAGAGATTTTTTCATAATTTTTGACTCCTTTTGTTGGGATTAATCTTAAAATCTGGAAGGATTATAACCAACGGCTATAATAAAAGTAGTGGTTGCCTCAGCCGAAGCCTCGCTTGGATTGGTATGACTTGATATATTTATCTGACATAATTATGTGTTTTTCGTTTAGGAATCACTTCTCCGACAAGGCGTTAATTATTTCGGTTTCTTCGTCTTCCTGAATAGTTCTCATATCTAACAAAATCTTGTTATCTTTTAGACGAGTAAAAATAGGTATTTCCCGTTCCCTGAGTTTTTCAGCTAATTTTTGGGATGAGATTGTTTTAGATTTTAGTGCAATGGCTTTAGTAGGTATAGTATATCCGGCCAGAGATCCGCTGCCGGCTTGAGAATATTCATCAATAATTTTCACTTCTAATTTAGGATTCAGGGATTCTAATTTATTCTTTAGTGTGTTAGCACGTTCCTGAAGGGTTTTTATATCAGTAGTAAGCATTCTTATCGTCGGATTAAGTTGTAATACTGTTTCTTTGTCTCTGAATAATTTCAACGTTTCCTCAAGGGCAATCAGAGTAAGTTTAGAGACTCGGAATGCCCTGTATAATGGATTTCTCCTGATTAGCTCAATATATTTTTTCTTGCCAATAATGATGCCGCCTTGCGGTCCTCCCATTAATTTGTCAGCGCTAAAGCAAATTACATCCATTCCAGCTTTAATACTGTCAGATACCAATGGCTCATCTGCTAATCCATAAGGAGTCAGATTAACTAATGCGCCTGAGCCAATGTCATCTATAACAGGTAATTTGTATTTATGACCTAATTTAACCAGTTTTTCAATAGGAACATTTGAGGTGAAACCAACAATTCTGAAATTGCTGGTATGAACCCGCAGTAGGGCACCTGTTTCAGGTGTAATGGCATTTTCGTAGTCTTTAAGATGAGTGCGGTTGGTAGTGCCGACACCTTTCAATTTCGCCATGCTGATTTCCATAATATCAGGTATGCGGAAAGACCCTCCGATTTCTACCATCTGACCGCGTGAGCAGATTATGTTCTTACCTTTGGCAAGGGTATTAAGGATAAGGATAGTTGCCGCAGCATTATTATTCACGACCGTTGCGGCTTCGGCACCGGTAATTTCGCAGAGTAGTTCCTCAATAGTTTTATCTCGGTCTTTTCTCAAACCGGTTTTGAGGTCAATTGCTAAACGTGTGTAACCTCTTAAATATTTATTAAATGAATCCACAGCTTGAGGCGGTAGAACTGCCCGTCCCAAACCTGTGTGTAAGACAATTCCTGTAGCGTTAATTACCTTACGAAATTGTGGTATCATTTTATTATGCACTTTATTTTCTATTTGAGAGAAAATCTCATTCTTATCAGGCAACCCGAAATTATCAACTTCTGATTTATCTAACGCCTTAATTTTTTGGCGAAGTGTCTCCAAAACATTACGAGTTATTCCCACAACCATAGAACGCGGAAAAGAAGACAAAAGGGCAGTGGTTTTATTAAACTGAAGCATCTCCTCGGTAGACGGTATTTCCCTTAAGATAGATTGTTTCCCCGCCTGAACGGCAAGGTCGGGCAGGTGTTTAGACACGATGATTCTTCTCATATTAATTTATTATAATTTGTTTCCGACCTCTTTTAATTACCTCTCCAATAACAGTTGCTTGTTTAATACCTTTATCACCGAGTTGTTTTAATAATAATTGAACCTTATCCTGAGCAACACTTATTAATAATCCTCCTGATGTCTGCGGGTCAAACAGTAGATTGATAACTTCCTCAGGTAATTTCTTTTGTATGCTGACGTTGGACAAATAGAAGTTTTTGTTATTGAATGTGCCGCCGGGAACAAATCCCTTTTTGGAAAGAGCCAGTGCTTGTGGGAAATACGTAATTGCTTTATGGTCGAGCGCAATACTGATATTACTATTGACTGCCATCATATAACTATGCCCGATTAAACTAAAACCGGTGATATCCGTGCAGGCATTAACCCCAATTTTCTGCATTATCTTTGAAGCGTCACGGTTCAAAGTCAACATTGATTTAATTACCGGGCCCATCTTGTTAGATGAAACTTTTCCGCCTTTAAGCGCAGAAGTGAATACGCCGGTGCCGATTGGTTTGGTAAGTATCAAGCTGTCACCAACTCGTGCATTAGAATTGGTAATGATTTTATCAGGATGAATTATGCCTGTAACTGCCAATCCGTATTTTAATTCTATATCGTTAATGGTGTGTCCGCCGACTAAAACCGCACCTGCTTCCTGTACCTTACTGATACCGCCTTTTAATATTTCTCTTAAAATTGTTATGGGGAATTTTTGTGAAGGGAAGCCAACCACGTTCATTGCGGTTATCGGCTTTCCACCCATAGCATAGATATCGCTTAAGGCATTAGTTGCGGCAATCTGACCGAAAAGAAAGGGATCATCAACAATGGGAGGAAAAAAATCTACGGTTTGAATAATCGCAATATCAGGGGATAATTTATAGATACCTGCATCATCAGGTTTCTCTAAACCGACAAGAAGATTAGGATGTTTTTTTATGGGTAATCCACAGAGGGCTTTGGCTAAAATACTGGGACTAAGTTTAGCGGCGCAACCACCACTCTGAACCGTTTGAGTAAGCCTGACATTTTTAAGCATAGTATCAATCAGTGCACCGCTTACTCCTGTTGTTTCTCACATTTCAACTCACCAAGTATTTTATCTTTGTACGATAATATTGCTGTATAAGGAGGCGTTGCACCCTTTCTTACTCCGCCGGAGTAATCGTCAAAACCTTTACCTCAGCACCCAGGGAAAGCCCCCTTGGGAACTGCTGGGAGATTATTTGAATCTTTTATTTCTATCTGTGGCGATAAAGAAGGAAAAATGTTGAAATATTCTTCATTGCTGCTGCCATATACTTTGATTGAGCCATAAGATACAGTAACCTTGTCATTATTAGCCGTAAACTGGAAATCCATCCTGAAAGACGCACCCCATTTAATCGCTGTTACCTTTTTTTGACCCTCAGAATTAAGTTCATCTGTTATTTCAACAGATTGCATTCCATTTTGTTTAATCGTAACATGGCTTGTTCCTTCCCTCATATAACCTAACCAAAATGTATAAATACCACAGGGCAAAGGTATATTTTTATCATTTGCCACATCAATATAAATATCATCAAAGTTGAGAATAGCATAGTCTAATTTACTTTGGCACTTAAAGTTACTAATGAAATCTAATATTCCATATTTGCCGTCATAAGGTGTTAAGGAAATTTGGTCACCTTTTGGGGCTACTTTACACTCGTATAGTTTTTTATTAATGCTGACAATTTTACTTAGCGGAACGCCATAAGGTGATTTCCCAAAAACCATCAAATCAGTTCCTATCTCGTTATATTCCCCATTGCCATTTTCATCTATTAAAGTTAATTCAATACCTTCAATTTTTCCTGTTGCAAAAACAGTAAATTCTGTTGGCACGTGTTTGGGCGTTTGCATTAAGGTTGGTGTTAATATTTTTATGCGACTATTTGATTTGTTATTAGCTTTATTAACCAATGAAAGCGGGAAATCCATCCAATTTTTTCCATTAATTGGTTGAGTCTCACTGGTTGTCTGCAAATTTATGTTAGATGTGGTGATTGCCAATGATAAAAAAACTGCAGTTACGATTAAAACATTTTTCATATCCCTCCCCCTTATTTATTTTTTAATATAACTGTATTAATATAAATATGATATATGGAATTGTCAATGAAAATCAGACTATTTTTAGCCCGGGTAGAGGTTTACCGATTTTACCCATTTTTGTAGGGAATTAACTCTTTCGGTTTTATTTTCAGGTAGGACTAAAGGCCGGCCTCTTGTATCTATTATTATTCCTACTACGCCCCCGGAAACTTTTTTCTTAATAGTTTTTCCCTTACCTTCACCTAAATCAAAATGTTTGGTAGGTGTGGCTTCAATAGTTGCTTCTTGACCAACAGCTAAAGGGTAAAGGCGAAGTTCTCCATAGGGTATGAAATCTGATATTATCTTTCCGTC
Organism: Planctomycetota bacterium; assembly: GCA_043801445.1. GTDB lineage: Bacteria > Planctomycetota > MHYJ01 > JACQXL01 > JACQXL01 > JAZDFP01. Next base: position 33,993 of record JAZDMB010000003.1, read on the forward strand.
CGGGAAAGTGATTTTATATTCGAGGCATTTTTCACCTGCTTTTGCTTGACCTACAACACAAACTGCTGCCCCGAGGTAAACCATACAATCACGCATGAAAACATCAGTTGCGGCTTTTTCATTAACCGTAGAAAGCACTCCAAGGTGTGGCATCATAAAAATACTATCTACTGCAAGATGGGTTATTCCAACCGGCTGATAAGAATCTATCATCATTATCATTGATTGCACACGACGTGGAGCATGAGAAAGTATGCCACCGCTGCCAACAATAAGATGCAGTCGATTCATATTGATAAGAGTTTGTCCGGTGCTAGTTTGTTCAAAGGCATCAGAAATAGAACGTTCCTGTTGTATCCCCTTTAAACCTACGGCTAATTGTTTATGATGTTCAAAAGCAAGTCTGAGTGCTTCTCTGGCAATTGCCTGTTCTATTTGGAGTTCATCTTTAGTTTGAGGAATAGTTGTCGGTCTAATCATTTTGTTTTTTATACGATTACGAATGTCTTCTTCTTGGACATCAAAAGGGACCCAGCGCATAATATTTGGCAAGCCTGTTTCTGCAAGGACATTAGAAATACTGTAACTCATTCCCAGATTAGCACTGACTGTGCGATTAAAAATACCATCAAATACCGAGAATGTATCGGTTGTAGCGCCGCCTATATCAACGCCGACTACATTTATTCCCTGCTTCTTAGATATGGCTTCCATAATCAAGCCGACTGCAGCAGGAGTTGGCATAATAGGAGCACCAACCCATGACATTAATTTTTTATAACCGGGTGCTTGAGCCATTACGTGCTCTAAAAATAAATCGTGAATTTTAGTTCTCGCGGGTCCGAGATTTTCGCGTTCCAGAACAGGTCTGATATTATCTGTAATATAAAGAGCGGTTTTCTTGCTAAGAATCTGTTCAATATTAGGACGTGCATTTTTATTCCCGGCAAATATAACAGGTAGTTGATATCCGATGCCAAATCGTGGTTTAGGGTCTGCTGCGGCAAGATATTCAGCTAATTCAACCACGTGCGTAACTGTGCCGCCATCAGTGCCACCGGATAGGAGTACCATGTCCGGTCTGAGTTGTCTGATACGTTCTATTTTTTCATAACCGAGTCTGCCGTCATTAGAAGCAAGGACATCCATAACGATAGAACCGGCGCCTAAAGCGGCTCTTTGAGCACTCTCGGCAGTCATTGTTTTTACTGCTCCGGCCACCATCATCTGTAATCCGCCACCGGCACTACTGGTAGAAACATATATATCCACACCGACTTTATCATTATTTGGATATATAATTTTTTCGTCATCAAGAATCTTTCTTCCTGAAAGCTCTTCTATTTCTGATATGGCATTTAATACACCTTTTGTGACATCTTCAAAAGGTGCTTCTACAGTGGTCGGAGCTTCGCCACGATAAGTTTGTCGATATTCGCCACTGGGAGTCTTTTCTATCAATATGGCTTTGGTGGTAGTGCTTCCGCAATCAGTGGCTATGATTATTTTTAAGTCTTTATCCATTTTCTCTTTCTTCTATTAACTCTATTAATAAAGGAATACTTTTTCTTTTTTCTAATATTTTTGATAATAAATCAAGTTCTTTCGTAGAAATAACAAAACTTACTATAGGCTGTAAAAAGACCATAGCCTGACTACCGATGAAATTCAAGGGTCTGACACTTTCCAGAAACATCACCGCCGCTGTATTAAGACGCTTTTTATTTATTAAATCTGCAACCTTATTGAGCAGTTTAATTTCCTCATCGGAAAATACTTGATGTGTTTCGTCTTCTACATCAAAAGCATACTTCAATTTTGACCAGAAATTTGATTCGGTATTGGTGGAAAGATTCATAATGTTATCATGTCGAGTAATTTTTGATATCGTTCCTGAACTTGTTTATAATTTGTTTCTTTGAGTTTTTCCAATCCAAAATCTTCAATGGTAAAAGAAGCAATAACACTTCCATAAAGAAGAGATTTCTTCAGGTTTTTTATAGAAAGATTATTGGTTTTAGCGAGGAATCCCATCATTCCGCCGGCAAAAGAATCGCCCGCGCCGGTAGGGTCGCGCACCACCTCTATCGGATAACCTGGTATTGCGAAAAAATCGTTTTTAGTTACTAGTAAGGCGCCGTGTTCGCCTTTTTTGATTATAAGCATTTTAGGTCCCCACTTTAATATTTCTCTCGCGGCAGTAACCGTATGATACATACCTGTCAATAATCTGACCTCATCATTATTTACAATCAAGCCATCAACTTGTTCAATCAAAGTTAATAAGGCTTTCTTTTCATTATCAATCCAATAGTTCATTGTATCACAGAAGACTAATTTGGGATGCTTGATTTGGTCTAGTACTTTTTTTTGGAGTTTGGGACTGCTATTGGCAAGAAAAACATATGAATAATTACGATAATAATCAGGAATAATTGGTTGGAACTTGCCAAAAACACCGAGAGAAACAGAGAGAGTTTCTGCCTGGCACATATCACCTACATAACGACCAGACCAGCGGAATGTTTTACCATTCTCAACCTTGAGTCCTCTGACATCAATATTACGAGTTTTTAATAATTCTAATTCTTCATCAAGTGAGAAATCTTGCCCGACAATACCGACTAATGAAATGGGTGAGAAAAAACTTGCACCATATGAAAAGTAGATAGCTGAACCGCCCAAAATGTTTTCCATCTTTCCATATGGCGTTTCAATCGTATCGAAAGCAACAGATCCAACAACTATTAAACTCATAATGATGACAATATGATAAATAATATTTTATAGCGTATTCAGTTTGCCTGTTTTATAGCATTCGATTAAAATATGGACAATTTGCGGGTCAAACTGCTTACCACTATTCACGCTAATTTCTTCAATGGCATTTTCCAATTTCATTGCGGGACGATATGGGCGTTCGGTAAGCATTGCATCCAGTGAATCTGTTACGGAAAGAATCATTGATAAAAGCGGAATTTCCTTCCCTGTCAAAGAATCAGGATAACCTTTTCCATCATATTGTTCATGGTGAGAGCGAATAATTAAAGCAACACTTTTATTTATTTCAGAAACAATATTAGCTCCGATTATTGGATGCATTTTGATAAGTTGCATTTCTAATTTTGTCAAAGGTTTTTCTGTTACAAATAATGCATCACTAAATGTTATTTTGCCAAAATCATGTAAGAGAGCAGCAAGATGGAGTTTTTGTTTCTGTAAGCTGCTTAATTCTAATTGCTCAGCAACGATTAAACTATAATTAGCTACTCGTAATGAATGTCCATAAGTGTAACGGTCTCTTCCTTCTAAAAAGTGCATGCAGACTTCAGCAAGTTTAGATAAACTTTCACTATGCCGGCGCGAATAAACAAAAGATATAACATTTAGCAATGGATGAATTTGCGCTAATTTAAAATCGTTAATCTTATCTTTATCCTTTAGTACAATATCTACAACGCCGACAAGGTTTCCCACACAAATTAACGGTATCGTAACAATAACAGGCTTATTGTTAACTATGGAACCGAGTAATTTTAGTTCTTCCTCATAACGGGAATCTTTCTTGGAATCATCCAGTATTAACATGAGTCCATTTTGGCTGACCCATGTCGACATAGCGTTACCTGAATTCTTAAGTAGTTCACAGTGTTGTAATTTATAATTGCCGGCAACTCCAAACGTATAGATATCAGGAATTAGCTCGTCATCTTCAATAGCAAAAAAAATACAGCCATCGGCTGGTAGATGCGTTAATATATTCCTTGTAATATCTAATAACGCTTCCTCAAAACCATTCTTATCTAGTGAAGATATGGAATTGATAACAGATTGCTGGATTTCCATAACCTTACTTTCCATTAAAATGATATTATTTGAAGGTAACTTTATGAAAACTTTTTAGGGTAGTTACGATATTTAATATAAAATTGATGGTGTGGAAGGTCAAGAAAATAAGAAAAGTTTATTGTACTCAGCTCTTGCGTGCAATCCCTAACGGGATACTGCTATGAAGAAGTTTTGTATGGGTAAGGGCTGGGTTTTTTACAGTATCAGGACAGGGTTGCATTTTTATCCTGTTAGAAATAATAGTATTGCTTGTAACAAGGATGAACAAAACATAAGAATAAATTGGTGGAGAACATTTCTAACAGGGCAAGTCGTATAATTTTTAGTATCGCTTAAGTTAAATGAGAGCGGTCTAAACTGCGATACTGGATTGCTTCTGAGATATGTTGGACTTGTATTTCAGAAGAATTTTCCAAATCAGCAATTGTCCGGGCGACTTTGAGGATTCTGGTGTAAGCCCGAGCCGAAAGCCCTAATTCGTCTATCGCTTGTTTTAGCAATTCCTCTGATTCTTCACCTAACTTGCAAAACTTCTTTATCTGACGGTTACTCATCCGGCTGTTAGTCAGTATCTTTTCATCCTTAAACCGTTTTTCCTGAATCTCTCGCGTCTTGATGATTTCTTTTCGCATCTCTGCAGAAGAAATGCCCTCGGTCTTTGATGCCAATTCTTTATAGGCAATGGACGGCACTTCAATATGGATATCTATCCGGTCAAGCAGGGGACCTGATATTTTAGAGCGGTATCTTTGTATCTGTCTCGGGGTGCAGTGGCACTCGTGTTTCGGGTCGCCCCAGAATCCGTCCGGACAGGGATTCATTGCGGCAATCAACATAAATTTGGCAGGGTAACTCACTGAGGTTGTTGCTCGGCCGATAGTAATTGTTCCTTCCTCTAATGGTTGACGCAGTCCTTCCAGGAGATTCCGGTGGAATTCCGGGAGTTCATCCATGAAAAGGACACCATTATGTGCGAGACTGATTTCTCCCGGTCTTGGAAATGTGCCACCGCCCAAGAGTCCGGGTTCAGATAATGTATGATGAGGTGAACGAAAAGGGCGAGTAATAATCAGTGCCTGGCCGGATGGTAACAATCCGGTCACGCTGTGTATCCGTGTTGTTTCAAGTGCTTCCTGAAGTGTCAGGTTCGGAAGGATGGTCGGAACTCGTTTGGCAATCATTGTTTTACCTGAACCTGGAGGTCCTATCATTAGTACGTTATGACCTCCGGCCGCGGCAACAGTCAACGCTCTTTTGACATATTCGTGACCTTTAACATCAGCGAAGTCAACATCATACTCACCTTCTTGCCGATAGACTTCATTTATATCTATTTTAGTTGCTTTGATATTTATCTTACGGTTAATTACTCCAACCGCTTCGGCTAAATTGCTGACGCCGATTACTTCCAATCCATCTACCACGCCGGCTTCAACCGCATTCTCCTTGGGCAGAATAATTCCTCTGATGCCGTTCTCTTTACAGAGCATTGCCATAGAAAGAACGCCTTTGATTGGTCTGACCCTGCTATCCAACGCTAATTCACCGATAATCGCAAAGTCTTTAAGATAATTTTCATTAATCAGTTGTGAAGCAGCGAGAATTCCTAATGCAATCGGCAAATCATAAACTGTTCCTTCTTTTTTGATATCGGCTGGCGCTAAATTGATGGTTAGTTTGCTCTGGGAAGGGAATTTGTAATTGGTATTGGTAAAGGCAGTGCGAATCCGCGAGATACTCTCTTTTACTGCAGCATCAGGCAGTCCGACCAGAATAATATTAGGTAGATGACCTCGGCTGATATCTACCTCTATTTCTAAGGGATAGGCATCAATTCCCTTTACCGCAGCACTAATAACTTTACTTAACATTATTTGTCTTTATTAAATTCAAATTCGCCCAAATGTAATTTACTTGGTATGATTTTTATGGTATCATCTGATTTGAACTTGCCTTCAAGAATCAGGAGTGAAAGCGGGTCTTGAATCTTATGCTGGATAAGTCTCTTAAGCGGCCTGGCTCCATAAACCGGGTCGTAGCCGTCCATTGCTAAGAATTCCTTGGTCTCTTTAGGCAGGATAAGTTTTATCTTTCGTTCTTCCAGCCGTTTCTGTAACAGCCCAATTTGGATATCAACAATTTTGATAATATCATTTTTATTGAGAGGTCTGAAGATAATGATATCATCAATGCGGTTAATAAATTCCGGCTTAAATCCGCGGTGCAGGACCTCCATTACTTTCTGTCTTATCTTTGCCGGGTCAGGCGATTTTTCTTCGGCATATTCTTTCATTAAATCGCCGGCAATATTTGATGTCATAATGATAATAGTATTCTTGAAACTCACCACTCGTCCCTGTCCCGAGGTTAACCGTCCGTCATCGAGTATTTGCAAGAAAATGTTAAATACTTCAGAGTGCGCTTTTTCTATTTCATCAAAAAGGACAACCGCATAAGGTTTCCTGCGGATTGCCTCAGTAAGTTGTCCGCCTTCTTCATAGCCGACATAGCCCGGTGGTGCGCCAATCAGCCGTGATACCGTATGCTTTTCCATATATTCGGACATATCTATCCGAACGAGGGCAGATTCGGTATCAAAGAGGAATTCGGATAATGCCTTGGCTAATTCGGTTTTGCCCACGCCGGTTGGTCCGATAAAGATGAAAGAACCAACCGGTTTATTGGGGTCTTGAAGGCCGGACCGCGCCCGCCTGATGGTATTGGCGATAGCCTTTATCGCTTCATCTTGACCGACCACGCGTTGGCTTAATCGTTCTTCCATCTTAAGTAATTTTTGGATTTCACTTTCTACCAAACGAGAAACAGGTATTTTGGTCCAACGTGAAACGACTTCAGCAATGTCTTCCTCGGTTACTTCTTCACGGAGCATATGTGATTTTTTCTGAATCTCGGCTAATTTCTTGTTATTAGTTTCTAATTGTTTTTGCAGAGACGGAATTACGCCGTATTGTATTTCAGCCACTTTATTCAGATTGCCTTTGCGCATGAGTTCATCGATTTTTAACTTTTCTGATTCTATTTTTTCCTTAAGCTCACTGGTTTGCTGAATCACTTTTTTCTCATTCTGCCATTGTGCCTTTAGGGCATTAGATTTTTCATTTAAATCACGCAGTTCTTTTTCCACCTTAGCAGAACGTTCCTTGCTTGCCGGGTCTGTCTCTTTTTTAAGTGCCTGAAGTTCTATTTCCAATTGCATTATTCGTCTCTGGAGCGAATCTATTTCATAGGGCATACTATCAAGTTCCAATCTCAATGACGAAGCCGCTTCATCCACTAAATCAATGGCTTTATCAGGCAGGAATCTATCAGAAATATAGCGGTGTGATAAAGTCGCTGCGGCAACCAAAGACGCATCCTGGATTCTGACTCCGTGATGGACTTCATAACGTTCTTTTAAGCCGCGGAGAATGGAGATGGTGTTTTCAACCGTAGGTTCACCGATAAGTACTTGTTGGAATCTGCGTTCCAGAGCAGCGTCTTTTTCAATATATTTACGGTATTCGTTAAGCGTGGTAGCTCCAATACAGCGAAGCTCACCTCGCGCTAATGCAGGTTTAAGCATGTTGGATGCGTCCTGAGCGCCTTCAGCCGCACCGGCACCAACTACAGTATGGAGTTCATCTATAAAAAGAATAATCTCACCATTTGATTCGCCGATTTCTTTAAGGAGTGCTTTAAGCCGGTCTTCAAATTCGCCGCGATATTTACTGCCCGCAACCATTGCGCCGAGGTCCAATGCCATCACCCTTTTATTCTTTAATGGTTCAGGCACATCGCCCTGGATAATCCGCCGAGCTAATCCTTCGGCAATTGCGGTCTTGCCAACACCGGGTTCGCCTATTAGGACGGGATTATTTTTAGTGCGTCTGGAAAGCACCTGCATTACTCTTCTGATTTCTTCCTCTCTGCCGATAACCGGGTCAAGCTTGCCGTCACGGGCAAGTTTGGTTAAATCACGGCAGTATTTTTCCAATGTCTGATATTTACTTTCGGGTTGCTGGTCTGTCACACGTTGCGAGCCTCTTATTTCTGTAAGTGCGGAATAAATACGGTCTTTGGATATACCCAATTCGTTTAGTATTCCGACCAGATTACCTTGTTTATCGTCCAGAATTCCCAACAAAATATGTTCGGTTGAAATATAATCGTCCTTGAGTCTTTCGGCTTCAGTCACCGCAGATTCCAGGACTGTTTTAAGGCGCCGTGAAATGTAGATTTGTCTAATAGCTCCATCTATACGGGGTAGCTTATTAAGTTCATCTTGTATGCGCTGAGTTAATTGGTTGATATTCACACCGATTTTTTGGAGAAGAGGAATAATAATACCATCAGACTGTTCTAATAAAGACATAAGAAGATGCTCCGGTTGTAATTCCTGATGCCCCAGTTTTTCAGCAATTGATTCTGCTTGTTGAAGTGCTTCCTGTGATTTAATGGTGAATTTATCAAAACGCATAATTATAGTAATATCTAAACTCTAATTTCTAAATATCTAACCCCGCGCATAACCTTCTTCTGTGCATCTGCAAAGCAGTAGGTTATGTGCGGGATAAGAAACTCTAACTCACTTCGTTCGTAAGAGTTTCTAATGCGCGGGGCGGGAGTTGAACCCGCAAGCCGTAAGGCATAGGCTCCTAAAACCTACGTGTCTGCCAATTCCACCACCCGCGCTTAAATCTTATACGTCCGCCTTCGTTGCTTCGTCTGGTAAATCCTTTTCATCCGCACATAAATTTTATGCGCTGGCGAATCCTTTTAGGAATATAATTATATAGCAAATCATCTTTACCAAGGTCAAGAAAATTAACAACTGGATTAAACGCCCGTACGGGAGTTAAATTCTGTTGCTTCTGGTTTTCGATACCGTAAGAAAATGCTAACTTGACTAAAAAACTAAACTTAAAATAAAAACCTTGACAAATTAAAAATATTAGTTATGTTTATATGTAGAAACCTTAGATGAATAAAAATAAACCTATAGGGATAAAACAATGAAAAGTCATCATCAGATAAAAATAAGATTTAATACCTTAGCAAACATATCCCGCGGTGTTTTTGAATTGATACAAAAATCACTTTTATCAGAGAAGGTTAATGGCGATATCCAGAGAAGATTTATGTTGGCAGTTGGCGAGGCGATCGATAATGCTATTATCCATGGCAATAAATTTGTTGAGTCAAAGTTCATTGAAGTGGAATTTATTTTAGAGCCGAATAAAATTACTTTCACTGTTACGGATGAAGGCGAAGGCTTTGATTATCAAAAACACATGAAAGTTCCGCTGACTGATTTTGAAGCGCCGAAATTGATAGAAAAAACCATTAAATACGGCTCGCCGGGTGGATTAGGGCTTTCTCTTATAAGGAAGTGTCTCAATGAGGTTATTTTTAATCCTTCGGGCAATAAAATGACTTTTGTCAAATACCTGGATTGATTGAAGGGTCGGAAACTCTCCACCCCCTCAAATAATCAATAATTATACCTGCCGTATTATGCTTCGTTAAACATTTGGCATTTTGTGAAAGTGTTTTAGTCCCGGTATTGACAAAATCATTAATCATTGTTCCTATTTGTTTAGCAAGATGGTTTTGATTAATAACAAAGCCGGCACCGTTTTCTTGAACTTCCAATGCATTGAGAAATTGGTGGTTATCAGCCGCATGAGGATAGGGGACTAATATCATCGGTAGTCCAAAGATAGCCATTTCTGCGATGGCAATTCCACCGGCTCGGCTTAAAGCAAAATCCGATGCCGCATAAATAAGACTCATTTCATCAACGAATGTTTTTACTACGGCTTCCACGCCGGCATTTTTATAAGTATCGTTTATCATTTGATAATCTTTTTCACCGGTCAGATGGATAATGCCTAATCGGCCGGATAGTTTTTTCAGTACATCTATGTTATCTATAATTCCTTTGTTTAACGCCTCTGCTCCCTGACTGCCGCCGATAATTAATAAAATATATTCTTTGGATAATCCTAATTGCTTGCGAGCATTTAATTTATTATTTATTAAGCCGTTCGTGGGTAAAAGTATTTCATTGCGAATCGGACTGCCGGTTATCTTGATACTTTTTCTGTTTCTGAGATATCTTACTGATTTATCCCATTGACAGAACGCATTCTTTGCAAACGGATGAAAAGCCCGAGTGATTTTACCGGGTAAAATATTCTGTTCTAATAAGACAAATGGGATTCCTCTTAACATGGCAATTACCAATGGGCTGAAAGAACCATAACCGCCCAGGCCGACAACCACATCCGGTCTAAAAGCAGTAAAATATTTATTGGTATGATATAATGATACTAGGAGCGAAAACAGGAATTTAATAGGTGATAATGGTTTTTTGAGAGACGGTAACTTTGGAGAAGGCAGTGCATAGTAGTTGAATTTATATCGTTCCAGTTGTTTTTTATCAAAAGGGCGGTTGGTGCAAAGGAACAATATTCGGGATTTGTGATTTGGGATTTGAGATTTGAGACAGAATGTTTGTGCCAGGGCGATACCCGGAAAAAGATGACCGCCTGTCCCGCCGCCGGCCAGAATGATTTTCATATCAATATCTATAACATTACGTTATTAAAAATCCACCATTTATTGACTTGATATCAGATAAATTTATACTCGCTTTTATGAAAATAATCGTTACCGGCGGATGCGGATTTATCGGTTCTAATTTTATTCATTACCTTCTCAATAAATATCCTTCTGTAAAAATCATTAATCTTGACCTGCTGACCTATGCGGGTAACCTGGCTAATCTGAAAGACATCGATAAAAACAGCCGTTATAAATTCATCCGGGGCGACATAACAGACGGTAAATTGGTCAATCGGTTAATATCAAAAGAATCTCCTGATGCAGTGGTGAATTTCGCCGCTGAATCCCATGTTGACCGGAGTCTGTATAAACCGGCTGATTTCTTGCGTACCAATATTTTGGGAGTCCAGATTTTATTGGAAGCAGCCCGCCAGCATAATATTAAACGTTTCGTTCAGATTTCTACTGATGAAGTTTACGGGTCATTAGGATTAAAAGACCCTGCTTTTAAAGAAACCAATCGCCTGGACCCAAGCAGCCCTTATTCGGTCAGTAAAACCGCGGCTGATCTCCTGGTGAAATCATACGAAAAGACTTTTGGCTATAAGGCAATTATTACTCGTAGCAGCAATAATTATGGTCCCTATCAATTTCCGGAAAAGGTGATTCCACTTTTTATCACTAATGCAATTGCCGACAAATCAGTGCCTTTGTATGGAGATGGTTTGAATATCCGCGACTGGCTTTACGTGGAAGATAATTGCCGTGCCATAGATTTGGTTATGCGCAAGGGCAATCTTGGTGAGATTTATAATATCGGCGGAAATAGCGAGCGGTCTAATCTTTACATCACCAAAACAATTCTCAAGGCATTGAATAAACCAGATTCATTAATCAAATATGTCAAAGACCGGCCCGGTCATGACCTTCGATATGCGATTGATATTTCTAAAATCAGAAGACAATTAAACTGGGAGCCCAGATATAGATTCGGAGATGGCATCAGGAAGACCGTGGACTGGTATCTAAATAATGAGAAATGGTGGGAGCAGATAAAAACAGGTGAGTATCTGAAGTTTTATCGTAAGCATTATCAAACATAAAAATGAGATTGTTGAAAAGGTTCAACAATCTCACCCTGAGCGGAGCGAAGGGTCTCAAAATGTGCATAGTGAGATTCTTCGCTTTGCTCAGAATGACACCGCCCCGATATTACATCAGGACGGTCTCAAATTAAACAAAGGATTATTATGAGCCCCGTTAGAGATAGGTCGTTTTTAGACGACCGTGATTCTGGAATAAACTCCAATTATACATTAGCAAAAGAACATATATCAAACTCTTCTAATGAGAGTAAAAACATCTCTAACGGGGTGAGTAAAAAATATATTGCGATATTGATTTTATTATTAGCGGTCGGCATTTTTTTCCCGCCAGAGGCGGGTCTGTCCAGCCGAAGCGGGTCTGCCTCAGGCACCGATATCTATGCTCAAAGTGATGGACAAGACGAACCAAAGGACAGATTATCTCCTGATGACATTCAGCGTAATATGAAATCATATAAAACTATTGTGGAAAAAATCAGGGGCAGGAAATTCAAATCGGATGTTCTGTTTCAGATTCAATCTACAAAGGAATTCAAGGAATTTGTTGCTCAGGAGTGGGATAAATCGATGAAAGACAAAGGCCAACTGGTTCAATCGGCACTTATCAAACTCGGGTTACTTCCTAAAAACTATGACCTGAAAAAAGGGTTCGAGAGCCTACTGGTCGGTCAGGCTGCGGCATATTATAACCCCGAGACTAAATCCATGTATCTGTTAAAAACAGATTATCCGCCTCAGGAAGTAGACAGTATTATGATTCATGAACTCAGCCACGCATTGCAGGACCAGTATTGCGACCTGACCAAATTCAATAACCAGACTGATGATGATAAGGACGCGGCTTTAAAGTATTTAATAGAAGGTGAAGCGACATATATCATGACTATCGGTGGTCTGGAAAGAATGGGCATGTCATTTACCCCGGACAGTCCGGTGTTAGAAATGACTTTCAACCGTATGAAACTGATGGGGCGCCGGGAGTTATTACAATTAAATAAGGCTTCGGTAGAACTCTATAAGAATTTAGCGCCTGATGTTGCCGAATCATTAAAAAGTCTTAATAATGCGCCTGTTTATCTATTCTGGATACTCCAGGCTCCTTATCTTCATGGCGCCTCTGCTGTTTATAGATTGGTAACGTTTGATGAAACACAGAAGAACTGGCAGGTCATTGACGGGCTATATGAAAATATACCACTGTCTACAGAACAGATGATTCACCCTGATAAATTGACTGAACCGAGGGATGACCCGGTTACAATACCTCGGCCGTCATTAACAGAAGATTGGGTTGTCCTTTATGAAAATACACTGGGCGAATTGGGTTTCTGGATTCTTTACAGCCAATACGACAAAAATGATGCCCGGCAGTCATCGGAAGGGTGGGGCGGTGACAAATATTTTCTTATCAAGAATAACAAAACAAATGATACTATTTTATGTTTATCAACCGCCTGGGATTCAGTGGAAGATGCCTCTGAATCGTATAAGGCATACCAGAAGGTCATCAGTAAAAAATACTCAACCGTTGAGATACAGAAAATAGAGAAAGGCGATGAAGGGGCTGAAAAAATTACCTATACTGCAGATAACAGCAAGATTATTTTAACCCTTAAGAATAATAAATGGACTGCAGTTGAGGGCATACCGCCTGAAATGGATTGGAAATAATAAGAACTTCTCTGTCTATCCTACCCATTAAATATACTACCAATCAGACATGCATAAGGTTTAATATATTTGTAAGGTTTGCTTGTCCCGTTAGAAGTGAACACGAACAAGGTAATAATCTTTTGAGTAACTTTAATTAGTTGCTATTAGACACTTCTAACGGGCTGTGAAGCAGGAAAAAACTTGCAACTACTTGACTTTATCAATGAAAGTGGTAGATTATGATTTCATATTATGAATAAGTCAATAGCACCGCTTCGTAGCAGGACCAGTCTAAGTTTAACCCTGCAATTATTCCGGTTTGCCCGTCGTTATCTCGGATTGATTTGTTTTACCATTGTTTTGATTGTGTTTTATACTATTTTCTTCCAGGGTAGATTCTTGTTAGTACCACCGCTGATTAGCTCTGTTCAGGATATAACCAAGACACATAGTTTGGGTATTTCGGCCAACCAATTAAGTGATAAAGTTCCCAGTGTAATTACTGAATGGGTTAATAAATTGGTTGTGAGTACAACCCCAAGGCAGACGCTGATTAATATCGGCTGGATTGCATTGATTCTGAGCATTATTACGGCTATATTGAATTACTTCAAGGAATATCTGCAGGAATTCGTTACTTTTAAGGTAATTATTGATATTCGGAATCGACTCTGTGCCCATCTTCTGACCCTTTCCATGCGTTTTTTCAACGAGAAGAAGACCGGTGATTTGCTCTCACGTTTGACTAACGATGTGAGTATTACCCAGAACGCCCTGAAATTCTTATTCGGCGATATTATCCAACAGCCTTTAATGATAATCATCGGATTTGGTTATATGTATATGCTTGATTGGCAATTAGCGTTAATCGTGATGGTTTTGATACCATTTCTTACCTTACCGATAATGTTTTTCGGGAAACGAATTAGGCGCTCCCGTTATAAGAGTTTATTAAAATTAGGTGACGTTACCGAGTCGATGCATCAGATGTTTTCCGGTATCAGGATTGTCAAGTCATTCCAGATGGAACAGGGTGAAATCAAGGAATTAGAAAAGGAAAACAATTCGTTTTTACGCAAATCACTCGGAATGGTGCGTGCCAAGGCAATGAGTTTAAGTCTGATAGAATTGCTCGGTTCGGCATTGGTTTTTGTAGTCCTTTTCGGAGCGGTTTATCTGGTTAAATTGGGCAGATTGGATATTCCGCTGGCCGCAACTTTTTTGGTCTATCTTTTGACATTTATCAAACCACTGAGGCAGATTGCCGCTTCATATAATGCAGTCCAAGAATCATTAGGCGGTGCGGAGCGTATCTTTGAACTGATGGCGCTAAAGCCCGATATTGTGGATGCGCCTGGCGCCGTTGAATTGCCCGATTTCAGGAATGAAATCAAATTTAAGAATCTCTCGTTTTGTTATGATTCCGATGCGGCAAATTGTCGCGAGCCCGCTTTAAAGAATATTAATCTGACAGTAAAAAGCGGTGAGACTGTGGCTATTGTCGGACCAACCGGAGCAGGCAAATCAACCTTGCTGGATTTGCTATGCCGTTTCTACGAACCAACCGAAGGCGATATTGAAATTGACGGCATTAGCTTAAAAGGGATTAAAAGAAGTTCCCTTTTAAAGCATATTGCCATCGTAGGGCAGGAGAACTTTTTATTTAATGAGAGTATCCGTAATAATATCAGTTACGGCAAACCAGATGCGACATTGAAGGAAATCAAAGGGGCGGCTCAAGCGGCTTATATAGATGATTTTATTGAAGGGTTACCGCAAGGGTATGATACGATTGTCGGTGAGCGCGGTGTCAAACTATCCGGCGGTGAACGGCAGCGTTTGGCTATTGCCCGCGCCATATTAAAAAACCCCAGGATTCTTCTTTTAGACGAAGCGACTTCCGCCTTAGACTCGGAAAGCGAGAAAATAGTGCAATCGGCTATTAATAATTTAATGAAAAACAGGACTACATTTATTATCGCCCATAGATTGTCTACGGTTCAACATGCGGATAGAATTGTCGTTTTAAACATAGGTGAAATTGTGGAAGAAGGACGACATGATGAACTGATTAAGAGGGGCGGATTGTATACTAAACTTGCTACAATTACGATAAGATAATTATGCCTTTATATAGTTACAAAGCAAAAAAGGGGCCAAAGGATTTAGTGGAAGGGACGATAGAGGCAGAGAGCTCTCAGGAAATCGTTACGAAACTAAGCCAGCAAGGATTATTCCCTGTCCATATAGAACTGGTGGGTGAAGTAAAAGATAAAAAAACTATTTCAGTTAGTTCGTGGTTCAGCAAAATCAGCGTCAGGGACCTGAATGTTTTTACATATCAATTATCATCATTAGTAAAATCAGGATTGCCATTGTTATCCGCGCTATATCTTATCACGGAACAAACCGACAATAAGTATCTTAAAAATATTATTGCCGATATCGCGCAGAACATTAAACGCGGCGATATGCTTTCAACGGCAATGAATCGCTATCCCAAGATATTTCCGCTGCTTTATTCGGCAATGATAAAATCAGGCGAAGATAGCGGCGCATTGGATATTATCCTCAGAAGATTAGCGGAACATCGTGAAAAAGTGGAAGAAATCAAGTCCCGGATTCGTTCGGCATTGGCATATCCTATCTTTATAATTTTTTTCGGGCTGGCATCAATCGTTTTTTTAATGATACAGGTCATCCCGCAAATTAGCGGTATTTTTGCGACATTAAATGTAAAGCTGCCGTTACCAACGCGCATTCTGATGGCTACCAGTGATATAGTTTCCGGTTATTGGTATTTATTTGTTGGCGGGATAGCCGCGATTCTGTTAATGACCAGAGGCATTACTTTTATAGAGAAAAAAGCATTAGACCGCTTGAAACTATCTTTACCGTTTATAGGTAAATTTATCAGGAAAAATGAATCGGCAAAATTGGCCAGTTCGCTTTCACTTTTAATCTCTAATGGCATACCGATTTTGGGCGCTTTAGAAATAGTTATTCCGACCCTTTCAAATGAAGTCATAAAAGACGCATTAAAGAAAATCACCAATGATATAAAATTAGGCGGTTCGATGTCAAAAGGACTTCAGAATAGCCCGTATTTTTTCCCTTTTATGAATAATATGATTCGGGTAGGCGAAGAAGGCGGGCGGCTTGATGAGGTTCTAAACGAAGTAGCTTCTTTTTATGAACGTGAGATATCGGAAAATATCAAGATTGCTCTTTCTCTTTTGGAGCCGGTACTGATGCTAATAATGGGATTAATGGTGGCATTTATTGTCATGAGCATGCTTTTACCTATTTTCGAGATAAATGTAATGGCGCAATAGTCCCGCTCCGATGGACACCCGCCTGAACAGACGGGCAGGTCGGGACGGTCGAAGAATATTTAATAGGAGGTTTAAGAGTGATGAAAATTATCGGTTTTACCGGGCGGGCAGGAAAGTTTTTATTGGCGTTCACTGTGTTATTAGTGTTGCTTGGATGTCAATCGGGAACGGTTGAACAGGATAAATCCGCTTTGGAAATGGTATCTTCTCCTTGGAATGGTTATGGTGTTGGAAGTTTCGTTCATTATAAAATACTTATGACTGCCGGTAATTTTGAAGAGGAGAAACAAACTGTCTTAGAGATAAGACGAAACCAGGTCGTCCTTCAGGTTTCTCGCCTTGGCAATAATGATGAGTGGGAACACAAGAACATGATAATTATGCCGCTTAAGGTAATGGGCAGGCCGGAAAAAACAATAAAAGTTACAGAAGACACGATTACAATAAAAGGAAAGTTGTTGAAATGTAAAGTAGAAAAACAAGTTGGTTATGATACCGAACACAACAATAAAAAGATAGTGATAAAAACATGGATGTCCGATGATGTTCCCGGTGTGGTTGTCCGTATTTCTCATAACGATGCGATTGCGGTGGAAGTGGTAGATTTCGAGAAGAAATAATTCATTATATTAAATCGGAATCCGTCATATCAAATTTAATAATGGGACGCAGATGAACGCAGAGCCCTAAGGGCTACGCAGATTAATATTTATCCCTAACGGGACGAGCCTCATTGAAGCTCGTAGTGTAACTATAAGGAATCCAGGAGTCCAAGATAATATTCCTGGTTTCATGGCCTGCCTGCGCGAAGCCTTCGGCGAAGGCACGGTCTCCTTATAAAAATTATCTGTGAGTATCTGTGAAAATCCGTGTCCTACCCGCCTGACCAGTCGGGCAGGTTTGACGGGTAAGAGTTAAAGATTATGGTAAAATCTACAATCAACGCTGAAATTATAGCCAACAAACCCTTACAGACGATTAAACCAACGGGCAAATCAAAATATTTCCGGATGAGTCTTTCTTTAAAAGCGCCGATTAAACATATTATACCGGGCCAATTCATTAATCTCAGACTGGTTTCTTCATATAAACTGCTGCTTCGCCGTCCTTTTACTATATTTAATGCCATAAAAAAGAACGGCCAGTATCGCATTATAGAAATTATTTATCAGGTGGTTGGGAAGGGGACTCGTCTTATGTCATCAATGAAACGAGGCGAGCAAATAAATGTTTTGGGGCCTTTAGGCAACGGCTTCACGATAAATAAAAAAGCCGATGTTTCCTTTCTGGTTGCCGGAGGTATCGGTATCGCCGGTTTATATCTGTTATTCAAAGAATTAGTTTCTCGCAAACGCGCCAGGGTTTATCTATTTATCGGCGCCAAGACCAAAAGTGACTTATGCCTATTACCTGATTTAAGACGTCTGACCAATAACATTATTGTTTCTACTGAAGACGGCTCATCAGGTGCTAAAGGGTTTATCACCACAGAATTAGAAAACTTCCTGAATAACTACATACTACATACTACATACTCCATACTTACTATTTACTCCTGCGGTCCTTTAGGAATGAGCGAAGCAATCAGGAAATTCTCAGTATCAAAAAACATTCCCGCGCAAATCTCATTAGAAGAACGAATGGGTTGTGGCATAGGGTTATGCCGGGTCTGTGTCTGCCGCACCATATCCAAAAAGCCATCTGATGCTGTTCCGAAGTTACGGAGTGGCGAAGGGCAGTCTGATTCAAAAGGGTGGGGATATTCAACGGTTTGTAAAGACGGACCTGTCTTTGATGCCAGCCAGTTATTTCCAATTCAGAATCACTAAAGTTGAGGCTGTTGACACCCTCCGGGTGCAAGCATCATGCAGTAGTTCCATTCGGGACAAAGTCAATAGACTCACCCTGAACTCAGTGAAGGGTCTCCCGCCTTTGGCGAGGCTCGCCCTCACGGGCGGCAAAACTGTGAGATCCTTCGTCTTTCAGACTCAGGATGACCCGTTGGGTCAGATTCTTCGCGGAGTTTATCCCGCGCTTCTAGCGGGGCTCAGGATGTGTCCCACTAAACGCTAAAATTTCTAATCAGGGTGGAGGTAACTCAGCAGATACTACCCCCTAACTCAGTGGAGGGGTGTTGACAATCCAGCAGATACCACCCCCTAACTCAGTGGAGGGGTGTTGACAATCCAGCAGATACCATCTACTACCTCAGGGGATATGGTTGGATACCTCAGCAGATACCATCTACTACCTCAGGAGAGATGGGTTAATAATCCAGCAGATACCACCTACTATCTTAGGGGATATAGTCAGGTGCCTCAACGGATACCATCTACTACCTCAGGGTATGTGTGTTAATAATCCAGCAGATACCGCCTACTATCTCAGGAGATATGGTCAGATACTTCAGCAGATACCGTCTACTATCTTAGGAGAGGTGGTCAGGTACCTCAGCAGACGCCACCTACTACCTCAGGAGATATGGGTTACCAATCCAGCAGATACCATCTACTGGGGCAGTAGAGGGGGTATACCCCCCCCTGCCTGTATAAGTGGTTGATTTATAATAAGTTGTAATAACGGAAATAGCCGAAAATGGTGGTTTGGGGGGTCAGAATTAGTGTGGATTAGGTAAGGTGTCCCAATGTCTCGTCTGTGCGGATATCCCCGCCGGAATCTGGATGTAGAAAGGTGTCTGAAGGCATGGTGTTTTAATAATTATGAATTAGGGTGTCCCCCGAATTATGGCGTTTAGTTTATAGATATATCCATTAATGGTATAATTTCATAGACGAGTTTATCCCGTTTTAATTCAATCCGCGGACCATAAATATGCTTATCATTTGAAATAAGAGGGAAAGATTTAATTCTGGAAAATATTATTAGATTAATGTCCTTTTCTCCCGGAAGAGGTTGCTCGGTTTTAAGTAGTCCTTGTTTACTACCGTCTGATTCAAGTTGTATATAAAACCGTTTGACCTGATTTATATCATTTCTATCTGCTTCAAAAATATCACTAGTAAACCAATCATGATTTTCAAATGCCAAAAAGTTTGCATTCATCTTTTCTATTAATTTTAATTCTAAGTCTTCAGGGAATGGTTCACCTCTCGGGAGTCCTAATTGATTCCGTAAATCTTGGTATGTTATCTGTTTTTTAAGTTCTCTACTGAGAGCGTCAGGCACTTCTTCATAAATCATTTGGATAGTAATAATTTTACGCCGTGAGTTATTTCTTACAAAATCAAACATCTCTATGCTTTTATTGGTAAAAGAAATTTTCCCTGTATGGTCCATACATTTTAAAATAATTACTTGCCCTGAAGCAGAAGTTTCCGTTAGATTAAAACAGTAGTAGACAATACAATTGGCATCAAGAAGAAATGTTTTATACCGTTTTAATGATGGCATATTACGAAGCTAAATCAGAAACTTTTAAATCTTTAAGGCGAGGGAATATCTTTAATTGTGCGGACTTGTCTTCAATGATGTAAAACCGGTCTTTATATAATTGTAGATTAATCTTAGAGAACCCCTTTTCATCTTCTTTTATTGAATCGATAGACCACTGGATATCTCTGACCCATTGTTTAATTAACCCCTGAATTTCCTTATGAGATAAGTTTGATAAATTTAATAGTTTCAATATGCGCTCTAAGTAACGCAGACTCCCCCTTATAAAGACCTGGTTGTAGGATACAGGAAATTCTTCAATCTTTTTTATATAGAGATTAATTTTTTCTCTAGAGATAATATTATTTTCCTCTAACTTGCTAATGAAGTTAGTAAAGTTTTTATTTATGTTCTTGAGCGAAATTTCAATAGGGAAAAACATTGAGGATGTTTCTGGTACCCATTGTTCTTTTACAGCAGTTCCATTCATAAGTTACTTTTTCTCAAATATTTCTTTTATGATTTTATCTAATTCAACTATTGTTTCGTCTGATAACTTTTTAACTTCCTCAGTTTGTCGGGTAGTATCCACCACATTTATATCCTTATGCCTATGTAATTGAATTCCTAATTTTGATGAGTTCAAATCAACAGGAGTTAACCGTAAATCAAAATGGTCATTAGTATCACCGTAAAAGATTCTTGTAGAAGTAGAAATAACTTTATTTTTTACTTTATCTTCAAATGTTTTCTTATCTTTCAGGAAGTTATCCGAGATAAATTGCGAGGTATTAAAATTATCGGCAAAATCTAATCGGCAGAAAATATTTATTCCAATAGCCTTAATTGCCAGGGTCGGTAAAATCGTTACAAGTGATATAAAGTTAGAAAAATCTCTTTCCTTAAAACTACTGTTATTTTCGTCAGTAAATTCTAACCGAATTGGTTGGAAAGTAACCTTAGTTTTTTTAGTTTGATTACCTAATAAAATTACCGCATTTTCTATTTGGGTAACTATATCAAAACCACCAGATTCCTTAATATTATCAAGAGAAACCTTTTCTAACGAACAAGGGTCGTATAATAGTATAATTGAAACGTGTTGAGGAATTACGGTGAAGTTCATATATTGATTATAATTTTATTATGATAATTATTGTAAGTTACAAGGTCAAGAAAATACCATAAAAATTTGTGTAAATCTTGTGACACTTAATTCTTATGATTACTTAGTAATTCCGGGGACATTTTAGAGCACTTTATTAACATTCAGTATAAACTCCGCCTCCCGTAGGGACTCAATTCCCAATAATTATGTATGGCCTGCCCGCCTTAGGAGGGCGCCTCTGGAGGACTCATCTCAAGTCGGTATGGTGTCCCCCGAATTAATATTTTTATTATAACCTAAAATATCTTGTCTTTAATTAATGATTTTATCCACGAGAATATAGCAATTAGAATACCTATGGTTGGGAAAATTAAAATAAGAAGCAATCCTATCTTCCAATCTCCTTCAATTGGCTTAGGCATCCGATAAGTTATGAAAATAAGAAGAGAGCTTAAAATGCAAGACAACATGGGAGCGCCAACACAATACAGAAGAATCTGTCCAAATTTTTTCCATCCCCTTGATTCAATTTGTTTGTATTGCATCACTTTGTAAAAGCGAATAAATCCAAAGTATACTATTAGTAGAGCAATCATATTTAAAGCTGGTATGAACATAAAATAAATCCACCATGAGCAGTTAATCCACAATGATGGATGAATAGCAAAATAAAATTCTACCAAGAAACTAAGAACTACTGCATATGCAAAATATATAAGTGAGCATAGGAAAGGATAGAAAAACAATGGTATAATCCAAAAATAATGGAACCACCTAACTCCAAAAACGGTTAGTTTATTGTTACCTAAGTCTAAATCTTTTTCTGGAGAATAGATTTTTCCACCAAGGATTCCACCCAAAATACTGGTGAGCACTAAAGATAATAATAAAATAAAAGAATAAAGTTGGCCGGAAATGTTTCCAATCATAACATCACTGCCCATAATAACTGATGCAATTAAAAGACCACCCCAGATAAGCATATAAATAATGTTTGATAATATCCCTGCTAAAATTCCTTTTCTTCTGGCTATAAACCCAGCTATACCAGCAGCAAAAAAGGTCATTACAACGGTAGCAATAAAAGAAATTATAGATGAAGATTCATAATTCTCGATAGCAGTATCAATGCTTATTTCTTGAGTTATGTGTAATATACGAGGTATAACAAACGATGATGCATGACTCAGACAAGAACCTAATATTAAACCAAAGAAAGCAGCGCCAATAATCCTTTTAACAGAAGTTTTTACTTCCTCGTCTATAATGCTCTCGCGAGTGGCATTATTATTTTTTATAATCTCAAATTCAGCGTCTTTAATAATATCTCCTGAAGGTAACATTGTTATTTTTCCCTCTCTTTCTTTCTTGGGTTTTTTAAAGAATATAAATGAGCCCAGGAAAATAATTGCAACACCGATATCAATAATACTCCAAAAACCCTTAGTAAAATGGATTGGTATAATAGGATTAAATAATAATGCTATAATGCCCAGAAGCCATAGCCAACCATGTTTCCCAATGCTGTAGGAGAGCCAAGCTCCATATACCCCAACGCCACAAACGATAAATCTAAGAACGGTATAATAACCATAAGGTTGCTTATCCAATGACAAGAAAAGCATAATTATGGCAACTATTCTTGCCAACGTAAATAATATCATAAGATTATATCTTATATTCCAGGGATATAATACCTAATTATTAGGATTCAGTATGGTGTTCCCCGAATTCCCCGATTTACGGTTATTTGATAATTCGGATTATTTAGATATTAAATCGAATAATTTATTAGCCAGTTCTTTATTCAAGTCTTTAAGAATCTTGTATTCTTCTAATGCACTACTGCGGTCACCAATAAAAAGATAGCCAACCCCAAGAATAGAATGTGCCTCGGCATAATCAGGTCTGATACGAATGGCTTCTTTACATGATTCTATTGACTTCTCGTTATCCCCTAACTTTCCATAGGCAAGCCCAAAACCATAATGTGCCCTGGCAAAATCAGGCTTGATACGGATGGCTTCTTTGTAGGATTCTATTGCTTTCTGGTAATCCTTCAACCCATAATAAGCAAACCCAAGACCGCAATGTGCATCGGCATCATCAGGGCTGATACGAATGGCTTGTTTGTATGATTCTATTGACTTCTGGTAATCTTTCATTTCTCTATAGGTAACACCAAGATTGCAGTGTGCCTTGGCATAATCAGGATTGATACGAATGGCTTGTTTGTATGATTCTATTGACTTCTGGTAATCTTTCATTTCTCCATAGGCATACCCAATATTATAATGTGCATAGACATAATCAGGCTTGATGTGGATGGCTTCTTTGAATGACTCTATCGCCTTTTTGTAATCCCCTGAGTTGTTATAGGCATTCCCAAGATTATAATGTGCCTCGGTTAAATCAGGCTTGATACGAATGGCTTGTTTGCATGATTCTATCGCCTTTTTGTAATCACCTGAGTTGTTATAGTCATTCCCAAGATTAGAGTATGCCGCGGCATAATCAGGCTTAATGCGAATGGCTTCTTTGAATGATTCAATTGCCTTCTGGTAATCTTTCGTTTCTCCATAGGCACACCCAATATTATAATGTGCATAGACATAATCAGGCTTAATACTGATAGCCGCTTTATAGGATTCTATCGCCTTTTCATAATTTCCTGATTCTGCATAGGTATATCCAAGATTAAAGTGTGCCTCGGCATAATCAGGCTTAATACGAATGGCTTGTTTGTATGATTCTATTGCCTGCTTTAACTCACCCCGCATCCTGTGCTCTTCACCTTTGAAGAAATAGAAATAAGCATCTCTGACTTCGGTCAGTGCATTAAGTCCTCTGACGACAAGTTCTTTCCGTGCCTTCGGGTCGAACCGTGTTAAAGCAGATGAGATTTTAACAAGTGATTTTTCGTATTCAATCATATCAGTATGCTAAACCTCCGATTATCTTCCTGTAATCGGCAACAAGTTCATCAAGTCTTGCTTGATTCTCGGCTATCTCTTCCTTTATATTGGCAGCAAGTTTCTGTAATAGGTCTCTATCTTCCTTCTCGGCTTGGTCAACCTTTTCTTTTAATTTGTATGTTTCACTTGCTTTCAAGTCCTCTAACTCAGCACGCAGTTTTGCAATGATACCCAGAAAGATTTTGTGGTCTTCTTTCAACCTATCAATCTTCTCTTTGGGAGTTTCTTTGGCTATTTTCTCTTCTCGCTCCGCCTGCCTCATATACTTTTTGAGTGTCTCTAAGTCACCATTTTTATATGCTTCATTTATGGCTACGAAAATCTTGTGGAACTCTTTCCGCTGTTTGTTATCCTTCGCCATATCGGGATGGAATCTTCGTGCAAGTTTACGATATAATGTTTTGCATTCTTGTTGGGCTTCATCGTCCGAAGGCTTTCCCTTTTCTTCTTCTAAATGTTTCCTGTATTCTTCCGATGACTCAAATGCTTCACTTTCTAAACCATCAACCTTGTGTCGCTCTTGAGAAAACTTCTCATCCACTTCATCTTCTATGGCTTTTAAATCTTCCTGAGAAACACTTTTACCTTGCGCAATCTCAATCCTGCGCTGATACTCCTTTATTTTCAATTTGAGTTTATCCAGTTTTACATAAAGCAACCCGATTCTGGAATTGTACTCACCCAGAAACACATTTAGTGTAATCTTTATATCTTGAATTTGGATTGATAGTTCTGATAGTTCCTTTTCCTTTTCTGATACACGGGTTTCCCAGTCAGAGATTTCTTTCTGAACATCACTTGTAATAGGAACTATTTCAGACCTTATCATATTCTTTTTATGCTCCATAAAATCTTCTAATAATTAGAAAGCAATTTCGTATATAATCTGGGGACGTAATACTAATTTCTTAATCTGTATTGCCTGCCCGCCTCTAGCGGGTCTGTATCTTTTTACTTATTTCGTTTTGCCCATTATTTTACGTAGCCTAGCTAAATTATAACGAAAGGTTTTAGTGTGAGGATGATTATATCCGAGAACCTTTTCGCAAATAGAAATGGCACGTTGGCATAACGGCTCAGCTTTTGCATAATTATGCTTGGCATAATATAACAATGCGAGGCTATTAAGAGACACTGCGGTATCAGGGTGGTCAGCACCTAATGTTTGTTCTTTAATCACAAGAGCTCTTTTGAAGAGTGGTTCCGCAGATGCATAATCGCGTTTGTCTTGATATAACATGGCAAGGTTATTAAGAGATACTGCGGTATCAGGGTGGTCAGCGCCTAATGTTTTTTCTCTAATCTCAAGGGCTCGTTTCAAGAGTGGCTCGGCTAATGTATAATCGCGTTTGTCTTGATATAACATGGCAAGGTTATTAAGAGATACTGCAGTATCAGGGTGGTCAGTACCTAATGCTTTTTCTGTAATTACAAGGGCTTTTTTGAAAAGTGGTTTGGCAGATGCATTATTACCGTTGGCATAATATAACGCTGCGAGGTTATTAAGAGACACTGCGGTATAAGGGTGGTCAGTGCCCAATGCTTTTTCTGTAATCACAAGAGCTTTTTTGAAAAGTGGTTTGGCAGATGCATTATCACCGTTAGCATAATATAACGCTGCGAGGTTGTTAAGAGACACTGCGGTATCAGGGTGGTCTTTACCGCGTTTTCCTTCAGTTTCTTTAAGGATTATCTTAGCAATTGGGATGGCTTCACGATATTTACCTTGATTATAAAGGGTTATAGTAGATAAAAAAAGATTACCTATCAATTTTTGATATTCAGGATATACTTTGGAGTTTTTCCGATAATTTTCTATAGCCGTACGAAATCCTATGGCTGATTTGTAACGATTTCCCTGAACAGGGTCAGTGGCTTTATTGATGATATTCCATAGTTCCTGAGGGAGCGGATAAATCAGTTCTCCTCCTTTGGTTTGATAATAAGGCGGACGTTGGTGGGTAAGTAATTGCCGCAGAATAATACCGGTTGAATAAATATCAACGGTAACCTTATTTCTATGTTCAGGATAAGGATAATCATCAAGCATTTCTGGAGGCATATAACCGAGTGTGCCGGCGGCTGTGGCTGAAGAAGAAACGGTTTTTAATGTAACTGCACCATAATCACCGATTTTACAGACACCATCTTTAAAGAATATATTATCCGGCTTTATATCACGATGAATTCTGCCTAATTTATTGTGGATTATATCCAGTCCATCCAAAATATGCATAACGCATTTGATGGCTTCGTTAGGGTCTATCTTAATATGTCTAATAAAATTAGTGAGTTTTTCACCCCATTCCTCCATAACATAATACACCCCTAATCCCCGGTGTTTATCATTTAAGTCAATTAACTTCACCAGATGAGGATGGTCTATATCCTTGAGTTGCCTGATAGTTTTGATTTCAGTTAAACAATTCTCAATAACCTCCCAGTAGAATAGTTTAATGACATGAGAAACATATTTCTTAGTATGTATAGCAGACCAGCAAGCACCGAATGTATGGTCATTATAATATACCATTGATGGAGAAGGTGGAGCATAATCCTTAAAAGCCAGATGTTCCCATGGTTTATTTTTATCAAGCATATTATTTTATTAATAACGGCAATATTTTCATCAGTCGTTTGGTATCGTAAAGCGATTTGTCCACAAACGGGATTTGTTCAAGATATTGCTTTAATAGTTTGAGAAATTGTGCGCGGGCAAGTTGCAGACCTTTGCGCGAGTTGACCACGCTGATATTTAATTCTGTGGCAATCTCCGGATGCTCCCATTCATTTATCGTTTTTAGGGTTAAAATCCGGTAATAAGTCTCATTTTTTGTCTTGAGTTCAGGCAGGACAAATTCCTTGACTATTTTCAGGACAATATCCTTTTTGTCGGATTCAGGTAAATCCCCTGAAGGTGCCTCAAGGGTTGTTTTTATGTCAGGGAAATCCAGCGGTCCGTTTTCAGTTCCACTATCTGTCTTTTCCATTTCTGAGAATTTAATCTCTTTTTTCTCTAATTCGTGTATTCTTTCCCAGAACTTAGTTTCTATCTTCTTATAGATAAACTGGCGGAATTTGAATGACCACCGATAACTTCCGATATCAGCAAAGACATCATTAATGACATCATGAGTAACTATTTCTATTTCATTATCAGATATTTTCTGAGTAAGTTTTGCCCTGAGGATAGCCGAGATTACACGGAAATATTTTTCCTTAATCCGTTTTTCTTCTGCATCAGAGAGTGTTCCATCTGCCTGCATTAAGTGAATGGTCTTTTTGGTCCGACCGGTTGTAGAGGGTAGTCTTCTATTCATCATACCTCATTTATCTACAGAATTAATGATGTTTGTCAATCAAAAGGCAAAGAGAATCTTTCACGTCCCTTGCATACATATTTAGAGGAGATGAAGCAATGAATCATCTGTTAGGGTGATTTCGTGACTGATAAGACCTTGAGGGTCTAAGAATCTTTCACGTCTCTCGCATATATAAGTAGAGGAAAGGAGAAGTTATGAAGACCTTAAAGTATGTGGCGCTGGTGATATCGCTTCTGGCGATGCTTCTGCTGGGTTGCCAAATCGGCAGGAATATTATGGTTACCAAGACATCAGCATCATACACAGGCAATGGCGCTAAAGACCCAACCGCAATGATGAAACAGATTGATGATTTTATAGCCGAGGTTGACCAAAAGGGTTCGGTTGACGTGGCTCAACTTAAAGACCTGCTGATGGCAATGAGGGAATTTATTAGCGAATACGCAAAGAACAATAATGTTACCACGGAGGCACAGAGAACCCAGAAATAAATCTGTGTTTATCTGTGTGAATCTGTGGTTCAAGAAAGGAGTAACATTATGGAAAGACCATTAGGAACTTGCTGTAAGTGCGGTGAGGAAATCGGACCATACGCCCGTGCCGGAAAAGACTGGCTTTGTAAAGAGTGCTTCTATAAAACGCTGTGGCGAGGTGAGTGGCAACCAACCCCGCGCCGGAATGGTACGAGGATTCCCACACCTTATGAACGGGCGCAACAGGACAAGTGGAAGGATGCGATTCATAACAAGATTGATATGGAGAATAACGTTCACCGCAAAGGCGCAGAGAAATAAAAGAAGTTGGTTTGCCAGACGGACTTTTGCTCTTTCCGTCGGAGCAGAAGGGCGGACTGACTTTTAACTTCTAACTTTTAACCTTTAACTTTTAAGGAAGGGGGTGAGAAAAATGGCATTCAATAAGAAATTTGAGTTGAAACTCTATGTGCCGATAACCTGGGAAGTAGCAGGTGATATGGCTCTCAGATGGAAAGAGAACCTCAAGAATGCGGCTCCGTATATGTTTGACCGTATTCAGGCAAAGATTCCGGATGACGGGACATTTATCAACGAGATGGTTACGCCAGCTAATAAGGCATACAGAGGATTGCTCAATCCATCCTTTATTTCCAAGAGCGGTCGCTCTGCTGATGGTATCGGCAACGCCCAAGGAAAGAATATGGGGAATAAATTCAGCAAATGGCTGAAAGGGCTACAGGATTCCTTTGGCGAGGTGAACGGTGTTCCTGCCAAGGCATTTAAGGATAAGATTGATGCGTCAATAGACAACTGGGCTAATGCGGTTGCGGATAAGACCATCCGTTTGACCGGCGACAAAATCCGGGGACGCGGTGTGACACCTATTACTGCTTTGTATCTGGTCGGTGATACCAGGGCAACCAGTTGGACGAAACAGGGTGACTTGTCTGACGGTGCGCCTTATAATATCACTCTGGATACCGAAAGAACTGCGGTTAAGGCAGCTGTCCAGCAGAGATTGCTTCAGGGCGGGATGATGGTCATCAACTCTGAATATCAACCATCTGCGATAGACGAGCAGAACGCCTTAAATGCCGCGCTCTTGACCAAGTTAAGAGAGGCGACAAGGTGCGATGTGTTTGTTGATACTCCGGCAGTAGATAAGTGCTACTGCGCATGGGAAATGGAGGGTAACTTTCTGATTCTGCATACGCAGGTCGGACTGACAACGCTATAAAACAAGGTCAAGGATGAGGAAAAGGTTAAGGCATGGTTGGGTTGGAGAAATCCTTCTTAACCTACACCTTAACCTCAACCTTAATTATGAAAGGAGATAATTATATGCCATATAGACCAAGATATTATGACGGGCAGGTGACTACACCTGCAATAGTCTCAGAAGCTGTGACCGAGGAAAAGATTGCGGATGATGCAATAACATCAGCCAAGATTAAGGACGGAACAATTACCGGAGCCGATATTGGTGTCGGACAGGTTCAGACCGATGACCTGGCTGATGGCGCGGTAACTGCACGGAAATTAGGCAACGATGTTTCTATCGTGCCTCTGGCGGATAATTCTGTTTCTACTGCCAAGATTCAGGATAATGCGGTAGTAACGGATAAGATTAATAATCAGGCAGTGACCGGTGATAAGATTGCTTCGGGCGCGGTGGCTTCTGCCAAGATAGCTGATAGCGCAGTAATTGCCTCAAAGATTGCAACCAATGCAGTAAGTAAGTCAAAGATGACTGATAATTCAGTTGGGTATCTGGAGATTATTAACGGTTCGGTTGAGCCGAGACATATCCGGGCAATCGATACTCCGGTTAATGGCGAAATCCCATCTTATAATCAGTTACAGGAAAGGTTTGAGTGGATTGCTCCGGGTGGTGGCGGTGTAACAAGACCATTGGTGCCTCCGGTGGCTACCGATGAAATCGGCGAGTTACAGGTTACAGGTTCCAAGTTACAGGGGGGTGCGGTTACGAAGACTAAATTGAGTTATAAGGTTATCAGTATCACGATTCCGGCATTACAAGTGGGTGGATTATATCCGCCTTTGGGAGACCCTGATTTGAATGGTGGCGTGATTTTGGGTTACTCTATTCCTGTGAATCAGGACCAGCTGATTAGACAATTGTTCCTGTTACCGGGGTTACCGCAAGGGACCGGGATTTCAATCCTGTTGAACCAGCCGGCTATTGCGGATAATACGTTTGAGGTGGTCGTGTTAAGACAGTAGGTAGTATAAAGTATGTAGTAGATTCACCGCAGAGACGCAGAGAAATATAGGACACAGATAAACGCAGATGGACACGGATTTAATATTAGTAGGTAAGAAATACGAAGAATCTGTAAGCGGATTAAACTGATAAAACAGATTTTATGGATGGATAATTAGGTATGGCGTCTTACTGATTTTCTAAAAATATTGCCTTGCCTGACATAAAAATAGCCCGTTACAGCCGATCAAATGTGTCCCACGAGGATGTCAAGCATATTACTTCTGAAGGATACTGATTATTTTGTCTATCACTACCTTTATTTTTTCTCTTTTAATAAGTCCAATTTTACGTTGAATAATACTCTGGTCTGCTGTGAAAATACGGTTAGGTCTTATATTGCTTATTTGGTTTATCGAACCTTGAATAAAATCGCTATCTGTTAAAGCAAGAGCATAATTATCTCTTGTATTTTGACTGGTTATCTGGCAGAGAATGATATCATCGCCCTGTAATTCTGCAATTACTAATGCAGGCCTTCTTTTTGTCTGGGTTAAATTGGAAAAAGGGAAAGGCACTATCACCACCTCACCTTTTATAAATCTTTCCATGCTTTATCCTCTTCCGGCTTGAGCCAGTCCTTTGCAAGAGACGACTCGCTTAAAAGGAATAGATTGACATTGTCGTCAACTTCTTTTTCTTCCTGCAAATTGCTTAAAACAGGCATCCCATTTGTCAGTTGCCAAATACTGCTTGATGTCTCGCTTGTTGATGTCGTATTTTGCATCTTTTCATCTAACCAAATAGATATAGTTTTCATATATTACATCCTTATAATTTTATATATTAAATATTCCCATAAGATGGTTGTCTATTTCCTTGTCGGCAAATTTCCACACTTTCTCTATTGCGTTTGGCTCCATTGAACTTTCTAAATTTCTATTATTAATATCAACCCGCACGTTAATACCAAATTGATCATCTAACTTTAATTGCATATATTGAAGATTTGTTTGTATATTATAAGTATCTTCTTCTTGAGTTACATAGTTTGCAAAAGTCATCGCCATTTCTCCAATATTATCAAGGTTAATCTTAAGTAATTCTTTAAATACTTGCTCCTTATCGCTCGGTAAAAATGGGCCTAAAACCAATTCATATATTTTCCCTGTACGATGGCAGGGGGCGGTTTTAATGACTTTTTGAACTTCAAGAAACCATGATGATATTTCTTGATTCTTATTGCTAGCGTCTATTGGGTCAGATTTAGTGATTTGTTGACCAAGAATTTTAATGGGATGGTAAAATATGACATTGTCAGCATTTAAAGCAAATGCTGGAAAGGTAATAGTTTGAACGCCCAGTATAAGTTGACGGTGAGATTGAAATAAACAGCCGGTGTTCCCCTGTGGTCGCTCATTAAACATCTGAAAAATCTCTGGTGATAAATCTGTTAATACATTTTGCAATGACTTTTTTGTGCCGGGGTTTAATTCTTGTCTTACAGGTATTCGGAAACCAAATTGGATTGCAACCTGCTGAACTTTAGGATTATTAAAAAAGTGCTCGGTAGCATTTGCCATAATTTTATTTTCTCCTTTATTATGTATATTACAAATAGCCTATAAAGTCAAGAGAAATTCTTATCTTTTATAATTCCTTCATCTCTTATAAATAATACATATTCTCTATCTTTTGTCAAGACAATCACCGGCTATTTTGCAACCACAGAAGCATAATAAAGTCAAAAGTTAAAAGTAGTAAGTAAAAAGTTAGGATCAGTCCTTCGTAGCCCTTCAGCTACTTCGGAGGGCGAAGTAGGGCTTTTAACCTTTAAATTCTAACTTTCAACTTAACATCTATGTGTCCTCTGTGTCTCTGTGGCTAATTTTTCTTGACTATATCATATTTATATTCCAATAACCTAATAATGAAACAATCAAAACATGGATATAAGAAATTAGGGTTTGCGATGATAGATGTAGAGCGTGAAAAACGTTGCGGGTTTCCTGAAGTGATATTCTGTCAGGGTAAGATTCCTTCGGATACTGCCCGGATTGCCAAGGAAATCCTGAAACATCATAAATATCTGCTGGCTACCAGAGCAGACGAGAAAACTTATCGCGTTGTAAAACGTATAGCACCTAATGCGATATATCATAAACGAGCCAGAGTCATTACGGTTGATTGCCGTAAATCTTCTGAGCGCCGTGAAAATAAAGGCTTAATCGTGGTGATTACAGCCGGCACATCCGATATTCCGGTAGCAGAAGAGGCGAGACTGACTGCCCAGATGATGGGTAATAGGGTTGAAACCTTGTATGATGTCGGTGTTGCCGGGATTCACAGGATTTTAGACCATTCAAGTTTGATAAGTGATGCCGATGTGATTATTGTGGTTGCCGGAATGGAGGGCGCTTTAGCCAGCGTGGTCGGTGGCTTGGTCGACAAACCGGTTATCGGAGTTCCGACCAGCATCGGTTACGGCGCTCATTTCCAGGGCCTGGCTCCGCTTTTGACTATGCTTAATTCCTGCGCGGCCGGAGTTGCCGTGGTTAATATTGACAACGGATTCGGCGCAGGTTATATTGCTTCCCTAATCAATAAGATGAAAGGAAATTAGTTACGATGAATAATAAAATATTTACCCCGTTAGAGATGTTTGATATGATAAAAAGGAGTTTTTTATATGGATAATAATTTGCATGTAAGAAAAGCCCCGGAGATAATATTACGGTCGCCAAAAGGCGACCTATCTCTAACGGGGTTTACGTTACTTTGTATCTGGATGTTCTTAATCGTATTTTCAGGTTGTTATAATCCGGGAAATATAGAATCAGGCAGTAGATTAAAGGCATTTAAGGATTCTCCTAAACCGGAGGGAGCAAATGACGAGGTGGCGCCAGATTCAGGCGCGGGGCATCAGGATAAAGATAGAGGCGATAAAAATGATGACCATGATAGAAGGGCAGGAAGTTCATCTCAGACTGGTGAGTATCGCGGGGGGGACTATTATAGTGATGAGAGAAATGATGATAGAGATTCATGGGATATAAATTTGGATATGAGTTTTTTATTTGATGACCGGATTCGTTTTCTCAAGTATCCGTATGCTTATAATGACCCTATTTATCAAAAGAATAGCGATACACCGGGCAAGACGATAGCCGGGACTTTTAAAAGTTATTATATGATAGTGGATAATAACATCTGGGCATATAATCTTAGCGAGGAACTGAAATTTTCCACAGGTATCTCAGAAGAGATTTCTTATACTAAATATATAGAGGATGTTAGCAACCAACATGCTGATGAAGAGATGGGGTGTCTCAAGTTTTATTTCAATTGGTTAGGCGCAGAAGATACCAATAGCATAGTGAAAATAGGTGTGGGCGGCGAGCATATTTCAGGTATCGGCGGCGGCGCATCATTTCAGGGCGCGATTGATTTGTTCCCTCGAGAACCATGGGGATTGTCAGGCTCAGTTTCATATTCTTTCATGGAAGACCACGTGCGTATCGCTGATTTTGAATTCAAGTTGGGGTACTTTAAGAAACATAATGAATTTGATATCGGCTATCGCTCATTAATGAATTCACACGGTGATAACCTGAACGGGCCTTTTGTCGGAGTAGCATTTTGGTTTTAAGATAAAGATTTTTGCCACAAAGACACTAAGGCACTAAAAGAGAACACGAATCAGACGAATTAGAATTATTCGCTTGCACCCCGCGGGGTGTGAAGGATTAGTTTCATTCGTGTTATTCGTGTTTAATTCTTGGTGCCTTCGTGGCTAAGAAGTTTTCTGGAATATATGAAATATTCGGTTGTTGTCATTGCGCTTATTGTTTGCCTGATGTTCTTTAGTATGATTGTTCTGAATGCTTTTCCCGAAAACCCCGTCAGTTCGGGACAGGGCGGGACGGATAAGAATAAAGAACCGGATTTGACTTATAGTATTAATCCGTCTGTTAAGCAGGACGATACTGTCTATAATAATCAGACGGCATATTTTTTATATGTTGAAGGTAAAACCAATCTGCCAGACAAGTCCGTTATAGATGTGACTTTTTCATATCTATTTCCCGGTAATGAGAATGAAAGATATCTTGATTTCAAGAGATGCCAGATAAAAAGTGGCGCGTATCAAATCCGATTGGGACCGTATAAGCAAAATCCGACAGCCGGACAGTATTTGTTTAAAGTGGTTTTTGAACCCAGCCGGCAACCTGAAGAAGTCAGCCGTTATATCTCGGATAAGTATGGCGATATGCAAAAAATATCCAAGATACAGATTCTTATAATCGGGACTTCTTCTGAAAATGCGCACCAAGAACGTGAGCGAATGCTTAAGACAATCAGGAAACAGGGTATAGTCTTAAAGGGTTTATTGACAGAGATTAAGGAACAGTTTCCCAAATCTGTTGATATGCAGGGAAAGTCTATTTCTGATACACAGGCAGCACAGAAATTACATAAGGAAACAATTGATAAATTAGATGCGATGTTAAAGGTCGTTTTGGCAGAGGATGAATTGCGGGTGTTTGATATGGTTACTCAATATAAAAGTTTGATAGAAAGCAGTATTTTTCTGTTGAAATCATTAATCCAAAAAGTCGATGAGATATTGACAATTCAAGCGCAAATCATTAATCAGTCCGGACAAATTAAAGAAGAACTTGATCAAAAGTTTGCTCTTATTTATGCGTCAGCTTCTAAACTTTATGAAATGACAGCTAAAGAAGTGGGGCAGAATATTATAGAGTTGGGTATTATTTCGTTTAACAAAGATATAGTTTTAGCAACACTACAGAAAATAGAAAATACAATAAATGGTATATCTCCCGATGGTATGTCGGGACTAAAGGAAGCAGAAAAATCTCTTATTACGGAGCAGGTTTTATTGCTTTCCCGTGAATTGCCGGAAACATTTTATGACAGATTGCATCAATTAGCCTTTAATCTTACCAATCTGACAAGGAATAGTGAACCTGTTAATAAACAGTCAAGAGAAGAAATTATTTATGAGATAAACGGATTACGTAATGAACTGAAGGGTTATTAACCCAACCCGTTAACCAGTAGGGGAGGATATAGAATGATTACAATCGGGATAAATGGTGCGACCGGACGAATGGGATTATCGTTGATTCGCCTGATATCTGATTCTAAGAATTTGAAACTTGTCGCGGCTATAGAACGGTCTGACCATCTTCGTATTGGTGAAGATATTGGAGTGATAGCAGGTATAAACTCCGGCGGGGTAGGTGTAAGACTTTCTTCAAAGTTAGACAAGAAGGCGGATGTGATGATTGATTTTTCCACACCGTCCGCTACTATGAATATTCTGAAATGGTGTTTGGAATATAAATCAGCATTATTAATCGGGACAACCGGGCTAAGTAATCAGCAGATAAATCGTATTCGTTCAGCCGGCAAGAAGATTGCCTGTTTAATAAGTCCGAATATGAGTTTAGGCGCGAATATGATGTTCAAAGCGGCTCCGGAAATAGCAGCCATACTCGGGCCAGATTATGATATAGAAATAGTTGAGACACATCATCGTTTCAAGAAAGATGCTCCGAGCGGGACGGCGATTCGATTGGCAGAAAGTATCACCGATAAATCAGGTAAAAAGATACCGATTCATTCTTTGCGTGTTGGCGATGTAGTCGGCGACCATAGCGTGATTTTCAGCACATTAGGAGAACGTATCGAATTAATTCATCGGGTGCATACCAGGGATATTTTCAGTCGGGGAGCTTTATATACCGCTTGTATTCTTGCTAAATTAAAACCCGGCTTGTATACTATGCTGGATATGATAAAAATGAAGAATAAAATGCTTGACAAATGATATTAATAGCATAATGTAATAGAATAAAATATAAGTTAAGTTAGGAGGATATATATGGCACATAAAAAAGGCGGTGGATCAAGCTGCAACGGCCGAGATAGTAATTCTCAAAAACGCGGTATAAAATGTTATGATGGTGAATTAGTAAAAGCCGGCGCTATTCTTGTTCGTCAGTGCGGAACAGTTTTTAAACCGGGTTTTAATGTTGGCATCGGGCGTGACTATACTCTTTTCGCCCTAAAAAATGGGATAGTCAAATATCTGGGCGGAAAACGGGTAAGCATTCAAATGCAAACCCCATAATTAGTTTATGGTAGAATTGACATTAACATTTGAGCGCCGGCCGGTAAATACATTTAATTTGGATAAGGACGTTATTTTGATAGGTCGGGACCCGACTTGCGATATTTGTATAGATAATGTTGGTATTTCCAGACATCATGCCCGTATCGAAAAACATGATAATATTTATACTTTATTTGATTTAGGTAGCGGCAACGGCACATTTATCCGCGGTCAAAGAATTACACAACATAATCTTAATAATGGCGATGAGATAAGTATTTGGAATTTCTCTATTTTCTTTAATCTACCGAAAGCTGAGCAAGCCAAAACTGTTGATGTAACACCTCAAAAAATAGATATTAATGCCACGATTGCCATAGACCGTAGACAGCTAGAACAAAAACAGAAGGAAAAAG
Source organism: Planctomycetota bacterium (assembly GCA_043801445.1). GTDB lineage: Bacteria > Planctomycetota > MHYJ01 > JACQXL01 > JACQXL01 > JAZDFP01. The sequence continues at coordinate 70,560 of JAZDMB010000003.1, forward strand.
GCTCTTCATTATTGGCTCATTTAAGTTATAATGAGTATAAAAAAAGTACGTCAACTTATGCAATAATGAAGACCACGATATTTTTCGGCAAAAGCCCAAAATGTGATTTCCGGATAGGCGGATTTTTTACACAGCAGCGACATGCCATGATTGTCAGAGATGAAGTCGGATTTCGATTTGTTAATCTCGGTAATCATAATCAAGGTAAGGTTAATGGGCAAAAGGTCGATGACTACCGTTTGAAACACGGAGATATTATTAAAATATGGTCAAAAACTTTTAATTTCAATGAGGGACTACCGCCCAAATAATTCATGCCAATATCCTGAATGCTTTCTGGATCAGCGAAAGCTGATGGTTGAGACACAGATTATTACCCGTGGTATTAAAGACCAACGGGTTATCCATGCATTTCTCAAAGTCCCCAGGCATCTCTTTGTGGCAAATTCTCTTGAACTCCAGGCTTATGATGACCATCCTTTACCCATAGGATTTAATCAAACTATTTCACAACCGTATATGGTTGCATTTATGTTAGAGCATCTCGATATAAAAAGTAGTCATAAGGTGCTGGAGATTGGGACCGGTTCCGGTTACCAGACTTCTCTATTAGCTGAATTGGCTAAAGAGGTCTATACAATAGAACGATTATCGCAGTTATCACAAATTGCCCAGGAAAGATTGAAACAATTAGGTTATAATTTATCATGCAATGAGCGGTTTGCTTCCCTGCCTGATCGGTCGTCATCCCGCCCGACCGAACCTGCCCGACTTTTCGGTCGTTCGGGCGGGTGGTTATTCGGGCAGGGGTTTATTATAAGATAGACGATGGCACCTTAGGCTGGCATGAATTTGCGCCCTATGACCGTATTATTATTAGTGCCGCTGCTCCTGAGATTCCGCAAAGTCTCATCAAGCAACTTGCGGATAATGGAATTATGTTATGCCCGGTAGGCAACGAATATTATCAGGACTTAATCCAGATAACCAAATATGGTGGTAAAATCGAGGAAAACAATCTCGGGTCTTGCGTATTCGTTAAGTTAGTCGGGAAGGAAGGATGGAAAGAATGAGAGTACGATTTCAATTGGTTTTTCTGTTGTTTTTTTGCCTTGTTTGTCTGCTTTCTATTTCTTTATCATGCGCTTCTCCTTATGAGACAGCCAGAAAATATTTTGACTCTGGTAATCAATCATATTTGAAAAAACGTTCTGAAAACGCTCTGATTAGATATTGCCAGGCTTTGAGGCAAATCGAGAGTAGTAACGATAAGGAATTGCCAAGTCTATTGCTGAAAGCTGTTATATATTACCGTTTATATCTCATGGATGCTAACGCAGTTTATCGGAATTCTGATGATCGAACCAAGTTACAGTATGCTTCTTTTTCAGAGTGGTTATCCACCACTGATAAAATAGGTTTTCTTGAACTGGCATTTTCAAATGTTATTTCTTTAGGAAATGATTTTAAAAACCTAGATACGAAAACAATGGACTCATCTTTGCTTATACAGAAAGATTTGATAATTGCTGATAAAATATCCAAGGTGTTGGATTTCCAGAATACAATTAGTCCAAAAACCGATCTGAATATCCCTGCGGATTTTATAAAAACAATCAATTTATACGGCTATGCTGAAATTATAAAATCATTTTATCTTGATGCATGGTTAATTTCCATTATTAACCATAGGAAAACCATTGATAAAGAAGATAAATCTGACCGTCGGGCAGAAATGCTACTAGATAATAAACAACTTTTAGATATATCCATGAATAGTCTGCAGAATACTTATCGGTTACTTGAAGACACTACTGATTCATTAAAAACGCCAGAATTCAAACGTCTTGCCGAGCATTATAAAATGGTAAGAAATAAAATTGATGATATTTTGTCGGATGTTAATTGGGAGTCTGTTACGAAGTTTTCAGCTGATAATTTTATTGCAGATGCACTGGGAGAAACAAGTCATAAGAATGATTTAATTTTGGATTCGGATTTTTATATCAGTGAGGCGCGTAATGATATGAATTCAGCCATAGAAATGATTGTTAAGGATAAAGCCGACAAGGCTGAAATCTATTTATTGGAGGCATTAAGAAATATTATTTGTGCCAGAGAATTTTCACCCAATCTCTCCCCGGAAAACAAGCATTTGATTGATACTATGCTCAGCGATATTTATCTTAATCTTTATCGGCTTTCTAATCAGTAGCTTGTTCGTCAGAGGCGACACTGATGTCTTACTTTAAATTTCTGCCTGGGGCAGATATGCGTTTCGGGCGGGAAAGATAATATAATTGCTTTTGCTCCATCTTAAGACGCTTTTTTGGAGTCAGGTCGTCATAGCCAATCAGATGAAGTAATCCGTGAATACAATAGAGTAATATTTCATCCTTAAGTGGTATATTGCGAAGATGACTTTGGCGGAGCGCTTCTTCTACCGAAATTACTATCTCTCCATTAATATTATCGGTAGGCATTCCCTTTTTATCTGAAAGAGGAAATGCAATAACATCTGTAATGGTATTTTTGCCCAGATATTTACGATTTAATCCGCGAATTTCTTTGTTATCTACAAGTATAAAATTCAAGGCCGTTTCAGGTTGATGCTCTTTTTTCAGGATATTCTGAAGTATTTTTTTTAGATATTGTATGTCTATCTTTGATGCAATAACTTTTTGATTGCAATAAATATTTATCCGGTGCATATTATAGTATTGTTAATGATGAATTTGTGTTGATAATTTATGGACTATCTTTTAACTATCTTATAAAATTAAACAACTCAAGTTTTTCTTGACGGAAATTGGAAATAATTTAATAGTGTAATGAATAATTCTATGCTTGAAATAAGAATGCATGGTCGGGGCGGGCAAGGAGCGGTAGTTGCTTTAGAGATGATGGCAATAACCTATTTTAGACAGGGGCAATATGTTCAGGTGTTCCCTGAATTTGGCGCTGAGCGCCGTGGTGCTCCGGTCGCCGCATACATGAGGATTGATTCACGTCCTGTTAGGCTGCGCTGTAAAATATACCAACCGGATTGTATTATTGTTCTCGACCCTGTTTTATTAAATTCTGTCGATATAACTGTCGGATTAAAGAAGAACGGATGGATTCTAATAAATAGCGACAAATCCAGTAATGATCTGAATTTAGGAAAACATTTTAATATTGCTACCGTAAATGCTACGGCGATTGCGCTTAAATACGGATTAGGCTCACGAACAAATCCAATAGTTAATACTACGATGCTTGGAGCATTCTGTAGCCTGCCGTTGAATCTTGATATTTCCGTATTAAAAAACGTGATAAAAAAGAAAATTGCTATTAAGACTAATAATAATTTAATTGCGGCGGATGAAGCATATAAAAATGTGAAATATTATAATATATGAAATCAGTGAAGAACTTACCTCCTTGGGCAATATCAACTGAAACAACTCTTTATAATAAAACAGGTTCATGGAGAAATTTTAGACCCGTTTACAAAAATAGATTACCTCCCTGTAACAATGCCTGTCCGACCGGAGAAAAGATTCAGGGATATATTGATTTGATAAATCAGTCTGTAAATCTGAGTAGCATTCGTAAAGCATGGGAATTATTAACGGCGGATAATCCTTTCCCGGCTGTTTGCGGCAGGGTTTGTTTCCATCCATGCGAGGAATCCTGCAACCGCAATGATTATGATGAACCTATCGGTATTCATCATATAGAACGATTTGTCGGTGATGCCGGATTAAATAACTCTTTCAAGTGGAATCTTCCCAAAATAAATAAATCATATAAGATTGCGATTATCGGCGGCGGTCCGGCCGGATTAGCCTGCGCCTATCATTTACGACGTCTCGGCTACCAATCTACCATATTTGAAGCTGATGATAAATTAGGCGGTTTATTAACCCAGGGTATTCCCAGTTATCGTCTGCCTCAAAATATTGTGCATGCTGAAATAAACCGCATTATCAAATCGGGTATTAAGGTTCGTTTGAATACCCGTATTGGCAAAGATTATGATTTTGAGAAATTAATTTCTGAGTATAATGCAGTCTTTATTGCTATCGGCGCACATCAAGAACGAAAACTCAATATTGCCGGTGAAGATAATCCGTCGGTAATTCCTGCACTCAAACTTCTTTATAATCTTTCCCGTAAGAGAAGAATTAATATCGGCCAGAGGGTCGGTATCATAGGCGGCGGTAATGCGGCAATGGATGCAGCCCGCAGTATTTTACGGGCTGGTAAGAAACCCATAATAATATATCGCCGGACAGAAAATGAGATGCCGGCTATACCGGATGAAATACATGAGGCGAAAGAAGAAGGCATAGAATTCATTTTTCTTGCTGCGCCGGAACGTATCATAATCAGGAACAATAAGATTGTTGCATTAGAATGTATCCGGATGAAATTAGGACCTGCTGATAAGAGCGGCCGTCGTAAACCGATTCCGATTAGAAACTCCAATTTCCAGATTAAACTTGATACGATTATTCCTGCCATTGGCGAAGAAGTGGATACATCGTTTCTGCCTGATTTCCTGAGAACCGAAGATAATAAAATCAAGGTATCTGATAATGGTATCAGCACGATTGAGAAGGGTATTTTTTCCGGAGGCGACGCCGTAACAGGTCCTAAGACGATAGTAGAAGCGCTTGGTGCAGGTAAAAAAGCCGCCAATTTAATTAGTCATTATCTTAAAAAGAAGACATTAGCATCATCGGAAAATGAAAAACCTGTTGCATTTGAAGAACTAAATATGGCTTATTTTGAACCTCAGCCTAGGGTGGAACCATCAAAACTTATATTGTCCGAACGTTTAAATAGTTTTAAAGAGGTTTATCAGGGATATGATATACTGAAAACTTCTCAGGAGTCAAAACGTTGTTTTAGTTGCGGTGTCTGTAATAGATGTGATAATTGTTTCGTATTCTGTCCTGATATGGCGGTAGTGAAAAAGAGCGGCAAATACGAATATAACTATGATTATTGTAAGGGATGTGCAGTTTGTGTTGTTGAATGTCCGCGCAATGCCATCGCTTTAATAGAAGAAGAAAAATGAAAGAAGTAATATCAGGTAATCACGCCGTAGCTTACGGGGCAATGCTTTCAAGGGCACAGGTAATTTCTGCGTATCCGATTACGCCCCAGACCCAGATTGTGGAGATGCTTTCGGAATTTTGCCGGACCGGTCAGTTACAGGCAAAGTTCATTAAAGTTGAATCTGAACATTCGGCATTAGCCGCTTGTATCGGGGCATCTATCGTTGGTGCGCGCGCCTTTACCGCTACTTCCGGCCAGGGACTTGCCTTGATGCACGAACTTATTCACTGGGCTGCTAACGGTAGATTGCCTTTGGTTATGGCTGATGTTAACCGTGCAATGGCACCCGGTTGGTCAATCTGGACGGACCAGAATGATTCTTTATCTCAGAGAGATACGGGTTGGCTTCAGTTTTATTGTGAATCTAACCAGGAAGTGCTTGATACGATTATTCAGGCTTATCGGATTGCTGAAATCATTTCAATGCCGGTTATGGTGGTTCTTGATGCCTTTGTTTTATCGCATACTTCCGAAGCCGTTGATATCCCGCCCATAAAGGTGGTAGACAAATTTCTCCCGTCGTATAATCCCAAATATAAAATGGATTTGAATCATCCGTTAGCTTTTGGTGCATTGGTTACGCCTGACTATAATTTTGAGCTGAAGTATAAAATGCAGGAAGCTATGGAACAGGGATTGGTTATAGCTCAGAAAGTAGACAGGGAATTTAAGAAGTTTTTTGGAAGAAGTTATGGTATCATTGAATCTTATAGATGCAATGAAGCAGAAATAATCTTGGTTACATCAGGAACCATTACTTCTACCACTCGTGAAGTAATAGATGAATTGAGAAAACGGAATGTAAAAATAGGATTGCTCAAGATTAGAATGTTCCGTCCTTTTCCAGCCGAAGCGATCGTCAAAGCATTGGAAAACTGTAAAAAAGTTGCGGTGATTGACCGCAATATCGGATATGGGGTAGGTGGAATTTTTTGTCAGGAGATTAAAGCGTCTTTCTGCAACCACCATAAACGCCCATTGATTTTAAATTATATTACGGGTATCGGCGGACGCGATGTAACACCGGATACGATTAAGGAAATTGTAAATCATGTAATCAAAACTTCAAAAGCAGATAATAAAATAAATTATATCGGATTAAGGAAATAGTTAAAATGAAATTTAGTATTCCACAAGAAGAATATATGTATTCAGGTCATTTAGCATGTCCTGGATGCGGTGGTGCTTTGGCAATGAGACTGGTTCTTAAGGCACTTGGCAAGAAAACAATGGTGGTTTTACCTGCTTGTTGTTGGTCTATTATCAATGGTTCGTTCCCGTATTCAGCGGTGAGTCTTCCTTTATTCCACACTGCTTTTGAGACCGCTGGTTCAGTGTCATCAGGTGTCAGAGCGGCTTTGGATGTGCTCGGTAAAAAAGATACCACGGTTTTAGCTTGGGCCGGTGATGGCGGCACATTTGATATTGGACTACAGGCATTTTCCGGTGCGGCTGAACGTAATGACGATTTTATCTATGTCTGCTATGATAACGAAGCATATATGAATACCGGTATCCAACGTAGTTCAGCAACTCCTTGGGGCGCCTGGACTACCACTACCCCGATACAAAAAGAACAGCCCAAAAAGAATATGATGGAGATAATGGCCGCTCATCGGATACCATATGCGGCAACCGCATCAGTTTGTTATCCGGATGACCTGATCCGAAAAATTAATAAAGCCAAAAATATTCATGGTACAAGGTTTATTCATATATTGGTATGCTGTCCGCCAGGATGGAAAACTATACCTGAACAATCTATCAAATTAACCCGCTTGGCAGTAGATAGTGGATTATTTCCTTTATATGAAGTTGAAAATGGAGTGAAATATGTTCTTAATAGACCGCAGCAATTACCTCCAGATGATAGATTTATCAAACTATATTTGAAATCTCAGGGACGATTCTCAAATCTTAGTGAAAAAGATATTAAGAGAATTATTGAAACCAGCAAAAAGGATTGGCAAAGACTTCTGAATAGAATGGGAAAATCCAGATAAAAAGTATGAAACATCTTAGTTCTGTCATTTATTTGGCAGTAGGAGTGATTTTGCCGTTGGTTTACCTGAGTATTGTAGACAAGATTAATTCCCGTGAAATATTTTTGTTAGGAGTCATTTTTATCTCTTGTGTAAGTATTGGGATATGGTTTATCTTTGCCAATAAGACTAATAATAAATCAATAGTTTCGGATAAACGAGTAATATCATCTTCTCATGAGCAGATTAAACCGAGTCCGATACGTTCACCAGCCGAAAGGATAAAAGACCGTGTTGCTATAAAGAAGGTTGTTTTAATCGGAGAATCTAAAACTACGTCTTCGGTAAGAACTACTGAAAAAATAAAAGTAACAAATCCGCCTGAGGCCCCCAAGCCTGAGGTGGAAGCATTAATGGAAGATATAAAAAACCTGATTAAACTGGAAAGCTGGTTGATGGCTTTACAGAAAGCCAATGAGTTAATTCATTATTATCCTGACAGTCCTGAAGCGGATAAGATCCGAGGCAGCATTAATTCCCTTGTACAGAAAGTTAGAGATAACCGACAGCGTTAAATCATATTTAGTAAATCAATTATCTATGCCCGCCGATAGACCTTTAAAAGTTATTTACAACAAACTCTTATCGCACTTTGGTGAGCAACATTGGTGGCCTGCCCGGACGTCATTTGAGGTTATTGTCGGCGCTATTTTGACCCAGAATACAAATTGGTCCAATGTAGAAAAAGCCATTAGCAATCTGAAATCAGCCGGATTACTCATCCCTGAAAAATTGCATCGCTGTAATTTATCCGATTTAGCAGTCCTGATAAAACCGGCCGGTTATTTCAATCTTAAAGCGGGGAGACTGAAGAATTTTATGGATTGGTTATTTGAAAACTATGATGGTGACTTGGATAGGTTATTTAATAAAAATGTATCGTCGTTACGGGAAGAATTATTAAGTGTTTGCGGAATTGGTCCTGAAACCGCTGATTCCATCGTTTTATATGCAGCAGAAAAACCAAATTTTGTGGTGGATACTTATACTTATAGGATAATGTTTCGGCATCGTCTTATCCCGGAAGAAACGACTTACGATGAACTCAAATCGTTTTTCGAAGAATCTTTTCAGCCGGATGTGAAGTTGTTTAATGAATACCACGCCTTATTAGTTAGACTTGGTAAGACCTATTGCAAGAAAACCAAGCCACAATGTAATATCTGTCCATTGAATGATTTGCCACATGATTGAATGATTGATGTAATACATTAATTCATAACCAACTTTTTATGTTCCTATTACTTATTGGTGTTTGTGGTCAAAGGAATGTTAAACAATCATAGAGGTGAAAGATAGTGAAAGCTACCCGGCCTGGATTCGAACCAGGAATAAGAGAACCAAAATCTCTTGTGTTACCAATTACACCACCGGGTAAGAATTGAATAACAGGCCTATTTTTAATTTTTATTATCGTTTCTGTCAATAAAATTAGATATCTACAAAACAAATTAGATTAAATCATTTGAAAAGAAAATTATTTTTGCTACCTTGAATACAATTAGTATGATAAATAAAAGAATTTTGTGGTTTCTTGTAGCTATAGAGATTGTAATCATCTTGGGAGTTGTAATATACTCCTCCAGGAAAATAATAAATAATAAAGTAGATTATTTGCCATCACCAATTATCATAGATGTTAACAAGGAAAAACCATTGCTTGAATGGTTTTGTTATAGCGATGATTTATGCGATGCAGTGGTTTTAACATTTGATGATGGTCCATATCGGAGAATTAATGCTAATGAAATTATTGATCATACGGGTATTATTTTAGATATCTTAAAACGGGAAAATATTAAAGCGACTTTTTTCATTCTTGGTATACAATTGGATACAAGTATCGTTCAAATGGGGGAGACGTATCAAAAGTATTGCGAATGGATTAAACAGATGTTTAATGAAGGACATACTGTAGCCATTCATGACCGTAATCATATTTCTTATTTTAAGCAGAATAAAAAAGTATTGGATGAATCGTTAAATTATACCGGGAAACGCATAAGGGAAATAACCGGTCAAGATGTATCGTTTTATGTTCGTTCTCCAGGTGGGAGCATCAGTTTTCAGGTCGAACAATATCTGGCGGATAATAACTATAAGCACGTTTTTTGGCATATTAATCCTGAATCCGAATTACACTTGACAACCCAGCAAATACTGAATAATTTTATAGAAGATATAAATAAGGGTAAACGTGGTATAATTTTAATGCATGATAGAACTGCATCTGAATATTTGCAGGAACTTATCAGGTTTTTGGAAGTTAATCGGATTAGAATTGTTTCATTAGAAGAATGGGACCAAAGATACGGATTACCGGAAACCCCTCATAATAGACAACTAATAAAGTTTGATTAAGCCGGTTCTAAAATAGCTATTTTCTTTCTGCCACAATTTTATAAGCGTATCTCTGCTACCTGATGCAAGCCATAGACCATCCGGGCTAAAGGTAATATAACAGGCTTTATCGGCATGTCCGGTTAATGTTTGGGTTTCTTCATAGGTTTTAGTGTTCCACATTTTAATCGTTTTATCCCATCCTGAACTAGCAAGAATCTGACCATCTGGACTATAAGCAAGACCACAAAGATTATGGGTATGCCCCAAGAGTGTTCTTATTTCTTTACCAGTTAATACATCCCAAATTTTGACCATTTTATCGTAACCTCCTGAAGCCAGAAAACGACCATCCGGAGAAAAGGTAACGAAACTTACCGTACTGGTATGACCCAAGAGAGTGTCGCGTTCAACATTTTTATATATATCCCATATTTTAATTGTATTATCAACACTGGCTGATGCAACGGTTTGACCATCCGGTGCAAAGGCAACACAATAAACTGTTTTCTTATGGCCACTTAGAACATTAAATTCCTTATTAGCCGCTACATCCCATATAACAACATTATTATCACTAGCTGAGGCAAGAAACCGTCCGTCCGGACTAAAAGAAAGCGACCATATCTGATTGTCATTCATTTCACCTAATATTTTTACTTGCTGGCCTGAAACAATATCCCAGAATCTTATAGTTTTATCTAAACAGCCTGAAACAATAAACTTATTATCTGGGCTAAATATAACAGAGGTGATATATCCTTGATGTTCTTTAAATGTCTGAATCTCTTCGCCGGTAGATACATCCCAGACTTTAACAGTATAACTAGCAGAAGCAAGAAGTTTGCTATCCGGGCTAAAATTCACGCAATTAACACACCGATTATGACCGCTTAAACTTTTTATTTCTTGCCATTTCGCTTGTGGCTGAGATGGATAATTTGTTTGGTTGGATTTAGTTGTACAACTAAATATGAAATTAAGAAAAAGCGTTAAGAATAAAATAAATCTTATACTAATAGGTAAACCTATTTTATTCATATCTGTTAATTGAATTGGAATTTCAATATCCCCATTCCCATGTATCGTTGGTAGAGAAGCAGCCTGATACGCCTCCGAATAATACAGCCTTACGCCGAATTGAATCATATACTAAAGTATGCCCCCATACAGGCATTGGTTTATTCTCCGGTGATTTTAGTAACCAATCTGTTCCGTCATACTCCCAAGTCTCATCCTGACCCATTAATACCATTATATCTCTGACAGGGTCATATGCCATAGCATGAGAACATTTTGCCGAGTTATTGGCCGGTGATTTTATTAATGTCCAGTCTGTGCCATCCCATGACCATAGTTCAGTACTCCAGCCAAATCCCCTGTAAAACAAGATTTTATGTCTTTTAGAATCATATGCCATAGCGGTGCCCCATTGTGCCAATGGCTTATGAACCGGTGTTTTCAATATCCAATCAGTTCCGTCCCATTCCCATGTTTCATCGCTAAAACCACCGCCATTAATTTCTCCCCCGAATAATACGGTTTTATGCCGTCCGGCATCATATGCCATAGCTACAGCTCGTCGGCCAGATGGTTTATGAACTGGTGTTTTTAAATTCCAATCAGTTCCGTCCCATTCCCATGTTTCATCAGAGTGAATAAGTTCATAACTGTCTGTATTATTCCCACCTAGTCCTCCGAATAATACGATTTTACCTCTATCAGAATCATATACCATTGAATGACCATATCGAGGTGATGGTTTATGAGTCGGAGATTTTATTATCCACTGTGTTCCCTCTCTTTCCCATGTTTCATCGTTCAATTCAGAACCACCGAATAATACGATTCTGTTGCGGAAAGAATCATATGCCATCGCGTGGCCATATCGTGTTGATGGTTTATTATCTGATGGGACCAATATCCAATTTAAATCAATCTGAGATGATGGTAAAGCTAAAGCTTTTCCAGTGAGATATAATGACGTATTTGGCGTGTTGGAAGGAGAGGTATTATTCGTACAATTTATAACATTTAGTGTAATTATAATTAATACTAAAACAATGTATTTGAAATCATCTAACATCTTCATGATTAAAGTCATTAAATTAACCACCATGATTCATGAATTTTAGTCAACGACTATAAAGGTCGTTGATTACCGATTTTTTGGTAGACAACGAGTTTTATCCTCGATGACATACTGGTGCTATTTTAATCGTCGTATGAATAATGTAAGTTAAAGTAGATTTTTTGCTTGAGAAATTTACTGAAGTATTTTAGGTAATAAAATTTAGTTTTTTTTTACCTAATATCGTTAATGTAACTATTATACTACAGTTACTTAAATTGTAATTTTAATATCCCCATTCCCATGTATCATTAGTAGGATAGCAACCGGCTATTCCTCCGAATATTACAACTTTACGTCGAACGGAATCATATACTAAAGTATGTGCATATAGAGACGGTCTATTCTCTGTAGATTGCTGTATCCAATTTGCGCCGTCATACTCCCACACCTCATCCTGAGTTAGTTCTACCATTCTATCTCTGACAGTGTCATATGTCATAGTATGCAAGCAGCATTTTTGTGAGCCATTAGCCGGTGATTTTATTAACGTCCAATCTGTGCCATCCCATGACCACAGTTCATTAGTATAGGCAAATCCTCTGTAAAACAATATCCTATCCCTTTTAGAATCATATGCCATAGCGGTACCCCATTGTGCCGATGGCTTATAAACCGGTGTTTTTAAAGTCCAATCCGTTCCATCCCATTCCCATGTTTCATCACTAATAGAAGTTTCAGTTTCTCCTCCGAATAATACTGTTTTATGCCGTCCGGAATCATATGCCATAGCCATAGCTCGTCGGCCAGATGGCTTATGAACCGGTGTTTTTAAAGTCCAATCCGTTCCATCCCATTCCCATGTTTCATCAGAGTGAATAAGTTCATAGCTGTTTATACTATTTTCACTCAGTCCCCCGAATAATACGACTTTACCTCTATCAGAATCATATACCATTGAATGAACATATCGAGGTGATGGTTTATGAGTCGGAGATTTTAGTATCCACTGTGTTCCCTCTCTTTCCCATGTTTCATTGTTCAATTCGGAACCACCGAATAATACGATTTTGTTGCGGGTAGAATCATATGTCATCGCATGACCAAACCGTGGCGATGGTTTATTATCTGATGGGACCAAAGTCCAAGAAAGAGCCGTGTCATTAGAATATTTAGAGTAACTATTCTGAGATGACGATACAGCTTTGTCTGATAGTTTCAAATCAGTAGCAGAAACAGGCATATTATTACTGCAAGATATGTAAGTAAAAGCTATGATTATCAAGAATAATACCATGTGTATTATTATTCCCATATTAGTTAATTTCACCATAAAATAACCCTCCTTATTAAAGTTTAATTAATTACCATACCGGTATTAGCATAATATGGTTCATGATTATCATCGGTATATCAATATTATTCTCTGTTATCTTGTTAAGTGGGCTTATATTACTTCCATCCAGCAAGAATCCAAGCCCTGCAATCGTCTCAAAGCGAACATAAGTATTATTATCTTTATATGCTTCAACAAATGCCAGAACCGATTCCTTTTTACCTACTAATCCAAGCGTATGTAAAGTGTACGATCTCAGAAGAATATTCTTTGGTTGCTTAAGATTAAGATGTTGAGTTAATTTAGGTAATACAATTTCGTCTCTTTTACCTAACAGCGTTAAGGCGACTGCTAAATTGGTATGATAGGGGAGTAAAGCACTGTCTTCTTCTATTTTATCCCATATTTTTTGTAGAACCTCAACAGCTTTCTGGTCTTGAATCATTCCTAAAGACAAAATAAGATAAGGCGCAAGAACAACATTATATAAACCTTCTTTAGTATAGAGCATGTCAACTATTGTTTGAACAGATTCATTATCTTTAAGTAAACCCAATCCAATTGCCGCAGCCGCTTTAAGCAAGCTTCTTGATTTTTTATCGCTCAGCAATTTTCTTAAATCAGCTTTGGCTTTGTCGTTACCGGTTAATGCTAAGGCAAGTAACATCAATCCGTCATTTTCATTAGATGAATTTTTCTTAAATGCCTCAGAGATAAGGTCATAAGATTTAGCATCTTTAGTTTGAGCTAACGAAATAGCGGCTTCACCCCGAAGAATTGCATTTTTATGCGTCAGGAATGGCAGGATAGAATCCTTTGCATCCGAACCGATCAATCCTAATGCGATTACTACTGCTGATAGGACATCGGTATCCCTTTCACTGGCTGGTGTAGACCTTTTTAATTCATTCAATGCTTCTTTAGTTCCTATTCGGCCTAATCCTAAAGCCGCATATGCTCTGACTACCTGTTGTTCTTTTCTACCATCACTTCCATTAAGTAGTTTTCCTAAAATGGGTACTGCTGAAGTATCTTTGAGATTACTTAATGAAAGGCAGGCACAGGATTTTACTTCAGTATCATCCTGGTCAGTCAGTATTTTCCTCATTATTTTAGGTAATTCAGGGTCATTCGTTATATTACCCATGGCCAGAATTGCATAACAACGTCTTAATGGTGGTGTAGTTTTATTCTGTGCTACCTCCTTTATAAGAGCGACAAAAGAGTTATCACCTGACAAACTTGACCCTAATAAAATATTATTTGTTACAAAATATCTTGTTTCTGTTCCATTAGCCTTCTTGAGGGTTTCTATTACTCTAATTGAAACAGGGTTTTTAGTATTAATGGTTTTACCGAGTGCGACTGCCGCACGCATTGCGATATGATGGTTTTTATCAGATATTGCCTGATCCAAGATTTTAAGAGCTTCCTCATAACCCGGATAGATTGTTATTGATGTGGAACCGCTGTCACTAACAACTTTTGCCCATTCAATTGATTGTCTGAAAGAAAGATAATTATCGCGATTTCTGGTCCACCAGACTTCCCATGATTCCACTACGCCTAACAACGATGCGGTACCTGCTTTTAAACTTCTGATAAGAGGCATTAATCCTCCACTTAAACTTGGGCGTGATACAGCTTGTGCTACTGGACTTTTTACTGTTAGTCCTGGAGTAGGAGATGGAGTAATCGTTGGTTGCGTTGGTGCCGTCGGTTGTTCTGGCGTTGGTCCTGTTGGATTCGGTTGAGTTGTAGGTGGCGGCGGAGTTGCTGGTGGTGTTGGTGTAGGTGGTGTTGGCGTAGGTGGTTCTGGTGGCGTAGGTGGCGTTGGTGTAGGTGGCGTTGGTGTAGGTGGTTCTGGTTTAGGTGGTTCTGGTGTTGGTGGTTCTGGTGTCGGTGGCTTAGGTGGTTCCGGTGTCGGTGGTTTAGGTGGTTCCGGTGATGGTGGTGCTTCCGCTGGTGGTTTTGGTGGTTGTGGCGGTGGTGGTGGCGGCGGCGGCGGTGGTTGAGGCGGTGGTGTTCCTCCACAACAGCTTCTAAGATGCTGGACATCTGACGCTAATAAAAATAAACCGATTAGTAAAAGTATTCCAACTATGATCAATTTAATATGTTTCATATTCATTATTTCCTTTCTTTACCGTAACTGGTATTAATAGAATATATTCTATATATCAGTGTGGTTATGTCAATAATGTTTAAAAGTTATTTTATTAACTCAGAACCCGTTATCAATATTAGTTTTGTTACCCTTTATATATATGAACGTGTGAGATATACAAAAAACTGCATAAGATTAAAAGATTTTTAATATCCCCATTCCCATGTATCATTTGTAGGATAGCAACCGATTACTCCTCCAAATAATACCGTCTTGCATCGAGCAATATCGTATACTAAAATATGTCCCCATACAGGCATAGGTTTATTCTCCGGAGATTTCAGCGACCACTCTATCCCGCTATATTCCCATGTCTCATCTTGCCCTATACATACAATTCTATCTCTGGTCGAATCATATACCATAGCATGAGAACATTTTGCTGAACTATTAGCAGGTGATTTTATTAATGTCCAGTCTGTTCCATCCCACGACCAGAATTCATTAGTCCAGCCAAATCCCCTGTAAAACAAGATTCTATGTCTTTTAGAATCATATGTCATAGCGGTTCCCCATAGTCCTAATGGTTTATGAATAGGTGTTCTTAAAGTCCAATCTGTTCCATCCCACTCCCATGTCTCGTCGCTATAAACACTATCAGTTTCTCCACCGAATAACACCACCTTACCACGTCCTGAATCATATGCCATAGCAGGATAACGTCGTCCTAATGGTTTGTGATTAGGTGATTTGAGTGTCCAATCTGTTCCATCCCACTCCCATGTTTCATCAGAGCGAATATCTTTATCAGATGAGCCAATTATTCCTCCGAATAGTACGATCTTACCCCGCCCAGAATCATATGTCATAACATGACCATATCGTCCTGATGGTTTATGATCCGGTGATTTTAATATCCACTGTGTCCCATCTCTTTCCCATGTCCCATCGCTCCAGTCAGAACCACCGAATAATACAATTTTATTCCTGGCAGAATCATATGACATCGCATGCCCATATCGTGCTGATGGTTTATTATCTGATGGCACCAAAATCCAAGATATGGCTGTACTTAATGATACTTCATTAGAATACTTAGAGTAACCATTTGAATTATATGCCAGAATACGATAATAATAAATCGTATCTTCTTTCAGACCGGTATCCGAATAATAATTTATGTTGGCCCCGATTTCAGCTATTTTATTATAAGCAGATATTAGGTCTGTTTTGCGTTCTATTTTGAAGTTAATTTTAGGATTAGAACTAAATATCCAGTTTAAATCAATTTGGGATGACGATACAACCTTTCCGGTAAGGTCTAATGGCGTACTCGGCGTATTAGATGGGGAGGTATTATTATTACAATTTATCCAACAGAGAGTCCCGAGGGAATCCCGACGGGGTGTGCCTGAAACACTTACTGTAATTATAATTAATCCTATTAACAATAAAACGATGTATTTTATTTTAATTAGCTCCATTTTAATCATTTAATATCTCTACAATTAAAGTAAAGGAAGGATTCTTCCTTTCAAAAGGATCCTTCCCTTATATGAAAAATTACCATTAACAGAGTTTATGCATTTATTACCATATCGGTATTAGCATAATATGATTCATAATTATTGTTGGTATATCAATATTGTTCTCTGTTATCTTGTTAAGAGGATTTATCTTGCTTCCATCCAGCAAGAATCCAAGTCCTGCCATAGTCTCAAAACGAACATAAGTATTATCATCTTTATATGCCTCAACAAATGCCAGAACTGATTCCTTGTTACCCACCAATCCAAGCGTATGTAAAGCATACGACCTTAAAAGGATATTCTTCTGTGTTGACTTAAGATGTTCAGTTAATAATTTAGGTAATACAATTTCTTCTCTTTTACCTAACATCGTTAGGGCAACTGCCAAATTGGTATGATAGGACCATAAAGCACTGTCTTTTTCAATATTATCCCATAGCTTTTGTAGAACCTCAACTCCTTTTTGGTCTTGAATCATTCCTAAAGACAGGATAAGATAAGGCGCAAGAACAACATTGTATAAGCCTTCTTTAGTATAGAGCATTTTAACTATTGTCGGAACAGATTCACTATCCTTAAGCAAGCCTAATCCAATTGCCGCCGCCGCTTTAAGCAAATTTCTTGATTTCTTATTTTCCAGCACCTTTCTCAAATCAACCTTTGCTTTTTCATCACCGGTTAACGATAAAGCAAGTAACATTAATCCGTCAGCGCTCATAGATTTATTTTTATGTAATGCCTCGGAAATAAGGTCATAAGATTTATCATCTTTAGTCTGAGCTAAAGAAATAGCGGCTAATCCCTGAAGAATTGCATCTTTATGAGTCAGGAATGGCAGGATAGAATCCTTCCTGGTTTTCCAGAAGCTTGAATCAGGAGAACCGGTCAATCCTAATGCAATTACTACTGCCGATAGGACTTCAGTATCTCTCTCAGTGGCTGGCGTAGATTTTTTCAGTTCATTCAATGCTTCCTCAGTTCCTATCCGGCCTAAACCTAAAGCCGCATATCCCCTGAGTAGTTGGTGTTCTTTTCTACCATCGCTTCCATTTAGTAGTTTGCCTAACATCGGTACTGCTGAAACATCTTTGAGATTACCTAATGAAAGACAGGCGCAGGATTTTACTTCAGGGTCATCCTGATCAGTCAGTATTTTTCTCATTATTTTAAGTAATTCGGGGTCATTAGTTAGATTACCCATTGCCATAATTGCATAACAACGTCTTAATGGCGGTGTCGTCTTATCCTGTGCCACCTTCTTCATAAGATCAACCTGAGAGTTATCACCTGACAAACTTGATCCTAATAAAATATTATTCTTTACAAAGTATCTTGTCTCTGTTTCATTAGCCTTTTTCAGGATTTCTGAAACTTTAACTGAAATCGGGTTTTTAGGATCAATGGTTTTACCGAGTGAGATTGCTGCACGCATCGCGATATGATGGTTTCTATCAGATACAGCCTGACCTAATACTTTAAGAGCTTCTTCATAACCCGGATAGACTGTTATTGATGTTGAACCGCTGTCATTAACGATTTTCACCCATTCAATAGATTGTCTGAATGAAAGATAGTTATCGCGATTTCTGGTCCACCAGACTTCCCATGGTTCTACTACGCCTAATAATGATGAAGTACCTGCTTTTAAACTTCTGATAAGAGGCATCAATCCTCCACTTAAACTTGGACGTGGTGCTGATTGTGATACCGGACTTTTTACTGTTAGTCCTGGAGTAGAAGTAGCCGGTGCTTGTGGTCCTGTTGGAGCAGTTGGTTCTTGAGATAAAGGCGGTGTTAGGGGTGGTGGTGTACCTGGTGTCGGTGGTGGATTATCCGGCGGCTTAGGTGGTTCAGGTGTCGGTGGCTTAGGTGGTTCAGGTGTCGGTGGTTCAGGTTTAGGTGGTTCCGGTGTCGGTGGTTCTGGTGTCGGTGGTTTAGGTGGTTCCGGCGATGGTGGTTTAGGTGGTTCCGGTGATGGTGGTGTTTCCGTCGGTGGTTTTGGTGGTTGTGGTGGTGGTGGTGGTGGTGGTGGTGGCGGTTGAGGCGGTGGTGCTCCTCCACAACAACTCCTAAGATGCTGGACATCTGATGCTAATAAAAATAAACCGATTAACAAAAGCATTCCTACTAGTACCAATTTAATATGTTTCATACTCATTATCTCCTTTTTATCATACCGGTTAATACATTAATCAGTATAGTTATATTGATATTAATTTTCTAATCTCCATATATATGAACGTTTGAGATATACAAAAAACTGCATCGTATTTAAAAATTTTGAATAATTACTACCATACCGGTATTGGCAAAATATGGTCCATTATCAGCATAGTCACATCAATATTATCAGCAGTTATTTTGTCAAGTGGATTTATTTTATTTTTATCAAGCAAAAACCCAATGCCGGTAATTGTCTCAAACCGAACAAAAGCATTATTATCTTTATATGCCTCTATAAAGGTCTGAGATGATTCTCTGTCTCCTACTAATCCAATGGCATGTAATGCATATGCCCTTATAAGAGGGTCTTTCGTTTGGCTGGCTTGTTGAATTAACTTAGGCAAAACGACTTCTTTTCTTTTGCCTAACATCGTTAAGGCAACCGCTACATTGGTATGATACGGAAGCAGCGGACTGTTGGTTTCAATTTTTTCCCATATCTTTTGTAAAACCTCAACTCCTTTTTGGTCTTGAATCATCCCTAAAGACAGAATAAGATAAGGTGTCACAATAACGTCCTTCAACTGTTTTTCATCATTGAGCATATTAACTATTATTGGGATTGCTTCACTGTCATTAAGCAAACCTAATCCAATTGCCGCCGCAGCTTGAAGTAAATTCCTTGTCCTCTTATTTTCCAATATCTTTCTTAAATCAGTCTTGGCTTTGTCATTACCGGTTAATCCTAAAGCAATTAACATCAATCCATCGGCATCATTAGATTTGTTCTTCTGGAATGCCTCAGAAATAAGGTCATAAGATTTATCATCTTTAGTTTGAGCTAATGAAATAGCAGATAAACCGGAAATCTTAGGGTCTCTTCTATTTGATAAAAAAGGAATGATGTATTCTTTAGCTTCTGTTAATCCGGTCATTCCCAATGCAATCACTACTGCAGAATGGACATCTGATTCTTTCTCGCTGGCTACTGTAGACTTCTTTAATGCATCTAATGCTTCATTAGTTCCTATCCGACCCAATCCTAAAGCCGCATATGCCCTGATTAATGGTTGTTCTTTTTTGCCGTCACTTCCATTAAGTAGTTTACCTAAAATTGGGACTGCCGAAACATCCTTAAGATTACCTAATGAAAGACAGGCGCAAGCCCTTACTTCTGTATCATCTCTGATATCTGATATGATATCTTTTAATATTTTAGTTATTTCGGTATCGTTTGCTATATAACCTGCGGCTAGGGCTGTATAAGAACGTGTTAATGCCGGTATCGATTTCTCATTTTGTAATACCAATACTTGTTTGATAATTTCAGCAGAAGAATTGTCACTTCTTAATCCTAATGCCAATAACACATTGTTTTTTACAAAGAATCGTTTATCGTTGTCATTAGCTTTTTTAAGGATATCTAAAATGTTTATGTTACTGATGCTTTGGATTTCTTTGATTTTACCCAGTCCAATGGCTGCACGAAACGCTATATAAGGATCTTTATCGGATAGACCATCAGATAAAACTTTAATAAGTTCTTCATAAATCGGATAGGCTGTTACGGATTGTGTACCGCCGTCATCCACTATTTTTACCCATTGAATATCCTCTCTAAAAGAGAGATATTTATCACGATTCCTGGTCCACCAGACTTCCCATGGTTCTACTACACCTAATAATGCTTGTGAACTTTGAATGAACGGTTGCAATCCGAGACCTAAAGACGGACGTGGTGGTGTTTGTGCAGATGGCCTTATTGTAGTAGCTCCGGGACTGGGAGGAGGTTTTGGCTGTTGAGGAGTTCCCGGTACTGCCCCTGGCACTGGTCGTCCACCACCTGGCTGTGTTGAAGGAGGTGGTGGTGGTGGTCTGCTGCCGGGACAGGCGCTATAAAGATGTTGAACATCAGATATAAATAAAAATAAAGCGCTTATCAAGAGTATTCCCAACAGTACTAATTTAATATGTTTCATACCCATTATTTCTTATCTTTACCATACCGGTATTGGTAAAATATGATCCATTATTACCATAGTTATATCAATATTATCAGCAGTTATTTTGTCAAGTGGATTTATTTTATTTTTATCAAGCAAAAACCCAATGCCGGTAATTGTCTCAAACCGAACAAAGGCATTATTGTCTTTATATGCCTCTATAAAGGCCTGAGATGATTCTCTGTCTCCTACTAATCCAATGGCATGTAATGCATATGCCCTTATAAGAGGGTCTTTCGTTTGGCTGGCTTGTTGAATTAACTTAGGCAAAACGACTTCTTTTCTCTTACCTAACATCGTTAAGGCAACCGCTATATTGGTATGATACGGAAGCAGCGGACTGTTGGTTTCAATCTTCTCCCATATCTTCTGTAAAACCTCAATTCCTTTCTGGTCTTGAATCATCCCTAAAGACAGAATAAGATAAGGTGTCACAATAACGTCCTTTAACTGTTTTTCATCATTGAGCATATTAACTATTATTGGGATTGCTTCACTGTCATTAAGCAAACCTAATCCAATTGCCGCCGCAGCCTGAAGTAAATTTCTTGTCCTCTTATTTTCCAATATCTTTCTTAAATCAGTCTTGGCTTTGTCATTACCGGTTAATCCTAAAGCAATTAACATCAAACCATCGGCATCATTAGATTTGTTCTTCTGGAATGCCTCAGAAATAAGGTCATAAGATTTATCATCTTTAGTTTGAGCTAATGAAATAGTTGCTATTCCCCGAAGAATTGCATCTTTATGCGTCAGGAATGGTAGGATAGAATCCTTCCTGGTTTTCCAGAAGCTTGAATCAGGAGAACCGGTCATTCCCAATGCAATCACTATTGCCGATAAGACATCAGTATCTTTTTCATTGGGCGGTGTAGATTTTGTCAGTTCATTCAATGCTTCCTCACTTCCTATTCGACCCAATCCTAAAGCCGCATATACCCTGAGTACTCGTTGTTCTTTTCTACCTTCGTTTCCATTAAGTAATTTACCTAAAATGGGGACTGCCGAAGCATCCTTGAGATTACCTAATGAAAGACAGGCGCAAGCCCTTACTTCCGTATCATCTCTGCTATCTGATATGATATCTTTTAATATTTTAGTTATTTCGGTATCGTTTGCTATATAACCTGAGGCTAGGGCTGTATAAGAACGTGTTAATGACGGCATCGGTTTCTCATTCTGTAATACCCCTTTAATAATTTTAGCGGAAGACACGTCACCGTTTAATCCTAATGCTAATAACACATTATTTCTTACAAAGAATCGTTTATCGGTGTCATTAGCTTTTTTAAGAATGTCTAAAACATTTATGTTGCCGGTTGCTTGGATGCTTTTGATTTTACCTAGTCCAATGGCTGCACGAAACGCTATATAAGGATCTTTATCGGATAGACCATCAGATAAAACTTTAATAAGTTCTTCGTAAATCGGATAGGCTGTTACGGATTGTGTACCGCCGTCATCCACTATTTTTACCCATTGAATATCATCTCTAAAAGAGAGATATTTATCACGATTCCTGGTCCACCAGACTTCCCACGGTTCTACTACACCTAATAATGCTTGTGAACTTTGAATGAACGGTTGCAATCCGAGACCTAAAGACGGACGGGGTGGTGTTGGTGCGTATACCGGCTTTGTCTTTGTTGGAGAAGTACCGGGAGCTCCTGGTGCTACCGGTGCTGATGGCCCTGATCCGGGGGCGGGAGGTCGCGAGCCTCGTGGACAGCAACTATCGATGTCTTTAATCTCTGATGTTACAAAAAATAAACAACCTAATAATATTACCCAAACCCTGAATGTTTTCATAAAATAGTTTTTATATTACCATGAATAATTTCTTACAGGCGCTGAGCCATCCTCGGCATAAAGCGTGTAACCGCTGTCTCCAACGGCATTTCCCATAGGCGTAGTTAATTCCACAGTGCCATTGAGAACGTAAACTAAAACTGAAAATACCCCTTTATTAAGTTGATTATTTTTATCTCCTTCATCAACTCTCACCGAAAACTCTGTCCCTCTTGCAATTATATTACCTGCCGGAGTAATAATTTGAAACGGTTTGTTCCTGTTCTCTTCTACTTTTACATATAAGTCACCTGGCTGCTTCATGATAACCTGACGTTCAATCTCATTAATCAGCAATTTGCAACCTGGTGAAGCAATCATACTGCTGCCGTCACTTAACTCGAATTTCTGAACCTCTAAAGTATCGGCAGTAATATTTTCGTTATTCTCATCTTGATTATTTACATTTTGAACCTTGATTTCCTGTTGTTTAATAACCACAAAAATTGTAATGGCAACAAGTAGAACCGCTGCACTGGCGGATAATAAAGGAGTTAACCATGGAATCATCCGCCTTGGTTTTGTTCTGTTTGACAAAAAGTCAGATTGAGGGATGTTTATTGGAACTGACTTAAGTTCTTCTGAAATCATCTTTGCCAGAGATTTTTCCGATTCATAATAAGCCTGGCAATCAGAGCAGATTTTAATATGTTCTGCTATCTCTATACTCAAGTCGGTTTTTTCAATAATACTCACTTCAATTCTATTTCTGATATCATTGCAATTCATTTTAATTTCTCCTTTAATAATTGATAAGCCCTATGAAGTCGACTTGTGACTGTTCCTACCGGTTCTCTCAAATGTTGGGCAATCTCTTCGCAGGACATATCCTTATAAAACCTTAATGTTAATATCAGACGAAAATCATCTGATAAAGAGTTCAGTGCGTCCCGGACAAAAAGTTTACTCATAGAATTAATACTTGGGTTTTCCTCTAATTCCAATTTTATCTGTTTGGTTTTCCTGTATTTTTGTTCCCGGCCGCGTTCAATAATTAACTGAAAAACAATCTTGTAAAACCAACCGGTAAACTTCGTTTTATCTTTTAATTGCCCCAGATATTTCTGGACTTTTATAAAAGCCTCTTGGGCTATATCCTCAGCCTCAGCATTATTCCCCAATCGTTGGAAGCAAAGTTGGTAAGCCATTGGCCAATAACGTCTTACTAACTCACTAAAAGCATCAGAATTATCCTCTAAAATCCTGGTTATCAAGATACTGTCATCAAGGTTTTTCACATTAACCGGCTATCTCTATATGTATAGAACGTTTGAACCATACAAAAAACTGCATGACACTCTATAATTTCCCTGACAATCATGCCGTTTCCTGCAATGACAATACTCTTCTATAAATATAGAACGTTTGAACCATGCAAAAAACTGCATGATAGTTATAATTTTCTTAAATTTATGATTGCTTATTATAAGACATCTATATTATAGCTTATATAGTTAAAAAATCAAGTAAAATATGATATTTTATAGTACAGTTGTTGTTTTCCGAATACTGCTT
The DNA here is from genome assembly GCA_043801445.1 of Planctomycetota bacterium. GTDB lineage: Bacteria > Planctomycetota > MHYJ01 > JACQXL01 > JACQXL01 > JAZDFP01. Next base: position 94,623 of record JAZDMB010000003.1, read on the forward strand.
CCGGTCAAAAATATTATTTATATTGACAATTATAAATATTTATTATAAACGCTAGAATATTATGGAAAATCAAACAGTCACTTTTGAGGAATTTAAGAAATTAGATATCAAAGTTGGCAAGGTTATTTCCATCGAGAATCATCCGAATGCCGATAAGCTATATGTTCTTAAAATTGATATAGGAACAGAGGTGAAGCAATGTGTTGCCGGTTTAAGACTACACATTCCTTTGGACCAACTTCAAAACAAATCAGTGGTTGTAATAGCAAATCTTCAACCCGTAGTTTTAAGAGGCGTTGAGAGCCAGGTGATGATTCTCGCAGCAAGTAATAATGACGAAGTGGTGATTTTATCGCCGGCAAAAGAACTCCCGGCTGGCTCAAGAGTTTCTTAGAGCCAGTTTGAACCCCGCCTTGGGCGGGATAAACTCCGTGAATTACGACCAACGGGAGTCCCGTAGGGACTGGCTTTTATCCCGACTATTCGTCGGGGTTAGAAATGAGTTACTATGAAATACAAACATAATTTCCTGCTTGACACCAAACTCTCTGTTTTAGACCCTGATATGGATTTCTTTATCCGGTCAGAAGAAAACCGACAAAGTAAAAATCTTTTGATGATAGCATCAGAAAGTTTATGCCCGCGGCCGGTTCGGGAAACTCTCACTTCGCTTTTTACCAACAAATATGCCGAAGGTTATCCATCTTTAAGAATGACCATAAACGAACGAACACGGATAGAGAAAGAACCTGAACGATATTTGGCATTTCATCGTCGTTATGGCGACCGTCGTTTTTATAAGGGCGCTGAATATTGTAATTTTATTGAGGTGCTCGCCCAGCGCCGTGCCGCAGAAATATTCGCTAATCCTAATGCGCCGGTAGATAATATTTTTGTCAATGTTCAGCCGCTTTCCGGTGCGGCGGCTAACAATGCCGTTTATAATGCCTTCCTGACAATTGGTGATACTATTATGGGTATGTCTCTTTCATACGGTGGTCATCTTACCCATGGCAGCCCTTTTAACCGTTCAGGTCGCCAGTATAAAGTGATTCCTTACACGGTTGACCCTAAAACCGGTAAATTTGATTATGACCTCTTGGAAAAACTCGCTATTGAACATAAACCTAAAATAATTATTGCCGGTGCGAGTGCTTATCCCTGGACCATAGATTGGTCAAAACTGAAAGCTATCTGTCAAAAAGTTCCTATCCAGATACCGGGGATAAATCAATCCGGCGCTTTATTAATGGCTGATATCTCTCACCCGGCCGGATTAGTTGTCGCAGGGCTGTTTCCTAATCCGGTTGGTATTGCTGATGTTATCACATTTACAACCCATAAAACGCTCTGCGGACCTCGCGGGGCCGTTATTATATCTACTGAAGAAGATATTGCTAAGCGAATAGACCTCGGTGTCTTCCCGGGCGAACAGGGCGGACCTCATCTCAATAACATCGCGGCTAAAGCTGTTTGTTTCAAGATTGCTGCTACGCAAAAATTCAAGGAACTCCAGCAGAAGATTGTGGAAAATTGCCGGATACTTGCCGATGAGTTCAAGAAACTCGGTCTAACGCTCGCTTATGGAGGCACTAATACCCATCTGGTTTTGGTTGACCTTGATAGTATTAAAACAACATCGGGCATTCCTCTTAAAGGCGACGTTGCTTCGAATATCCTTGATATATGCGGTATTACCTGTAATAAGAATTCTTTGCCCGGTGATGAAACAGGCACCAGAACCCGCGGTGTCAGATTTGGCACAACTATTCTTTCGCAACTCGGTATGGGTAAAGATGAGATGGTAAAAATCGCCCACCTTGTTTACGATATCATTTCAAATATCCGGACATTTGCGGTTATCAGCCATTCAGGCAAGATAGTGCGTGGCAAGATAGACATCAGGATAATGGAAAAGGTTCGTAATGAAGTTAATAAACTTTTAGGAACTAAAATAGAGAGTAAAAAGCCAAAAGAGAATATTATAGAGGTTCGGGGTGAACGCGCTACCGCATTTTTACAATCGCTGGTTAATGATAACCTTTATCAACTCAAAGCAGGGCAATCAATCAAAACAATTCTCAAATATAATGTCGGAAAATCAACCGGCATAAATGTCATCCTTAAATTCCACGAATTAGATAAAAGCGAACAAGTTTACTGGTTAATGCCGGCTCAGAAAGAGATAGATAAAATACTCAGATATTTTAAGGGATTATCCGATGGCTACATCGCTTTTGATAATGACGATGTTTATCTGAAAGTGGAAGGGCCGGTGGTGATAAAATTATTGAAAGCCGTTATTAAGGCAAGCAGTATCACTCGACTGGAATCACCGCTTCCATTCCAACCGAAATCGGAATTTGTTTACAAACCATACACCGGTGAACCGCGCAGAACTTCATTATATGGAGAGCATCTAAAACTAACCAAACCGCAGTTCATTGTGCCTTTTGCAGGTTGGTCAATGCCGCTCTGGTATACCCGGGCAAGTGAAGAACATCAGGCAGTTCGTTCCGCAGCCGGATTATTTGACGTATCGCATATGGGTAAATTAGAAATCAGCGGCTACTATGCAACCCGTTTCATAGACTTGGTTACGACAAATTATGTGCCCAGACTTAAAATAGGGCAGTCGCATTATTCATATATCTTTAACCCTGACGGTAATATAATGGATGATATACTGCTTTACCGCTTATCTGAAGATAAATATCTGATGGTGGTAAATGCGTCGAACAAAGAGAAAATCCACCAGTGGCTTGATGCGGTCAACAGTCATCAATTTATAATTGACAGGGATAATTCCAAACGTGAAATGGAAAATAGTGTTGTCATAAAAGACTGGGCAGAAGAAGACCCAATCGTTAATGTAGCGCTTCAGGGCCCGGCCGGATTAAAGATACTCCTGAGCCTGACGGCTAATAAGGAATCCGCCAAAAAGCTTAGACGCCTGAAAAAGACCTTTTTTACTTCTTTGGAATTAGGCGGTAGTAGCAAGACACTGATGCATCTTCACCCCGTTAGAAGCGATGAGAGTGTAGGAAATAGAGCAGGGCAAAGTTCTGGAGCCAAGACTTTGGACGCTTCTAACGGGGCAGGTATAAATGCGTTAATAGCGCGCACCGGCTATACCGGCGAGGATATTGCTTACGAAATATTTGTTCCAAAAGCAGATGCGGTGCGTTTTTGGAATCTCCTGCTTGAAACAGGAAAAGACCTGGGATTAAAACCATGCGGATTGGCCGCCCGTGATTCTCTCAGAACCGAAGCCGGTCTGCCTTTATACGGACATGAATTGGCAGGTGATAATTCAATCACGCCTTTTGAAGCAAGTTACGGCTCATTTGTTAAACGCCATAAACCATTTTTCATAGGCCGTAAAGCATACATTGAAAAGGACAAACAAATACACAGGCGAATAGTAAGATTTAAGGTCACCACACCCAATGCCCGGGCTATCAAAACAGGTGATTCAGTTTTATTAAATGACAATAACAAAATAGGAGTGGTTACCAGCTGCACTCTGGCACAAAACGCGCAAATAGGATTGGCATTAGTAGAAAAGAAATATGCTAAGGGTACGACCCTGCAAATCATACCAACGCCCAGACCTGGCAGCCAAATACCGCCTCAACCGGTGCAGGCAGTTATTATGACCAGGTTTATGCGGTAGCAATCTTTGACTTGCACCCTACATTTTATAAAGATTAAATGAGGGGTGTGAAGGCTTCTCAGCCCGTTAGAAGTGTTTTCTGCCGCCTTTTATGAGAGCCTCGCCCTTCGGGGCTGGGAACATCGTTTTCACAGGTATCGCCTGCTCGACTGGTCATACGGGTTTGTAACAACACTTCTAACGGGGCAGGACTAAAAATAACGGTTAATATCTACCAGCTAACAATGATTTGAATATCATTAACATTCGTTCCGGTCGGGCCGGTTTTTATAAGTGTCTTAATCGGTTCGTGGAAATGATATGAATCGTTGTTATCCAGCAGTTGCTGGGGATTCAAGCCAAATCTCTTTGCCTTTCTTAATGATGAACCATCAACCAACGCTCCGGCAGCTTCCTCAATATAATCTATCCCATCGGTACTGCAACTGAGGCATATGAATCTTTCAAATTCGAGCCGCTCCATCTGGAGCGCAAATGCCAGCGCGAATTCCTGATTCCTGCCGCCTATACCATTCCCCTTAATAGCTACTGTTGTCTCGCCGCCGGAAATAATAAATAATGGATTGCTTCTCCCTTTCGTCATTTCCAGGATTTTCGAGGCATATGTAGTCGCTGTTTTACGCGCCTCGCCCACAATCGGCTCTTCATTAATAAAGGCATCATATCCTAAAGAACTGATTTTTTCTGCTATGCTATTTAGGGCTGTCTTGTTTGTGCCTATTAGAAAAGCCTTGTTCTTTTCAAAACACGCCTCATTTTCCTTGGGTGTTTCCGCTATTTCACCTTTGAATCCCTTTTCAAGCATGCTTATAACCGATTCTGGAATCTTTTGCCAGAGGTCATATTCTGCCAGAATCAGGTAAGCCTCCCTAAATGTGGATGGGTCCGGAACGGTTGGTCCGGAAGAAATCAAATCTATCCGGTCTCCTACAACATCGGATATGGCAAGCGTAATCAGACTGGCCGGATAAATATCACGGGCAAGCCGGCCGCCTTTGGTTATATCTATATGTTTCCTGATACAATTTATTTCTGATAGGGGAGCGCTGGATTTTATGAGTAATTGGAAGGTGTCCTGTAAATCTTTCAATGTTATCCCTTCCGCAGGCAGTAGCAACCTTGCTGGGCTTCCCACCCCGTTAGAAGCCTCGCATTCAACATGTGATATAATTTCGCCCGTCTCTTTACTTAATTTGGTTGCTTCTAACGGGGCAGGCATAGTCAGAACTGATGAACCTCCGCCTGTTGCCAGATAAAACACCAAATCATCCTTGGTTATATCCTTAAGTAAATCCTTGATTTCCTTTGCGCCGAGAATACTCGCCTCATCCGGAATAGGATGACCTGCCTCAATCACCCTGATTTTCTTTAATGCTATATTCTTTTCCGCCAAAGGCGGATCTGCCTCTGGCACAGGGTAGCCTATTGGCGACTGCATCCGACCGGAGCCATAACTTATACTGATTTGACCTTTAGTTATCAAATCTGCCGGTTCTTTTACGGTGAGAATCTTTTCCAGCGCCATTGCCATTCCGGCAACGGCTTTACCGGCGCCGATAACATAAATACGTTTATATTGCGAAATATCAGTTTTATAATCGCCTATCTCAAGAATAGAACCATTAAGCCTTACAGAATCCAGCGTTAACTTGTATGGATTTACGGATTCTACCGCAAGCGCATAAAGGTTTTTTACAATGACCTTAAGCTGTTCTGAATCGTATTGCATAATAAAACCACACCCAAAATCGTAATTATTTCGTCAAATGAAATTAGCAACAGATAAATACTAAACACGAATATGACGAATAGAGCGAACCTGCCCGAATGACTATTCGGTCGGGCGGGTGACACGAATAATACAAAGAGATAAAATTATTTATTCGCTTGCACCCCGCGGGGTGTGAAGGATTCGTATAATTCGTGATACCCGCCCCGTTAGAGGCGTTATAAAAGTGTCGGTTAATATCCTGTTTATTCTCCCCATCACCTCTAACGGGGTGAATGTTCTCTTCTCTGTATTTGATAATATATTACCAAAAATCCATACTAAAAGCAATCCATTGAATGAATATTTACAGGCTATGTATTTCTTACACACTAATATTAAATCTGTGTCTATCTGCGTTCATCTGTGTCCTATATTTCTCTGTGTTCTTTGCGCCGGAGTTTACCCCGATGCACATCGGGGCGGTGAATATTCTCTTACCCTACCTTCTATCTACTACCTACTTCATACTATATACTATTTCACAACCATTTTATTCGAGATTATCATTGACTCCAATGACTTTATAAGATATATTGTTAATAAATATATGGAAATTAATATCGTGTCCTCGTATTAGAAGGAGGATATATGAAAAGTCCAGCGGAGATTACAACTCTTGAAATCTTAGGAATAGCGATTCAGTCCGAGACCGAGGCTGTAAAGTATTATCAAAAAATAAAGACGGCGGTCCGGAGTATTTTCATTAAAGATAAACTTAAATTTCTAATAGGCGAAGAACGGAAACACCAAAGAATCCTGACCGATTATTACCACCGGAAATTCCCCGGCATAAAGCTATCCAAACCATCTACTTCGTTAGTTCCCAAGCCGATAGTTCCTCATAAAAGTAAAATAATGGTTTCGTTCTTACTTAAAGCGGCTATGAAAGCGGAACAAGAAACTGAAGAATTCTATCTTTCAATGGCGCGTCGGATAAATGATGTTCCGTGCAGTTTTTTATTAAAGCATCTCGCTAAAGTAGAAAATAGTCATTACTTCCTTCTTAAAAACGAGTTGGATTTGATAGTACAAGGTAACGAGATGAAGGAAATGAAAATACTTTATCAGGCTGATGAGGCTGTGCATTTTGGGCCGTGACATTTCTCCCATGGATCACGCCATTTCATTAGAGATTATCATTGACTCGGATTGGTTTATCGGGTAAACTGCCACTAAATAAGAATGGTATCCCTGTAATTGAAGTATTAAATTATGATTTTGTTAAAATGGTGTTTTGTGAAACCAAGAAATAAATGTAACGAAAATATGATGCATGTTACCAAATAAATAATTATGACTGAACATATTTCAAAACGCCTCCCGGATGCGGTTTATCTTGACACGAATGTATTGCGCTCGGCAGGACCTTCTCTGAACCAACCATGGATTAGCGAACTCCTATCATTTACAAAAGAATACGGCATAGACTTATGCGTATCTAAACTTGTTCTTAAGGAGTGGTGTGAACACATTATCGAAATATTAGAAAATAGCCGTCAAAAATTATTCTCATCAATTAGTTTACTCAAAGATTATAATATTCAAGTTCCAAAAATTGAACCGATAAACGTTAACCTGCCAGAAAAATCCAGACTCATTGAAACAGTAACACGGAAACTAGAAAACGCCGGGTTTAGCATTGTTGATGATTGGGACGCCCCTCTCTCAAACTTATTAAACGAAGCCGTGGAAAAAAGGCCACCATTTGAGCAAGGTGGCAAAGGTTTTTGTGATACCGTTATATTGGAAAGTTATGCTAAGCATGCAAAAGATAAGTTTGACAAACCAGAAGTACTGGTAATTAGCAATGATTCTGCAGTAGAGCGTTCCGCAGATAGGTTTACAAAATGCGGAATAACTGTTGATTTTCTTAGTGGATCGGATGTTATTGCAAAGCTTAAATCTTTACTTGATAGTGAGGTTGCTACACATATAAAGGAAAAAGAATCGCAATTAAAAGAATATATTTTAACTCATGAATCTATCATTTTAAACTTTGTGAAAAAGACACCTTTGAAAATTACTGACTGGATGCTTAATGAATTTCTTAAAGATGATATCCGTGGTAGAGTTGAAAAGATTCTTTCTATTAGACCCACAAAAATAAGTCAAGTGGTTGGTGGAGTTCCAAGTTATGGTGAAAAGACACCATCAGGTCGATATCCTGTTCTAATATTTGTTGAAATTGAAATGGATATTGTTAGTAGTGAATATCTTCATAATTTAATTAAGCCAAAGGCAATAGTTCAGCCTAATATGATAGATAAGAATTCACCCGTGACTCTAGGGAGTACTAATTGGCAACCCCGAGAAATTATTAATACAATAAAAAGAAGTGTGACAGTATATGCAACCTTGGATGCTATGAAAGAGAAGCAGAATATTTTCAATGACTTTAAAATCGAAAAAATAATCTGAGTATCTCAATTTAGTAACACATACCATACGGGGTAATTCGGGGAACAGCCCTCCAAAGGCGGGTAAACATACCTAATTATCCATCCGTAAAATCTGTGGAATCTGTGGCTACGTTTCTTCTCTTAACCTACCTTTTACCTTCTACCTACTTTATACTTTATTAATTCGTGTCCATCTGTTTTAATCTGTGTTCAATTTGAAATAGCGAATTTCGTATTCCTTACCACAAAGCATTTTTCTTTCTGTGTTAATCTGTGTAATCTGTGGCTACGCCCTCAGAACAACCACCTCAAATGTATTATCCGCAATCGCCGGCTGGTTCAGCAAGATTGAAATACCTGTCCCTTGCGGTAGCCCCGGTAACAGGAATAATTGCCTAATCGGCTGGTCTTGATTTGTAGGTATAGAGTAACCCAAAATTACACCGCCATTTAAATCGGGGTCTCCCAAAGGCGGAAATAATCCACCCACCTGTTGAACCGGAATTGTGATGCTGATAACCTTGTAGGATAATTTGGCTTTCGTTACAGCGCTCACCGCTAACCGTTCACCGTCAACCGCGCCTATTGCTATCTCACCTGTGGCAACAGGAGGCACCAACGGTCTCACCGCTCCGCCCGGAACAAATGATAACTTCTCAGGCGTTACTGCGCCATTCTGTATTTTCTCCGTCGTTACACTCGCAACTTGTAACTTGGAACTTGTAACCTGTAACCCGCCGATTTCATCGGCGGTTATCGGCGGTGTTATCGGTCGGACAATAGACGGCGGGACAAAAGATAATTTGGCAGGTGTTACTGCTCCGTTGGCTATTTTCTCTGTCGTTACTGCCCCGTTGCCAATCTTTTCAGTTGTTATCGCTTTGTCCTGTAACCTTGAACCTGTAACTTGTAACTCTCCTATCTTGGCAGTAGTAACCGCTCCGGCTGCAATCTTCTCGCTTCTGACTATGCCGTCCCGTATCTTTGAGCCGGTCACGGCATTATCAGATAGTTTAGAGCCGGTTACCGCTCCGGTTGCTAATTTCTCGCTTTTTACCGCGCCATCTCGTATTTTCTCCGTTGTTACACTGTCTACTGCCAACTTACTACTGACTACTGCGCCAGCCGAGATGTGCTCGGTCTTGACTTCGTTGGGTTGTAACGCCATAAAATAAATTACCTTTCTACCGCAAAGACGCAAAGGACACAAAGAAAAATCCCCCTATTTCCCCCTTTGGCAAAGGGGGATTAAGGGGGATTTAATTCGTGCTATTCGTCCCATTCGTGATATTCGTGTTCTCTTGTTTTTCTACGCAATGACCACTCTCAAGGCCTTGGTCCAGAGCCCGGAGTTGGCCGGGATGCTCTGATTGACCCAGCGGAAGAATCCGTAGAAACTATCTCCGGCATTCTTGTCGCCGCAATCGATGGTAAAGCGGGCCTTTCTGGAGACCACGGTCTTTTTGGCGTCATCTACGCCCTCGGGCGGCATTTCGCCTTTTGGAACAAGGGTCCACCGGCATTCAATCCCGTCGGCTGTTTTGAGCATACTGACCCGGGTCGCGTCTTTTTCGGTCTGGGAACGGACTTCAATCACGCCGCCGCCGATGGCTTTTAAGAAGATATAGGGAACGAGTTCAATCTTACCGCGCGGGGTCGGCTCGGTATCACGGACCTTGCCGACCAGAATCACCTTGTCGGCCAGTGGAATCAGGGAATTATTCACGACCCATTCCTTGTGGAATGCCCGTAATGCCGTCTGAAATCGATTGCGGCAGTCCCGATGCGCCGCGACATCGGCGCCGGTCCGGTTCTTTTTATCCTGAACCTTAGTGTATAAAGGCTCATACTCGGCCCGGAGGGTCACCAGAGCCGCGACCGCCGGAGCCGGGATGCCCCAAGCCAGCGCATTCGCGACCACCCTATCCACATAAGCCCCTTGTTGGTTAAAAAAGTCGTCATCCCGTGTCTTAATCCAGTCCACTTTTTTTGCCATTTTTCTATCTCCTTTCAGTTTATATTGAACTCAACACAGGTTATATCTACTTCACTACGAGTTGTATCTACTTCACTACGAGTTGTATCTACCTCACTACGAGTTGTATCTACTTCACTACAGGTTATATCTACCTCACTACAAGTTGTATCTACCTCACTACAAGTTGTATCTACCTCACTACGAGTTGTATCTACCTCACTACGAGTTGTATCTACCTCACTACGAGTTGTATCTACCTCACTACAAGTCGTAAGGAAGTCCGCATAAACGTGCCTTTTCACCTCCTTTCTCAGGGCATCCCTCACGGGATGCGCTGCGACCGCAGGGAGTCCCGTTAGGGGCTGCTTTCAGAAAACTCAGCCCTGTAACCCGCTTACTGGCAGTGTTTTTACTGCTCATTTTTATAATTATGTATTGTATCCCCCCCGCCCATTCGGGCGAGGCTCGCCCCGATGGACATCGGGGCGGCGAATTACCCATAAGTGATGTATTTCGCCCGGTGCTCCCGGTAATATTTACGATGATAATCCAGTAGTTTCGCCCGGTGCTCCCGGTAATATTTACGTCTATCAACCAGTAGTTTAGCCCGGTGCTCTTGGTAATAAGTACGTTTATCAGTTATTAGTTTCGCCCGGTGCTCTTGGTAATAAGTACGCTGATAATCCAGTAGTTCAGCCCGGTGCTTCAGGTAATATTTACGCTTATGAGTCTTTCGTTTCTCCCTATGCTCCCGGTTATATTTACGTTTATAAGCCCGACACTCTGTCAGATTCGCCCGGTAATATTTACGTCTATCAGCCAGTAGTTTTGCCCGGTGCTCCCGGTAATTTTTACGTTTATTAACCAGTAGTTTAGCCCGGTGCTTCAGGCGATATTTACGCTCCTTAACCAGTAGTTCCGACCGGTGCTCTTGGTAATAAGTACGTTGATAAGCCCGGCATTTGGCTATATCTCTGTCCATCTTATTTTTTATTCCTGCGATATTTTCTTCCTTCTTTTATTTCGTTTCACTACATTCACCGTGGTGACAATTCCTTGTAACTACGGTGCGCCGCCAGCATAATAGTTCGGGGTCGGGGCATTAGTCCCCGGTCCGGTATTAAATCTCGCATAGGTCCGACCACCACCACCTGCACCACCATTATAGCCAGGAGTAGCAATACCACTTCCACCACTACCAGCATTGGCAGTGATAGAGCCAGAATTAGAAAGTGTGCCTGCAATAAGAATCACTGAACCACCGGCACCACCACCACCAGGTCCAGAGGCTGAGTTTGTAGGAGAAACAGAATAATTTCCTCCAGTAGCGCCATTACTTAAAATAGAAGCCCCTGAAGCTACATTGATAATATTAGCAGCGATAAAGATGATACCACCACCTGCACCGCCATTGCCACCGTTCGCAGTTCCAGCCGTATAAATACCGCCACCGGCGCCACCGCCGCCACCCATATATGCAATGGTATTAAGAGTAGCAGAACCAGTACCATTTGCGGTCCGACCATCCTGACCGCCGCCACCACCAATACCACCACATCGGTTGCCACCCCAAACAGGAGTACTACCTCCGCCACCGGTAGTTCCAGAAGGAGCTGTTCCGGTTGTATCGCCAAGACCATTAGCTCCAGTCGTAGCATGACCTCCGCCACCACCCGTACCAGCACACATATAGGTGTAAGCAGCACTATAATACCAAGCGCCGCCGCCTCCACCACCACTGCCAGCAGCACCTGCAGCACCTGCAGAATTAGTCCCCGCATTCTCTCCGCCGCCGCCGCCACCACCCTGAAGAGTAGAACCAGCAGTAGTATAGGCACCACCACTGCCACCCCTGCCATTATATGATTCGCCGCCAGTGGCAGCGGCAGTATATGCTGTTCCGGCCCCGGCTAAAAATCCTCTGCCCGTTGCATTTATTCCGTTAGCCACATTGACCTGAAGTGTGCCATTAGCCCTGAATGCGAGCACGCCACCGGTAGTCCCGTTCCAGGCATTACAGATAAGAGTGCCGGGAGAAGTAATCGTAACATTAGTATAATTCGGGACGCGTACGACCTGAACCCTGCTGTTTCCGGTGCCGTTATAGGCATAAGTTAACGCACGGTCAAGGTTTAAGGTAGTGCTGACGATAGAGTTAATTATGGCGAACTCATATTGTCCAATTGTCGTGGGTGCTTCACCGGTTGCGCCTTTCATCCGAATAATCATTATTTCATTGTTGGCTGCAAGTCCGGTGGTTGCATTAACTACTATTGAAGTAGCACCGGCAGCGGTATTCGCTGTAGAGTAAGTATTAGCGGCGCTTATGATGGTGTTAGCAGTAGTAACCGTTAGCGCACCATCAGCACCGGTACCATAAGGAGAAAGAGTAGAAAAAGTCAGATTATTCCCGTTAGTTGTACCTCCGGCATTGATTGCAACAACCCTGAAATTATATGTGGTAGATATTGCTAATGAACTCACATTGGCAGTAACAGAAATAGGACTTGAACCACTGCCAGGCAACGTAGCAACACTCTGTTGACTTCCATAAGATTCAGAGGTACCATAATCAAAATAGCAAGAGGTAACATTATAACCATTAGGATTTACAGTCCCGTTTAATGTAGCGGTAGTATTGGCTATATTAGTAGCCGCATTAGTAGTGCAGGTTGGCGGCGGTATGGTAATAAAGGTTAGATTACTTCCATTAGTTGTGCCTATAGAGTTGGTCGCGACACATCTAAAATTATAACTGGTACCTGAGGTTAAACTACCGACAGTCGCGCTGATTGCAACACTACCTGTGCCGCTGCCTATTGCCGTCACTGCGGTTATGCTTAACGGGTATGTAATAGGAGTAGCGCTGATTCCATATTCAAACCAGGCAGTGGTAATATCCCCATTCGGATTAACTATGGCATTCAGGACCGCAGAAGTCGCGCTCACGGTTGCCGGAGTAGCAACAACGACCGGCGATAATGGATATGTAGGGTTATCATCCGTCCAGGTTACGCCCCAATCGGATAGGGTCGGCGTTGCGGTATTCACTGAACTTGAAAAGTTGCCACGTAATCTGATACCGGTAATCCCGCTAAATATAGCGTAAGTTTGTGACAGGTTAATTCCGGATGAAACATTAGTAGCCAATATGGAATTATTAGATGAGCTCAGGACATCTACGGTAAATATAGTATTTGCCGGTGCGGTATAAGTATATGTCAGGACACCCCAGTAAGAAGCATTTGTCGGCGTAATTGCGGCTGATGTATAAGTCCCTGAAATACTAAGCAATGGTACACTACTCTGAACAGGTGAAGTCCTCTGTGTGGTTGAACCATCACCTAACTGACCATTAGTATTCAATCCCCAGGCCCAGAGTGTGCCGTCTGAGCGAATCCCTAAACTGTGGGAGGCTCCAGCCGCAACACCTACCCAGGTTGTTACGGTTGGGCTTATTGCAACAGGTGAAGTCCTCTGTGTGGTTGAACCATCACCTAACTGACCATTAGTATTCAATCCCCAAGCCCAGAGTGTGCCATCTGAGCGGACTCCTAAACTGTGTGATGTTCCACCCGCAACACCTACCCAGGTTGTTACGGTTGGGCTTATTGCAACAGGTGAAGTCCGATCGGTTCCTGTTGTCCCATCACCTAACTGACCATTAGTATTCAATCCCCAAGCCCAGAGCGTGCCGTTTGAGCGAACCCCTAAACTGTGGGAGGCTCCAGCCGCAACACTACGGAATTGTAATGGTAACTGCACATCAGCCGCACCTGTAGTTGTTACAGTGCTACTAAATGTACCTGTCGTAAAGGTGGTTTGTAACCAGGTTCCGAACATCCGATTGGCACCATATGTTGTCCCGACAGAATTAGTCGCACTAATCCTGAAGTAATAGACGTTATTGGCAGAAAGACCGTTGATATTTTCACTAACCGCTACCGCACTCGTGCCACTGCCTGAGCTCTGGAAACTTGTACTATTACCATAAGATGCACTTAAACCCCATTGAAAATAGGTGGTAGTA
>JAZDMB010000009.1:0-3582 GCA_043801445.1 Planctomycetota bacterium
GGAGTTTTTTGTATGGATGATAATTTGCATATAAGAAAAGCCCCCAAGATAATATTACGGTCACCAAAAGGCGACCTATCTCTAACGGGGTTGATTATGATAAAAACCAAGAGAAATAAGTCTTTAATTAAACTTAAGCCCTATTCCAAATTCTGGCTTGAGAAAGGGGGTGAGTATGCCTTTGGCGGCGGTATTGCCTCGATACTTTCGGCAATAAGAAAAACCGGTTCCATAAAGGATGCATCGATATTATTAAAGGAATCATACCGTTATGTCTGGGGCAGAATCCAGAAGGCAGAGAAAGTTATGGGTGTACGATTGATTGAAACTATGGTAGGCGGTCAGGACAGGAAACGAACCCGGCTTACCGATTTTGCCGATAAGATTCTTAATCCGTATCTTAGATTCGAGTCAACTACGCGCAAACAGATTGACTGCGCCTTTAATAAAATGATGAAGGAAATTAATAAATAAATATCTAGTAAAGATACTTGGAAATTGGCTGTCCGTATGGGTCTTAACCACAAAGGCATTTATCCCGTCAGAGGGACAAAGGACACAAAGGTTAGTGCCCGTATGGGAGGGAATTAGAAGTTCTTGATTTCTTTGTGCTCTTTGCGTCTCTGTGGTGAAATTCTAAATATTATTACTATAGCAAGGAGAAGTAATATGAAAAAATTTATATCTATGACGTTGATAGGCTTGATTTTATTTATGGGTATTATCTTTATTTCCTGCCCCTCAAAAGAAAACAGCACTCCAATACCGGCGCCGACGACTACTCCGGCACCTGCTCCAATAACTAAAGACGTTATTCTGGCTACCACTACCAGCGTTCAGGATTCCGGCTTGCTTGATGTTTTAGTCGAGCGTTTTAATCGGATGCAGTTTTCTTCTTGCTATCCTGTGCCAAAGGCAGATCCGCCTCTGGCGGACAAGGATAGTGGTTTTAAGATTAAAGCAATTGCCGTCGGTTCGGGCGAGGCAATGGCAATGGGCAAACGCGGTGATGCTGATGCGCTTTTGGTTCATTCACCTAAGGATGAAGAATCATTTATGAAGGAAGGCTTTGGTAAAAGCCATAAAATCTTGATGACTAATTATTTCAGTCTGGTCGGTCCGGAAGAAGACCCGGCCGGCTGTTTTGGCTCCGCCAGCGCCAAAGAGGCATTTGCCAAAATCGCCGATACCAAATCAATCTTTGTTTCACGCAGTGATAATTCCGGAACACACAAGAAAGAATTGAGTCTCTGGAAAAGCGCTAATATTACACCAACCGGAGAATGGTACATCGAAGCAAAGACCGGCATGGCTATCGCATTGCAGGTGACTAATGAAAAAAGAGGTTACACCCTGACTGACCGGGCAACTTATCTGGCATTCAAGCAAAAATTATCACTCAAGGAAATGCTAGGCAAGGATGAATTATTATTAAACCGTTATTCAGTTATTGTATTAAATCCGGAAAAGTTCCCCAAGATAAATCTTGCCGGCGCCGAAGCCTGGGCGAATTTTCTGCTCTCGCCCGATACCCTAAAGATTATTGGTGAATATGGCAAAGACAAATACGGTGAATCTCTTTTTTATCTGATTAGTAAATAATAAAAAGAATTAGCCATCCCGCTTGGGCGGGACTTTGCTGTCGCTTCGCAGACCCGTCCCGATGAATATCGGGAGAACCACAGAGGAAGAAATTGTTAGTAAGTAGATTTAGCTGATTATCTGCTTAATCTGTTTTATCTGTTTAATCTGTTTAATCAGTTTACATCCATATTTGATAATTGTTAGAATGAACGATTTATTTAACGTAATCAGGACATCATTACAGGTCTCCGGTATTTCGCTGGTGATTGCCGGTGTATTAGGAGTGCCCACAGGAATAATTATCGGCCTGTCCTCTTTCCGGGGCAGGAAATGGCTGATTGCGCTGGTTAATACCGGAATGGGATTGCCGCCGGTTCTGGTCGGTTTGGTTGTGGCTTTACTTTTATGGCGGAGCGGTCCATTAGGTTTTCTCGGTCTGCTATATTCCAAATCAGCCATGGTTATTGCTCAGACTATTATTGCCCTGCCTCTGGTTACTGCCTTTACTATTGCCGGAGTCCAACGCATCGAACCCGAACTTATCCGCCATACCATATCATTAGGCGCAACGAAATTTCAATTAGCCCTGATAATACTGCGTGAAGCGAAATCAACCATTCTGGTGGCTCTGATGGCCGGATTCGGCAGTATCATTTCTGAAGTCGGCGCGGTAATGATGGTCGGCGGTAATATCAAGGGAGATACCATGGTTCTGACTACCGGCATTATGTCCGAAACCAGGATGGGCAACTTTGAAATTGCGCTTTATATGGGCGCGGTTCTTTTAATTATTAGTTTTATCGTTAATCTATGCCTGACTTTAATACAGCAAAGACAAACAAGATGAATAATCCGATACTTTCTGTTCGCGATATTTATTTTGCATATCCACGAAATAATAAAGAAGATGTTTTTTCTATAGAGGTTGATAAACTGGATATTTATTCTGGAGAACGGCTTGCCTTAATCGGTCCGAATGGCGCGGGCAAGACCACGCTACTGCAATTAATTGCCTTATTACAGCCTGCCCGATCTGATGGTCGTTCGGGCGGGCGACCAAATAAAGGAACGATCAGTTTTAATAATAGCGCAGTGAAAACAGATTCTCAAATCCTGGCTTACCACCGAGCGACTGCCTTTGTGCCACAGAAGGCAATTTTATATAATTGTTCGGTCAAAGATAATGTTGCGCTCGGCTTGAAAATCCGCTCCGATGCCTTCTCCCGATGTTCTTCGGAATCCCGACCGCCGTCGGGGGGATACGGAGCGTCCCGTATCGGAGCATCGGGACGCAATGTGTCTGCTTCAGAAATAAATGACAAAACCGCAGAGATACTCAAAACATTCAGGATAGAGCATCTGGCTAACCGTTCTGCGTTGAGGATTTCAGGCGGTGAATCCCGCCGGGTAATGTTAGCCCGGGCATTAGTGCTGAATCCTAAAATACTTTTTCTTGATGAGCCGTTCGGCGATTTGGATGAACCGGTCCGGATAGAATTGATGAATGACCTGTTGCCTGTTTTGAGCCGGGCCGGATGCGCCACTGTTTTCGTGACGCATAATCAGGATGAAACCTATCAGCTGGCTGACCGTTTTATGATTATGCTCAAGGGTCGTATCGTCCAGTCAGGCACCGGGCAAGAGATATTCGGCAATCCGGCTAATCAGGAAATCGCCCAATTTATCGGGATTAAGAATATTCTATCAGCGCAGGTCATCAGCGTTGAGAAAGATATTATCCACGTCTCATTAACAAATCAAAATAAATCCAGCCCCTGTGTACAGGGGCTGGATAAATCCGGTCCACAATTATATATTTCAGGCGCTCAGCCAAAGACCGAAAATGTGGTTATCTGTATCCCGCCCGAATCTATTATTATTGTGGCAGACCCGCCTGACCAGATGACCAGTCGGGCAGGCCAGAATCAGGCAATGCATTCTCCGATGGAGTCCGAAGACTCATACGGAGTCCTTCGGACAAGTTCACGCAATAATATT
>JAZDMB010000016.1:0-101158 GCA_043801445.1 Planctomycetota bacterium
ATTACAAGTCCGGCTCCACACACCATCAGCTGAAAGCCAATATCCAAGCAAGGTTCAAGGCATCGTTTTGTTAAAATAGGTATACCCCCTACCCCCAGTCCACCCCCCCCTACCCCCCATCCACCCCTATACTACCCCCCCTCCCATGCCACCCCATAATAGTATTAATACCACTTCATAGTAGTAGTAATGGCTCCACATAATAGTAGTAATGGCTCCACATAGTAGTAGTAATGGCTCTACATAATAGTAGTAATGCCTCCACATAGTAGTAGTAATAGCTCCACATAATAGTAGTAATGGCTCCACATAATAGTAGTGATGGCTCCACATAATAGTAGTGATGGCTCCACATAATAGTAGTAATGGCTCCACATAATAGTAGTGATGGCTCCACATAATAGTAGTAATGGCTCCACATAATAGTAGTAATGGCTCCACATAATAGTAGTAATGGCTCCACATAATAGTAGTATTGCCTCTACGTAGTAGTATCATTGCCTCTACATAGTAGTAGATATGCCTCTGGCGGAGATTTATTTGCTCAAATGCAGGTATCCGGAGTCTAACGTCCCTTGATATACTCCTCAAATCCTAATTTTTTGCCTGACGTTTCCGTAATAAATACGTAAGAATCCATATTGCCATTAACCCGCCCGCACAAAATTGACCATATTTTTCACTTATGGCTTCATCCTGTGCTTGGGTGATTTTATCTTTAAGAATAACATTAGTATGAATAATGCCTGCCCCTATGGTAAGAACAATCCAGATTGCCGAGATAATCAAAGCAACTTTCCACCATTTCATCCGTTAACTCCTTTCTTTGAATAATTAAATCTTTTTTACCTACACCCGCCCGTTTCCCAGCTGGTAAATCTTACGTTCGGTCTCGGCTAAGCAGATAAACTTAAGAAGTAGTATTAGTATTACTATAACTCTACCAAAGGGATTATTCCATAAAATTAATAAAAATATCTAAAAAAACCAATCCGGACAGGCATATTTTACGTTTATATAGATGAAAGGATGATGTCTTGAAACCCTTATATTTATTGAGAAATTTGCGATGTGATGCAGTTTTTTGGGAGTCTCAAACGTTCATATATATGGAGGTAAGATATAAGCCACAGATTTCACAGATTAAATAGAGTAAGGAGAATTTAGAAAACGGCGGTCTTTTGACATCAGTCGAAAGACCTGACACTCTCGATTCCCCCTGATTTGGAAGGGGTAACTAATATGGGAGACAAAAAGCCTAATGATGATAATGAAGAACAATCTTATACAGAGAAGTTTGATAATTTCTGTTTTGATAGCAATGCTAAAAAGCCATCGGAAATTAATGAGAGATGCTCCAGGAAGGACCGGCTTCTTGTCCTGGTCGATTGCCTGGTTCCCATCCTGCGCCGGCAATTTACCCAGGACGAGATTGATTTTATGATTGCCTACCGTGCTAACCGGGGCGACCGGTTGCTCACCGCCAATGCCCTTGATATCGCGCCCAAAACCGTGGATAACTACTGCACTAACCTGATTACGAAGATAACCAAAATATCCAGGTTGCTTATCAAGTTGCTCAAGTTTGATGAATAAGGCATATCCAAACCATAATTCTCCCTAACGAGAGGCGAAGTTTATCCCGCTATTTAGCGGGGCTCTCCCGAACCATAGGGACTTTTAAAAAATCCGATATTTTTAACCCCTTATAAACCAATCCGTTAGAAAAACAGCATTTCGAAATTTCTCCCGAACCATAGGGAAACTGCACTATCTCTTATAGAGGGCTGAGATGGAAAGCCCGCCCCGACGATGGGTCGGGATAACTCGCAGTAACTCATAACTTCGAACTGCGAGTAAAAAGGATGGTGGGTTATGGTACACAGATTAATTATTTATGGGTTGTTGGCGATATGCGCTACGTGGGTTTTCACCGCTGAGACACAGAGGACGCAGAGGGAAGAAATAGTCATTAAATTGGGTAAGGTTTCGTATATACCGTATCAGGATGAATATGAGAAGATGCTTTATCCAACAGTGAGGATAACGACTCCAAGCGGGACAGGCTCTGGGGTAGTTATAAGTTATAAGTTACAAGT
Organism: Planctomycetota bacterium; assembly: GCA_043801445.1. Lineage (GTDB taxonomy): Bacteria > Planctomycetota > MHYJ01 > JACQXL01 > JACQXL01 > JAZDFP01. Next base: position 2,100 of record JAZDMB010000016.1, read on the forward strand.
TAAAAGTTATGAGTCAAAACCTGAAACATCTAACCTGAAACCTGAAACTTTTATCCTGACAGCCGCACATGTAGTTGGGAATGAATCAAAGGTAACAATAGAATTCTTCACCACAGAGAACACAAAGATAGATGCAAGTGTAGTGATTACTGATACCGCTAAAGATTTAGCGCTTCTTTCCTTCTTCCACAGCATATCTTATACAGCACATCTCGCCCCAAGGGATTACACACCCTATTTGTTCACGCCTGTCTATGCCATCGGGTGTTCTTTGGGGCTCACGCCAAGACCATCGGAGGGTATCATCTCCGTTATAGATAAAGATAATTGGGAAATCTCAGCGCCTGTTCTGCCCGGTAATTCAGGCGGGCCGGTCTACGATGGTCATACTTATGAGGTAATCGGAATTGCCGTGTGGGTCAAGGTTTGTCAATTCCAGCTCGTAACCACAATGGCCGGAATCGTACCGATACAGGAGGTGTATAGATTTTTGGATAATTATGAAAAGTTAAGCAAACCGGGTGACGCCGGCAGATAAGTCGCGTCAATTTATCTGCCGCCTTGGTTTGCTTCTGCCAAGTGGTTAATCCGTCTGTTGCCACTTAAACATTAACAAAATACGGATGGGAAAAGGATAATTTTATGCCAGAAGTAATTGCCAAAGCATTTATGGATGTCCCGGCCGGTATTGAGCCGTCAGATTCTATGAGCGAAAAGTGGGCTGATGCATTGAAGAATGTTTCCAGCACGCTTTATGCCCGGATTCTTGAGGCTGTGCCGGATTGGAAAACATTCCAGGAGAAGATGGCTGACATTTCCAACCAGGAATGGAAGGGTATGATTGACCCGACCTTCAGGTCTAAGAGCGAACGGGGCTCGGGCGACATCATCAATATGCACCTTGATAAATTCAGGGAGGCATACGAGAATTGGTCTGCCAAAGTCGCTTACGCCTTTGAGACCGTGGACGGCGTCGAGGCGAAACGGTTCAAGGAGAAAATAGATAATGCCAAAGACCTCTGGATTAAAGGCGTTATCAGGAGCACCCTGCGTTTCACCGGCGACAAGGTTCGCGGACGGGGCGTTGCGCCCTGGGCCGGATATTTCCTGACCGATGACAAACGAGCCATAGGTATGATGCCTCCGGGCTCCCAGGTCTTACAAGGCGGGCCGGTTAATGTGGCCGATACCGGATTAAGGACTGCGCTCAAGGCGGGCTTGACGCAGAAATTGGTCCAGGCCGGTGTGATGATCTCGGCTTCCAAGTACGACGCTGCGGTGGTATTGGAACAGAATACCATCATCAACCGGCTTATCAAGGGAAACCAGAATTCGGCTTATGTCGACTTCCAGCCGACTGTTGACCCGGCCAAGTCATATTGCCTCTACATCGTAGACGGCACTAATATGAGGCTGGAGATACAAGTGGTAACGGTGTAACTAAATTGAGGAAGAGGATGAGGTCAAGCAACTCTTGGCCTTGTCCTCAACCTCGGAAAGGATATATATGTCAATAAAACCTTATGAAGTAAAGACGGTAAATATTGCCACCAAGGCAGTAACGTCAGAAAAGATTGCTGATAACGCAATCCAGACCAGACATATCCAGGAAGGCGCGGTCACGCCGGATAAGTTGACCATAACACCGGTCTCAAGACCGATTACCCCGGCAATTGATACGGCTGAAATCAAGGATGGCGCCATAACTAATGCCAAGATTGCGGGTAATGCCGTAACCAACGATAAGATTGCATCTAATTCTATTAACGCTGATAAGTTGACCGATGGCGCAGTGACCAAGGAGAAAATCAGAGACGGCGCGGTGACTAAGGAGAAAATGGCTGATGGAATTATCGGCACTGCGGAAATAATTGACGGAGCTGTAACCACTCCAAAACTTGCTACCTCATCAGTGACTAAAATAAAACTGGCTTCTAATTCGGTGGGGTATCTGGAAATCATAGATGGCTCTGTGACAACGCCGAAGATTGTCAATGGCGCGGTTACGCCGGAGAAGTTGTCGTTTGTTCCGGGCGGAGCGGTGAGACCGTTGGTGCCGCCGGTTGCTACAGATGAAATCGGCGAGTTACAGGTTACAGGTTCCAAGTTACAGGGGGGTGCGGTTACGAAGACTAAATTGAGTTATAAAGTTGTCAGCATCACGATTCCGGCATTACAAGTAGGCGGGTTATATCCGCCTTTGGGTGACCCTGATTTAAATGGCGGTGTAATTTTAGGTTACTCTATACCTGTGAATCAAGACCAAACGATTAGACAACTATTCCTGTTACCGGGGCTACCGCAAGGGACAGGGATTTCAATCCTGCTGAACCAGCCGGCGATTGCGGATAATACATTTGATGTCGTTATATTGAGGGCATAAGAAAATTCACCGCAGAGACGCAAAGAGCGCAGAGAGAAAAATATTTACCACAAAGACACAAAGGTTACAAAGAAATAATCTGTGTCCCTAAGGGATAAATAATCTGTGGCTTTTTTATAGTTCTACGAGCCGTTTCTATTTGTGGTTCTTTTTCTCTAACGTGGTTTATAGTCTGCAGGTTCTAATGAGTATGAACCTAATCCGCTGGTGAGCGAGCGCATCGCTGATGCGTATCCGAATGTTTCGGCTATCGGTATCTTTCCGTGTATCCGCCGCATTCCCGCCTGACCGGGTGTCCAGTCGGGCAGGTGACCGAATTGGTCTATGGATTCTATTATGCCGCGCCGTTTGTTCAGGTCGTTGATAATGTCTCCCAGGTTCTTTTCGGGTGTAATAATCTCAAATTTCATAATGGGTTCCAGGATGATGCTCCTGGTTTTTTTGAGCGCGTCCTGAAAAGCCATTGACGAGGCAGCGCTAAAGGCCGTTTCGGATGATTTCAGCTGCTGGTATGCGCCGCCGGTAATGATAATCTTGAGGTAAATCAGGGGATAGCCGGCAAGCGGTCCCGAAAGGACAGTGGCTTTAAGAGATTCTTCGACCGGTAATATAAATTGTTTGGGTATCTTGTCTCCAGCCGAGTTCTGGATAGTCGGACGCGGTGCGGTCTTGTCCGGTTCTAATCTGATGGTTACATACGCATAGTGTTCTTTTTCGCCGATTTTGCGATTGAATGTGCCTTCGCCTTCTGTAGGTTCGGTAATGGATTCCCGGTAGGCGACCTGGGGTTCTCCGACATTCGCCGAGACGTTATATTCCTTGAGGATTCGGTTTTTGATTATCTCCAGATGCAATTCTCCCATTCCGGATATGATGGTCTGGGCGGTTTCTTCATCCGATTTAACCTGGAAGGTGGGGTCGTCGTGCGCTAATCTGGTGAGCGCATCCATAAGTTTTTCACGTTCGGCTGATGATTTAGGTTCTATGGCAATGGAAACAACAGGTTCGGGAAAGACCATCCGTTCATAGACAACCGGATGCTTGGCATCACAGATGGTGTCGCCGGTAGCGGTATTTTTAAGGCCGATAACGGCGATAATCTCGCCGGCCGAGGCTGATTTAATCTGGTCGCGCTGGTTGGAGTGCATCAGGAATATCTTGTTGATGCGCTCTTTTTTATCAGTCCGGGGATTATATACAATCGAGCCTTCTTCTAATTTACCAGAATATATTCTGAGATAAGATAATTCACCGTGCCGGTCGGTCATTGTTTTGAAGCCCAATGCCGAGAAGTAGTCGTCAGGCGAATGTTTGCGCGAGGTGTTTTTATTTATGTCAGGATTGAGCCCTTCTACGGGTAACAGGTCCAGAGGGCTGGGCAGGTAGGCGCAGATGCCGTCTAAAAGCGGCTGGATTCCGATGTTGTTAAGCGCCGAGCCGCAGAATACCGGAGTAACCTCGCCTGAGAGCGTAACTTTGCGGATGGCATTGATAAGGGTATTTGTATCAACCTCAAGTCCTTTAAGATACGATTCCACCAGTGATTCGTCTTTGTCGGCAAGCATCTCAATCAGATTCTGGCGATATTGCCGGGCTTGCTCAAGATAATCCTGAGGAATATCTATCAACTTGAATGATTTATCATCAGGTGATTCGCCGAAGGTAATGGCTTTCATATTGAGCAAATCGATTACGCCATAAAAATCTTTTTCCTTGCCCATCGGTATCTGGAGAGGTAAGGGAATAGTATCCAGTTTTTTAGACATCTGGTCAATAACGGCGAAGAAGTCGGAGCCGATGCGGTCAAGTTTATTGATAAAAGCCAGGCGTGGAATATGATAACGATTAGCCTGATGCCAGACGGTTTCCGATTGCGCTTCGACGCCGCCGACTCCGCAAAAGACGCCGATGGCTCCGTCAAGGACCCGCAAAGAGCGTTCCACTTCAGCCGTGAAGTCAACGTGCCCCGGCGTATCAATAATATTGAAGCGATATTCCACCTCAGGCCCGCTTTCCAGACTTCCGGCGGGACGGTGAACCGATTTTAATTGTGACGATATTTTGGATTTCCAGTAGGCGGTGGTTGCGGCACTGGTGATAGTAATGCCCCGTTTTTGCTCTTCTTCCATCCAGTCCATTGTAGCGGTGCCTTCGTCGACTTCTCCGATGGTGTATTCCTTGCCGGTATAATAGAGGATTCTTTCTGTCAGAGTGGTTTTACCCGCATCAATATGAGCGATAATACCGATGTTACGAAAATGCTTCATAGGTGAACCCCGTCATTAAAGCAACCGCTGATTTAGCAGATTAAACGGATTAAAATTAAAGAGATAAAAACCCGCCTGAACGGCAAGGCCGGGCAGGTCTGCGTAATCCGCATAATCCGCGGTTACAAACTGTGCGGGATTAATTAACGAGGTGGTCGACGAATACCAAAGTGAGCAAAAGCTTTATTGGCTTCCGCCATTTTATGCACATTCTGTCTTTTCAAAATCGCATCGCCTTCATTCTTATAGGCTGCTAAAAGTTCGTCAGCCAACCGAACATGAAAAGGTTTGCCTTTCTTTTTACGGGATGCCTCGATTATCCATTTTAGGGCCAGCCTGGTCTGGCGTTTCCCGGTAACTTCTACAGGCACCTGGTAAGTGGCGCCGCCAATACGCTTGGAACGGACTTCCATTATCGGTTTTACATTATTAATGATTTTGTTAAATGTATCCATCAATTGGCTGTCAGGCACTTTTTTTTCCACTATTTCCAGCGCATCGTATAATACTTTTTGAGCCGTTGATTTTCTACCCTGATACATAATGCTATTAATGAAACGTCCTATAAGCTTATCATTATATTTAGGGTCCGGTTTTAACAGGTAATCTAACGATTTATATTTTCTCGGCATATTATTAATTCCTTTATAAGTAAACAGTAAAAACTAAACAGTAAAAAGTCAAGATTTTAACTTTTTACTTTCAACTTCTCATTTCGATTGTTATTTAGGCGCCTTAGTGCCGTATTTAGAACGACTTTGTTTACGGCCCTCTACACCGCCACAATCCAGAACTCCGCGGACAATATGGTATCGGACACCGGGCAAATCACGAACACGACCGCCACGAACTAAGACCATTGAATGTTCCTGTAGGTTATGCCCCTCACCCGGAATATAGACAGTAGCTTCTTTATTATTAGAGAATCTTACCCGGGCAATTTTCCGTAAAGCTGAATTCGGTTTCTTCGGCGTCATCGTCTTAACCTGAGTGCAGATTCCGCGTTTTTGAGGGCATCTGCTAAGAACAGGCGCTTTTGATTTTACTTTAGGAGTTCTTCTTCCTCGTTTAATTAATTGTTTTACAGTTGGCATATTTATAAATTATGTAAACAGATTAAACACCGATACGGGCGTTAAATCAGCTTACTCTCCTTTCAGGTTTTATTTAATTAAGAATCTCCTCATCCGCTTGCAGTAAAGAGTCCTTATTTTTGTTTTTCAATTCCAAATCCATATATTCCGGGAAACTGGTTCCGGCCGGAATAATACGACCCATAATAACATTTTCTTTAATGCCTTTCAAGAAATCAATTTTACCGGCCAAAGCGGCTTCAGTAAGAACTTTAGTCGTTTCCTGGAACGATGCAGCTGCCATAAAACTATCCGATTGAAGCGTTGCCTTGGAGATACCGATCAGAGTTGGTTTAGCGGTCGCCGGAGTATCACCCTTTTTGCTGACCTTCTGGTTTTCATCTTTGAATTTAAATTTGTCTACGATTTCTCCTGCGATAAAAGCGGTATCGCCGCTTTTTACCACTTTCACTCTGCGAAGCATTTGAGCGACAATAATTTCAATATGTTTATCATTAATGCCGACATTTTGAGAGCGATAAACATTCTGGACTTCATGAAGGAGGTATTCCTGCAGTGCGTCAACTCCGGATATTCTCATAATATCCGCAAGAACCTGCGGTCCGTCAACTAACGGGTCGCCTGCTTTAACGACATCTCCGCGATGCACTCTAAGATATTTACCTGCCGGAATGGTGTGTTCCACTTTCATACTAGTTTCTTCATTATGCACGATAACACTCCGCTTCCCGGCTTTTTTCTCTCCGAATTCCACAACACCGTCAATTTCAGCAAGAACAGCAGGATTTTTAGGTCTCCTGGCTTCAAATAATTCAGTAACACGTGGTAAACCGCCGGTAATATCCTGAGAAGCTGAAAGTTCTCTCGGGGTTTTAGCAATAAGAGTTCCGCTTTCCACCTTTTCGCCTTCAACAACTTCGAAATAAGCTTTTTCAGGAATTGCATAGACGGCCTGGATTTCCCCTTTATTATTTTCAACTATGATTTGAGGATGGAGGTCTCCTTTATGTTCAATGATAACCTTTCGCTTGATACCGCTCCGAGGATCTGTTTCTTCTTTCATCGTCTGTCCCTTGACGACATCTTCATAGCGGATAATACCGGCTTTTTCGGTTAAAATAGGGATATTATGAGCGTCCCACGAAGCTACTTTCTGACGCGCTTTAACGTTTTCGCCTTCCTTGCAGTGAAGAATAGAACCGATAGGAATGGTATATCTTTCCATTTCCCTTTCTTTTGCATCCAGAATAATTATTTCGGCATTACGATTGACAACAATCATTTCATCTTTTGCCAGCACCGGTTTTAAGTTATTAAATTTAACAGTTCCCGAGTTTTTAACAATAATAGAAGTCTCTTCGATAGTTCGCGAAGCAGTTCCGCCGATATGGAATGTTCTCATTGTCAACTGGGTGCCCGGTTCTCCAATAGATTGAGCCGCAATAATTCCGGCCGGAACCCCCAGCTCTATTAACTTGCTTGTAGATAAGTCCATTCCATAACAATAAGCGCAAAGCCCATGAGCTGCCTCGCAAGTCAGAGATGATCTTACTCTAACTTTTTGGAATTCTAAACTTTCTATTTTTTTGGCAATATCATCAGTAATCAATTCGTTTTCTTTAACCAGTATTTCATCGGTGACAATATCAACAATGTTATCACGAGCAACACGTCCGATTATATTCTGGCTCAAGGAAACATCCACCCGGTCTCCCCGATAAATTATACCCTTGGTAACTCCGTTAAGCGTCCCGCAATCAAGCATAGAGATTACCATATTTTGAGATACATCAACCAATTTTCTGGTAAGATAACCGGCGCTGGCTGTTTTTAAAGCAGTATCAGCTAATCCCTTGCGAGCTCCATGTGTGGAGCTGAAATATTCAAGGACATTCAAGCCTTCCCGGAAATTCGCTTTAATCGGAGTTTCTATGATTTCTCCCGATGGTTTTGCCATTAATCCACGCATTCCCGCTAATTGCCGGACCTGGTCAATACTGCCGCGCGCACCCGAATGCATCATGGAATAAATAGGATTCAAATAATATTTATTATCCCGCATATCATTTTTCAAGCCGCTAATCATGGCCTCTGCGACTTTTTCGCGAGCATGAGTCCAGCAATCAATAATCTGATTGTATCTTTCGCCGTCGGTCACAAAACCCTTGCGATAATTCTGTTCTATTTTCACAACCTTTTGTTCAGTCTCTTTAATAATAGCATCCTTTTCAGGGGGAATTCTTATATCATCCTTGCCGATTGAAAGCCCAGAGATAGTAATCCATTTGAAACCCAGGTTTTTAATGTCATCGATAAGTTTTGCCGTTGAATTATTGCCGTATTTTTTATGGTATTTATATATAATTTCATTAAGAAGTTTTTTATCAATCTCGTAATTATAATAATCATTTCCTTCGGGGAAAATATCATTAAATATCAAGCGCCCTAAGGTTGTTTTATATTTATTATTCAGAATGGGAGTATCCTTTCCCAGTCTGGTTAAAACCTGTTTTGATGTGATTTTAACATGAATAGGCGAATGAATGGAAATGCTTCCATTATCATAACTTAAAATGCCTTCGGCCACATCATTTAAAAATCGTTTTCCAGTTTTGGTTTTTATATTTTCATTCCGATACTCCGGAGTTTCCAACATCAAGTAATTAATGCCTAATACAACATCCTGAGTAGAACTTATTATAGGGTTGCCATGCGCCGGAGAAAGCAGATTTTGAGTTGCCATCATTAAAGAAAATGTCTCCAGCTGAGCTTCCCAAGAAAGAGGTAAATGAACAGCCATTTGATCACCATCGAAATCGGCATTAAACGCGGGACACACTGAAGGATGTAAAGTAATCGCGTTGCCTTCAACTAAAACCGGTTGAAATGCCTGAATGCCCATACGGTGCAGAGTTGGAGCACGGTTAAGCAAAACCGGATGGTTTTTAATAACATCGTCTAAAATATCCCAAACTTCTTCACTGCGCCGTTCAAGTATCTTTTTAGCGCTTTTTATAGTATCAACCCGCCCGTCATCTTTTAATCTTTTAATAATAAAAGGTTGGTATAACTCTAGAGCAATTCGTTTGGGCAATCCGCACTCATTCAGTTTTAATCCAGGGCCAACCACGATAACAGAACGGGCAGAATAATCCACTCGTTTACCAAGGAGATTTTGTCTGAAACGACCTTGTTTTCCCTTAATCATATCAGCTAATGATTTTAAAGGACGACTATTACTCCCTGTAACAGGCCGCCGACAACGATCATTATCAAGAAGAGAATCTAATGCTTGTTGAAGCATTCTTTTTTCATTTCGTATAATAACTTCCGGAGCATTCAACTCAATTAGTTTTTTCAGCCGATTATTTCTATTAATTAAACGACGATAAAGGTCGTTTAAGTCGGATGTGGCAAAACTGCCGCTTTCCAAATGGACTAATGGCCTTAAATCAGGAGGAATAACCGGAACTGCTTCTAGAACGAAATGCTCCAACTTATTGTTTGATGCCGAAAACAGCCCGAATAATCGCAATCTTTTATATATATCTCTGGCTTTCGGACTATTGGATGCCAGTTTATTTAATTTGGCTTTCAAGTCGGAACAAATACCTTTAACATCCAGATTAACCAACAATTTTTTAATGGCTTTTCCGCCCATATCCGCCTGAAATTCGTTTTTATATCTAAGCTCATAATCATTCAATTGCTCGCTGGTAATAATCTGTCCGACCTTCAGAGGGCACTTAGTATTTTTAACCTCCGTTACCACATAATCCTGATAATAAATAATACGCTCTAAAGCGGATAATTTCATGTTAAGAATAGAGCCAAGGGGAGGAGAAACCACTTTGAAAAACCATATGTGAATAAGAGGGACCGCAAGACTTATATGGCCCATCCGTTTACGTCTAACCCGAGAGACTGTAATTTCCACGCCACAACGATCACAGATAATACCCTTATATTTTATACCTTTATATTTCCCGCAAAAGCACTCCCAATCTTTTTCCGGTCCAAATATGCGTTCGCAAAAAAGGCCATCTCGCTCAGGACGCCAAGTACGATAATTAATGGTCTCCGGCTTCTTTACCTCGCCATATGACCACGATTTTATTTCTTCTGATGATGCTAATTTTATAGTAATCGAGTTGTAATCATTAACTTGTTCGTAAGACGTTTCTATCATATTTTTTTTATGCTCAACTACCCTGCACCAAAAGCACAGGTTATAATAAGGAAAGGATTGCGTTGAAAATTTACGGTTTTCAAACTTTCCCTATAATGTAATCCTGCGGTAAAACCACAGGAAATTAACAAGTTAAATAAATCTCCCATTACAGCCTGGAATAAAACACGCCGGACAACTGTTATTATTTTTGTTTTTCCAATTTAACGCTTAATCCCAAACCCTTCATTTCATTAGTTAAAACCTCAAAAGAAACCGGAATAGAAGGTTCTAAAGAGTTTTCACCTTTAATAATAGATTCGTAAATTTTCGTTCTTCCATCTACATCATCGCTTTTTACTGTAAGCATTTCCTGCAAACAATGACTAGCGCCATATGCTTCCAAAGCCCATACTTCCATTTCTCCAAGCCGTTGACCACCGCCCCTTGCCTTACCACCCAAAGGTTGTTGAGTAATTAAAGAATAAGGACCTGTGGCACGGACATGAATTTTATCATCTACTAAGTGGTGTAGCTTCATAATATAAGCATAACCAACTGTAATTTTTTCTTTAAATGACTGGCCTGTCCGACCATCATAAAGTGTTATTTTACCATCTGCCGGTAATCCGGCTTTAAGCAGGAGGTCTGTGATATTATTTTCAGATGCCCCATCAAAAATCGGAGAAACCACCCTGATATTCAATTTTTGAGCCGCCCAACCCAAATGAGTTTCTAAAATCTGACCGACATTCATTCGAGAAGGAACACCCAACGGATTAAGTAAGATATCAATTGGCGAACCGTCAGGTAAAAATGGCATATCTTCTTCCGGAAGAATACGGGAAACCACGCCTTTATTACCATGCCGGCCGGCTATTTTATCACCGATGGAGATTTTACGTTTCGTTGCTATACGAATTCTTACCATTTCCAATATACCTGATGGTAAGTCATCCCCTCGCATTATTTTATTAACCTTTAAGTCTTTTTCATTTTCTAATTGTTCGCATTTAGAAAGGATCTGATTTATCCGTCGTTCCATAGATTGTTTTTCTTTTTTATCCCCAAACTCTATAGAATCAAACGTATTTCTAATTTTCTCCTTCAAATCAGCGAAATTTTTAATAGTGCCCCTTACTCCGTAAGTTATGGGCCGAGAAATAAATCTCTTCCCTAATAATTTTTCTATCGGTTTAATGCTATCTTCAAGAATCGTAATCAATTGAATGCTAAAATTCTTCTCTATTTTTTTAGCGCTTTTATCCACTTCTTCTTTTTGTTTTTCCGTCAAATCGTAATGTCGGCTAAAATATTGCGTGTCAATAACTATCCCCTCTACTCCAGGAGACACCTCTAATGACATATTTTTAACATCTTCACCTGCCTTGCCAAATATTGCGTGAAGCAGCTTTTCTTCAGGAGACAATTCCCCTTTGCTTTTAGGAGCTATCTTTCCGACAAGAATATCACCGGGTTTAACCTTAGTCCCGACACGAATAATACCATTCTCATCCAGGTTTTTAAGCGCTTTTTCAGGGACATTAGGAATATCTCTCGTAAATTCTTCCTTGCCAAATTTGGTTTCCCTTGTTTCTACTTCAAAATCCTCAATATGAATAGATGTAAAAACATCTTGCCTTACTAACCTATCACTGACGACAATAGCATCCTCAAAGTTGTATCCTTCCCAAGGCATAAAGGCAACGAAAATATTTCTTCCTAACGCTAATTCTCCTTGAGCTATGGCTGGTCCATCAGCAATAATCTGGTTTTTCTTAACTTTATCACCTACTTTAACGCAAGTTTTCTGGTTAAAACAAGTTCGTTCTTTTAATCCTAAGAATTTTTTTATCTGATAAGTTTGATACTCTTGCAAGTCATCTTCTTTTGTTGCAGAGTTATCATTAGCAGAAGAAACGGTTGATTTGATAATAATCTGATCAGCAGAAACATAACTAACAACCCCGTTGTTTTTCGCCTTAACTACTAACGATGAATTTTCTGCCGCCGTTTTTTCCAATCCGGTAACAACGATAGCAGGTTCCAAATTAATGAGAGGAACACCCTGTCTTTGCATGTTAGAGCCCATTAAAGCACGATTAGCATCATCATGTTCCAAGAAAGGAATCAAACCGGCTGAAATACCAACGAGTTGATACGGTGAAATATCTATATAAGTCATTTCTTGTGCCGTAACAAATTTAAATTCTTTATTATAACGGCATAATATTTTTTCGTCGGTTATTTTACCGTTTTTGTCTATATTAATATCTGCTGGCGCAAAGATTTTATCTTTTTCTTCATCTGCCCTAAGATAATACACTTCATCCGTAACATGAGAATTCTTTACTACTCGATAAGGAGTTACCAAAAATCCATATTTATCTACTCGAGAAAAAGTAGCCAAAGAAGTAATCAATCCAATATTGGCACCTTCTGGAGTTTCTACAGGACAGATTCGACCATAATGCGAAGGGTGAACATCTCTAACTTCAAATCCGGCTCTTTTACGATTCAGTCCACCCGGTCCTAATGCACTAAGACGTTTTTCGTGAGCTAATTGCGATAGGGGATTAGTTTGGTCGACCACTTGGGAAAGTTCGCTTCTTTCAAAGAAATGTTCAATCGCAGCTGATATAATCTTAGAATCTACAATGGTTCGCGGTGTTATTTCTTCTTTACTCTTATCCGATGAAAATGCTGTTTGATTAAATTTAGAGGCAGCTATCGCAGCGTTTAGCCTCTCTGTAACCAATCGTTTCAGCCTAAAAAATCCTTTTCTGATTTCTTCTGTAGCCAATTCATCAACGGAACGAATACGACGATTACTTAAATCATCAATATCGTCTATGTTACCTTCCCCTTTTCGTAATTTTATTAAATACTTTAGTATTTCAATGATATCAGATTTCAATAGGGTTTGTTCTGTTTCAGGAACATTCAAATTGAATTTTCGATTGATCCTAAACCGACCCACTTGTCCTAATTGATAATGGCTGATATCGAAAAATCTTTCGTTAAAAAGATTTTTAGCTCTATCTAATTGCGGAGGCATTCCCGGTTTCAACCGAGCATATATCTTTAAAAGAGCCTCATTAGTTGATTTGGTTGGATCCTGAACTAAAGTATTAATTATAAGATAGTCTTCCAGATGAGAAACCAACTCTAACTCTTGTATAACAGTAGAATCCATCAAGAAACTTGCTATTTCTTCCGAGATTCTTTCGCCAGCCTTCAAAATTTCCTTACTGGTTTCCGGATCAACTACATTTACTGCGGTATACTTTCCTATTAATTCATTTGGCGAGCTCATTCCTTTAATTTTAACTATCTCGGTATGATAAAAAGTTTTAATGATTTGAGCGTCAGAAGACAAATTCTCATCCATTGCCCGTAAAAATACGGTTATCGGTATTTGGCTTCCCTGATCTATTTTAATAGTTGCAATATCTTTTTTAGTAGTGGTTAATTCCAACCAGCTTCCTCTTTGGGGAATAATTGTTGCTACAAACTGTTTCCGTTCACCAATAACTTCCTCTTTAATGTCAATACCTGGTGAGCGATGCAGTTGACTAACAATAATACGCTCAATACCATTAATGATAAATTCTCCCCCTCCGATCATCAGGGGAATATCTCCGAAATAAACATATTCTTCTATTGGTTCAGGTTTATTAAGCCTTAAACGAGCTCTTAATGGAGCCGCGTAACTAATTTTTAAATCTTGACTTTCTTCTGGAGTATAACGAGGATGCCCAATTTCATACCAAAGATATTCTAACACATATGAACCATCAAATGATTTAACCGGAAATATTTCCCTGAAAAGAGATTCCAATCCTATATTTTTTCTTTGAGAATAAAGCACCTCTTGCTGAATAAATTTTTCGTATGCTTCCAAGTGAATAGGCAGCAATTCAGGAAAATGGTAAGGAAATATCCCTCTTCTATAAAGAGTTACTTCTGTCATATTAGGAGAATTAAGGTTCTATATTTTTATACGGGGAGATAGAATTTGTTAAAACATCTGAAAACGGTTTGGGGTTAGACTTTTGTAAAAAAATCATTACTTTTTTATTCAAACTGTTTTTCAGAATATGAAATACTTTAACTATTTGATTTCTACTTTTGCCCCAGCAGCCTCAAGTTCTTTGACGATCTTTTCAGCTTCTTCTTTAGGTATACCAGTTTTTACCGGTTGTGGTGGAGTGTCGGAAAGTGCTTTAGCTTCCTTTAAACCAAGATTAGTTATAGTACGAATAACTTTTATTACTTGTATTTTATTTGCACCGGTATCCTGAAGAATCACATCAAATGCGGTTTTTTCCGCTTTTTCTTCTGCGCGTCCCGCATCTGCTGTGGCAGCCACTGGACCGGCTGCGGCAGCCATCGACATCGTTGCGGTTACTCCAAACTTATCTTCAAACGATTTGACAAAATTTTTAAGCCATATAACACTGGAATTGCTGATAACTTCTAGTAGCAATTGACTTTTCTCGTCATCCTTCAAAGATTTAATGTTTTCCACTAGTTCTGTTGCAGTAGGCATTCTTATCCTCCTTCTTATACTTTTTTACTCTACAAGAAAATATTTTGTGAAACTTTTTTATTGTATACAAATTAAATATTATGTCAAGAAAATAAAAAAATTATTTATTTATTTATTTGGGTAATAAAAAATCGATACGTTCTATAAGAATTAACATTTTTACTGCCATCCACCTCAAAATAAGGCGAAATCAATTCAATTGAGAGCTGATTATTTATACATTGAAGAATCTCATTTTCTAAAAATGGGGTTTTTCTAGCTATTCGGCCGTCTAAAACAAGATAATCTACCCCCTGTTTCAAAATAATATCGGCAAGTTTATCGTAATCCTTGCCTAATTCTTCAGGCATAACCGCCTCACCTCCCCCATAGTAGGCAATTCGAGATGACGTTGTAATAATACTTGGTATTTTAGATGCAATCCCATATCGGGAATGGTATTTGTTTAATAATTCACCAGTTGTTTTTTCTATGAGTTTGTCTTTTCCAACCGCCTTAAAGGTAAAAAAGGAAAGTCCGACTAATATCAAAATCGTCATGCCGTATACAATCTTAAACGTATGCCGGCTTGATATCTTATCACTTATATAATACAGTCCGGCCGATGTCCAGGGTAACATCATCAGGAAAAGAGGAACCGTATAACGTTTGCTCATCCGCCCTTCGGTAAAAGCGTAAACAGAAAATGCTATGATAAACCCCACAAAAACAATCCAAATAAAGAACGTCTGTCTAAAAGTTTTTCGTCCCTTCTTAAAGTATAAAACCACCCCAACTATGAATAGAATAAATAAAATCGGATTTGCACCCTTGATAAACTCAACTATAAACTGATATAAACCATAAAATGATTTGGTTATTTCCATATCAGTAAGCGTCTCCGCTGAAACCTTTCCGGTCAGGCCAAAAACCCCAGTTAATGACTTTACGATAAAAAGGTTGGGAATCAATAATAACCAAGGTATAAGCAATGCAACTATTTTCAGAATGGTATGTCTTATGCTATTACCCTGGACCATTCGACTGTTAATTAAGATGGCGATTAACGTCAATGCCAGAAAGACAATTCCATCAAGACGCAATAAATACATAATAAAAGAAAGCAATCCTGATAGCATGAAATATAGGTAGCTGTCTTTTTCCAATGCAATGATGGTTACCCAAAGTGTAATTAATAGGATACCAATAAAAGTACCTGTAGTAAATATAGAGGCGGACAACTGTGCACCTTGTGGCTGAAAGGCATACAAAAGACAGGCAATGATAGCGATGGTCTCAGTGAAATATCTTCTGGTTATAAAATAAATCGGCATGATAGCAAAACAGGATAAGATGATAGACACCAGCATTCCAGCCCATTCCCATGCCCCGATAAATTTATAAGCGATTGCTATTAAAAAAGGATAAAGCGGATGAAATGTTTGTTTCAATAAAGCTGATTTATAATCGCCCTGAGCAAAATATTGGCCAACCTTCAAATAAAAAGGTCCATCACTTGAAATAACATACGTATTAAATGCAATAACCAGTCGCACGCCAAAAGTCAGCATTACTAATACAATTATAAGATATATTGTCTTTTTCATATTTTACTAATCGTGCTATTTAATATCTAACTTATTAATTTTTACAATAATAATTTGTAATATATTTTATTCCCTCTATAATATTCAAATAAAAATACTACTCATTGATGAATTTATTAACTTGACTATATTTTTGACAAAAGAATAGGACTGATATGTTATCGTACGAAGAAAGCCATAAACTTACTGATAAAATAATTCATTTCGCCCGTCCGGCACAAGTTGAAGTTCTGATTGCAAATCATAATCTTGCGCTTACTCGTTATGCCGATAGTGTTATTACCCAAAATGTCTCAGAAAATAATTTATTAGAGCTATATATTAAAATAATAAAAAATGGCAGGTTCTCAAAAGTAACGCTTAACCAAACAGATAACACATCTTTGAAACAAGCTATAAAAAAATGCAATTATTTCGTATCAGCTCCCGGAACCGAATTAGGCTTGGTCCCCAAACAAAAATATATTACTTTAAATGCCTATTATAAACAAACCACTTCGGTTTCTCCTACTTACAGAACAGCAGCTATAAAAGAATCTGTTATTGAAGCAAAAAATCAATTAGTAAATATATCCGGTATTTTTTCCAATAAATCATCCGCAATAATCATAGCAAATTCTAACGGGTTATTCGCCTACTATCCTTCCACGTTGGCTGAATTTACCTGTACGGCATTAACCAATAGCAGCAGTGGTAAAGCCGAGAAAACAGCCAGAAATATCAGTCAAATAAAATCTTCTCAAATTGCAAAGATAGCGATTGATAAAGCGTTAAAATCGAAGAACCCGATTAATCTGAACGCCGGAACATACACCGTAATACTTGAGCCTGCGGCAGCTGTTGAATTACTTGTTTTTATGGCATTTGCCGGGTTTGGAGCATTGCCTTATCAGGAAGGTCGTAGTTTTATGAGTGGCAAAATCGGCAAACGCATTATGGGCGAAAATATCTCTATTGTCGAAGATGCTTATCATCCGAATATTCTTGGTATGCCTTTTGATTTTGAAGGTATGCCCCGAAAAAAAGTTGTTCTTATAGATAAAGGCATTGCTCGTAATGTTGTTTATGACCGCCTGACTGCAAAAAGGAATAAGTGTACCTCAACCGGTCACGGATTCCCTCAACCAAATCCTCATGGTCCCTTCCCGACCAATTTAACACTTGCGCCAAGTAATTCTTCATTAAAAGAAATGATTGCTTCAACAGAAAAGGGAATCTTAATTACAGAATTACATTATACAAATCTTATTGACCCGATGAAAATGGTTATAACCGGAATGACCCGTAATGGAACCTTCCTTATAGAAAAAGGAAACATTACGAAAGGAATTAAAAATATGCGGTTTACCGAAAATATCCTTAATGTGTTATCTAATGTGGAACTCATTTCCAGTGAAACAGAATTAAATCACGGATGCGTGGTACCTGCTCTAAAAATCAGAAACTTTAATTTCTCCAGCGAAACTAAATTCTAACTTACCCGGCCCTCTTGCACCCCGCGGGGTGTGAACATGCAAGGGCTGGAGACACGGATAAATCAGTAGATAGTATGCGGGCATCCTCTACATTTTACCTGCTACATACTACCTAATTATAACATATGAATATCCTTTTAATAGGTGTCGATGGACAATTGGGAACTGATACAATGAAGGTGTTTTCCTCAAGTCCTTCTCCAATTGCTATCAAGGGATTAACTATACAAGACATTAACATTACCGATTTCTCTAAAACCAAAAACGTAATAGAAGAATTAAAGCCGGATGTAATTATCAATACCGCTGCTTATCATAATGTTCCGGAATGCGAAAAAAACCCCGAGAAATCATTCTTGGTTAATACTATAGCCATCAGCAACCTTGCGCTTATATGTCGCACCTCAAATATAAAATTAATTCATTTATCCACTGACTATGTATTTGACGGCAAGAACAAAAAACCCTACACAGAAGAGGATACTCCTAATCCTCTTAATGTTTACGCCGTGTCCAAATTAGCCGGTGAATTCTTTGTTAAACTGACATCTAATTACTATATTATCCGCGTGGCCAGTCTTTTCGGAACAGCCGGCTGCCTTGGCAAAGGCGGTACCAATTTTGTGGAAACAATGCTCAAACTGGCTAAAACCAAAGATACTGTTCAAGTTACCACCAATATCACCTGTAGTCCAACTTACACTTATGACGCTGCCCTTAAAATAAAAGAAATGCTTCTAAGTAATTATCCTTCAGGACTTTATCATCTTACTAATTCAGGATATTGCACCTGGTATGAATTTGCATTAGAAATCTTCAGATTAAGTAATATAAAAATGAAAGTTGAGCCTAAAGAAGAAAAAGAGGAACAAGCCGGCGTCAGAAGACCTTTATTCTCAGCATTAACCAGTAAAAAACTTACTCCTTTAAGACCATGGCAGGATGCACTAAAACATTATTTGGTCAGTCGTGCTAAAGGCAAATCAACTTCAGACGAACAGGACTAAAATATAATAATGTCATCAACACCATTAGTCTCAATTATAACTCCGACCTATAATCACGAAAAATATATTACTGAGTGCATCCGCTCAGCCATTTCTCAAACCTATCAAAACTGGGAAATGATTATTATTGACGACGGTTCAACTGATAGAACGCAAACTTTTATCAAATTATTTTCTGATAATAGAATAAAATACATTTATCAAGAACATCTAGGTGCTTATCAATTAGGGCTTACCTACAATAAGGCTCTGAATCAAACAAAAGGTGAATTCATTGCCATTTTGGAAGGTGATGATTTCTGGGACAACAATAAACTGGAAATCCAGATACCCTACTTTCAAATCCCAAATATTATCCTAACATATGGTGATTGCATTATAACCAATGAATACGGCAAGAAACTATTCTATCGGAATATTATAAATAACAAAAAGATCGCCAATAATGACCCTATTGGTTTAGCCCTGAAGGAATTCATCAATGCCCAAAATTTTATCTACGCCCAAACCGTAATGGTCAGAAAAGATGCCCTGATAAAAATCGGCGGATTCATCCAGCCAGATTATCTCCATTTAGTGGATTATCCTACCTGGTGCTGTTTGGCTCTGGAAGGAAAATTCAAAGCTATACCCAAACAATTAGGTTACTGGAGACGCAATATCAATTCCCTGACTATGAACAATCCAATGATTGTATCAGATAATTTTATACGCTATGTAAAAGAATTTGTAAAAGAACACCAATCACCCATACGAAAACTCAATATTAATGTGGAAGAACTACAGAAGAGACATCAAACACAATTAAACTTTGCCACTAAACACCAGAATTACAACAAAGGCATGATCTGTCTGATTTATAGCTATAACGCCACCGCCAGAAACTATTTTAAGCTCTATCTTAATCAGAAAGGCAAGAAATTATCATACCATATCATCTCTTTAATCGGCATTGCTATATCCTATACCACTATCCTCGAAATAACATTACCATTAATCGGTATTTATTTCAGCAAACCTCTAGCCAAACTAAAAAAATGGTTACTAAAATAGAACCACAGATCACATAGTTACACTACAAGCTTCAATGAGATTCATTCTAGTATGGACAAATTAAAAATGAATAAAATGATAGTGTATTAGAAATTTTACAGACTAAATCCACGTCCCTGAAGAAACCCTACTCATAGAAATAATCTGTGGCTTTAGTCCGAAATAACATTTCTTATCCGGGGTGCCAGATCGGTAAACTTAGACAACCATTCTTTTCTTTCGGCTCTTAATTTCTTTATCAATTCATAATATTCATCCTGTGAATAGAAATGGAACGGGTCAAACCGCTCAATATTAACACCATCAATCTTGCTAGGCACATAGTATGACCAATCCTGATCAACTTTCCATTGTATCCCACCCCGTATAATTTGTTTAATAATCTCAGATGAATCCAACAATGTTATTTTCTCGCCGTCAATCCCACCCACCCTGCCTGTATTCATCACAAAACACTCCACCTGAGGATTAGCTTTAAGCATTTTATAAAACCAGTTGCCCTCTTCTTCTGCTGGACCGATAATAAAAGGATTCGTCCCGACTACGCGTAACGATTTACCCACCTGGGTCGGGTCGCCGGCTGAAGTCTCTACAGATTCACCCAGCATGAAGAATGCCGCGCCCTGCTCCGGCGTTAGTTTTGCCACCGGCGGCACAATATCAATCCGACGAGTAAGAAATATCACGACATCCACCTTTGCTAAATTAATGTCTTCATCAACATAAGAAGTCAAATCAGCACGCCTGACAATCCCCCTGCCATTTGAAGTAATAGAGTAATTAGTGAAATCCACCTTGCCATCTAACGTGACATAAACATTTTCCAGTATCGCATTAGAAGAAATAGCGCCACTGTAAAGCAATGGTTGGTCTTTCATTGTCAAGCCCTCGGTCTTGAGGTAAAAATTATTCTCTGTACCATAGCAACAGGCATCAGGTCTGATAATTATCACATCATCCTGCCTAATGATGATACCCTCTTCGCCAGATAACCCATGATGATGACAAGACAAACTAGTCTTGCCTGTACCACTTAATCCGAATATAATAACACCTTTTTCTACTAGTTTGCCGTTAACATCCTTCACTCGGATGATTTTACTGGCTGCATGTAATCCCAGCCACCCTTTTTTCTTAGCCAGATACATTGCCATCCGCAAGTTTGCCTTTTTGATTTCCCCGAAATAATCCGTGCCCAACACATAAGTCAATTGCAATTTGGGCAGAACCAAAACCTTTCTCTCGGGCCATTCCGGCACATCTATCACTGTACTGTCAGCCACTTTGTCAGTCAAACAGCCACAAGGAAAAAGCGTCTCGCCCCACATATATGCAATGCGTGCAAAGTCTTTGGTGACATATGTCTGACAATGTATCTTGATATCCAGACTCTGACACATCTGCCTATCCACGCATATTAATGTCTTAGTCTTAAGGAAATCATGCACATCCTCAATAATTTTTTCTTGTTGCTCCGTAGGTTGGTTATAAATAATCTCGGTAAACTTAGCACTACGCGATTTAATTTTACTTATATAGGACGGGCTGCCATATTCGGTGCGAACTTCATCCTTTTTTGCCAAACCCCTTAACTCACATGAACTCAAATTCCTTACGATATTATTCACCAAAATCGAAGCGCCTAAATTATTAATTTTTTCCATATCATCAATCTCAATTTTCTTTCTTTAGAATCCTTCATCTGAACAGATTTGATGGCGAAGTGGAGATACGAGTTTCATTACCCATTTCCCAATTATATCCAATTCAATATTAACCACATCGCCAACCTTCTTTTTGCCGAGTATTGTATGTGTTAATGTAAAAGGAATAAGAGCAACAGAAAAATGGTTTGATTCTACATTAACTACTGTTAAACTCACCCCGTCAATAGCTATAGAGCCTTTCTCTATAATAGACTCTATAATTTTAGGCGAGCACCAGCCTGACTGGCCATCAGTTCGTGAAGGTTTGATTTGTATCAAATATTTACTGCCCTGTTTTTTTATACTTGAAATAGTGCCAACGGTATCAATATGCCCTTGCACAAAATGTCCACCCAAAGGCTCTCCGGCCCGAATAGCCAATTCAATATTAATACTGTCGTTTAATCTGAGCGTACCTAACGTAGTGCGCTTAACAGTCTCAGGCACAGCATCAAATGTAACATGCCTATTCTTTGGTCCTGATATAGAAGTAATGGTAAGACAAACCCCGTTAATCGCGATGCTATCACCTAATTTTACAGGACGGCCTGTATAGCTACTCAGATTGATAGTCAGTTGCAAAGAATTATCATTTTTAGTTATCTTTACAATTTTACCTATATCTTGGATAATACCTGTAAACATAAATATCAACTCTATTTGAAAGTAATTTTATCTCGTTTGAGGAATTTACCGCTTCCTCTGGTACCGCAAAAGGCATGGTCTTTAACGATGATTTCCCCATTGGAAATAACGTAGGATATTTTACCATTGCCCTTATAACCCTCAAAGGGACAATAATCTACATCTTGATGAAGTTTGATGCTTTTCAGCGTAAATCTTTTTACAGGGTTAAATATAACAATATCAGCATCAGAACCAATTTTAACTTCACCTTTTTTAGGATAAAGTCCGAATAATTTTGCCGGCGTTGTAGAAAATACATCCACCAGCTTATTTATATTAATTAGCTTGCCGTTAACACCCTCTTCAAAAAGAAGATTGAGTCTGGTCTCTACGCCAGGTATACCGTTGGGAATTTTGGAAAAATCGTTCAGTCCCAACGATTTTTGGCCATTGAAATTAAATGCACAGTGGTCTGAAGAAACAACATTAACAAAACCATCTTTTATTCCGTTCCAAAGCGCCAAGAGATTATGCCTACCTCTTAACGGTGGCGACATCACATATTTCGCACCCTCAAAATCATCGGGTAACCTACTTTCCCTATCCGCATCTCCTTTTTTCTCTGGCTTATCCGTGTATTTATCTATAGCTAAAATCAGATACTGTGGACAGGTTTCGACAAAAATATTCTTGTTCATTTCCTGTGTTTTCTTGATAATCTTTAATCCTTCCTCACTACTCAGATGGACTACGTACAAATTACCGTTTGATTTGGTTGCTAATTCCATCGCACGGGCTATTGCCAACACCTCTAATTCAGTCGGACGGCTTAATGCATGATTAATAGTAGCGGTCTCGCCTCTGGCTAACATTTTCTTAACTAACTTATCAATCTCCTCACCATCTTCACAGTGTAGCATTGTCAAAAACCCCAGTTGTCCAGATTTTTTCAACACCTTATCAATGGATTCGTCACTTACCATTATACTACCCTTATAAGCCATAAAAAGTTTAAAAGAAGTAACGCCTTCATCAATTATTGAAGGAATCTCCGAAAGAATAGTATCTGTTACATCGGTAATGGCAATATGAAAAGCGTAATCAACCACGGCATGATTAGCGGCTTTTTTATGCCACGTATCCAGCGTCTTCTTTAAACTTTCGCCTTTGTTCTGAATGGCAAAATCAATGATAGTCGTAGTCCCACCGCAGGCTGCAGCAACTGTTCCAGTATAAAAATTGTCAGCCGTAACTATCCCACCAAAAGGCATATCAAAATGGGTATGAACATCCACCCCACCCGGAAAAACATATTGGTTATCCGCATCTATTACATTGTCAGCATTAAAATCAACCAGTAAGTCAGACGCATCTGTCTTTGCTTTCTGTTCTATTTTTGTAATAATGCCATCTTCTATGCCGATATCAGCTTTATAAACTTCGGTCGGACTTACCACAACACCGTTATTAATTTTGATTTTCATAATTTTAATTACCCCTCTATATAGAATTAATTAATAGTATACTACCCATCTCCAAAATGGTCAATTATATTAGAGAAAAACCAAAAATACCTCTCCTCCACTAATAAAATTTATACACGGGTAGTATTCTTACGCTGTGATATTCTATATTTAGTTAAGAGAGACAAGCCCACAAAAAAATTATATGATATTACTTGACAGTGTCGCACATCAAGTGTTTAATTATTATAAAGTTATAGTGGGTCCATATAAACTTTCTTGATTAAATTTTATAAGAGGAGTTTAGTATGCATAAATTAGTGATAAAGATTATAGTATTTATATTTATTATAGCTTTTGTCGGTGCCTTTAATTACGGCGGATGTGTTAATATCCCCGGTGGTGGCGATGAAAGCATTTCTGGTAGTAGTACCATACCAGTGCAATCTACACCAGCAGCACCATCATTAACAACCAATCCAGCCAATAATATTACTCAGACTACTGCTACCTTAAGAGGCACGATTAATCCCAATGGTATCAGTACTTTTGTATGTTTCCAGTATGGCACGACTACGTCATATAACAGCACTACCAACTATCAAAACATCGGCTCCGGCACGAGTAATGTCAATATCTCTGCTAACCTGACCGGATTATTACCAAATACAACCTATAACTTCAGAATTCAGGCAACCAGAAGCGGTGGCGCTCCATACAATGGGGCAAATCAGACTTTTACTACTGTAGGACTAAAACCTACTTGCGCCACTAACCCTGCTACTAATATTGCTTCTAACGCAGCCAGATTAAACGGCACGGTTAATCCTAATGGAACTGCTACTAATGCCTATTTTAATTATGGAACAACTACTTCATATGGGAATACCACAGAGGCGCAAGCAATAGGCAGCGGGATAAGTAATGTTCCAGTTAATGCTAATACAAGCGGATTATCAATAAATACACCGTATAATTTCAGGGTTGTCGGAACTAACTTATCAGGAACAACCCTGGGAAATAATCGGACGTTTACTACCGGTAATTTAACCGGTTCAGCACCGACCTGCATGACTGATGATGCAAATAATATCACTTATAACTCAGCCAGATTAAACGGCACGGTTATTCCTAACGGCGTTACTACTAATGCTTATTTCCAATGGGGAACAACTACTTCTTATGGGAATACCACAACTACACAGCCCATAGGCAACGGGACGATTAGCGTTGCGATTCTGGCTAACACAAGTGGATTATCAGGGACTACGACGTATAATTTCAGGGTTGTAGCAACCAATAGTGGCGGTCAGACTAACGGTTTAAATCAGACTTTTACCACCAGTGCACCACCACCAACCTGCGTCACTAACGCTGCTACCAATGTTACTTATAAGGCAGCCAGATTAAACGGCACAGTCAACCCAAATGGGGCTGATACAAATCCTTATTTTGAGTGGGGAACAACTACTTCATATGAAAATACTACAAGTCCACAGGTTATAGGTAGCTGGGCAAGTAATGTTTCAGTTAATGCAGATATCATTGAATTATTATCAAGCACACAGTATAATTTCAGGGTTGTGGCAACCAATAGTGGAGGTACAACTAACGGCTTAAATCAAACTTTTACCACCAATCCACCACCACCACCACCGACCTGCACTACGAATCCTGCTACCAATGTTAATTATAACTCTGCCACCTTAAATGGCACAGTCAATCCAAATGGTTATAGCACCACAGTTTATTTTCAGTATGGAATTACTGCTACTCCTCCTTCGTATACTGATACCACAGTTGCACAGGCAATAGGTAGCGGCAATACCAATATTGCAGTTGCAGTAGATATAAGCGCATTATCATCAAATACGGTCTATAACTTCAGATGTGTAGCGACTAATTCAGAGGGTACTACAACACAGGGAACAAATCGGACATTTGGCAATTGGTTAAGGACTATCTTCGCCGATGGCACATTCACTAATACCACAACTACTATCGGCAGCTCAGATGTGGTATTAGCATCTACTCCTGTTACGCCGCCATGGAACACTCTGTCGTATACCCCAGCAAATATTGGTTTGGGCGGTGGATTAGTTATAGCAGGTAGTAATATTTATGTCTTGGGAGGGAATGGAACTACCAATTTCTGGCTCTTTTCTTCCACCGGATGGTACGCACTGGCACCTAT
Organism: Planctomycetota bacterium; assembly: GCA_043801445.1. Taxonomy (GTDB): domain Bacteria; phylum Planctomycetota; class MHYJ01; order JACQXL01; family JACQXL01; genus JAZDFP01. The sequence goes on from JAZDMB010000016.1 coordinate 27,675, forward strand.
TTCAGCTACTGCCTTAGTCTACCCCGGCACAGGTGATTATATTTATGCCTTGCAAGGAGGGGCGACTGCCAATTTCTACCGCTATGCCATCACTACATCTGGTGGACAAACTGCAAACACATGGATATCATTAGCGGCTACTCCAGCAGCTGCTTCATCTGGCTGTGCATTAGTCTCTACAGGTGGTAATTTTATTTATGCCTTGGGAGGGTGGAGTTCTACCACTTTCTGGCGCTATGCCATCGCTATAAGTACTACACCTGCACAAATTACAAATACCTGGGTATCCCTGGCGGCTACTCCGGCAACTGTTGACTGGGGCGGTGCATTAGTCTATCCCGGTGGTGATCTTATTTATGCCTTGAGAGGAAATAATACTAACAATTTCTGGAGCTATTCCATCTCCGGAAACTCTTGGAATAGTACTACACTGGCGACTACTCCGGCAACTGTTGGCCCGGGCGGGGCATTAACCTATCCCGGTATAGGTAACTTTATCTATGCCTTCGGAGGAAATATTTCTACCACTTTCTGGAGCTATGCCATCACTGGAACAACTAGTGGACAACTTGTAAACACATGGATAGCAAGGACGGTTACTCCAGCAAGTGTTGGCGGAGGCGGTGCATTAGCCAGTTCAGGACCGTATATCTTTGCATTGGGAGGGAATAATACTACTAATTTCTGGTACTATACCATAGCTTCATTTAACATATTGGCAACTGCTCCAGCAGGTGTTTACACAGGCAGTGCCTTAGCTTATCCTAATTCAGGTGATTATATTTATGCATTAGGAGGAAATGGCACTACCAATTTCTGGCGTTATTCCATATCCGGAACCTCCTGGAGCACACTGGCGGCTACTCCATCAGGTGTTTACACCGGCAGTGCCTTAGCCTATCCCGGCTCAGGTGATTATATTTATGCGTTAGGAGGAAATGGTGGTGGTCCTAACAATTTCTGGCGCTATGCCATCTCCACGAACTTATGGAGCACGCTGGCGAATACTCCAGCAAATGTTGGCACGGGCGCTTCATTAGCCGGTTCAGGTAACTTTATCTACGCCTTTAGGGGGGATGGAACTACCACCTTCTGGCGCTATGCCATCACTACAAGTACTACACCTGCACAATCTTCAAATACATGGGTAGCATTGGCGAGTACTATAGGTAGTATTAACGGGGGTGGTTCTTTACTTTATCCCGGATCAGGTAACGTTATCTATGCCTTAGACGGAGGAGGAACTAGTTTCTTCCGGTCATATTCCATATCAGGAAACACCTGGAGCACACTAACATCTACTCCATCAGGTGTTTATGAAGGCGGTGAATTAGCTTATCTATCAGGTAGTAATTTTATATATGCCTTGGGAGGTAATAATTCTACCACTTGCTGGCGCTATTCCATATCTGGAGGCTTCTGGACAGCGATGACTGGTACTCCAGCTAATGTTAACGGAGGTGGTACATTAACCAGCGCGGGTAGTTTTATCTATGCCTTTGGGGGAGGCGGGACTACCAATTTCTGGAGCTATCAATGTCTGATTTATTCAGCACCTGGTATTTATGTTTCTACAACGATTACGGCAACGAGTATCTCATCCTGGGGTATTTTAACATTTACTTATAATGCACCTACAAATACCACCTTTAGTGTAGATGTGTTAGGGTTAAATGGGACAACAATTGTTACTAGTATTTCATCTGGTAGCAATCTCTCTATAGATTATCCTGGTCTATTTAATGTTACTGGTATAATACTGCGGGCTAATTTTGGAAGTGATACAACTGCAACTCCGATTCTATCTGACTGGGGTGTGGGTTTTGAAGGACCATAAGTTTAGTCAAGAAAAATTACGGATAAACACGAATTCCACGGATTAAAACGCCCTATTAAAACAGGCGGTTGTCGGGTCAAATTACACAAATATCTATCTAATCTCTTATTAGTAAAATTCGTCCGTATTCGTGCCATTCGTGTTCATATTATATAATTTCCTATACCATCAAAAATTATTTTGGCGGAGGGAGTGAGATTTGAACTCACGGTCCACCATAAGGCAGACACCCGCTTTCGAGGCGGGCCCTTTCAGCCACTCAGGCATCCCTCCTAGAAACAAATTCACCGACGAGACAGAAATTTTACAAAAAAACCATGAAACCAAGATAAATTATTCATGTTTCCTTTACCTACTTGAGTGGTTTCCCCATAAATGATTTAATGATATTTTCCCGTGTCTCTGTGGTGGAGTTAAACGCGCGCCCGGGAGGGCTCGAACCTCCGACCTTCTGATTCGTAGTCAGACACTCTATCCAATTGAGCTACGGGCGCATTAAAATCTGAAGTTACAGTGTTATAGTTAAAATAAAACGTAAAGCTTGCAACTCTATCGTTTTATCTTGAAGAACTTCTGAAGTATTGATTGGCAGTCTTTTTCTAATACGCCAGAAGTTACTTCTACTTGATGATTCAAGCGAGAATCATCAATGATATTAAATATAGAACCACAACCGCCTGCCTTAGGGTCTTTGGCACCATAAACTAATCTTTTTACCCGGGCATTAACCAAAGCACCGGCACACATAATGCAGGGCTCAATCGTTACATATATTGTTGTATCCTTAAGCCGCCAGTTATCTAAAAATGAGGCGGCTTGGGTCAATGCAATCATTTCAGCATGAGCAGTCGGGTCTCGGAGTTTTTCGCGCTGGTTATATGCCCTGCCGATAATTTTATCCTGATAGACAATTACTGCTCCAATCGGAACTTCATCTTCTTCAAGCGCCTTTAAGGCTTCCTTGATTGATTCTTTCATATAATTCTCGTCAATCTTAGATTGGGTCTGTTCTTTTAACATAATTCTAATCACTATCAGAAATCGGTGGACAAATCAAGAATTATATTTAATTGATTAAGAAATGATTAAATATGAATCATAGACCCCTCAGAAACTCGGGACGGAAATCATATTTACCGCTCAAATAATCATCTATTTCAGAAAGCAATCGTTTTTTATCTTTATTGAATGTCCCAGCCAGGGGTGCATAATTAGATGCATGATTTGCCCTGAAAATAGTATGTTCGCTCTCTATATTGGCTACCACGGTTCTGATTTCTTTTACCATGTCTTCTGCTTCAGGCAGATGGAATTCTCCTTTTTCATAGTCATCTGCCAGTGGTGTACCGGGAACAAGTATCAGGGTTAAAAGACTGAAATAGCGGGGATTCATCAAGTTGACGGCTTTAGCGGTATATATAGCATGTTCTTCTGATAACTTTTTACCGCCTAATCCGATTAATCCAATGACTGACATTTTTATGTCATTTCTTTGCGCCTTCTGGACCGCCTCAATCATTTCTTTTGATGTAACACCTTTATTAATTCTTTTAAGTATTTCGTCATTACCGCTTTCCAATCCCAAATAACCTATGGTAAGTTTATGCCGGCTTAATTCAGCCAGTTCCATTTCGTCTTTCTTCAGGATATCACGAGCATTTGCATAAATGCCGACTCTTTGTAAATCAGGGAATGCCATATTAAGTGCTTCCAGAATTTTAAGAAGATGTTTTGCAGGTAACATCATTGCATCGCCATCGCATAGAAAAACCCGTCTGGTATGCGGAATATATTTGTGCGCCATTGTTATATCAGTTAAGATCTCATCAATATGCCGCACACGGAATTTGGTGCCAAGATATGTCCCGCAAAAAGCGCATTTATTATGAGAGCAACCGTAGGTTATCTGTAATAGGTAACTATCCGCCTCGCTCGGCGGACGAATAATCATTCCTTCGTATCGCATATTATCGTTTTGGATTAAAAGTCGGATACAGTTCTTGAGTCATCTTAAAAGATAAGATAGCCCGCTGCCGATAAAGGTCAACTATTTTCTCGAATGCCTTTCTTTTTTCCGGGTCAGCACCAAAATCACTGCAGATTTTATTTAGATAATCAGCGTGTTGCTGATAAAGAAACCCTTCCTGGTAATAGAGCATCGAACTTAACGGGCTCAATTTAATTGCATTATGGATATATTCTAAGCAATGATTATTACTAATAATATTATCTATAGAAGTCAAGCCTGCCTTATCAGCCTGCCCGACCTTTCGGTCGTTCGGGCGGGGAGCAGGCAGGCAATAATTGTAATGATATGCCCAGGCTAATTCTAATAAGGGGTCAACGGCATAGGGATTGAGATGATATGCATTTTTCAGGAAGTCTATTGCTGACGACCTTTCTTCTTTATTATCACTTCGCACAAAAGTTTTACCCTGTTCTAATAGGGATTCATATCTGATAAGTCTCGATGTAACTATACATAGTATTAAAAGTATAAAAACAGTAAGTAAAATAAATAACGGTCTGATAAGGTTCTTCAATCGTCCCGTACGGACGATTGTCTGCTGTCCGGTTATTAGTGTCAAATCGGTGGTAGACAGAAAAACAGCACCGATAAACCAGATACTCATAGAAAGTCCTTGGACATAGAAATTGAAATCAACAAAGCAGTGAATCAGAAATGCTACAAGCCCGGCAAATAGGCCAATCCTCAGCATGTTACTATTAAGTATATTAATAGTAAGATAACCGGAGAAAAATCGAAAGACAAATATCCATAATATAAAAAGAATAATTGTTGATAAGAAAGGGATATCAAATGCGATTAAGGGCGTCTGGAATAACTCGCTAATCATGAAGGCAAATCCAACGCCGAGGATACATGGTAAGCCCCGCACATAATTTACCCGTTCCGGGTTCTTGCTCAGAGAAAACCCGTTCACCCCCTGCGGGGGGTCAAGGGTTCGTGGAGTGTTCGGGAGGCAATCCTTTGCTGTAATAGCACGAGGAGGACGAAAGATTGATTTCAGGATAATAAACCAGATAGCGAGGAATACAATTAATGCGGGAATACCCATCTCTGCGGCAATCTGAAGATAGTCATTATGCGCCTTGGTTACCTCACCGGCAATAGCGGATTTGTAATAGAGATAACTATTCCCAAACTGATTTAACCCTACCCCATTCCAAGGGTTATCCCTGATAATCTTTACTGTGGCATCCCAATAGCCCAAACGGGCATTAAATGAACTAGACATCTGAGAATGTACAATGAATATTAGCAATAATAAGAATATCAAAATTGCAGCTAATAAATACTGCTTTAAGGACAATTTTGATAATCTGATAAAATAATAAATGGCTGCTGTGGAAACGAGTATTAAAGATACAATTGCCCCCTTAGAGCCGGTTTTTACCATTATAAATAGTGCTATTAGTGAAATAATCAATGCTATCCACCACCTTTTCTGCCTGATTAGAACCAAAGCGATGAATAATGGTATAATGAGAGCCAAGAACGCCCCAAGCGAATTCTGGTAAGTAAATGTAGCGAACGGCTCTGCGGCCCGTGCTCTGGCTAAGAAGTCATCTCTCAAATCAACAGGAATCATATCCAACAATAACGGATTCTGTTGTATCTGAGCTACTAAACCCCTCAACTCCCAGAAATGCTGATACAGAGCATAAAAAAGAACAATCAGCGCAGTAGAAAGAAACGCCGATAGTAACGTCGTGCTATATTTAGTGTCTCTGACGCACAGTGAAAAAACCAGATAGAAAAGGACTATATCGCTAATCCAGGCGACCAGATACTGAAAGGCGCCGAATTTATACGGAGCATTTATGAATGATGTAATTATAAGAGCAACAAATAATAATAACAATGCTTTCAGAAATGAGGGCAGAGTTGATGTCTCCTCCGACAATCGGGACTTATCCAGAAGGTGAATAAGAAAAGCCAGCCAGATAAAAATATCAATTGATAGATTTAATCCGCTACCGGCAATATTTGATGAAATAATTAACCGGGCCGTAATTCCGGTAGCAAGTAAAAATATCTGTAACCATAGATACATAAGATGAAATGTAAACCCCTTTGCTTGAGAGAGGTTAAAAGTTAACAGTCATAAAGTAAAAAGTTGAAACCTTTAACCTTCTTTTTTCTTGCGACCGCTATATTCCAGAATAGTAACGATACATAGAAGTAAAACAACCTGCCCGAATATTAATACTGTACCAACAAAATTTATTAGGGGGTTATTATTTAGATAATATAAAAGAATTGCGGATAAACCGGCACATAAAGTTAGTAAATATATGAAAATAACGGCAGCGGGGGTGCTCATTCCTAATGAAATAAGCCGGTGTGCCAGATGATTTTTATCTCCCCGAAATATCGGTTTCTTATTAAGATACCTGATAATAACCACGACTACCGTATCAAATATCGGTATTGCTACTACCAAAATAGGAGTAAGTAGAGCATAATAAGAATACGGTTTTTTATAAAAGGTAAATATAATGGTTAAAATAGAAATAAGATACCCCAGAAGCAGGCTGCCCGTATCACCCATAAATATTTTAGCCGGATGGAAATTGAATATTAAAAAAGCAAGTGACGAACCGATGATAGTTATGAGAAAAGAGGCTATTAAATACTGCCCAGTGTTAAGCGCTATTATCAAAAAAATAGTAGATGTTATTATGACAATTCCGCTGGAGAGTCCATCCATATGATCCAAAAGATTGAAAGAATTTGTTACAAGAACTATCCAGAAAATTGTTATTATTGATGAGACAATCGTACCGCCTAAACCGGAGATTCCTAAAAAAAGACTGAAATGAATGCCATTTACTACGATAAATATACTAATTAGAATCTGGAAAAACAGTTTAGTTGAAGCGGATAATTTCTTGATGTCATCAAAAAGTCCAAGCAGGAACATTGCCGATGCGCCGATGAATATAACTAAAAGACGGGAAGTCATCTGAAAAACACCCGGTATATAATCATAGATATCTTGCGGTAGCCAGCGTAATGATAAAGTCGTTTTTAATAAATAAGCGGCGAAAAGCGCTGAAGCGAATGTGATAATAATTCCGAGAAAAATAGCAACGCCACCGCCTAATGAAATGGGATATTGATGGACCTTGCGCTCCCCCGGCATATCAACAAAATTAATCGCTAATGATATTTTTCTTACCAGAGGTATTAATGCAAGAGTAACGATAAAGGAAAACAGAAATGTGACAAGAATAACTGATATCATCTGTTAGAAATGATGGAGTGATTTATATTTCTTCCGGTTCTATCTCTTTCTCGTAGACCTCTGTTTCTAATTTGCAGAGCGTCCTAATCTCCTTGTCCCATCCGTACTTTTGGAATATACGCCCAAGGAAATAGCCAAGAAAGCCATAGAAAACAGTATTAATAAAAAATGCAATGATATAGATAATTACAGATTCTATGTTTTGATTCTGTCCTAATATCTTAAGGATTATAGCGCCGGGAAGTTCCAATAAATAAACTATACACCCAAAACTATTCGGTTTTAATATATATATGTGCAAATGCCATATGGTAATACTGATAGCGAATATGACGTGAAAAATTACTAGTGCCAATGCAACCTTACGCGGATATTTGGGGTCATGTTTTATTGCCTTAGCCGGTGAACTTACTGCTGCTGATAATGTCTTCTTTTTAGCATCTTCTAATTGTTTTCTTTTCTTTCTAATATCAGATAAGTTCATATGCTGCTATTTAATTGATTACAATATTATAATCAAGAAAATTATTGAAAAATATTCGAGAGAAGCTATAAAAACAGATACACTTATAGAATTAGAATTATTGTATTATGAAGATTATAAAGAAACTCCCTGTTATTAAGCCAAGACGTCCTGATACACACAAGGGAGATTACGGGAAAATATTAATAGTTGCCGGCTGTCGCGGTATGACAGGAGCAGCTTATCTATCGGCGCAGAGCGCTTTACGCAGCGGAGCAGGACTTGTTTATCTTGCTACTCCGTCATCGCAACAATCTGTTTTAGCAACAAAACTTACCTGCGCGATTACTTGTCCTTTATCTGAAACCCCCCAGGGCACCATATCTGCAAATGCAATAGAAGAAATGAATTCTCTACTTAATTCGGCTGATAATAAAAAATACATGTTAACGCTTATGGGTATAGATGCCGCCGCAATCGGTCCCGGACTTTCAAGGCATCCTCAAACCATTAAATTTGTTCAATCGGTACTTCCTTTATTTAAATGTCCGGTTGTGATAGATGCCGACGGTCTTAATGCTTTAGTAGATAAAACAGATATCCTTCAAAAGATAAATTCGGTTGTTCTTACTCCTCATTCAGCTGAAATGGCAAGATTACTGAAAGCAACATCCACAAAAATTCAATTTAACCGTAAAGAAAGCGCGATAGAAGCGGCAAAAAGATTTAATGCCGTTGTTGTCTTGAAAGGCTATCAAACAATTGTTACAGACGGGGAAGAGGTCTATATTAATACTACCGGTAATCCGGGCATGGCAACAGCCGGAAGCGGTGATGTTTTAACGGGAATGATAGCGACTTTTCTGGCTCAGAAATTCAGTCCTTTTGAAGCGGCTCAATTAGCCGTATATCTGCATGGCTTTGCCGGAGACTTGGCTGTTAATGAATTCGGGGAATCCTCTTTGATTGCCAGCGATATTCTTGATTTTATCCCGCAAGCATTCAAAAATCTCTCGCAGTAATTGATGTAAGAAATAATCGCAAAGGCAGCAAAACCTGATTCAATATTGTTAACGCAAATTAAACTAATCCCGCGAATAAATTATTCGTGCCATTCGAATTCCTCTTAAATAATGTTAGTTCAAATAATTCTTATTGCTGTCGGTTTTATTATTGCGCTGTCATATCCCATCGGGATAGAACCGTTATGGTCTTTGCCGACAAATTCCTCCAATGCTTTAATCTCTGCAATTAATATTTTATTGCTGAGTATTCTATATATTTTAGTCGGGATTAACTTAGTAAAAAAACAATTGCATTTTATGTCATCCCCGCCTGACCGGACGCCAGGTCGGGCAGGTCTGTTAAAGCATGATTCAAAAGATGGATGTAATGGCGATACGGATGCGGGAAATGTGCCGACACCAAATCATTCAGACCATACACGAAATCATCATGATTACCGTTATCCCGCAGCAAAGACAGAACATCAAATTCAGCAAAGTCTCGGTCGCTATTACCGTCGCTTATTTAATTATCGTCTGTTATTGCTTCTCATATATTTTATTCAGGTCTATATTTTCCATTTGCCGATTCTGATTGAAAACGGTCCTGCTTTCGGCGGATTGGATATAGGGGAAATACCTTTCATTACGAATCTGCTTATACTCTTACCGTTTCTTCTGACGCTATTAATATCGCATATTCCATTTTATCGGATGGAACGATTTATGTATAGAATACAGTGTTTAGCTGATAATAATTTATCGGAAACGGAATTTCCGACGCTTACTAATTACTTGGTCTTTCAAGTAAGAACATATTTTCTCCTCGCGATATTACCGTTTTTGGCCTTTATTCTCTTTGTTGATTTTATTAATATGTTACCGGTTTTAAGAAATTTAATAACTATTTATCCATTTATAGGATTATTTTTATTTTTGTTATTACTATTAGGTGTGTATATGTTAGCTCCGTTTGTTCTCAAATATATATGGGTAACCGAGCCTTTACCGGAAGGTCCGTTGCGTTTGGTTTTGCAGTCTATCAGTTATCGCGCGAAGATTAAAGTGAAGGATTTCCTTATTTGGAAAGTCGGTCATCGGCCGTTTGCAAATGCGCTTCTTATCGGATTATTCCCCTTTAACCGTTTCGTAATGTTTACCGACACTGTTCTGAAAAAATTATCAGACGAAGAAGTCACCGCTGTGTGCGCTCATGAAATAGGACATGCCAAATTCAACCATCTGTTGATTCTGCTTGTTTTTAGCTGCGCTTACATGAGCATCTTATTTTCAATGAACGGGCTGATGAATGAAATACTCGGAGAAGGCATATGGAATTTCAGCTTTTCACTATTATTGCTTGTATTATTCTGGGTGGTTCTTTTCGGACAGTTAAGTCGCCGTTTTGAGTTGCAGGCGGATTGGTTCGCAGGCGAAATTACCGCAAATCCCGATAGCTTTGCCAGCGCATTGAGTAAAATCGCTTATCTTAATGGAATTCCTTTTAAAACATCAGGAATGTCCTCTTTGACGCATCCCAGTATAGAAAAACGGATTAATCACATTCAAAATAAAATATCCAACTCTGCCACCCAGTTAATAATGATGAGAAAAGTAGTGGTTATTTTAATAATTTTCTGCGTTATAGGCTTAAGCGGCGTCAGCTACACTATTATTGACCAGATAGGTTCGGCTCCAAAACGACAACTGAAACTTGATGCTGCCGAATTAGCGCAAAAGGCATCCATATTGATAATTAATGGTAAAGACAAGATGAATAAAGGAAAATTCGAGCAGAGTATTTCTTGTCTTAACGCAGCGATAAAATTAGATTCTACTCGGTCACTTTATCATATAATGTTAGGGGATGCTTATGCTTATTTGGAAGGCGAGCAAAGCAGGTCGAGTATGCTTGCTTATAAGCAGGCATATATACTGCAACCGACTGACCCGTTAGAACGGTATTATCTATCCCAAAAGCTTAATCGCTGAATTCTTCTACGAATATTTTTTTATCCACGCGTTCGACCATCTCGCATGACTTTTTCAGATAATCAACAATTTCTTTTCGTTTCCATTTCGGGTTGGATTCAATTTGTTTGATTATATCGCTAAGAATTTCCTTGCGGACATTTAATCGTTTGCCTATTTTTAATTTCTTGAAATCATAGCCCATTTTACGGGCGGTCGTGAAAACCAAATCCATTTGTTCTCTTGTAGCCTTGATACCATGTTTTTCTGTAAGTATATCGCGCACTAATTCTTCCGGCATTTTTACCTGCTTAACAATATCCTTTAAAGTCACGGTCATAAAACTCTCCTTTTTTATGTATCCCTTACGGGATTCCACGATGAAATACCGGTATTCTCAATAGAATACCGATAGGTACGTTGATATCATATAATAATAATTCCATATAAATACTGTCAACAAAAATTATAAGATATAAGAAATATAAATTAGCGGGTCTGGCTATAAATTTAAAGTGTTATGCAGTTTTTCATACCCATCATCCATTCATATTTATACCTACCCGACTGGCACCGGTCAGGCGGGGATGAATAATTCCTGTTTTCCTTATCTATTTGGATGGTCTCCCAATCCCTAACGGGACTGCTTCTATGATGCTTGCCCCGTAAGGGGTAAATAAATTCCGTCTCGGTGTTCTCTGTGACTCTTCCCGATGGGCTATCCAAAGAAGTTGCTTCGGGATCCCGATTTTACGTCGGGAGTGGCTGATTTTTCTTGACCTTTGCAGAAAAGCAGGATAATATCAAAAGTAAATATGCACAAACGTTATTCATCTGTATTTTTAGCAATTCTTTTGCTTCTTTTATGCATCTTACCCGCTTGGGGGCATGATTTAACGGACCGAGAGGTTATGTCCATCGGCACAACAATGGAATTGGGCATCTGGGAAGATATGCTTTATGTTGATTATTGGATTGCTATCGGCGACGTTGAAGCCCTCAATTTTTACCCCCTTATTGACGCTGATAAAAATGGCGTGATTTCAGAGGAGGAAAAAGAAGTATTTTTAGATGATTTGCAGAAAAATATCGTAACCGACGGCCTGAGAATAATCTTTGATGGCAGGTCGGATTTATCTTTCGCTTTATACAGCTCCAAAATATTGATATCGGAAAATAAAAATGTACCCGTGCCGATAAAGATAAGTTTCGAGTTTCTTCTTGACCTTGAGCGGCTGAAGATGCCGGGTTTAATAAGTTCTCCGGCCCCGGATGAACAAAAACAACACTCGCTTACTTTCTATATGACTAATACCCTGCCTAAAGAGGTATTCCTCAAAATATTTATTGCGCAAGGTAAAGGCATAGATATTACTTACAGTCCCGAACAACGTTCGCGGTCTCTTCTATTTAAAAGCGGATTCTGGTTGAATCCTGCAGATTATAATGGATTACAGGTTGATTACAAAGAGATAGGCAAGAGCGAACCGAAATTCAACCGCCCGACAACTTTAGTAACCGCAAATTCTGCTAATCCCGGTAAAGATAAAATAGTTGATATTCTCCGCAGTCAATCTTTATCATTTTGGATGATTCTTTTTGGGTTAGGTCTGGCATTTTTTTATGGCGCGGTTCACGCCTTGACACCGGGACACGGGAAGACGCTGGTGGGCGCATACCTGATAGGCAGCCGCGGAACGATTCCTCAAGCCATAATATTAGGATTGGTTGTAACGGCGACACACCTCTTTACCGTAATTGTAGCAGGAATACTGGCCTTGAGAGCCGCACACTATATTAACCAGACCGCCCTTGCTGTATACCTTGGATTTGCTTCAGGATTAATCATTGTTATGCTTGGCTTATGGTTATTTATCAGGCGCTTAACGCATCCCTTGGACATAGGACATCATCACCATCATAAGCATCATACCCATAATGATAGTAGCGAACATCATCACGATGACCATGAAAGAACCGCGCTTGCCTTGCAGTCAGGCGGTCATTCCCATTCGGACGAAACGCCCGCCCGAACGGAGGTCCATCCGGGCGTGGAAGATTTAGAAAAAGTTCGCCTTAAGGATATAATTGCCTTAGGCATAACCGGCGGTCTTATCCCCTGTCCGACTGCGATAGTGGTTCTTCTTATGGCTATTACCATAAAGAAAACGCTTTGGGGTCTGTTTTTAATACTGGCTTTTTCTTTGGGATTAGCCAGCGTTTTGATTGTAATCGGTATTTTGATGGTCGGTGGAATTTCATTAGTTAAACCATCCGGCCGATTTTTAGGATTTAATACAGCCAAGATTATCAGATTCGCTTCTATTATCAGTCCGGTGTTAATTGTATTTATAGGAATAGCTATGATTATCAGCGAGTTAATCAGCAGCGGAGCGATTATCTTAAATCCACAGGCATTACCGTAGATGAAATATAATCTGAAAAAGATATTTATTCTCTGCATTCTCTGCGCCTCGGCGGTGAATATCGGATATGGCGATAAATATTTGGATGACCTTGCTGAATCTCTGCATTCTCCGGATGAATCTAAGGTATGCGTGGCTCTGGAACAACTCGTAAAATATCAATCAAGCACTCCATCGCTGCAGGGTATTAAATTGCTATTCTCTCTGGCATCATCCCCTTCTACTGCGATTCAAGAGAGCCTGGATAAATCCATACCCCGCCTTAAAATAACTGACGAAATTATTCGCTGGTTTGAAGACGATGCGATTAGTTCACCCAATTCCCTAATAAGATTGCTTGCCCTCCGTATTATCGGGGCGAATTTAACTGAAGAGTATCCGGGAACAATAACATCACTTAATCTGTTAAATAAATTTATTTACGACCCCGAAGAACAAATCAGGATAGAAACCATCAAGTACCTCTCGCAGATAAATGATACCGCAACGATTCCATTGCTTTCAATATCCATTAATGACGGCTCGTATATGGTGCGGAATCTGGTTTTAGACGCATTCAAAAAATATCTTTATTCTCCTGTCGTATTGGATATTCTCCTGAAAAAATATCCCTCCGAATCATCATTAACGCTTCAATTTAAAATGGAAGAGGTGATTATTTCTACGGTGGATAATTGTATTTCCGGCACGGATATAATGCTGTCATCGTTGAAATCGGAATCACCAGAGATTCGCGCCTTAGCCTGTAGAGTTATTGGCAAATCGCTTCTGATTAGAAATGCTAATCCTGATGAAAAAGAAAAATATATTAAGGCGTTGATAGACTTCCAATCTAATGATGAGAATGAAGATGTTTTAGCTTCCATAATTTGGTCTCTAAGAAAACTCTATGCATCACCATTTGGAATTGCGTCATCGTCATTATGGCAATACTTAGATTCGGCGCTTAAATTCAATGACAAAACTATCGTTGGCCTACAATATCCCATATCAACACGGTTACTTGCATTAGATAGTTTCTCTAGTTCAAGAGAAATATTTGGGGACTCTTTAAAGCCATTACTAGAGTCAGTAAAGTCAGACTGGCGGCTGAAAAGTTATTGGTACTCATTGATGGCAAAGAGCATCCCGATGGGTATCGGGACGCCCTTCAGATATCGGGTTGAGCCATTAAAAACCGAAGCCCTCTTAAAATACGGCGGTGGCAAAGAAACCGAATCCGCTGTAGAAATGGGATTAAAATACCTTATGAGAACCCAGGAAAAAGATGGCTCCTGGAATTGCGCTAAATATAATCCGTGGCATGACAAATCACCGCTCCCATTTTTTACCAATGAAGACGAATTGGTTGATGTCAGTGTAACCGGATTAAATATTTTATGTTTTCTGGGCAGCGGTTCGACCCACAAATACGGGCCCTATCAACAAGTTATAATGAAGGGATTAGAATATATCAGGTCTGCCCAGGATAAAACAGGCGTTATTAATATTCCCAAAGGCCACGTTCATACTGAACGTTGTCTGGTACAGGGTGAAGACCACGGAATTTTACCGCGCCGATACAACCACAATATTTCAACGCTTGTATTAGTAGAAACCTATGCGATGACCGGAGATGAAATTATCAAGGATGCGGCGCAAAGGGCATTGGAACATTCAAGAAACACTCCCGAACCGGGTTTCCCCTGGTCATTCTATTTAGAGAAAACGGATGTCGGACCTAGTATTTTTTATATCCTAGCGCTCAAGATTGCGCAGCAAACAGACCTTATTGTCTCGCCGAAAGAAATAGAAAATGTAAAAATATATCTGGATAGATTAACTGATAAGGCATCAGGCAGGATTATTCATATCTGCCCTATTCCTATCTGTTTCGGCGGAATGGATTCTACAGCAACCGGACTTTTCGCCAATATATTAATGAAGGCAGATAATCCCATGAATACTAAAACTGCGGACTGGCTGAAAAAGTATCCGCCGGTCTGGGCGCCTTTTTATCAGTTTAATCAGATATATCCTAACCTGTTATTCTTAGAGGAAAATATCGTTAACGAATGGCAATGGTATTACCAGACACTGGCTTTCAGGCAGATAGGCGGCGACTACTGGAACAAGTGGAATGAGAAACACAAAGAG
The DNA here is from genome assembly GCA_043801445.1 of Planctomycetota bacterium. Classification (GTDB taxonomy): domain Bacteria; phylum Planctomycetota; class MHYJ01; order JACQXL01; family JACQXL01; genus JAZDFP01. The sequence continues at coordinate 42,785 of JAZDMB010000016.1, forward strand.
ATTCTGTTGAAATACCAGCGCAAAGGCGGGTTACTGGACGGCTCCTGGGACCCGGAAGGACCATGGGCTACTGTCGGAGGCAGGCTATATTCTACGGCATTCAGTATCCTTTCATTACAGGCATATTATAGCTATTCATTTCCGCCGTAAGCGGTAGGGCTAAATAATTATGGCATCCCCCGAATTGGGCGGGGGATTAGAAATTTTATAATATATGACATCTCCATCTAAACTGAAACGCCCCAAGTGGAGTTTGAAAACACATTTTTGGGCGGCTATCCTGATAACCGCTGTGGCAAGCGTTTGTATTCTCCTGATTTCAAAGAAAAACATTTGGATTGAGCTTGAAATGATAGTCGGCGTGCTTTCTCTCGTTTCCTTAGCGTACTTCATTTTTCTTTTCTACCATGGTATCCGGTTTGAAAAGAATGAAACGTTTTCAATTACATGGAAGCCTTTTAGTTTTGATGTGGCATGGTCTGATGCTTTTGGCGGCAATACGGGCGGGCTGTTTACATTGCTTGGCGCAGAAGCCGGAGCATTGGGATGTATGGCCGGATTACTTCTGGATTTGATAGTTTCACTATTCCTTGTTGCAATTGTCGTATTTATCTTGTGGCTTGGCTTGAACATTGTCACCGCAGGAATCCTAATCCTTGTATTGCCGCTGTATTTTCTTTTCCGGCGCAGCTTACGGGTTGCTGTTGTAAGAGGCAAGGCATGCCATGGGAATCTTGGTAGGTCGTTAAAGCTTGCGGTCATTACAACAATCGCAAATATGTCCTGGTTATATTTGGTTATATTTACAGGCTATTATATTTCGAGATGGTTACGCTGATTTTGGGACAGCAGACTGATTTCTCTGTGTCCTTTGCGTCTCAGCGGTGATTAAATTCGTGGCTAACACGGAATTTACCGGGGGAATAAATAATTAAAGATGATGTCACCGGAACCCCGCATATGAAGAAATCATACCATTAGCATTTAGTAGGAAATATTTTATAAATATTACATATTTTACTTGACATACTTTATATATATGTTATACTTCTTCCAGATATGAGGAGGTGAGTTTTATGGTTACTACAATTGTTACAACCAAGGGGCAGATTGTGATACCGTCAAAGGTGCGGCATCATTATGGCATAAAGCAAGGGACTCAACTGTGTATAATAGAAAGGGATGATGAGATTATCCTCAAGCCGTTGACCAGAGAATATTTCCAGAAGACGGCCGGCATCCTTCAGAATAAAAAGAAACTTACGGAGGAATTACTGGAAGAACGCGCAAAAGATAAGGAAAGGGAAGAAGCCAGATGCAAAAAGTAATAGATGCCTATGCCCTGCTCTGTTATCTGAATAAAGAATCCGGCTGGGAGCAGGTTGAAGAAATGCTATCCGCTGCCGCTGAAAAAGGCAGGAATCTATTGATGAGCGCGGTCAACTGGGGCGAGGTCTGCTACATCATAAAACGCAACTATAGCCCTGAAGAAACCGAATCCATAATGCAGTTAATAGACACATTTCCGATAGACCTGATACCGGCGGACAGAGAGCAGGCAAAGACAGCCGCGCAATTCAAGGCAGGAGGAAAAATATCATATGCCGATTGCTTTGCCGCGGCGCTGGCAAAACTCCGTAAAGCCGAACTTGTGACCGGCGATAAGGAATTTAAGATGGTGGAGAACGAGATAAAGATTAGATGGCTTTTATGAAAGGAGAAACGACATGCCGTACGACAACAGAATAAAGGAAATAGATGAATTCAAGAAGCAAATAGATAAACATAGACCTTTTGACAAGCACACGTTGGAGCAATTAAAGGAATACTATCGAATCGGGTTAACTTATTCCAGCAATGCCCTGGAAGGAAACTCCCTGACCGAGACCGAAACCAAAATAGTCCTGGAGGATGGCATCACTATAGGCGGCAAACCTATGAGAGACCATTACGAGGCGATGGGGCATAGCGAGGCATATGATTTATTATACCGGTTATCTGAAACTACGGCAATAACCGAAAAGGATATTTTAGAACTGCACCGGTTATTTTATTATCGGATTGACCAAAGCAACGCCGGATACTACCGGAAAGAGAAAGTGATTATTACAGGGACAGATTTTATCCCGCCGCCGCCAGCAAAAGTGCCCCAATTGATGAAAAAATTCATTCTTGATATTCCCAAAATGAGAAAGAAATACCACCCCGTAGAATTTTCAGCATTACTGCATAAGGAATTTGTGACCATACATCCTTTTACCGATGGCAATGGCAGGGCGGCGCGGCTTCTGATGAACCTGGCGTTGTTGCAGACCGGATATGTTATTGCCATCATTCCGCCGGTTCTGAGGAACGATTACATAAACGCGATTAAGAAAACACAGGCAGACCCCCAAACTGATATACTTTTTATAAACTTTATTTCCGCGATGGTTTATGAATCAATGAGGGATTACCTGCGGTTATTAAAAGCTTTATGATGCCGATTGCTTCGCGGCCGCGCTGGCAAAGAAGAGAAAAGCCGAACTCGTGACCGGTGATAAGGAATTCAAATTGGTGGAGCATCAAATCAAGATTATGTGGCTCTAATAAATTTAGAGATTTGAAACTTGGTGACGGGGGACAGCCCCTACCGGCTAAATACAATAAACCTTAAGAGAGAATATGAAACGAGAATATTATTCTGACTCGATCGCTACTTTTCTAGAAACTAAACCCGACGAAGTACTTGGCATCCTAACGAGGAACAACGATTTCGATTTGGGACAGTCTCAGAGAGATGCTTGGTTAGAAGAAATTAACATTTTACATAAAACCCTCTCTTGCCATAAGGGTTCGGTCTATTTTGAATATTCAATCCCGCGAATGGGGAAACGTATCGATGTTGTGCTTCTTATTGGACCCGTTATTTTTGTCCTTGAATTTAAAATTGGCGAAACAGATTTTACGTTACATGCTAAAGACCAAGTTTGTGACTATGCTTTGGATTTGAAAAACTTTCACGAATCAAGTCACGAACATTTTATCGCACCAATTCTCATTTCGACTAAGGCAAAAAACCCAAATCCAGTAGTCGCTACAACGCCACAAAACGATAAAATGCTTTTTCCTATTAAATGCAACACGGAGTTACTAGACAAAGTAATTGCCGATGTTTTAAAATTTGCCGAAGGTGATGATATTGACCGTAAACAATGGGAACAGGGGCGATATTGTCCCACCCCGACAATCATTGAGGCGGCAATGGCTCTTTATAACGGTCATTCAGTTAGTGATATTTCTCGAAGGGATGCCAGTGCAATTAATCTTAGGCAAACCTCGGATGCAATTTCAAGAATCATACATTCATCAAAAGAAAAATCCCACAAATCTATCTGTTTCCTAACAGGTGTGCCGGGAGCTGGCAAAACATTGGTTGGGCTCAACATTGCTAATATTCATTCTGATAAGTCAAACGAACTCTATAGCGTTTTTCTTTCGGGAAACGGTCCGCTCGTAGCGATTTTGCGAGAAGCATTGACACGAGATAAGGTTCGACACGAAAAAGAACATGGGGTTAAGATGAGAAAAAGTGAGGCAATGAGTATAGTTAAGAAGTTTATCCAAAATGTTCATAATTTCCGTGATGATTGTATAGCTGATAAGAAAAGACCACCTATCGAACATGTTGCGTTATTTGACGAGGCACAACGTGCCTAGAATAAAGAACAGACCACCAATTTTATGCTTAGGAAAAAGAAGACACCTAACTTCAATAAATCCGAGCCAGAATTTTTAATTTCATGTCTTGATAGGCATCCTGATTGGGCAGTGATTGTATGTTTAGTTGGCGGCGGTCAGGAGATTAACACGGGAGAAGCGGGAATTAGCGAATGGATTGATTCGTTAAATCGCTCTTTCCCGGATTGGCATATTTATATTTCTTCTCGGCTTACTGATAGTGAGTATGGTGCAGGAAGGGTCTTGGAGAAAATAAAATCATGTTCACATGTTGTGAAGAAAGACGAATTGCATCTTTCAGTATCAATGCGGTCGTTTAGAGCCGAGCATGTTTCTTTATTGGTTAAGCAGATGCTTGACCTTAATCCTAAGGAGGCGAGTAAGACACTTAATAAGGTCAAAGCAAAATATCCGATTATTATTACACGTGACCTTTCCAAGGCGAAACAATGGCTAAAAAAGCAAGCACGGGGTTCAGAACGTTATGGAATTGTTGTTTCTTCTCAAGCAGAACGCCTAAAACCACACGCCATAGATGTGAAATCACCTATGAACCCGATTCATTGGTTTCTCGACGGCAAGGAAGATGTGCGTTCATCATACTATCTGGAAGATGTTGCTACAGAATTTGATGTGCAGGGACTTGAGCTTGATTGGGCTTGCATAACTTGGGACGCTGATTTTAGATATTCAAAAAATGGTTGGGAACATCGGTCTTTTTGCGGTCATCGCTGGAATTATATTAAAAAGCCGGAACGGCAAAGATACCTAAAAAATGCTTATCGTGTTCTTTTAACTCGTGCTCGGCAAGGGATGGTAATTGTTATACCTAATGGCGATTCAGAAGATTTAACACGCAATCCTGAGTTTTATGACCCGACTTTTGAATATCTGAAAAACATAGGTTTCACTGTTATTTAGTATCGTTTTATTATAAAATATCGATTTTTTTGGCAGATTAGTGAAATCTAGGACAATTCCTACCAGCTGGAGGATTTGATTCGGGCTGATTATCAGGTACATTGTTCTGAATTTGGTAGGCACACATCTCATTTCCATTCCTAACGGGATACCTACGGTATTCTATTTATAGTATTCCGCAAAGGACTTACATTGGTCGTAACTCATTGTCATATATACAATTAAATTAACGGCTTTCGCATTTTTGGGTAATTCCAGGAATAATCATTATCCTAACACTATTAAAATATTGGGTTTATAACAAATAGTTTACACTGCCAATACATTACCTCTTATTTTTCCCTGCCTATATATAGAGGCAATAATAAAAGAGGGAGGGGAGATACCCCATCCTCCGCCGGAGAGGATGGTTGTCCGGATAGTCCGGGTGCGTCGACTCCGTATGGTACCAGATTAGCGCCATACGGAGTGGTGTATCGGTTCCGTATGGCGTCTGTTAAATGCCTAACGCCCACCTGTCACCTCTCCGTATAGTAGTATATCTGTCGGTGCGGCATACAGGTCTGGCGCCATACGAAGGGGTACATCAGCTCCGTATGCCATTTGTTTAGCCCATAACGGAGCGGTGCGTCGGTTCCGTATGGCATTAGTTTTACGCCTGACGGAGTGGTGCGTTAGTCAGACGGCAGGGTTTGGCACAGTCCGTCAGGCATTAATGATAATGCCGCAAAAATATTACACAAGAGAGAGGATTAAACAATTTTTGATTTTTCGTAATTTTTCGCCCCTTATTTATAAGGAGTTATGACAATTTTGAATGAAATTAAAAAATATTCCCTCAAAAATAGTTTTTAGTTCGTATATTATAATATGAATAATAATATTCCGATTGACGAGAAATCGTCTAATGACGCTATTATCATAGAATTCGGGCGTGTTTTGCGTAAACTCGATTTGTCTGACATTGAGTTCTGCCGCCTATTAGCGTTTATTGAGGACTTGCGGCAAGAAACCGGATATGAAAGCCATTTAGAAATAAAGGGTGAAATATCTTCTTCACAAATCCCCAAGATCAGAACCAAAAAACATCATTTTATTACCAATGAAAAAGTGGCTCGTCTATTAGGTTTCAAATCTCCCAAAGGGTTCCGCAATAAAAAAGCAAGAATCGTAAAATGGATAAATAACCTCAGCAAGATACTGAATGGGAACTAAAGTTCCCCTTTACAAAAATATCTGATTTCCTCAACTCTTTATTCCGCATAGTGTTGCGTCAAATACATCATTTTCCAAATAGGAACTAAAGTTCCCCTCGTCTGTAATTATAGAGCCCCGACACTTTATGTCGGGATAAGAGCCGGTAAGTTGCTACGCTCCTAACTGGCTCTAAAAAGGAGGTGATTAAAATGATAGCGACTATTGAGAAAAATCAATGCAGGGAATGTGAAAGACAACTAAGAGGCTGGGAACATCGGGTGATTCGTTTATGTAAACGCTGTTATGATGAACGGTTTCCCAAAAGGGAAATTTCTTTACCGCCGCTCCGCAGAAAAGTTGCCGGCGGCTGGCAGAGATTGTTTTCCGCAGAGGAACGGAATAAATCAGGAAAATGGATTGATGAGATTATTGAAAAAGTAGATAGGGAAAATCAAAGCCACTGATTAACGCACCCGCCTGTGCCGAGGCTTCGGCGGGCAGGGATATACACGGATAAATTAATTGAATTGTAAATATCAGGGACCGTCCACCAGTGGTCTTTCAGAAGTGGACGCTGAAAGCCGCTGCGTCTCTGATAGTGTAAACTTTTCCCGATATTCATCGGGATAAAGGACTGTAACGGCTAAAGCCGAACAGTCCTTAAAAAACTAAACCACAGATAGACACGGTGGAGCTTTGTCCCTACGGGAGGCTTCGCACTGTTCTTTGTGGTGAAAAAGAAAGGTAGGTAAACTATGCCGGAGATTATTACTGAACTGCATCTGGTGGTAACGGAATATCCGTTTCCGCCGGAATACATCAGCGAGCAGTGGGCTGAGGGTCTGAAAATCAATGCCGGTCGGATAAACCAGAAGCGCAAACTGGTGATTGGCAATCCGCAAGACTTTGAAACCAAACTTGCCGGTTCGGCAAAACTGGGCTGGAAGGACGTGATTAACCCGGCTTTCAAGTCCAAATCCGGGCTGGGCGCGGAACAAATCAAGGACGCTTTCGGCTCCAACCTGACCCGTTCCTACGATAAATGGAACAGCGGTTTGGAATACGCCTTTGAGACCGTGGATGAAGAAGAAGCCAAACGGTTTAAGGAAAAGGTAGATAATGCGAAGGATACCTTTGCAGTAGGCATGGCCAACCGGACTCTGAGGATGACCGGGGATAAAATCAACGGCCGCGGTGCGTCGCCTATTGCATCAATGTGGTTGACCGGTGACTTGATAGCCAAGTCATTACTCAGACCCGGCGACGACTTGATTAAAGGCGAGCCGGTGGATATTTCCAAATCAGGAATGCGCTCGACCTTGAAAGCAGCTCTAACACAGAGGATTACTCAATCGGGGATTGTTGTGATTCGTTCAGGATACAACGCCACGACTATCACTGATGAGAATACTAATCTGTGCGCAACTGCAACAGCACTTGCCGACAATCTTGTGTATGAAGACTTTGCTGAACCGATTGTCATAACCAAGTCGCACCTTGGTTTTGAAGTGGTCAATAATACCTTGTATCTGGTCGTGCAGGTGTATAAGAAATAACAAGAAACCACAGATAAACACAGATGGACACGGATTTAACTCTGTGTCCTCTGTGACTCTGTGGCAAATTATGAAAGTGAGGTTAAATAGATGTCATTAAAACCTTTAGAAGTGAAAACAGGCAACATCGCAAGTTACGCTGTAACGGAAAGTAAATTAGCGCCGAATTCTGTTGGTGTGGAAAAAATAAAAGACGGTTCTGTCAAGACCGATAAAATCGGAGATAAGCAGGTTACCGTTGATAAGATTGCAGACCGTTCAATTTCCACAACAAAGATTATTGACAGTGCAATCACCGGAATTAAAATCGCAGACGGGACTATCACTAAAGACAAAATCAGCGATGGGGTTCTGGGCAGGCCTTTGACTCCGCCCGTGGCATCTGTTGAAATAGCTGATAATGCGGTTTCAGAAACCAAAATACAGAATAACGCGGTTACTGCGGATAAGATAAAGGCAAGCGCGGTTACTGCTGATAAACTTGCCACTAATTCAGTGACTAAAGTAAAACTGGCTTCTAATTCAGTGGGCTATCTGGAAATCATTAACGGGTCAATTGAGCCAAGACATATCCGAGCAATCGATACTCCTGCTAATGGTGAAGTCCCCTCTTACAATCAGTTACAGGAAAGGTTTGAGTGGATTGCTCCGGGTGGCGGTGGGGCGGTGAGGCCGTTGGTGCCGCCGGTTGCTACAGATGAAATCGGCGAGTTACAGGTTACAGGTTCCAAGTTACAGGGGGGTGCGGTTACGAAGACTAAATTGAGTTATAAAGTTGTCAGCATCACGATTCCGGCATTACAGGTAGGCGGGTTATATCCGCCTTTGGGTGACCCTGATTTGAATGGCGGTGTGATTTTAGGTTACTCTATACCCGTGAATCAGGACCAGCTAATCAGGCAACTATTTCTGTTACCGGGGTTACCGCAAGGCACCGGTGTTTCAATCCTGATGAACCAGCCGGCTATAGCGGATAATACATTTGATGTGGTGGTGCTGAGGGGATAAAGAAGTATGTAGTATAAAGTATGAAGTAGGTGGGGTAAGAGAAGAAAAGGATTAACCGCAGAGGCGCAGAGTTCACGGAGAAGAAAATTATTATTTATTCCTCTGTGTCCTTTGCGTCTCGGCGGTAAATAATGGTTTAAAATTCATCCGGATGGGGACGATAGGCGCGTATTTCTTTCTTTTCCGAGCGTATCTTTTTGCCTTCGAGCATTTTTTCTTTCGCCCTTTTGGAGCGTTTGCGTTTCTGTCTCCGTATCTTTTCTATCCGTTTCTTTTCATCTGACTTTCTACCGAGCGTCAGATATTCAATCTTGTTAACCAGCCGTCTGCGCGCCAGGAATCTGTTGAGCGACTGCGAGCGCTCCTCAGAACATTTTACCTCTATGCCAGTAGGCCTGTGTTTGAGATAGACGCAGGTTGAGGTTTTATTTACATTCTGACCGCCGGGACCGGCTGAACGGATAAATTTCTCCTCAATATCAGATTCGTTAATGCCCAGATGCCGCATCTTGTCCCTTAAGACGTCTTCTTTTGACTTATTCACCCAGCCCTTGCGTGCAGGGACTGGATTCACGAAAGAGTTCATAAAATGATATTATTCCGATAGTAATATATTAGCGGACTGAAGCCACTCCCGATTGAACATTGTTCATTGTTCATTTCTTCTGTGGCTAACTTCACTTACTTCTAATGATTATTTATTTTCTTCCACGAACTTTTTTATCTCTTCCAGATTCTCCAATATTAGTCTGGCTTTAGCCATCCCAAAAGAGAATGGAAATTTGTCGTCTTCATCACGCTTGAGGATGAGAATCGGTTTGCCTTTATATTCGCTTTTTTCAACCATTTTATTACCTCCTTTTATTTAAGTATAAAAAATATAAGATTTAGCCACAAAGACACAAAGGCACAAAGAATTCTTAGTGTCTTGGTGCCTTCGTGGCAGAAGTTACGAAGTTTTCTTGCATTCTTATTAATGAGCATTATTATAATAATAAATATAAAAATTACAATAATAAAATAAGAAATGTAAGATAGCGGATAAAACAGAAGGATTAACCACAGATTTCACCAAGTAGGCAGGCAGATTGACACAGATAATTCTTTGTGTCCTTTGTGCCTTTGTGGTAAATATTAATTTCGGATTAATCCGCTAAATCAGTTTACTCTGAAATCCAAAAGGAAGACTACTATGTTTTTACCGACCACAAGGGACGAAATAAAGAAATTGGGCTGGGATAAGCCGGATATCATCCTCATTACCGGAGATGCTTATTTGGATAGTTCCTATGTCGGAGTGGCGGTTATCGGCAAGGTTCTTTCTAATGCGGGTTACAAAGTCGCAATAATCGGACAGCCTGATATTTACAGCGAGAAAGATATTACCCGGCTGGGCGAGCCTGAATTGTTCTGGGGTGTAACTGCCGGCGCGGTGGATTCAATGGTGGCAAATTATACCGCATCAAAGAAAAGGAAAAAACATGATGATTTCACGCCGACCGGCGAAAACAATAAAAGACCCGATAGAGCTTCAATAGTTTATTCAAACCTCATCAGAAAATATTTCAAGAATACCAAACCTATTATCCTGGGAGGCATCGAGGCAAGCCTCAGAAGAATCGCTCATTACGATTATTGGGATGATGATATCAGGCGTTCCGTATTATTCGATGCAAAAGCCGATGCGCTGGTTTACGGGATGGGTGAAAAGGCTATCGTTGAATTAGCCGGAAGATTAAAACAAGGATTGGATTTCAGTAACGTAAGAGGTATTTGTTATATTTCAAATGAGCCGACCCGCCCGGTCGGGCAGGAAGACGGATTTGTTATCCTGCCGTCTTATGACGAGGTAAAGAATGATAAGTTGAAATTTATAGAGATGTTTCATACATTTTACGCTAATAATGACCCGATTACGGCAAAAGGTCTGTGCCAAAAACAGGATACCAGATACCTGGTCCAAAATCCGCCTTCAGAGCATTTAACCACTGCAGAGATTGATGATATTTATGATATTGATTACGAGAGAGACGTTCATCCTTATTACAAAAAACAGGGCGAGGTAAGGGCGCTGGATACAATAAGATTTGCGATTACAAGCCATAGAGGATGTTATGGCGAGTGCAATTTTTGTTCATTAACCGTGCATCAGGGAACAACCGTAATATCAAGAAGCGAGGAATCAATAATAAAAGAAGCGGAAAAAATTACCGGGTTGAAGGGATTCACAGGCTATATTTCTGACGTGGGCGGTCCGACCGCAAATACGTTCGGCATAGAATGCGAGAAGAAGCTGAAAAAAGGAATCTGTAAAGACAAAAGATGTTTGCATCCGGTGCATTGCAAGACAATGAAAATAAATCATAAGAAACAAATCGAGCTTCTGAGAAACTTAAGAAAACTGAAAGGCATAAAAAAGGTATTCATCGGGTCAGGCATCCGCTATGATATGGTTTTAGAAGACAAGAAATACGGGTTGGAATATATGAAAGAAATAATAAATCATCATGTTTCGGGACAGCTTAAAATCGCCCCCGAACATACCGAATATGAAGTGCTGAGAAAAATGGGAAAGACTCGGAATGAATATCTGCAAATATTTAAGGATGAGTTTTACCGTCTGACTCAAGAAGCCGGCAAAAAACAGTTTTTGACGTATTACTTCATCGCCGCCCATCCGGACTGTTCGTATAAAGATATGGAGAAATTAAAATGGTTTATCAAGAAAGAACTGATGATTAATCCCGAACAAGTGCAGATATTCACGCCGACTCCTTCCACGTATTCCACTTTAATGTATTATACCGAAATGGACCCCTTCACCCCGTTAGAAAAGTCCTCGGTATCTAAAAAAGAATATGATTGTAATCGTTATCAATCGCGGCAATCTTTTCTAACGGGGTTCACATACGAAAAGATATTTGTAGAAAAAGATATAAAGGGTAAGGAACTTCAGAAGTCGCTGATAGTGTCAAGCCGAACCACAGATTAACAGGATTTTTACCGAAAGAAAACTCCGTAACCGCAGATTATCGCAGATTTTTATCTATAATTTTAATCAGTTTAATCCGCTAAATCAGTTTAATAAATTTATTTGCCACAGAGACACAGAGTTAAATCCGTGTCCATCAGTATTTACCCAGCCCTTGTACACAAGAACTGGGTTTATCTGTGGTTGCATAAATTTTATGTGTTACCAAAATAATCATTGCTATTTTTGTTGACCCAGTTGGAAATGTTTAATATAAAGTGAAAATAAGGAAATTATGAGTACACAGGTTATCTGGATAAAATTAAATTAGTGTTTATCTGGTTTATCTGTGGTAAAAGGAGAAAAATTATGGTAATGACATTAGAAACCAAAACAGACATTATAAAAAAACATCGGGTTAATAAGAAGGATACGGGTTCGCCGGAAGTTCAAATTGCTATTTTAACGGAGAGAATAAACGGTTTTTCAACCCATTCCCAGCAACATCCCAAAGACCATAGTTCCCGCAGGGGTCTTTTGATGATGATTGGACAGCGTTCCAGACTTCTTAAATATCTTGCAAAATACCAACCGGCCCGGTATCAAAAAATAATTAAAGAATTAAATATCAGAAAATAGTAAAAGAATAGAGCGAAGAGCATATTACTCTATGCTTCACGCCCTATACTCTACGCATTGTAAAGGATTGAATATAGATATATGAGTTATAAAGTAGAAGCGGAAATTAATAGTCGTAAATTTACAATAGAAACCGGTTATCTGGCTCAGTTGGCTCATGGAGCAGCGGTTGTTTCATACGGTGATGCCGTGGTTTTGGTCACAGTGGTGCATGGCGAAAAAAGAGAATCTGATTATAAAGATGACATGCTGCCTTTGACGGTAGATTATCGCGAGAAAATATCAGCCGCCGGTAGAATACCGGGAGGTTTTTTCAAGAGAGAAGGCCGTCCGACTACCAAAGAAATTCTGACCATGCGATTGATAGACCGCCCCTTGAGGCCTCTTTTCCCGTCTTCATTCCGTAATGAGCTTCAGATTATGGCTTCGGTGTTATCAGCGGATGATAAATATGACCCGGATATTCTTGCCATTAATGGCGCCTCAGCTGCATTAACCATTTCAGAGATACCTTTTAATGGACCTATTGCCGCGGTTCGTATCGGTAAAATAGGGAGCAGCTTCATTATTAACCCTTCTTATGAGGAATCATCTAAAGGCGAATTGGAATTGGTGGTAGCCGGCAGCGCGGATGCCGTGATAATGGTTGAAGGGTCGGCTAAAGAATCATCCGAAGAAACTATCGTTTCTGCCATATCTTTTGCCCATCAGGAAATAAAAAAAATAGTCGTATTGCAAAAACAGCTTCAGGCTAAAGTTGCTCCTAAAAAAATAGCGGTTGTACCCGAAGAAATTGATGCCGCACTTTATGCTGAAATCAAAACTCTGGTATATAAATCCATGAGAGATAAGATTCAAGTTAAAGCGAAAAAGGAGCGAATAGAGGCTTTAGATAAAATAAAAGAACCGGTTCTCAATAAATACATTGATAAGATTGAGGATAAAGACGCTAAAAATGTTTTAGCAAAACAGCTGGAGAAAATTTTTAGCGCGTTAGAAAAAGAGGTGCTAAGAGAACTTGTTTTGGATAATAAACGCATTGATGGCCGCGGTTTGAAAGATATCAGACAGATTTCAGGTACGGTCGGGTTATTACCCAGAACGCATGGTTCGGCTTTATTTATGCGCGGTGAAACCCAGGCGCTTGTTGTAACAACGCTCGGTTCGTCAATGGATGAACAGATTATAGACGGATTAGCGGAAGAATATTCCAAAAGATTCATATTACATTATAATTTCCCGCCTTTTTCAGTTGGCGAGATAAAACCTCTGCGCGGTCCGGGTCGTCGTGAAATCGGCCATGGTAATTTAGCCGAATGCAGTTTGGAATCAATGCTTCCCGACGAAGCTGATTTTCCTTACACCATCAGAATCGTTTCCGATATTCTTCAATCTAACGGCTCTTCTTCGATGGCAACGGTTTGCGGTGGGACACTCGCATTGATGGATGCGGGAGTTCCTGTTAAAAAACCGGTAGCCGGAATTGCCATGGGACTTGTTAAGGAAAAAAATGAGGTTAGAATTCTTTCTGATATTCTTGGTTCAGAGGACCATTTGGGCGATATGGATTTCAAAGTCGCTGGTACCGCTGACGGGATTACGGCTGTTCAAATGGATATAAAAATAAGCGGTATTTCTTCGGAAATAATCGGTCAGGCTTTGCAACAAGCCCGCGAAGGAAGAATTTTTATACTTGGTGAAATGAAAAAGATACTTGCGTCACCCCGTGAAAAGATTTCTTCGTATGCGCCTCGATTTGCTAAATTGAAAATCAGGTCGGACAAAATCGGCGCGTTAATCGGACCATCAGGCAAAAATATCAAAAGAATACAGGCAGATACCGGCGCCACGATTGAAATCGAAGAAGATGGAACGGTCTTAATTTATGCATCCGATGAAACTTCGACAAATAAGGCTAAACAACTGGTTGAAGACAGCACTGCTTCGCCAGAGGTCGGTAAAACATATAATGCCAGAGTAGTTTCCGTCCGTGAATTCGGCGCTTTTGCCGAGATATTACCTGGACAGGAAGGTCTTATTCATATTTCAGAATTATCCGATGTTTTTGTAAAAGATGTCAATGATGCTGTCAAGGTGGGCGATACCTTCCCTGTCAAAGTCCTTGCCATAGATGACCAGGGTAAGGTCAGATTAAGCCGTAAAGCGCTTTTAATCGGCAACAAAAACACATAGATAAAAAGGTAAGCTATAAAAGACAGAAACAATTTAATCGGTAAATAAAGCCGACTGTATTAATTATGTCTCATAAGTTCATTAAAGATCTAAGCGCTTATGATACAGTTGACCAGGTGTTTCAAGTCGTAAGCAAACAGCAAAGAATAAAACGAGATGGCTTACCTTATCTTAATCTGGAATTACGCGATAAAACAGGTAAAATCCAGGCTAAGATGTGGGATAATCTTCCCAAAACAGACTCGATAGTCGAACATGGTTTCGTCTGCGTTAAAGGTCAAATAGAATTATATAAAAGCGCTTTACAACTCGTCATCAGTTCGCTTGCTTCTGCTTCTCCGGAAGACATCAATCAGGAATTTTTCATTTCTAAAACCTCAAAAGACATAGAATTACTCTACGAGGAATTTAAAGGAATTCTTTCCGGAGTGAAAGACCCTTTTTTAGCAGAATTGATTCAACAATTTCTAACGGATAATGATTTCGTTCGAGAATTTAAGACAACAACAGCCGCCATAGAAAGGCATCATCCTTATAGCGGCGGATTACTTGAGCACACGGTTAATATTCTCAATATCGCGTCGCGTATTTCAGAATATTATAAAATAATTAATACTGATTTGCTTTTGACAGGAATATTCTTACACGATATCGGTAAAATAAAAGAATATGAAATAAAGATTACGCCGCAAATGACTGACGAGGGCAGATTAATAGGGCATACTATTCTTGGTATTGTGATGTTAGAAGAGAAAATTCGCAATATAAAAGACTTTCCGTCTCTATATAAATCTTTGTTAGAGCATCTCATAGGCAGTCACCATGGCCAATATGATTATGGGGCTCCTGTTTTACCTATGACTCCGGAAGCATTGCTATTGCATTATCTGGATAATCTGGATGCCCGAATGGGTGAATACCAACTGCTTTCAAAAGATTTGCCAAGCGGCGGATGGACTGAATGGTCAAAATCGTTAGATAGAAAATTTTATAAGGCGTAACTGATAATTAAATCAAATTATATTATATTAACCGTTTTACAGGATTTCTATCGGCAACAAGGTGACATATACACACTACAGATAAAATAGGCCGCATGCTCAATAATACTTATTCCCAAGAGTCGATGTGTTATTGATTCTGCTCATTCCTTTATATCCCGATTGTTTGCCATAAAATCTTCCTCGTAAGAAGTTTATATTCTTCTGTAGAGGCAAATAAATTTTATATAAAATTATTGACGAGACTTTCGCGCGAAACTATAGAAGGGCTGGAGTTAATACCATAGCTTTAACTGTAATGTCTTAATAGGTAACATAGAGGAGAAAATGGATGCAAACAGAAATAAAAGAAGTCGGGCCATGTAAGATACAGATAAAAATAGAAGTTCCCGCCGATAAAATCAAAGAAAAATTGGATGAGAAATACACCAGCTTTATTTCTTCCGCTGTTATTCCCGGATTCAGGAAAGGATTCGCGCCTCGTGAATTAGTGGAGCGTAAATTCGGTAACGATATAAAGGAAGAATTTAAGAATGATATAATCGGCTCATCTTGCGCTGATGCTTTCAAGGATAATAATTTGAAGCCTATAAGTGAACCTGAAATCGACTATGAAAAGATTATAATAGAGGCAGCAAAACCTTTATCCTTTAATGTTACAATTGAAGTAGAACCAACAATAAATCTAACCGATTATACATCTGTCCCGGTAAAAAAAATCATTCCTGCTGAAATAAATGATAAAGATATCGATACCGCCATTGAAAGCATACGAACCAAGCATGGGGAATGGCAAGTTTTAGAGAAGCAAGCAGCTAAAAACGGCGATATGCTTGTTTTTAACCAGGAAACCTTTATTGATGCTAAACGAATTCATCAAAACGAAAATACTAATTTTATTATCGGTTCAGGAATAAAGTTTTTCGGCAAAACATCAAATGCTATCGGCGATTCTTTAGTTGGCGTGAAAAATGGCGACCTAAAAGAAGTTGATCTTAAAGTTCCGGATGATGTTGAAAAAACCGAATATCGGGGTAAAGAAGCAAAGGTAAAAATCACGGTTAAAGAAGTAAAACGGCTAAAAATTCCGGAACTGACTGAGGACTGGGCAAAATTAATAGGATTTGATTCCATCAGTCATATGAAAGAAGAGATAAAAAAACGACTCCAGAATCAAAAAGAAAAGGAAGTAGAATATAAAACGGAAGAGCAGATTCTCGATTCTATTCTCCAGAAAACTGATTTCCAACTGCCCGAAAGCTTAGTTAACGAGAATATAAATTATCTGTTACGCCGATGGACTCTTCCGATGTTGATGGAAGGACGCACCGAAAAAGAAGTTTCCGGAGATGTTGAAAACATGAAAACTAAAGCAAAAGAGACGGCTGTAAAAGAACTTAAAATTCAATTTATTTGCGACCATATCGCAAAAAAGGAAAAGATATTTGTTACCGAAGATGAAATCAGTCAACGAATAAACGAATTAGCAGGTCACTATCATAAATGGCCCAATGAGATCAAGAAATATTATGAAGAAAATCATCAGTTGGGTCAATTACGTGCAGACATACGCGAAGAAAAAGTCAGAAAATTCTTAAGGGAAAAAGCTGTCATTAGCAATTAAAATATAATACGAAGGAGAATCTATGAGTTATCTTATACCTATCGTAATTGAAAAAACCGGCAAGGGTGAACGATCCTATGATATTTGGTCAAGGCTTCTAAAAGACCGTATTATTTTTATCGGCTCGCAAATTGATGATTATACGGCTAATTTAATTATAGCGCAAATTTTGTTCCTGCAGATGGAGAATAAAAATCAGGATATCAATCTGTATATTAATTCGCCGGGTGGTTCGGTAACAGCCGGGTTAGCTATTTATGATACAATGCAATTTGTCCAGTGTGATGTCTCCACATACTGTATTGGCCAAGCTTCAAGTATGGGGGCGATCCTTTTAGCTGCCGGAACAAAGGGAAAACGCAATTGCTTGCCTCATGCCCGCATTATGCTCCACCAGCCATGGGGTGGCACTCAAGGCGATGCAACGGATATTAAAATTCAAGCTGAAGAAATTATCAAACTAAAACATAAAATAAACCTTATTGTCACTAAACATACCGGACAACCTTTAGAAAAAGTAGAAAAAGATACGGACCGTGATTATTTTATGTCTGCCGCGGAAGCCAAAAATTATGGCATCGTGGATGAAGTAATAGAATCGCTAAAGTTAAAAAACGAGTCACAAGTTAAAAGTTAATATAATCGTCAATGAAGCGTTCTAAGAAAAATAATAAAGGGGAGCAAGTATGCTCCTTTTGCGGCCTTCCATATACTACAGAGAATAGTTTAATAAAGGGACTTGCCGGAGCTACTATTTGTTCCGGCTGTGTTTCCATCTGTAGTCGGATGCTTAAAAAGAACGACCGCTTAGGACATCGGGGACCTTTTCGCAAGGAACATCTCATAAAAAATTCACCTACCCCACCGGAAATCAAGAAGAAATTGGATGAATATATCGTGGGGCAAGACCGGACTAAAAAAGTAGTTTCTGTCGCGGTTAATCATCATTATAAACGTATTCTCAACCCTATCCATAATGGCGATGTGGAATTAGAAAAAAGTAATATCCTTCTTATTGGTCCGACCGGTTGCGGTAAGACATTAATTGCCCGGACATTGGCTAAAATTCTGGATGTGCCATTTGCGATAGGCGATGCAACTACCTTGACAGAAGCAGGCTATGTCGGCGAAGATGTGGAGAATCTTCTGTTAAGATTGATTCAAGCCGCCGATTATGACCTTACTCGGGCAGAAAGAGGAATTATTTATATTGATGAAATAGATAAAATTGCCCGGACACATAATAATCCATCTATTACCCGAGATGTTTCCGGTGAAGGTGTGCAGCAAGGATTGCTTAAAATATTAGAAGGCACTATTGCCAGCGTTCCGCCTCAGGGAGGCCGTAAACACCCTGAACAGGAATATATTCAAATTGACACTACTCATATTCTTTTTATTGCCGGAGGAACATTTGATGGAATAGAAAATTCTATCGGCAGGCGTATTGGACGGAAACAGATTGGGTTTGACGCAGAAACCAGAGACTTGGATGAATTGGGGCTTGGAGAAATTTTGGAGCATAATGAACCTGAAGATTTAATGGAATTTGGAATGATTCCTGAATTTATCGGGCGTTTCCCGGTAACCTGTATCGTTAAACCTTTAGATTTGGTAGCAATGATAAAGATTCTGACAGAACCTAAAAATGCTTTAATCAGACAATATCAAGCATTTTTTAAAATGGAAAATGCAAATCTCGAATTCAGCCGAGAAGCATTAGAAGAAATAGGCAAAAAAGCGCTGGCAAAAAAAACCGGGGCAAGGGCTCTTCGCGCTATTCTTGAAGAACTCCTACTGGATACAATGTTTGAATTGCCAAGTTCGAAAAAACCCAGAACCTTTCGGATTACTGCAGAAATGTTCAAGGGAATTCAAACAATAAAACCAATTTATTCCGAACATCAAAGTGTTTGTAAAACAGCTTGATTCAGCACCAGTTCAAGTGTGAAGTTAAAGAAAAGTTAAAATTATGAGCGATTCTGATGGTTCTGACGAACCAACAATCTCTGCCGACGAAATAAAGCAATTAGGGTTGCCTTTATGGGATAAAGACATAAAAAAACTAAGCGATGAGCATATCATCAGCGAATCCGACATACAATTAATCATCCAGCATCTCTTTTCCAATGAATATGAAATCCGTCAAAAAGCCATTGCTTATCTTAATATAAATCAATACATTGTTACCCGTCCTTTGGTGGAACTTCTTGTAAAGAACATTACCCATCACACTCTTATTTTTCAGTTAACCTATGCATTAGAGGTTATTGGCAAATTTGCCGTTCCTGTATTGATAGAAGCATTAAATCAGGTTCGCGAAATAAAAACACCTATGGATGAATTAATGATAGAAAATATTTGCGAGACGCTTATCAGAATAAATGACAAAAACACCGTCGCAGTACCGGTTTTATTGCGGCATCTTCAAGATACTAAAGCAAAAATAGATCAAATCAATAAAACTATAGAACAAAATGCGGCGCATCTAAACGAAAATCCAGCACCGCATATTAATGAGGCGCATCAAAGTTCCGATACATCTTCGCGTAAAAAGTTGGACTTCTATCAGATGGTTCGTATGAAGCTTCACTATCTTATTGGAGAAATGAATTCTACGGCAGGATTAGACGACCTCTTGGAACTTTTAGGCGACGGTAATAAACGGGTGACCGGTGAGATTATAGAAACACTCGGTAAAATCGGTAATAAAAATGCCCTGATTCCTCTGACAAGGCTCTATCCGATAGAAGCCGATATATCCGAATTGGGTGCCCGTTATATCAAAATGACCTGCCGTGAAATAATCCGACGGGAAAAAATATCTAAATCAGATCGTATCTTTGACAGTCTTAGCGAACCGGAAAAAGACTCTTTAGATAAAATATTAGCGGGATATAAAAACAGCAACAAAGACTGAGATTCTATTACCTATCTGATTATAAAATCCGCGTTCTACATGTCCGCCCCGACGTTATATTAGCTATTAGTCAAAAGTTAGATAAAATCACCCTATTTCACCCTTTGTCAAAAAGGGATTAGGAAAATTTACGAGAACCTTCGGTTAATAACCACTATACGTCCGGACAAGCGAATTTAACGGAGATGGGATAAAATATTATTCGTAGGAGGTATGGTTTTATTTATTATTGATGTTTTTCAATTCACGGGTAAATTCCTGCGGGTCTTTGAATTCGCGATAGACTGAAGCAAATCTGACATAGGCAACATGGTCGAGAGATTTCAGTTCTTTCATTAATAATTCACCTATTTCTTTGGCTGGAACCTCACGTTCAAATTTGTCGTAAATAGCTCTTTCTATCTTAGCCATAGTGTCTTTTAGTTTTTCTGTTGGGATAGGCCTTTTTTCACATGCCTTAAGAAGCCCGTTAAATATTTTTTCCGGATTGAAAGGCTGGCGCAAACCATCCTTTTTGATAACCCGCAATGATATTTCTTCTCTTTTTTCGTAGGTTGTATAACGTCGTTTGCAGGACAGACATTTCCGACGCCGCCTGATGCTAAATCCATCATCTGCTGAACGGGAATCTATTACCTGGTCATTGTCTTTCTTGCAGAACGGGCATTTCATAATAAATAAGTTAAACAAATTACGTCTAATTTAGCAATAATAATTAGTTGAAAATTATAGTGGATAAAAGTATAAGATAGTGAACAGATTTAGCTGATAAAGCGGATTAAGCAGGCATGCTCGACCTTGCCGTTCAGTCGGGTATTTTTATCTGCTAAATCGGTAAAATCCGTTTAATCTGCTTACTATTTTTCATTAACAAAGAATAACATAAGGAGATAAAATGACAATACCAAGTGATGGCAAAGGTGAGTTGATAGGCTGGCATGACCCGGATAAGGCTAGGGAATGGGTGCAAAAAAATAAGTCGCGGGAGTTAAAGGATAAAACTATGTCAGCTAAGGAAGCTGTTTCAAGATTCGTTCATGACGGAGATTTTATAGCCAGCGGAGGTTTTGGGCACGTAAGGGTATCAATGGCTATCATATACGAAATAGTCAGGCAAAAAAAGAAAAATCTGATTATGGCCGGTAAGACAGCGGTTCATGACCTTGACATTCTAGTGGGGTCAGGCAATGTGAATAAATTAGAAGTAGCCTATTCATTTGGCCATGAACTAAGAGGATTATCTCATGCCTCAAGAAGGATGGTGCAAAGCGGCCGTTGTAAAGTGGTTGCCGAAACCAGCAACGCCGGATATCAATGGCGATTTTTAGCCGGTATGATGGGACTCCCTTTCATTCCCAGCCGTAATATGCTTGGCACCGATACCCACAAATTTAGCTCATGCAAGACTATCAATGACCCATTCAGCGGCAAACCAATAAACTTGATTCCGGCATCTTACCCTGATGTTGCCTTTATTCATGTTCACCGTTGCGATATCTACGGTAATGCCCAAATAGACAGTATATTAGTGGAAGACTTCGAGCTATCCAGATGTGCGCGCAGGCTGATAATAACTACGGAAGAGATAGTCGACAATGAATTAATCCGGAGAAAACCTTGGGAAACGAAAATACCTTTCCTTGTAGTAGATGCAGTGGTTGAGGTTCCTCATGGTTCCCATCCGTGTGAAATGCCCGGAATGTACTACTATGACGAGGAACATATAGCAGAATGGCTGAGACTCTCCAAAACTCAGGAAGGTGTTGATGAGTTTCTGCAAAAATATGTTTTTGGTGTGGCTGACTTTGAGAACTATCTTGAACTATGCGGCGGCGTAAAGAAATTGAATTACCTAAAGAGACGCGAGTTTCTTAGGGAACCGATGATAGCTCCATGGAGGAAAGAGAGCCAAGCGACAACAAATAGTGTAACCGAAGACAAGTATAATTTAAGGGAATATCTGGCATTTGTCGGGTCGAGCGTATTAGAAGACAAAAAAACCGTTTTTGTAGGCACCGGGCTTCCTATAACAGCCTCTATGTTAGCCCAGAAAACCCATGCGCCTAATCTGCTTATAGTATTCGAAGCCGGCGGAATCGGGCCAATGCTGGCTGAACTACCCATATCAGTCGGCGAATCGAGAACCTATTATAAAGGCATAAGCGCCTCCAGCATGCATGATGTTATGTCGCTTTCACAGGCAGGCTATATAGATTATGGTTTTCTGGGCGCTGCTCAGATGGATATGTATGGCAACATTAATACTACGGTCATAGGTGAACATTCTCTGCCTAAGGCTCGTTTACCGGGTAGCGGCGGCGCTAATGACGTAGCCTCTTTCTCGCAACGGCTTGTAATTATTATTGCCAACCAGTCGACTAAGACCTTTGTCAATAAGGTTGATTTTCTAACCACACCCGGTTATCTGGATGGTCCGGGGGGCAGGGAAAAGGCCGGATTAGCCAATGGATCAGGACCATATAGGGTTATCACTCAGTTAGGTATTTACGGGTTCGACGAAAAGACTAAAAAATTAAAGCTAATTTCACTGCACCCTGGTGTCACCGTAGATGAAGTGCGGAAAAACAGCAGCTTTGATATCATTATACCGGATAAGATTGAAACAAGTCCCGTGCCTACGGAACAGCATCTGAAGATATTGCGCGAGGAGATAGACCCAGCAGGTATAGTTTTTGGCAAATAGACTGAATAGCGGAGAAAAATATAGCCACAGATTAAAATCCGTGTAATTTATATCTGATTCAATTACACCGATTAAATTCAATCTGTGTAATCTGTGGCTTAATCCCGTCTCATAACGACATATTAAATATCTTATGGAAAAAGATACCGTTGAGAATCTCCTGAGCACTAATGTATTGGTATTAAATAAATTATATATGGTACTGAGGGTAATTACTGTTCGTCGCGCCTTTGTTTTTCTGGCTAAAGATTATGCCGAGGTGATTTATAAAAACAACGGACGTTTTGAAAACTGTAGATTTGGCAGTTGGATTGAAGTGTCAAATAAACATAATATTGATGATTTGGATGACTATATCCATACACCAAAGTGGCGGATATTAGTACCTCGAGTAATTCGTTTATTAGAATACGATAAAATGCCCAGGCGTGAGTGGAAGCTCAACCGTAAGAATATCCTGATACGCGACAATTATCAATGTCAATACTGTGATAAAAAATATCCACTCGGTCTCATAACTATTGACCATATTATACCTCGGTCCCGCGGAGGAACTACCGCATGGACGAATGTAGTAACCTGCTGTAATAAATGCAACACCAAAAAAGGTGGAAGGCTACCACGGGAAGCAGGGATGAAATTAATAACCAAACCGCAAAAACCTAATTTTAATTATAGCATATCTAAATTACTTGATGATAAAAAATACTCTATTTGGAAAGAATTTATTAAAGACCTATCCACGCCGCCTTCGGAGAACCCCGTCTCTGGTAAAATGAGTTCTTCGAAATCACTGCCTGCGGCAGGCAGACGCCATATCAACAGAACACAGACCCGCCTCAATCCCTAACGGGATACTTCATTGAAGAAGTCCCGCAAGGGGCAAACAGGATTAAGCTGATTTTACAGATTGAGATTATTGACTTTGTAAACAATCTCAAGTTTAATAAGTATATGCTCAGTTTTATCAGGATTACCAAATCGCCTTATCGCTGGTTGATTAATCAGGCGCATCGCAAGATGTTTGAAACCCACTTTATAGGGAAAGAAAACGTTGTTTATGATGCTATTTCCAAGAATGTATTAAAAGATAACAATGCCCGAACCATTTTTACCATAGAAACACCGGAATTAAATATTCTGGTCAAACGATATAAAATCAGAGGCCTGCTGGGGATAATCAAAGCAACCTTTTTAGCGCCGGCCCGCAAAGAAGTCAGAGCCAGTGACTATCTTATAAATCATCATATCAATACCATTTATCCTTTGGGTGTTTTGGAAAAGAAGAAATTAGGTTTTACCACAGACATTTTTCTCTTTGTCAGGAAAATGGAAAATGCGATTTCCATTAAAGATTTCATCGTTTCACTGATAGCAGAAAACCGCAATAAAACTCTTGGAGAAAGCCGCGATAACATTAAATCTAAAAATGATATCCTAAAGTCATTAGCCGAATTAGTCCGGGAAGTTCATCGAGCTACCTTTTTCCATCAAGATTTCCATTTAGGAAATATTTTAATAGACCCGAAATCGCCTGTTTTATATTTAATAGATTTACACCGCTCATCTATTTTATCATACTTTACACAACCGCATAAAATATCTAATCTTGCCCAGATAATTTATTCCCTTTCAACTGTCCTGTCTTCCACGGATATATACAGGTTCATCAAATATTACCATAAACTTGATTTCAGAACGGATGTCCTTCGTGATTTTATTACGACAGTTCTCGATAAAGTAAAAATCCTGCAGCATAAACATTGGCGGAATCGCAACAAGCGATGTTTAAGAAACTCTTCCCATTATGCCGTAATGAACTATCGTAATTATCGTATTTCCCTCAAAAGGCAGGACGATGTTTCAGGTATAATTAAATTAATTGCCAATCATGATAAAATAGTCGTTAATGAACCGCACAAATTATTTAAGTATATCCCGAAGCGTTTGATATCAAGGATTGCTTACAATGAGATTAAGGATAAGGTTAAGAAAAATGATTCCTCAACCTCAGCCTTAACCTCATCTCTTAACTTAAATGTTTTTATAAAGGAATATCGCTATTCTTTCGGTAATAGAGTCTGGAGTTTGTTTGGAAATCACCCGGCTAAAAAAAGCTGGTTCTCGGCGAATGGACTGCTTATCCGCCATACTTTGACTGCCGAGCCAATAGCGCTCGTAGAAGAAACGGACCCATTTTACACCTGGGTTAAAAGAAGTTATGTTATTACCAGGGAGATTGAGGCTGAACCAACCAATCAATTCGTGGTCGGAAACTTTGTCAATCGTATCAAAGACAAAAAAACATTAGAGCGTAAAATCGGATTCATTAAGGAATTTGCCTTTGCTGTTAGAAGACTCCATCAAAACGGAATATTCCATTACGACCTCAAATCTAATAATATTCTTATTAAAGAAAATACCCGCACCCAAACTGATAATTACAGCAAGAACCTGCCCGACTGGTCAACCGGTCAGGCGGGTTGGACTTTCTATTTCATTGACTTAGACCGGATGAAATTCTCTTATGAAGTATCGTTACCTGAACTGCTTAAAAACCTATCCCAACTTAATGCCTCGGTATCAGAAGTGATGACTAAGGCGGACCGTCTGAGATTTTATCGTTTTTATTCGGAAGGAGAAAAAGAACTGCCTCACAATGACGAAAAAGCGATTATTAAGCAGATAATGGCATTAACTATAAAGAGACATCATTTCTGGCCTCAACAATATTAATTAGTATCTTTATAAGAAGACCCCGCCTTGGGAGGGTGGTGTCCCACGAGGAAAAAGTGATGGAAAATAATATATTTACCCGAATATTTTTAGGTTTATGGGTTGGAATGCTCATTTATGCCTTGAGTGGATGTGCGGGTAATTCACAATTGTCACAGACATCAACAGTAGAAGTAGAAAAAATCACTGTTGATTCAGTCTGCGAAGAAATATTAAACACACCTGAGGAAAACATAAACCTTGGCAAATACACTTTGTTATTAACCAAAGCCGTATGTCCCAATATGAATTTGGAATGGGAGTTAAAAAATCTTGATAGAATGGCAGATGCAGTTCGTCCGCGTCTGGAAGGAATAAATGAACCACAGAAAATCGTGGAGATTTTTAATAAGTATTTTTTTGCAGAGTTGAGATTTGAAGGAAAGCAAAAGCTAGATGACGACCCTGACTATGATTTATTGCACAACGTACTATGGCGGAAAAAAGGACACTGTGTGTCTATAGGTATTAGTTATTTATGTCTGGCTGAACGGTTACATTTACCTTTTTTTGGAGTTGTTATTCCTAATCATTTCTTTGTAAGGTATGATGATGGTAAAAGGCGTATCAATATAGAAACAACATCAGGAGATGGCAGGAGTATGGCTGATGATGAGTATCTTAGAGAATTTGCTCCTTTGTTAAAAGATACTACCGGTAATGTAGAGATAAAAAGAAAATTATTGAGAAATGCAACTAAAAAAGAAGTATTGGCAACCTATCTAATGAATGCTTTAATACTGAAATATCATTACCCCAAACAAGACAAGGAATCCAAGATAAAAGCCGTAGATTATGCAATAAAAATGGAACCTGATTCATTTTCTAACTATTGTAAAAAAGGGATTTTCCTGCTCAGTATTGGTAGAGAAAAAAATGATTCTAATATTTTGCGACAAGCGGTAGAATATTCACAGATTGCATATGATAAATACCCTTATTATTTAACTACAATAACAGCACTGGCAATTGAATATTATTTCTTAGAAGAATACGAAAATTGCATAAAGAAAATAAATGAATTTGGTGCTACGTATTTGGGGGGGGGGGGCAATCCGATGTAATAAAGAACAATTATGCTGAAGATATGTCAATGTTGGTAGGCTTAAAGAAATTATGCAAGGCAAAGTTGAAAGGATTCAAAGATTTGCCAAATAAGTTAGATTTACCCAAATTGGAATTGAAGTAATAACTGGGAATTCTATGGACAGCCTACCACTTAGAAATTTTCAGTGTTCATTCGTGGTTATACCTAAACGATATTCTATTTAATCCATATCCGTCAAATAGGACGCAGATTTTCGCATATAATTTCTATAAGGAGACCACGAAACCACGGCAAATTCTTCCTGAATTCCTGGATTCCTTATAAATATTAATCTGTGTAGTCCGTGGGGCTCTGCGTTTATCTGTGTCCGACTGATTCCGATTTGTATCTTTTTACAAACGTCTTATAATCGCCAGCCGTATCTATCCCATAAAAAGCATTCTTAGTCACAACAACTTTTATTCTGAATCCGTTTTCCAATGCCCTCAATTGTTCTAATCGCAGTTCTTTCTCTGATTCTGTTTGCGGAAGTTTGACGAATTTGAGCAATGCATCCTTTTTATAGCCATAAATACCTAAATGCCGATAATAACGATATTTGCCTTTAACGGTATTTAAATTAATCCCGCACTTCTGCCACGAAGGCACTAAGACACTAAGAATTCCTTGTGCCTTTGTGTCTTGGTGGCTATACTTTGAAATTCCATACAATGAAATAGAACGTTGAAACGAAAGGGCATTATTCTTACTATCCAGAAGAACCTTAACTTTATTGGGGTCAGGAACATCTTTCCTTCTTAAGAGAACGGCTAATGTGGCAATATCAATATCCCTATTGAGTTGCAGGGTTTTGATGATTTTATCAACTGCCTCAGGGTCTATTTCAGGTTCGTCTGCCTGGACATTAATGATATACCGGTAAGGCAGATAACGGGCAACCTCGGCAATCCGTTCAGTCCCACAGGTATGATATTTTGAGGTCAATTTGACTTCAGCGCCGAATGACTGGCCCGCCTTTAATACCCGTTTGTCGTCAGTTGCGATAATTACGCGGTCCACCAGCGAGCATTTTAATACCCGATCATATGTATGTTGCATCAGGTATTTACCGGTTTCTTTAAGCAATACCTTGGCGCTCAACCGGGTTGAACCATAACGAGCCGGGATAACTACTAATGCTTTCATAAATAAAAACTCTAACACGAATGGCACGAATTTTGCGAATATCACGAATACGAAAAAACAACATTCGTATGATTCGTGTTAATTATTTTAACTGCTCTATTAATTTTATTATTTCCTCGTCATTTGGATTCAGTTCAAGATATTTTTTTAATATCTCTATCGCCTTTAGATTATTCTCCATTTTATAAAATGCAAGTCCCAGATTTTTATAGCAGGCGTCTTTTTGGGGTTGAAGTTTGATTGCCTGCTCAAAGTCCTTGATTGCTTCCAAATAGTGTTCTTGGTTAGCATAAATAATACCTCGGTTGTTATAGGCGTCGGTAAACTTTTCATCCCTGGAAATCGCTTCGGTGTAATCGCTGATTGCCTCGCTGTATTTTTTTATATTGAAATAAACCACCCCCCTATCATAATACGACCGGGCAGAAGGCGATGCATCTATTACAAAAGAAAGGTCGGAAAGCGCTTCCTTGTAACGTTGTTGCTGGGTAAATACGATTCCCCGATTGCGGTATGCCTCAAGATATTGCGGCACCAGTTCTATCGCCTTATCAATGTTTTTTAGCGCCTCATTATAATCCTTAAGGCTAAAATAGGCGATTCCTAAATTGAAATAGGTCGAAGGGCAATCCGGTTCGAGACTTATCGCACTCTTCAAGTCGTTAAGCGCCTCCTGCAATTTCTCTTCTTTTAGATAAATGCCGGCACGGCTTTTATATGCCTCGTGGAAATCAGTATATATCCTTAAGGCAGAAGTAAAATCACGCAGGGCATTTCGAAACGATTCCTTCTTGGCATAATCCACACCGCGATTGTATAAGATTAAACCAATAAATTGTCTCTTGGACAAGACATAAAAAGTTATTTTATCTGGCGTGCTATTCAACGGTATCTTATCACCGATTAGTTTCTTGGTTTCTTTAATATATTCGTCATCTTCTATTTCAGCCCCGCAGGCGGTTGCCTCAATATTATGATATTCTTCTTTCGATTTATAATACCTTAAAAAGACATGCTGCGGAATAATCACTGCCGAAAGAGGTAGATTTAACCTTTCGGCAATACTCCAATAAAGAGTAGTCAATCCGAGACAATTACCGCTCATCGAATCTAATACCTTATTAAGCAGAAATTTATCGCGGTCTGATTCTGATAAAAGAGAAGGGATTGTGGTCAGGATAGATTCTGCCTTTATTTTCTTCTCATTAAAATAACGGTTTATTTCAAGAATGATTTTAGATGGGTCGGATGAATTAATAGTTCCCAGGCGGTTGCTGATTTCGGCAACTATTTCATCTATCCGTGTCAAATAATTATTAACATCTATTTTTGGATAGATTGTTTTAGACAGAATCAGGGCTGATTCGGCAAGTTTGATATCCTTATCAAGCAAATAGGCGGATTCCAACTGTCTTATCGTATCTATTTCCTGTTCCTGTGCCGGTATAAAAGAGGCAAGAAAATAAAAAACAATGAAAATAATAATAAAACGCTTCATCATATTTTCATTATATTATAACATAACATAATCAATTTATCAAAGTTTTACTTGATAGTATAGGAAATTACATGTAAACGGATTAAGCAGATTGAGCAGATTATCTGTGTCAATCTGCCTGCCTACTTGGTGTAATCTGTGGCTAAGAAATGCGAGTAATAATATGAAAACTGCTTTATTGTTTCCGGGTCAGGGCGCCCAATTTGTCGGAATGGGTAAAAAATTATACGATGAGCATCCCAAGGCAAAAGAATTATATCAACGCGCTGATGCAATCCTCGGGTTCCCTCTCAGTAAAACCTGTTTTGAGGGACATGAAGACTCATTAAACAAAACCAATATCTGCCAGCCGGCAATACTTGTTACCAGTCTGGTGGCTTTATCGGTTATGACAGAAAAAGGGGAATTGCCGGAATGGTCTGCTTCTGCCGGTTTAAGTCTTGGCGAATATACGGCATTAGTTGCAACTGAAGCGCTTTCGTTCGATGATGCGGTGAGACTTGTAGAACGGCGCGGAACATTTATGCAGGAAGATTGCGACAAGACCAAAAGCACTATGGCGTCCGTAGTCGGATTAGACCGCCAGAAAATACAAGAAGCATGTTCATCCATCAATGGAATCGTTGTAATCGCTAATCTTAATAGTCTTGACCAGATAGTTATTTCAGGTGAATATGATGCAGTCCAGCAGGCAAGCGAAAAATTAACTCAGGCCGGCGCCAAAAGGGTTATTCCTTTAAAGGTTGCCGGTGCATTTCATTCGCCTTTGATGAAATCGGCTGCAACCAAACTCACCCAACAACTGGCTAATGTTAATATTAAATCGCCGACCAAAGGCGTTGTTTCCAATGTTACGGCTGATTATGCCAAGACTCCGGAGCAAATCAGGAGCAATCTAAGCCGTCAGGTCTCCAGTCCGGTTCTCTGGGCGGACAGTATGCAGCGCCTGATTCAGGATGGCTATGATACCTTTTATGAAATCGGACCGGGCAAGGTTCTGGCAGGATTAATGAGACGGATTAATGTCACGGTCAAAACAATAAACTACGAAGTCTAAATATCATAGGACACAGATGAACACAGATTCTCAGGATTTCAAATATAAAGATTTAACTGAGAAAATCATCAAAGCATTTTATCAGGTATACAATACTCTCAGTTACGGTTTTCTGGAAAAGGTTTATGAAAACGCCCTATTAATAGAACTGGAAAAGTCAGACCTAAAAGCAATTGCTCAATCTTCTATAAAAGTATCTTATGACGGCAAGTTAGTAGGCGAATATTTTGCGGATATATTAGTTGAAGATAAAGTGATTGTTGAGATTAAGGCGGCAATCAGTTTAGGAAAAGAACATGAGGCGCAATTATTAAATTACCTGAAAGCTACAGACATTGAAGTTGGCTTGTTATTAAACTTCGGCCCTAAAGCAGAGATTAAACGGAAAGTATTTGATAATATAAAGAAATAATCAGTGTTTATCGGCGTTAATCTGTGTCCTATTTGATAGAAAGGATATAATTTATGGAGTATGGATTAAAAAATAAAGTTGCCCTGGTCACCGGTTCCGGACGCGGAATCGGCCGCGAAATCGCGCTTTCTTTAGCTACTGAAGGATGCCATATCATCCTTTTTGATGTGGACGAAAATACCCTCAAGGATACCACCTCAGAAATACAAACTAAGGGTGTAAAAGCCTTGGCAAAGAAAGTTGATATCAGCAATTCAGTTGAAGTGGAAAATGTCATAGAAGAGGTCTGCAAAACTTTTCCGGCAATAGATATCCTCGTCAATAACGCAGGTATTACCCGTGATAACCTGATTATGCGGATGAAAGATGAGGAATGGGACCGGGTATTGAATATAAATCTCAAAGGCACATTTAATTGCACCAAAGCAGTTTGCAGGTATATGTTCAAGCAACGTTCGGGCAAAATCATCAATATCGCATCGGTCATAGGCATCGGCGGTAATATCGGACAGGCGAATTATGCCGCATCAAAGGCAGGAGTAATTGCCCTAACCAAAACATCAGCCAAAGAATTTGCCAGCCGTAATATCAATGTCAATGCCATTGCCCCGGGCTTTATCCAGACCCCAATGACAGATGTGCTTAACGAAGAGATAAAAAAAAGAATGACCGAGCATATTCCGCTTCAGCGATTAGGCACGGTTAAGGATGTAGCTGATGCGGTTCTTTTCTTCGCCTCTGACAAATCAAGTTATGTTACCGGCCAGGTTCTTATCGTTGACGGCGGAATGTTGATGTAGTTCTTTTTCGGGATTCGGGAATAAATAATTAAGTATTGCTTGCCCGTCCGTAGCCCCTGCGGGGCGAAGGAGGGTGTCCCCGGAATTAGAGGATATGAAAATAATGAAAAGAGTTTTAGACGAAGTTTTTTTTATCCCAAGAGTGAACACTATCAAGATTAAAAACTATGGTATAATTCAAGACGCGACTATAAAGTTTAAAAAAGGTTTGAATATTATTACTGGGAAAGGTGGTTCGGGGAAAACTACCGTAATAAATTTTCTGCTTGATAAGTTTTTGCCGGTGAATTATTTGGCGCATGGAGACAGTATAATGATGCAGATTGACTCTATTCTGAACGATAAAACCATTATGATTGATGATGTTTTAGGATTTTTGAATAGAGAGCAATTAAACAAGACGCTAATCAAACTATCAAATTCAGGGAAGCAAATTATTCTTACTTTAAGCATAGGCGGCTTATCTGTAGTTAACAGTAAAATAAAAATTAATATTATAGATACAAAAGATTTTAAGTTAAGATTATCGAAGAAATCTCCTTCGAGTTAGGAGGCCTGAGACAGCATACTGGATTACTGGTAAAACTCTTGTCTGATAAAAGGGAAAATGATAGGATGGGGTAAGATTGTCCCTGGAATTCCCTAATTGTAATGTGTCCCGGGAGAAATATGAATAGATTGATTAAGAAAAATAAGGGAAATTATAAATTTTCGCAGGCAGTATGCGAAAAGCTTGAATATTATGTTTATTCATTAGCCAATCCAAATGGTAAGGTTTTTTATATAGGCAAAGGGAAAAACAACAGAATTTTTCAACATCTTAAGGGGGTGGTTGTAAAGAACAGGAAATCAGAGAAAATTGATACTATTAAGAAAATCTTACGCAAAGGGAAAAAGATACAATATGCTATTATTCGTCACGGCATGAACGAAAAAGAAGCATTTGAGGTTGAATCTGCATTGATTGATCATATCGGATTGACGGGTTTAACTAATAAGGTCTATGGGCAAGATTCAGAAGACAGAGGTAAGATGTCTCCGAAAGAAATTATAGCTATTTGTGATGCGAAAAAAGCAAAAATCACCGACCCTGTAATGCTAATAAAGATAAACAGAAAATTTACGCGAGATATATCTGAAAATGACTTATATTACGCAACACGTTATTGCTGGAAACTTGGCGAAAGAAGATATAAGGCAAAATATGCCTTACCAACATATAGGGGAATTATCAGGGAAGTTTACGAGATAAAATCATGGCATTCCACAAAGAATAAAACAGGTAAGAGATGGGAATTTAGAGGTAAGATTGCTGATGAAAGTATCAGAAAAAAATATGTGTCTAAATCTGTGAATCATCTTATAAAACAAGGCGCTCAAAATCCCATAAAATATATTAAGTGTTAGAAATTTCAATTCTAATTCTTTCGTGGAACAGGTACACATTTTGTAACCCCTTGAGATTCAAACATTTACCGAACCGATTTTCGTAAATCCAGTGACAGCTCAAAATAGGGGGAGGGGGGAGGGTGGGGGGTAATACCCCTAAAGACACCCTGATATACAACAAGCCCCCGACTGATATATAATGCACCCACAGCTGATATACAACATACCCACGGCTGATATATAACATACGCACGGGTGATATACAATATACGCACGGGAGATATACAATATACACACGGCTGATATATAACGCAGGGCTTGGTTAGTGTATGTAAACAATAACCATACATACTACATAGCGCCCCATCGTATAGGATATATGTTACGAAGTATGTATGTTTATGTATTGGAGTGTGGGTGTCCATTGGCCCTATACCCCATCTAAAGTGCGAAGCCGCACGCTTACTTCGGGACGGGGGACAACATCCTTTTCCCATCCCTGACGGGACTTCCGTTGGTCGGAGCATACTGCCTCCCGTAAGGGATAACTCATTTATTAACATCCTGGCGGACGATTTTACCCCAATTTCTGCTCAAAATAGGGGGGGGGATACCCTATCCCCCCACCTACCCCAGCGCCGGAGACGCCATTCGGGTAGGTCGGGTAGATGGCACATTTGCCCAATCTCCGTATGGCGTAACCATCGCTCCATACGGATAGGTGTGCCATTTCCGTATGGCACAACCCTTACTCCATACGGAGAGTTATGCCATTTCCGTATGGCATAAAGCTAATCGGCGTGGATGGATTACCCAATCTCCGTATGGCATAACCCTTGCTCCATACGGACAGGTGTGCTATCTCCGTATGGCACAACCCTTACTCCATACGGAGAGTTATGCCAACTAAGTATAGCACCGACTTATCCGGGTATTTTTAGGGGCGCAAACAAAGAATGGAATAGGCTGGGATTGAACTTCTAATCAGGTAGGTAAGAAATATGGGACTTTATCATAACGATAGTTTGAAAAATACTTTGTGTCCTTCGTGTTCTTTGTGGTTAATAATTCCGGTTAAAGTAAAAAAGGCAGAAATGGATGTTATTCCATTTCCTGCCTTTTCGTTGTAAACTGAAACTTAACTTAACGCTGTTTTCAGTCCGGCAGTTCTGCTTTAGCAGATTACTGCCGACTATAGTTGGCTGTAACGACTAAAGTCTAACAGCCAGACTACAATTTAGCCCTGATTAATAGCGGCTTCCGCTATCACGGTTACGGTCTCGATTGTATCCGCCGCCGCCGCCCGGTCTGGGGGCTCTTTTTTCCATCGGTCTGGCTTCATTGACGGTCAGACTGCGCCCGTCAAGTTCCTTGCCATTAAGCAACTCAATTGCCTTTACGGCTTCTGCATCGGTGGCCATCTCTACAAAGCCAAAGCCCTTTGAGCGGCCGCTATCACGGTCTATTATAACATTTGCGGTTTCCACGGTTCCGGCTTGAGCAAATGTCTGCCTCAAGGTTTCCTCTGTGGTGTCATATGACAGTCCGCCCACATACAATTTCTTCCCCATAGTATCCCTTTCTTACTACCCCTAAATAAGTTATTATCGTCTCGTTTAACGTTTTCTTCCCAATTATTAGGAATTCGACTCGCGGGACAAGTTTTCGAAGAAAGCGGTTGGGGTATTTCCGCTTCTAAAACTTTATAATTATGTCTTATTTTGCAGATAATGTCAATATTTTTCTGTATTTTTGGTGATATTCCAATAGGACACAGATTTGATTAGCCACAGAGGCACAGAGAACACTGAGGAATGACTAATAACTAATGTCTAATAACTAATAACTTTTTGTTCTCTGCGAACTCTGTGGCAAAAATAGTTATTTATATAAAATTTCTTGATAGCGGTATAAATAACTGGTATTAATAATAATTACATTATCAGTGAGAGGATAGAGATACTATGAGTATAAAGAAGATAAATATTAAGCAGGTAATCCCTTATCTCAAAAAACCATGGACTCCGGTGGTCCTCGGTAAGGTGGAGGATTACGAAGTCAAGTTATCGGAATTCAAGGACGAATATTTCTGGCATAAACACGAAAAACACGATGAGTGTATGCTGGTTTATGACGGTTCTATTTCTATTGAATTAGAGGGACAAAAAGAAGTAAAGTTGAAAGACGGCGAACTAATCGTTATTGAAAAAGGAACTCCTCATCGCTCTAAAGCAAAGGATAAGGCATTGGTTCTGCTCTTTGAGCGTGATACGATAATGTCTGATTTCGTGAAACTCTAAATCAGCCACAAAGACACAAAGAATTTCTTCGTGACTTGGTGCCTTAGTGGCAAATAAGGATTGTAACGATGGAAGATAAATTAAAGATATTGCGACAGAAGCGAGCCGAGAGTTTACTCGGCGGCGGCAAGGACAAAACAGATAAACAACATAAAGCAGGTAAACTTACGGCCCGCGAGCGTATTGACCTTTTATTGGATAAGGGGACTTTTCAGGAACTGGATGCCTTTGTGGTTCATCAATGCACCCATTTCGGTATGGAGAATAAAAAAACACTGGGTGACGGAGTCGTTACAGGTTACGGGACAGTCAACGGTAAATTAGTTTATGTTTTCTCTCAGGATTTTACGGTTTTCGGAGGTTCATTAGGCGAGGCATTTGCCAACAAGATTTGCAAGGTAATGGATTTGGCAATAAAAGTCGGGGCGCCGGTTATCGGGATTAATGATTCAGGCGGCGCCCGAATACAGGAAGGCGTGGTCTCGCTGGGCGGTTATGCCGAGATTTTCTTCAGAAACACTATGGCTTCAGGCGTGATTCCCCAGATTTCTATAATTACCGGACCTTGCGCCGGCGGCGCGGTTTACTCCCCTGCCCTGACTGATTTTATCGTTATGGTCCAGAAGACCAGCCATATGTTTATTACCGGCCCCGAGGTGATAAAATCAGTGACCAGCGAGGAAATAACCTTTGAGGAATTAGGCGGCGCGATGACGCATAACAGCCGTTCAGGCGTGGCGCACTTTGCCGCTCAGGATGAAAAAGAAGGTTTTAATACCATTAAGAAATTATTGCAGTTCATTCCAGCCAATAATACGGAAGAACCTCCTTATATCAAACCGAAGGACAAACCCAATCGGATGGCAAAAGAGCTGGTTAAAATTATACCCTCAGATGCCAATAAACCATATAATATAATTGATGTGATTGATTACGTGGTGGACGACGGAGATTTTCTGGAGGTTCACAAGGAGTGGGCTAAAAATATGGTGGTCGGATTTGCTCGCCTGAATGGTCATAGTATCGGCATCGTTGCCAATCAGCCTGCCTATCTGGCCGGCTGTCTTGATATAAATACTTCCATTAAAGGCGCACGGTTTGTGCGTTTCTGCGATGCCTTTAATATCCCGTTACTGACCTTTGTGGATGTGCCGGGATTCCTGCCGGGCAGTGTCCAGGAATACGGCGGTATCATCCGCAACGGCGCTAAATTGCTTTATGCTTATTGCGAAGCAACCGTTCCTAAATTAACAGTCATTACCCGCAAGGCATACGGCGGCGCTTATGATGTGATGTGCAGTAAGCATATCCGTGCCGATATGAATTTTGCCTGGCCTACTGCTGAGATTGCCGTGATGGGACCCGAAGGAGCGGTTAATATTATATCCAAAAAAGAGATTACCGATAGTAAAGACCCGAAACAAACCCGTGAAAAACTTATTGCTGAATACGGAGAGAAATTCGAGAATCCTTATATTGCGGCCGAGCGGGGTTATATCGATGAGGTAATCGAACCGCAGGAGACCAGGCCTAAATTGATTGTTGCCCTGGAAAGCCTTTTGAATAAGAGGGAAACCAGACCGCCTAAAAAACACGGGAATATTCCGTTGTAATAAAATTATGGAACCACTGATGCACACGGATAAACACTGATTTTTATCTGGGTTAATCAAATCCCGAGATAAACACGGATTATCTGTGTCCATCTGTGTTAATCTGTGGTTGCTTTTTATGGAAAACAATATTAGTGAAAACGAGATTGTCGTTATTAGTGCGGCGGTTCATCTTTATCTGAATAACGGACAGGCTAAGGAGTTAATTAGCCATAGGGTTTCAACGAACGGTTACCATGGTATCAGAGTGGCGCGGCCAAAACTTAACAAATGGAAGTGGTCATTTTTCCCTCACGTTAACAAACAAGGATTGAGAGATTACAGATGGTCAAATTAACCGAAACAGTTTTAAGGGATGGGCATCAGTCGCTTATCGCCACCCGGATGAAGACGGCTGATATGCTGCCTATCGTTGAGAAATTGGACCGGGTTGGTTTTTTCTCGCTGGAAATGTGGGGCGGCGCAACATTTGATGTCTGTCTTCGTTATCTCAAGGAAAACCCATGGGAGCGGTTGAGAGAGATACGCAAACTGGTAAAAAATACCAAACTGCAGATGCTCCTGCGGGGCCAGAATCTGGTCGGTTATCGCCATTACCCCGATGACATTGTTGTCAAATTCATCCAGAAGGCAAGGGACAACGGGATAGATATTTTCAGAATATTCGATGCCCTTAACGATATCAGAAATCTGGCATTATCCATCAAGACTGCCAAGAAAGCCGGTGCAATAGTCGAAGGCACTATTTCTTTTACGGTCAGCCCAATTCATACACTTGAGAAATATGCCAAATTCGCCTTTGAACTCAAGGATGCCGGAGCCGATATTATATGCATCAAGGATATGAGCGGCATTATTTCGCCCACTGCGGCTTACGACCTAGTTAATATTATTAAAAAAGAAGTTAAATTACCGGTTCATCTCCATGCCCATTGTTCAAGCGGAATGGCGCCGATTTGTTATCTGACTGCCTGTGAAGCCGGGGTTGATTATCTGGATACGGCTATTTCGCCATTTGCCTGGGGAACGTCCCAGCCGCCGACCGAAAGTATTGTCGGAGCGCTTAAAGGCACCCCTTTTGATACCGGTCTCGATTTGAGTGTGCTGGTTGAAATTTCAGAATATTTCCAGAAAGTAAAAGAGAATTACAAAACATTCTTAGACCCGATTTCAGAAAGGGTTGACCCTAAAATTCTGGTTCACCAGATTCCGGGTGGAATGATTTCCAATTTAATATCACAACTTAAAGAACAAAAGGCATTGGATAGATATAATGAGGTGCTGAAAGAAACCGCTTTAGTCAGAAGAGAATTGGGATACCCGCCGCTTGTTACACCCACCAGCCAGATAGTGGGTACCCAAGCCGTGTTTAATGTAGTAACGGGCGAGCGATATAAATTAATTTCTAAGGAAGTAAAAGATTATATCAGGGGTTTATATGGCCGCGCTCCGGGACCGATTGACGAGGAAGTAAAGAAAAAAGCCATAGGCGCCGAAGAACCGATTAATACCCGCCCGGCAGATTCTATTCCGCCGGAATGGGATAAATCTGTTGATGAAGTCAAAAAATTAGGCCATTCAGAACAACCGTCTGATGAAGATATTCTCTCGTATGCCCTTTTTCCGCTTGTTGCTAAAGGATTCTGGCGGGACATC
Source organism: Planctomycetota bacterium (assembly GCA_043801445.1). Classification (GTDB taxonomy): domain Bacteria; phylum Planctomycetota; class MHYJ01; order JACQXL01; family JACQXL01; genus JAZDFP01. The sequence continues at coordinate 80,972 of JAZDMB010000016.1, forward strand.
GCAGATAAAAAAGAAGAATCGCTTGATAATAATCTATATTCTGCAATTATTGACAATAATAAACAAGCAGAAAATGGGTCGGGGAAAAACGACCTTTTCATTGAATTAAATAACCAGAAATATGCCGTTAATGTTTCTTCAGCAGAAAATGGTAAAAAAGATGTTTTAGTAGTAGGCGTTAACGGACGAGAATATGAAGTAAAAGTGTCACGCCAGGGCGAGATAGAGTCAGCCAAACCTGCTCCGGTTGACGAGCTTAAATCGGCTGACACGAAAATTAACAAAGAGATTAAAGTTCAAGAGGAAAAATCATCATCATCAAACTCAAGCTTTGAGGTAACCGTTCCGATGCCCGGTAAAATAGTTGACCTTAAAGTTAAATTAGGTGATACGGTAAAAACAGGTGATATGCTTTTTATTCTTGAAGCGATGAAGATGCAAAACGAAATAGATTCTCCCTGCGATGGTTTCATTAAAGAAATCTTCATTAAGGTCGGCGATAATGTTGATAATCAAACAACTCTGATAAGAATAGGACCTGCCTGACAAAACCTTGGCGCAATCAGCGACTCCGCTAAAGCTACGTCGGGCAGACCATAATAGGAAATGGCTTATGTATAAAGAACTTGGGTTACTGAAGTATCTTGATATAATTGGTGCAGCCACGCCTACGCCCGGCGGCGGCAGCGTTTCGGCTTATACGGGTGCCTTAGGCGCTGCATTGGGAAGTATGACCAGCGGTATTGCTCTGAAGAAAGTTCCTCAGAATTCCGCTAATCACCTCATTATTAAACAGGCAAAAGAAGTTTTCCATAAGAATTATCTGCGCCTGTTACAACTTGCCGAGGCAGATAGTTTAGCCTATGACAAGGTTTACCAGTGTTACAAACTCCCGCAATATATGCTCAACCGCCGTAAGAAAATTAATAATGCCCTTAAATCTGCCGCTGAAGTTCCTTATCAAACAATGAAACTTTGCCAGGAGAATCTTAAAACGATACTCAAAATCCGTAAGCTTTTACCAGCTCAATTATTAAGCGATATAAACGTGGCTGTGTTAATCACCAAGGCTGCCTACCACGGCGCCAGACTGAATGTTATCGTTAACGTAGAATCCATGACAGATAAAAAGGTTTCCCGCAAAATAGAACAGGATGTAGAAAAACTTGAACCGGCATTTACTGAAACTATTTTATGGCTGGATGATTGGATGTAACAATGTGGCAGATTGAAAAAACGACTAAACACTGTCAAAATTGCGTCAGCATTATTGAAGTCGGTAAAAATTATTTTTCAGCATTATTCCAAAATCAAGCACCGCAAAGTGAAAAAATACCACTATCAACTAATGAATCGCGTTTAATACGCCAAGATTTTTGCACCAATTGTTGGGAAAAAAGGACTGCCTCTGGTGAAGAACCACCGTTTTCTTTTTGGCAGACCAAAATATCTACTCCACCTGAACCGCCTAAAACACCCCGTCAGGTTCTGCTAACCTTTTTTGATAACCTTTTTATCAAGCCGGAAGCACCTATAGAAAAAGCTGTTGACGGAGTCACTGATATCCCGAAGGAAGAACAGACAACCGTTTCTTCCAAAGATTCCGCAACAATACTAAACATAACAGCTGATACTAAATTGAAATCGCAGGTCAAATATCTCTTCGCGTTGATTCTCCTGCGTAAGAGATTATTGAAACTCAAAGAATCAATACATAAAAACGATAAGAGATTTCTGGTATTTGAAAGGGTTTTTGATAATAAAATATACGAGATACCGGAAATATCTATCTCCGAACAGGAATTGATCTCTCTGCGGGACGAATTTTCCAAACTCTTTGAATTCAGAATATAAACATTTATATCCCTTACCTCTAACAAGGCAAGAAACAATGGAGCAGTCTCGTGAGGGACAGTCGCAGGGTGGTATTATGATAATTGTTTGTCCCAGTATTTGTTAGCGCCCTTAAGATATTGCTCTGACGGAATCAATGGTTCTTCCAGTTGCCTTATTGTCTCTTCTGAAAATCTTAGATTTTCAACTAATTCTTTTCCGGCATTTCTTAGTAATTTATTATATTTCCAGATTAGAGGTTTTAGTATCAAAGGCGAATGTCCAAGTAGTTCTCCGCTTGAGCGATATATTTCCGCAATAACTTCCGAATGCATATTACGGGCGATTCTTCTAAATAACAGTCTTAAGACTTGGAAATGGCTTTGTTCAGGGAATCCGCAATTTGAAATAACTGCGATTTTAGGAGATGGGTTAAAACGCATCGGATGCAGACACTCTCCCTTTTCATCTGTTTGCAAATGAGGGTCTAAAATAGGGATTAGTCTGTCCATAAAGTTTTTCATGATTCCCGTAACATTGTCCACGTAAAGAGGGGTAGCAAATATAATAATGTCTGATGATTTGAATTTTGGAAGCAGTTCCTGCATATCGTCCTGAATCAAACATTTACCGGGAGTTTTAATCCAGCAGTTAAAACAGCCCTGGCAGTGTTTAATTTCTTTTTTAACGAGTAATATATTTTCTATTTGTGCGTTGGCTTCTTGGGCACCCTTGGCGAATTCTTCTGCCATAAGGTGAGTATTCCCGTTTTCTCCGCGCGGGCTTCCGTTGAATATGGTGATTCTCATCTTTTATCTGCTTTATCCAAATGCACGTTGTCCGAAATTTTAGATTTGCTGGCGGCGGCATTATCAAGTAATAATTGCAATCTTAATCGGTCTGCTTCTTTCATATTGATAAATTCAACTCCAACGCCATAAATATGAAGTGCTGGCGATGCTTTTATCCAGACAACACGACCTTTAATATGGATTATTTCCCTATTCAATGTCGGCGCAGTAATATCCAATAATAAAGGCGTTTGTTTATTGAATTTTTCTTTGGTAATAAATTGCATTCCGCTCTGAGAAATATCCAGAACCATATATTTGTGAGATACCTTACTGAAACGGCTGAAAAAAGTATCAGGTTTATATCTAATAGTACAGCCCATAATACTATAACGTTTATGAGTTCTATTTTCTGCTTCTGCATTAGCCATATTTATATTCCTTCTTTATCCGGTTTAATGGTAATACGCCTACTTCTATAATTATCGGCTAATGACAAACATTTAAGTAGTATATTACTTCAGGGAAATCTCTTGGAGTTTAGCTTTTCTGTCCTCTTCCAGGAGTTTATTAATAAGCTCTTCCAATTCGCCGTCCAAAACGATGGTCAGATTGTACAATGAGAAATTAATTCTGTGGTCGGTGATGCGGTTTTGCGGGAAGTTATAAGTGCGTATTTTTTCGCTGCGGTCGCCAGACCCGATTTGATTCTTACGCATTGTGTCTCTTTTCTGTTTTGTTTTGGATGCCAGGTGTTCATAAATTCTGGTTCTTAAAAGACGCATTGCCAAATCACGGTTACGGTGTTGAGAGCGTTCGGTCTGACAGGCTACGACAAGACCGGTTGGTATGTGAGTAAGCCTGATAGCTGAAGCGGTTTTATTAACATGCTGTCCGCCCGGACCGCCCGCGCTATAGGTATCAATCTTGAGGTCTTCAGTTTTTATTTCCACTTCAACCTCTTCGGCTTCTGGTAAAACCGCAACGGTGCAGGCTGAGGTATGAATCCGTCCGCTGGCTTCGGTGCGCGGCACTCTTTGAACCCGATGCGTACCGCTTTCCAATCTTAAATATTTATAAGCATTTTCTCCCTCTACGGATAAGGTCGTATCCTTCAATCCGCCTAATTCGGTAGGATTATAATCTATCAAGACATATTTCCAGCCTTTTTTGTCAGCGTACCTGGTATACATTCTGAAAAGGTCAGCGGCAAAAAGGGATGCTTCTTCGCCGCCTGTTCCGGCGCGAATCTCCATGATTACATTACGAAAACCTTCTTCTTCATTTGTTATCAATATGTCTTCTAATTCAGTAAGAGTTTTTTTTTCTTGGCCTATTAACATATTAAGTTCTTCGTTAATGAGAGTAGTAAAATCCTTGTCGTTCTTATGTTGGTTTATAAGCTCCTCATTATCTTTTTTCTGCTGACGAATATTTTCTAATGCCTTAATTCGTTGCACCGTTTTGGAAAGAGTTCCCCGTTCCTTCATTAATGAAGCATAACGGGCGTAGTCATTTGCTATTTCCGGCTGAATTATTATATTTTCTATTTCCTTATACCGTTTTAAAATGTCATCAAGTTTACTTGGCATATTTTTATTTCACTTCAGACGGTAAGCCCTCCCGCCCACAAGGGCAAGACCCACCTCCGACGCAACAAGGCTAACCTGTAAAAGTTTGTGTAGGATTAATAACTAAACAAAAAGTGATAACTAATAAAAAACAATAGAGAGAAATACTCTCATACTTAAAAGATTAATTGTTATGCCCTGACGATACGGTCGTTATAGCGGGTAACATTTTTAGTGGCATTGCGGGTGTCTATGACCAGCCGGCTATGCTGGACCAGCCACTGGTAGTCGTACACCGTATGGTCTGTAGAGATAACCACCGCATCTTGTTTCTTGAGCATCTCTGCTGAGAGCGGGGTTGATTTTAGAGGCGGGAATTTGTAGTGCCTCAGGTGCGGCAGTTTCGGAATAAAAGGGTCGTTGTAAATAACCATGGCGCCATGCTTCTGGAATAGTTCCATCAGTTTCAATGACGGCGATTCCCTAATGTCATCCACATCTTTTTTGTAAGCCATTCCTAATATTAAAACACGAGAGTTTTTGAGTGATTTGGAATGTTTATTAAGCGCTTCCATTGTTTTGGTTACTACATAATGGGGCATTGATGTATTTATTTCTCCGGCCAGCTCTATGAAACGGGTGGTCATTTCATATTGACGGGCTTTCCATGAGAGATAAAAAGGGTCGATAGGGATACAATGTCCACCTAAGCCCGGTCCGGGATAAAAACTCTGGAATCCGAATGGTTTGGTGGAGGCAGCTGAGATGACCTCCCAAATGTTGATGCCCATCTTATCAAAAAGCATCTTAAGTTCGTTGACGAGGGCGATATTGACACAGCGGTAGATATTTTCCATCAGTTTGGTGGATTCAGCCACCCGGGCCGAGGAGACCCTGATAACTTTGGATACCGCTTTTCCATATAGCATAACCGCGATGTCCGTAGCGACTTTGTCAACTCCCCCGACGACTTTGGGTATTTTTTCCGTAGAATATTTTGAATTACCCGGGTCTTCCCGTTCAGGTGAAAATGCCAGATAAAAATCCCTGCCACATTTTAAACCGGTTTTTTCCAGAATCGGTTTAACTATTTCATCCGTAGTCCCCGGGTAAGTAGTGCTTTCTAATACGATTAACTGCCCTTTTCTAAGATTAGCAGAAATAGTTTTTGCGGTGTTTTCAATATAAGATAAGTCCGGTTCTTGCATGATTGTTAACGGAGTCGGCACGCATATAATGATTGCATCCATTTGTTTGAGTTTCTTAAAATCATCAGTGGCAGAAAACTTATATTTCCCCTGCAGCTCTTTAATAAGAGTGGAAGGTATATGTTTAATATATGATTTCCCGTTATTCAGTGATTGTATTTTATGACGGTCAATATCAAAACCTTTGACGGGGAATCCCTGATAAGAAAAAACCTTGGCTAAAGGAAGCCCCACGTAACCCAATCCTATTATACCGATTTTTGCTTTATTCGATTTTATAAGTTCTATAATTTTCATAATTAATTATTAATGGCTATCAACAATTTAATATAAGCATAAGAATATTGAATTGTATGGAAAAGTCAATATTTTATTGGGAAATGTCATGGTGATTGGGTAAGATTAATAGATTGTTCTTTTTAATTCTCTTATATCAGATTTAATTTGATTAATAAGTAATTCTGGCTGTGAAAATTTTCTCTCATCTCTCAAGCGAGAAATAATATCCACTAAAATATCTTTTCCATAAAGATAATGATATTTTCCCTGATTATAGTTTAACAAATAAACTTCAATAGTTTCTTTGTGATTAGTTATTAGTTTCTTTTGGAAGGTGGGTTTTATACCGATATTTACTAAAGCCTTAAATGTGAAAGCGGTTGGAGATTGGTCTAAACACCGCGCTTTAGCTATGTAGACACCTCGGGGCGGTAGGATTTCGTGATGCGGGTCAAGATTAGCTGTAGGAAATCCTAAAATTCTGCCTCGGCCTTCTCCGCGCACTACCGTTCCAAGTATGGCCACCGGTCTGCCTAAGATTTCCTGAGCATCATGCAAAAAACCATTTCGTATTTCCTTGCGAATTAGACTGCTGCTAATTATTTTTTTACGATATTGTAAAGGCTTGATTATCTTCAACCCTATCCGATGCTTAGCGAGAATATTCCGAAGTGTATGAATATTACCCAATCGGTTTTTACCAAATAATATATTTTCAGTGACAACTATTCCTGCGGGCTTGATTGTTCTGATAACTTTTTCAATAAAATCTTTTGCAGATAACTGGCTTAATTTTTTATTGAAATCTAATACCAAACAATTATCGATGCCTAATTGCTTTAATAACATTATCCGATGAGATAAGGAGGTTATAAAAAGCGGATTATTATGTACGTTTAGTACTCTTTCCGGATGATTTCGAAAGGTAATTACTAATGAAGAGGATTTTATTTTCTTAGCCCAATTGATTACATTTTCAATAAGTGTCTGGTGCCCGCGATGGACACCGTCGAAAACACCCCAAGTAATAATGGGTGCTAAAGATTTAACTGATTTACTAACTTCTTCAAAATTAAAGAATACTTTCATTTCTTATATTTACCGTAAAAAATATTAATGCTTCTATTTGCCTATTTGCGAGGTAAGTAATTCTGCAACAACAATTTCCTTTTATCTTCTGGTAGCCGGTCGATAAAAAGGATACCGTTAAGATGGTCTATTTCATGTTGGATGATACGAGATAAAAGACTCTCGAAATCTAGAACAGTCTTCTTTCCTTCCAAATTAAACGATTGACAGGTTATTTTTACAAATCGTTTGATTTTAGCTGATAGATTAGGAACACTTAAGCATCCTTCTTCTTCTTCGCAGGTTTCCTCGCTTCTTTTAATAATTAACGGATTAATTAATACTATCTCGTCAGATGCCTTTTTTGTTGGGTTAACGACTACAATACTATGAGGTAAGCCGACTTGAGTGGCTGATAACCCTACGCCATTTTGCTTATACATAGATTCAAACATCTTTTGACATATTTGACTGAGATTCTTATTGAATACTTTTACAGAGGTGGATTTCCGCTTCAAAAACAGGTCGGGATAAATTAATATTTTCATGCAACAGTGCTTTTATGGTATAATAGCCATTTTTGTTGACGGGAAAAATTATTGATATAGAATTGTACATAATAATAATATAAGAATCAACATTTATGATGAACACAGATAAATTAATAGATAAAGTTCAGGAGTCATTTAACAAACGCAATTATGATTATGCGATAGACTTGTCACGACAAATACTTGAATTAAATCCTGAAAATCCTATCGCACGAAAAATATTACGTTCCAGTTTAGTGGGAAAATACGAGCTTCAGGGCTCACGTCCCTCGGCAATTCTCGCTTTTATTGTAGGATTCATTCCTATAATTAAAATCAACATATTTTCTATATTAAAAAAATACGACAGAGTTCTGCAGGCAGGTGAAGAATTTCTGTCTAAAAATCCATTTAGTATTTGGGGAAGATTTGTTGTTGCTAAATCTCTTCAGCAATTAAATTATATTGATAGCGCTATAGAGGAATTTGAATTATTAAACGATCTAAAACCATCTAATATCAAAACGTTAAAATTATTAGGTAATCTATGTTATTTAAAGAAGGATACTAAAAAAGCGACACAGTATTATCAAATGGCTTTATCATTACAGCCGGCAGATTTAGAAATAACTCGATCACTCAAAGACCTTTCTGCTTTAGGTATGTTACACGAAGGAGGATGGTCTAACGCTAAATCATCTCGTGATATTGTTAAGAATACCTCAAATAGCAAAGAGTTAGAGAGAGAAAGCCAAATGGTTAAAGATAGTGAAATTCCTCAGGAAATAGAGCGATTAAATAATATTATAAAACAAGATCCGAATAATCCTGAAAATGTGAAATACCTAAAGAAAATAGGTGAATTATATATCCGAGAAAAAGATTTTTTATCGGCGCTTAAGGTTTACGAACAAGCCTTTAAATTAGCGCCTTCGGACGGTTCACTTTCCACGAAAATTGGGGATATTAAGTTATGGGTCTTTGACGGGAAAATAAAAGAAGCTCAACAGAAACTGACAGCGGAACCTAATAATCAAGCATTAAAGGATACGCTTATAAAAATCAAAGATGAGAAAAAGAATTTTCAGATTAATGAATGTCAGCGGCGAGTTAAATTATACCCAACTAATTTATTATTTAAGTATCAGCTCGGCTGTGCTTTTTATGATGCGAAGCTTTTTGATGAGGCTACTGCAGAATTTCAGAGCAGCCTTCGTGACCATAAACTAAAAATTGATTCTCTCAACCATCTTGGACTTTGTTTTATTGCTAAAAAACATTTTGATATGGCTATTAATCAATTTTCCATGGCATTAGAAAGCACATCTTTGACTACTGATGTTACTAAGAAACTAAGGTATAATCGAGCTCTGGCTTATGAATACAATCGTAATTATGAAGAGGCTCTTTCAGAATATAAACGCATTTTAGAAATAGATATTAATTATCGTGATGCAAATGAGAGAGTTACTAATCTTCAGAAAACAGTTAATGTTAAATAGTGAGCTGGGAAAGGCATTTGGGCAATCAGCAAAAAAGTTTTCTTAATTCGAGATGACGTATTTTCCCGCTTGCGGTGCGTGGCATTTCATTGGGCAAAATAAATTTCACTGATTTAGGTTTTTTATAAGACGATATTTTATCACGACAAAAATCTATAATCTCATCCTCTGTTGCTGATATATTTTCTTTTAATATCACAACGGCGGTTACTTTTTCCCCCCATTTATCGTCAGGAATACCAATAGCAGCCGCATCAAATACCTTAGGGTGTCGCATCAAAACTTCTTCAACTTCTGACGGATAAATGTGTTCCCCGCCGGAAATAATCATATTGTCCTTTCGGTCAACTAAATAGTAATAACCATCTCGGTCTTTTTTTGCCAAATCACCAGCCGAAAACCACTCTCCGTAAAATGAATCTTTGGTTTTTCCAGGCAATTTATAATAACCGCTGAAAAGCATCGGTCCGCGAGAATATAATTCACCTACTTCATCAATATCTATCTCTTGGCGATTGCTATTTAACAACTTAATGCAATCAGTACCGGAAGATTCTCGTCCGATTGAACCTACTTTAGTCAATTGTTCTTCCGGCTTTAATACAGTAACGATACCGGCTTCGGTTGAACCATAACCTTCATATAACTCAACACCATTAAAATATTCCATTACCCTTTTCTTAATATCACCTCTTGCTGGTGCAGAGGAACAAAGAAGTTTTTTAATAGAACTGACATCATATTTTTTACGGATTTCTTCAGATACATTTAGAATGAGATGGTAGTGGGTAGGAATCAGTGATATAAATGTTATTTTTTCTCGTTCTATAATTTGGAGTATTTCTATAGGGTCGAAATGTCTGGCCGGAATGATATATGCGCCGCCTCCGAGATAAGTTACGGTAAAAGAGAAAAAAGTAGAATTAACATGGCATAATGGCATTACATTCAGACAAATATCATGGTGATTAAATTTAAAATCACCAGCATTAATCAAGTAAAAAGCAATATACGATTCATGAGAACGTAAAACTCCCTTAGGCTTACCCGTAGTTCCAGATGTGTATAATAATACCCAAATATCTTCCGGTTTTATTTCGCAAATTGGTTCATCTATTGATTGTTTTTTCAGGGATGATTCATAATCAGCATATGTTTTTCCGACAGACTCCGGTAAATTTACATCTATATTTGGAGCGCTATTAATAATAAAATAATGTTTTATTGGGAGTAAAGAATTCTTGATTGACTCAATAAACGAAAAAAACTCGCTATGGAAGAAAAGGGCTTTACTATCAGCATTATTAATAATATAAGTTACTTCAGAAGCATTTAAGCGAAAATTTATTGGGTTTATTATTATACCTGTTTTGGCACAAGCCAAATATAATTCAATAATTTCGATACAATTTTCCAGAAAACAGGATATTTTATCGCCTTTTTGCAAACCAATATCATGAAACAGATGTGATAGCTTGTTAACCCGTTGATTTAACTGCTCAAAGGTCAAAGAAAAGAATTTATCCTTCAATGCCGTTTTGTTGGGATATTTTACTGAATTCACCCTCAACATTTCCCCTAAATTTAACCACAATGTATTTGTCATTGTACTGTAAAAAAAATGAATAAATTAAATCAACTCAAATTATAACACTAATATATTATATAATTCAGTTGTATGAAAATAAAATAAATTCGATACCGCATATAATTGAATCAATTATTATATTCGTGCCCGGAGGGAATCGAACCCTCATCCACGGCTTCGGAGGTCGGCACTCTATCCATTGAGCTACGGACACAATATGACTATCAGAATACCAGATTAACAGCAACGGTCAAGTTTTGAATAGTTTTGTTTGACATTCTGGTCTTTTAAACTATGAAAATAGCTTTATGAAACTATTTTCCCATCGTACAATACTCTTAATAATTTACTGTTTTCTATTCGGTCTGATTTTCTATCCTGTTTCTATTGCTGCAGAAAAGAAAATAGCAGAAATAACTTTCACTCCTCCTAAACCAGATGAAAATACCGTAAAAAAAACAGAGCTATCTGCTTATATCCATTATGGACAAATGGAAACCTGGCAGGAAGATAACATCCAAATTACAGCTTTTACTAATAAGGTGGAAATGTATCAAGCCGGAAAGATATTGATGGCAGATACGCTTATTACTCGAAACAAAAATGGAAGGAAAGCTGCTTCTCCGCCTAAGGCGGATCTGCCTCTGGCACAAGGACACCCCGAAGGGCTTTCTTCCGAAGAAAAGGAAAATATCATTTTTGATGAGGTTTATGCGGAAGGAAACGTTAAGGTTATTAGCGAAGATGACGTGATTATGGCCGATAGTTTCTATTATAATTTTACTAACGATACTGGTATAATAATTAATTTAGAAATAAGAGCATCCTCGAAAAGTACTGATAATACACAAGAAATGGAGTTCGTTCTTAGATCAAACATAGCCTACCAAATAAATAAAAGTACTCTTATTGCTAAAAACGCTTCTGTCACTACATGTCCTCATGGACAACCGCATTATTATTTCTGGGTTCATTCTGTGTCATATATCAAAAACGAATCGGGAAAGCATTTTATTATTCATCATATCATTCCCCATATATGGGGTATACCGTGTTTTTATTTCCCCTATTATAAAAAAACATTAGGGGAAGAATCCATCTTGAGATCTATTCGCTTTGCTAAATCATCTCGTTTTGGCAAAATTACCGATATCAAAGTAGGTTTAAACATTAATAAATATCTGCGTGATGAAAAAGGCGAGATATTAAAAGACAAGGATGGATATTACAAGAAAAAACTATGGGGTGACCTTACATTGGAACAATATTTTTATGAGAAGCGAGGGGCAGCTTCGGAGCCGGAGTTAAATTATAAATGGGATAATTATCAGGGATTTGTTAAGGGTTATTATATTATGGATAAAGGACCTGACCCAAACCTGAGATATACTCGTTTATTATATCAAACCCCTCAAGAAATAGCGAAGGTAACTGATGATGAAAGAGGACGGGGGCATATATTTCAGCGATATTCATTCAGCCAGAATTTACGTGCTGATATGGAAGTGTATTATCTATCCGACCGTTACTTTTTACCGGAATTCTTCAATAAAGAGTACAAGGAACAAAAAGCACCGGAGTCTTATTTGTACTTACGCTATATGAGAAATAATAAAGGACTCGTCTTTGTTGGACAACCAAACCTTACTACTTTCCAGAATGAAACAGATTACCAACCTCGTTTAAAAACATACCTTATGAGCGAACCATTTACTATTGCGCAATCACCTTCTTTATATTATTCCGGAACTTTAGAATTAGCTAAAATAAAAATGCAAGAAGATGAACAACCCAATCAGATTGATTATATGATAAATCGTTTTGATACTTTTAACGAAATATCAGCTCCTTTTCAAGTCGGTTTTATTAGGCTTACGCCTTTTGTATCAGGACGCTATACAGGATACGACAGGACTAAAACTGATGAGAATTATTCTCCTCGCCTTATCGGCTCAGAAGGGTTGAGGGCATTTACGCAATTTTATCGTTCCTTTGATTTGAAAAATGAAACATTAGGTATTTCTAAACCAGTTCATATTATCTCTTTGGATGTTAGATATACCAATAACAGTTATGTTAATATCCCGTCTTCAGATATACTTAGCGCTGATAATGTTGACCGTTATGATAAATTTGGCGAATGGTATTTTGAAGTAAGAAACAGGTTTAAAACCGAACGAAATGGTACCCCGACGGAATTTTTGAATATTGGCCTAGCATTGGAGCGTTATTCTAAACCGATTAGCAGTCTGGCGTCAAATTATCTTTACCCAATGAATTGGTTGACACTTTCTCCGACCCAAAATGATGATTTTCCTCAAGAGAAAATTTCCAATCTGAGTTTAGATTTATCACTTACTCCAACAGGTCCTTTTTCCTTCAGAACTGCCTGGCAGTATAATACCAACTCTCATCGGAGTGAAATCTGGTATTTTAATGTAGATATAGTACCATATCCTTCTTGGACAATATCATTAGGCGGTAATTATGTTATAAATCGTACTGACACTTATGTCTTAGGTTTAGCCTGTTCGCCTCTTGAAAAATGGGATTTATCCATCACGGAACAATATGATTTTGATAAACAAGATTTTATTAACAGAAGTTATTCCCTGCGTCGCGATTTACACGAATTCTTCCTTAAATTTGTTGTTCAGATAGACAAGGGTACTGGTGAAAAATGTTATAACGTTATGATATCACCTAAGGGCAATATCGACAAAATTCCCGGAATAAAATAAATATGAAAATAGCAGTGATTGGTTCAGGCCACGTTGGTTTGGTTACAGGCGCTTGTCTGTCAGATAAAAAACACAATGTTATTTGTGTGGATAATAATCGCTCCAAAATAGAAACACTTCAACGAGGCGTAATCCCATTTTATGAACCGGGATTAGCGGAAATGATCAATCGCAACATTAAAAATAAGCGTTTAAGTTTTTCTTCAGACATCCAAAAAGCTGTCAGGTTTGCAGAGGTTATCTTTATTGCTGTCGGAACTCCACTGGGTAAGGGAGGCGGTGCTGACCTCTCTCAAATTCGTCAAGTCTCAAAAGAAATAGCAAAGCATCTTAATAATCAATACAAAATCATTGTGGAAAAAAGCACTGTCCCTGTAGGCACCGCTGAAGAAATAAAAAAAATCATTAAATTTCATTCCCCTTTGAATGCCAAGTACGAGATAGTCTCAAATCCCGAGTTTTTACAGGAAGGCTTGGCTATTAAGACCACCATTCAACCAGACCGTATTGTACTCGGGGTCCAAAGCAAGCAGGCAGAAAAAATTATGCGACGGCTTTTCAGGTCTTTTAATTCTAAAATACTCGTAACCGATTTCAACAGCGCGGAATTAATCAAACACGCTTCTAACTCATTTCTGGCCATGAAAATATCGTATATCAATTCCCTTGCCAATATCTGCGAACGGGTTGGTGCAAATGTTAAATTGGTTGCTGACGGCTTAGGGTTAGACAAAAGAATTAATCATCATTTTCTTAATGCCGGTATTGGTTATGGCGGATTCTGCTTACCTAAAGACGTAGTTGCTTTTATTCACATTGCAAATAAAGTCGGCTACAATTTTGAAATACTCAAAGCTGTTCACAATACGAATATTCTTCAACGGCATCTATTTGTTAACAAAATAAAAAAGGCTCTTAATAACAAAATGGAAGGCCGCCATATTGCAGTGTGGGGATTATCATTCAAACCTGATACGGATGATATCAGAGAAGCATCAGCAATATATATAATTCAGGATTTACTCCGTGAAAAGGTGCATATTAAAGCCTATGACCCGCAGGCAATGAAAGAAACCCAATCTATATTATCAAATATTCGTTACAGTCCCAATGCCTACGAGGCAGCCCGTGATAGTGATTGCCTTCTTATTATAACTGAATGGGATGAATTCAAAAATGTCTCGCTCCAAAAACTCAAGAAAATCATGCGACGGCCTATTATTATTGACGGCCGTAATATGTTTGAACCGACCACAATGAAACGATTGGGATTTACTTATTATAGCATCGGTAGGTAATATTAAGTATCTAAGTATTAAGCAAAAAAACAATGCTCAAATACTAATATACTTAATGCTGTTTGAAAGGAGATATTCATGGATAAAGGTAAAGCTATTTATGCCGGCACATTTGACCCTCTAACCAAAGGGCATATCGATGTAATTGAACGAGGCTCCAAGGTTTTCGATAAATTAATTGTAGCTGTTGCAGATAATCCGTCCAAAAACCCGATTTTCTCAAGACAAGAACGTGTTAACCAGATAAAGAAAGTGATTACCAAATATCCGAATGTTACGGCTGATTCATTTGAAGGACTTTTAATAGATTATGTCCGTCGCCAAAAGACCAATATTATTCTGCGCGGCATTAGAACAATTTCCGATTTTGAATATGAGTTCCAGATGGCTTTGACCAATCGAGCGATTGCGCCTGATATCGAAACGCTCTTCGTGATGACTTGCGAAAAATATTCTTACATATCTTCCCGTCTTTTGAAAGAAGCGATTACACTTGGCGCAGATGTAGGATTGTTTGTCCCCTCAGAAATCCAGGATGCATTAAGAGTAAAAATAAAACATAAAAACAAGAAATTGAAACGTAGAACGTAGAGCATTAAGCTTAGAACATAGAGTATTACCTTCTATGCTCTTTGCTAATTAGTGGATTTTTAGAGTCCTTTCATCACTTGCTGAAAGTTTCCAGCAGCCTCGTCTTCTTCGGCGTGATAATACCTTTCGACCGCCTACTGTTTTCATCTTGGCTCTGAATCCGTGTTTCCGTCTCCGTTTTATCTTTGATGGCCTATAAGTGCTTTGCATATCTCAAACCTTTCTTACTGTCTGTTAGACCGAAGGTCGTTACAGACAGTTAGACCCGCCGAAGTTTTAGCGTAGGCGGGTATTCATTAATCATTTAGATATCCATTAAGTATGAATGGCATAAAAATCTATCCGAGTCAAGAAAAATTAGCCACAGAGACGAAATTTAATTCCATTTTCCATGTCCATTTACTCAAGGTATAAAAAAGTATAAGATTAGCCACTCCCGATATAAAATCGGGATCCCGAAGCAACTTCTTTGGATAGCTCATCAGGACAAGACACAAAGGCACAAAAATCCTTGGTTTCTTGATGCCGGAGTTCATTCTACAAGACGGTATGGCAGAAGTTGCGAAGTTTTCTCATCCTATTTGATTGCTAAAATCGCGAAATTTGTTAGAGTTAAGGCATACCTCAGACAAAATATGAAATTAAGTAAAATTATTACCGGTATATTACTCGGGTTGGTTATTGGAGTACTGATTCAAGTCTTTTTCTCACTCATTCCGTTTTTCCAGAATATAGAACTGCTTACGGTTGATTACAGATTTAAATTATTCTCTAAGCCAGCCGAAGCAGACAAGAATATTGTGATTGTTGTGATTGACCAGGCAAGCCTGGACTATCTTGAATATCCCCAGGAAAACAGGGAGCCGCAATTCTGGCCCTGGCACAGGTATATTTATGCCGATATTTTAGACTATCTCAGAAAAGGACAACCCCAAGCCGTAATATTTGACCTCACCCTAAAGCGCAAAGATGAGGATGGTGATGACCAATTCGCTGAAAGCATACAAAAATCAGGCAATGTTTATTGTCCTCTGGTATTTACCCAGGAAACAGAAGAACGATACACCAAACTGATAGATGAACCATCTAAACAAATACTCATAGATAGATTCTCTATTAACATAGATAATTCAAGCAAGATAAAAATCCCGGAATATAATATGACTGCTCCTCCAAATATAACCCTCCTTGAAAAACCCAAACGATTAGGTTCTGTAAATATCAAGAAGGATGAAGATGGCGTTTTAAGGAAAGTTCCCCTGCTCCATAAATATGATAACAAGTTTTTCCCATCATTATCCCTCGCTGTTGCTATGGACATACTGAAAACAGATAATAAAATCACTGTCTCCGCTGATAATAAACTATTATTCCCCGACCGTGTCCAGCCCCTGCAAGCAGGGGCTGACCAGCCCTTGCACGCAAGGGCTGGGTGCGATGGCAAAAATGTATATTTATCGCCTGAATCTGAAATGTATATCTGGTGGTATGGGCCATCACGGACTTATCATTACATCCCCTTTAGTCAGCTCTATGATGATTGTTATTATACGAAGACAAAAAAGCTAGACAATGTCCTCTATAAACCGGAATATTTCAAGGATAAAATAATCTTTATCGGAACTATTGCTCCTGCTCATGGTGATTTGCATTCGACACCCTTAGGCAGTGTTTATCCCGGGGTTGAGTTTCAGGCAACCGCGTTAAATAATCTATTATCAGGCAATTGTCTTATCCCTGCTACAAATCATATAAACTGGCTGATAATTTTATTGCTCTGCATGCTATCCGGTTTATTTATGTTTAGCAGCCGTTCATTCCTTAGTAGTAGTGTACGGGTATCTTTACTTGCTCTTATTTTCCTTGTAGGCGCATGTTATGTTTTCTCTTCTTTTCATTACTGGATTGAATTAGTAGCGCCTCTGGGTGGCATATGCCTGACATTTACATCGGCAACGGTAATCTATTATTTCACCGAGGGTAAGGAAAAAAGACGGATTAAAACGACTTTTTCTAAGTACCTGGCTCCGGAAGTGGTGGAAGAAATTCTTAAGGATTATAAAAATCTCAAAGCCAGTGTCGGCGAACGGAAAGAACTGACTGTCCTTTTCTCGGATATTCGGAATTTTACCAAGATGTCGGAATTTCTTCCGCCCGAAGAAGTTGTTCGCCTGCTTAACGAATATTTGACTCTGATGGTAAAGGTTATTTTCCGGTATGGCGGAACGCTTGACAAATATATGGGTGATGGTATAATGGCTTTTTATGGGGCGCCCAGAAATCAACCAAATCATGCGGAATTGGCAGTGCGCACCGCCCGGGAAATGCTTAAAGAAGCCAAGCAACTCCGTTTAAAATGGACCAAAGAAGGTAAACCGGATTTGAATATCGGCATCGGAATAAATACCGGTGAAGTCGTGGTCGGTAATATCGGCTCTGAACAAAGGCTTGATTACACTATCATCGGCGATAATGTTAACTTGGCATCAAGATTAGAAACACTGAATAAAGAATACGGAACTAATATTATTATCAGCCAGTTTACAGCCCGGAAATTAGATAACCAGTTTCCCCTGAGGGAATTAGGACAGGTCCAAATTAGGGGTAAGGAAAAACCTGTCATGATATACGAATTGAAAACAGAATAAAGGGAGAAATGAGCCACAGATTACACAGATTAAATCAGTGTAATTTACTAAGATAAAATATAAATAAGTAAACGGATTAAACACCCGTACGGGCGCTTAATCTGCTTACTAAAAATAATTTATATTTATGTCCGGCTTTCACCGATTAAATTCAATCTGTGTAATCTGTGGCTTCGATTTATTAATATCTTATAAAAACAGAATAAGGAGTGAAGTATGCGAAAGATATTTATATTGTCCGGCATATTAATTTTTATCGGTTCATTCTTGCTTTTACTATTTGCGGATACGCAGACCCGCCTGACCGGAAATCCAGTCGGGCAGGTAGTTTATGTCAATAAGCAGAAGGTAAATCTTAAGGAAGGACCTGATGAAACTATACATAAAACTATACAAGAACTGAAATACCGTGAGGGATTAGAGGTATTGGAACTAAAAGACGATTGGTATAAAGTAAAAGTGATTAAATCAGGTAATGTCGGCTGGGTTTATAAAGGAAAGATTAGCGATAAGAAACCGGAACCTGATAAATCAACCGGTGCAACCGTGGGCCGTCTTCTTAGAGGCGGCAGCGGCTCGGCAACCACTGAAACAGCCGCCGGAGCTGGAATCAGGGATTTTAATAAAGAAAATTACACCGGTCTCGCAGGCGATTTTGAAGCAATAAAACAAATGGAATCTTTACGGCAAAAGATTACCGATAAAGATGTTATTGAATTCTTACACCAAGGCAATCTTAAATGACCCGTACGGGTCACCCTGAACGAAGTGAAGGGTCTCAAACGATAAGGAGGAATTATATGTCTCATAAACGATTTTTCAGTTATTTGGTCATTGTGCTTTTCATTGACATTTTAATTATCAGTATCAACAGTTGTCAGGCTATGGGCAAGGCATTAAGTCAGGCAGGTTATGAAAAACAAGCCAAAGTAGTCAAAGCCGCCGGTGCGGCCGGCGCGGCTCTGGCTCCTTTCAGCGTTGACGAAGAAGTGGAAATAGGAAGGGCAATGGCAGCCCGGGTTATTGAGGCTTCGGGCGGCATCTATCCCAATGACACGCTTAATCATTATATCAATTTGGTCGGTCGAGCCGTAGCGATGAATGTTACCCGCGAAGACCTTGATTCCGACCTGTATCAATTCGCCATAGTCAATACGGACGAAATCAATGCACTGGCTATGCCGGGCGGCTATATCGTAATTACTATAGGCGCATTGAAAATAATGCAAAGCGAAGCTGAACTGGCTGGAGTCCTGGCGCACGAAGTAGTCCATATAGACGAAGGGCATCTTATATCCGCCATAAAAACCGCGCACGGCGCCGAATTTCTATCTCAAATGGCCTCTATTTACAATGAAAATAACAACAGTAAACTGAACAAATTACTATTAAACTCTTCTGAATATGGGATGACCACTCTTTATAAAAAAGGACTGTCGCGTTCGTGTGAACAAGAGGCAGACGAAAAAGCAGTAAAATTACTTGCCGAATGCGGCTATTATCCCGGCGCCCTAAAAGATTTCCTTAATCGGATTAAAGAAATGAGCCAACAGCAAGCGGAGCGACAGCCCCGCCGAAGCGGGATAAACTCCGTTCCGCCTGTCCCGACGAATGTCGGGGACCCAATCGGGGGCGGGTTACTGAAGACACTCACTGCAACCCATCCCAATCCCGAAGATAGAATCAGAACGATTGATGAATACATCAACAAACACGGCTTACAGAATGTTGCAGGCCAAAAATTAGACTCCCGCTATCCCTTACAGGATATTATTAAATAGAATACCCGTCCGAACGACCGAAAGGTCGGGCAGGCCGTCAGGTATAAAATAAACCTGCAGGATGTTAAGTAGATGTTCAAAAAATCTATCAGACCCACCTGACCGTCGGGCAGATGTCTTAGACATAATTTAGAAATTAGGATTTCTGGTTTAGTGCTTTAATAAAATATGCCCTATCCACACACATACATAACCCTCACGCCGGAAGAAAAGAAGCAGATTAAGAATGAATTACAACGGTTGACATATCTTAAACAGTGGAAGAAACGGCATCCGCTTCAGACGCTCTACCTATCCGACCAGAAAAAACCATTTCAGGATATTGCCAACTATCTGAAAGTTACACACAGAACAATTCAAAGATGGATTGCCAGATACCGAAAAGAAGGATTAAATACTTTTTTAACACGAATTTAGCGAATAATAACGAATTACACGAATAATTTTTTATTATAACATTCGTATAAATTCGTGTCATTCGTGTTAATAACTCTTTGGCGTTATTGGTGTTAAATAAAATGTCGTGCTTCGCAATCTCAAAATCCCAAAATCATGATAAAAATATCATTTTTATACACCAGAAATCAAGAAATGTCGTGCTTCGTTGTCATAAGTCTCTATAAAATCTACACCGACACCCCCCGTATACTACCCCCTATTACCCCCTACTCCACAGTCTATATAGGGGTATATAAGGGTCTATGTCCGGGTATATAACCCTCTATGTCGGGGTATATCAGAGAGTATGCGGGGATACA
>JAZDMB010000035.1:0-2797 GCA_043801445.1 Planctomycetota bacterium
TATTTCTATTTCATCACGCTCGCTTTGTTTAAAATGACCAAGATTTTTACTCCTTTTTTTTCATTATATTTTTTATTTTTAAAATTAAAAAGCTAAATTTATTTTACCATAGTGTTCGGATTCAGAGTAGAACCTGCCAAAAAATTGAAAAGCAAAAAGTGATAAAAGGGATTTAAAGATGCACCCTACAATTGAAGAACAAAAAACGGGGAACTTAATAAGTTTCCATGGCACCGACAGAAGAATAAAAAATAAAATAGGAATGAAGTGATAAGAAATGGAAGATTTGTCCAGAAAAGCAATAGCCATATTGGCTATAATGTTTGGAATACTAATAATATTCCCGACTGTTCAAGCAGAAGAAATATTGAAACCAGATGTTTTGTGGGTTCCAGCGTATCATTATACCACGAGTGATCGTCCTAGTACGTTTGATATAAGATACGTTATTATCCATGATCTTGAAGGGTATTACGACTATAATGTTAAAAACTGGCAAACAGCAAAGTCAACATCCAGCATACATTATGTAATCAGTAAAAAAGGCGAAATAACCCAAATGGTAAAAGATAAGGATATTGCGTGGCAAGCGGGAAACGGCTTATACAACAAACAAACCATCGGAATTGAGATGGAAGGGTTTGCTGACAAATGCCAATACACAGAAGAAGAATATGTCGCCTCGGCCAGATTAGTTAAATGGCTTGCAAAAGAGTACGACATACCTTTAACACATTTAGATGGAATAGCTCCTGCAGATCCAATGAACAATGAAGGAATTATTGGTCATTATCAAGTTCCTAGTGAAACTGATCCAACTAAAGGTGGCGGTAATGGCGGTCATTATGACCCTGGTAAATGTTGGGATTGGGATCATTATATGCAACTGCTAACAGGAGTTCGTATTTATGATGGAGTCATTGCCCCAGTAATAACAAGCCCAGGAAGCGAAGCAACGCTTATATACTCAATAGAAAATTCGGATCCGTACCTGATAGATTACACCATATTGGCCGCTCAGATTAAAAAAAGCGGTTCCAAAGATGCATGGATTGATATTTCTGGTACCAGTATTTCTGACAATAAGATCATAAATCTTATACCAGGAATTCATGACTATACGAGAAAATTCAAAATTCCAGCAACAGTAACCGCAGGCAAATATGATGTACGATGGTATGTTATTGATTCCAGAAATGAAAAAGCGATTGCTGTAAGGGTGGATGGGAAAATTCTTGAAGTTAAGAGTATCTCGGAATTACCAAAACCGACCATTACAGTTATTTCCCCTGATAGTGGAGAAAACTGGAAATCAGGAAGCTGGCAAAACATTGCTTGGACAACAAAGGGAAACCCTGGAGGTTATGCAAAAATTGAGTTGCTGAAAAATGGCGTATCGGTTGCAATATTATCTGAAAATACTGTCATAACAAGTGATGGTTCATATGTTTGGAATATTCCTTCGACACAAGCCGCGGGAGAAGATTATCAGATAAAGGTAACAAGTTCTGTTAATTCGGAGTACACCGATAAAAGTGATGGCTACTTTGCAATTGACGGACAAGTAGTTGCTGTTGTTGCACCGAACGGTGGAGAAAGTTGGTCACGTGGAAGCGAGCAAAAGATTCAATGGAAGTTTATAAGGAAACCGATAACTCCAGTGAAAATTGAGCTTCAAAAAGGCCCGTCTCTTCTGCTGACAGAAACTATTGTCTTGTCTGCTCCAACAGATATTAGCGGCGATGGTTCATATCTTTGGACTATTCCTACAACGAAAAATATAGGAACGGACTATAAGATAGTTGTTACTAGCACAGCCAGTCCAGCGAACACTGATTCCAGCAATGGATACTTCGCAATCGATTCGGGTGTTTGCAGTGCATATCCAATGTCCAGCAGTGGTATTAAAATCTCTGCTATCTCCATTGATCCCTGCACCCCACCAACGCCCACAACTCCGATGCTCGATCTGGTTATTCTAGTCGATACCACATATAGTATGTGGGATGATATCGATGCGGTAAAAGCAGCTGCCAGTGAAATAGTTCAGGCTATAGATTTGGAAGGATTTGATTCCCGAGTAGCGATAGCTGATTATAGAGATCGCCCTGAATGGCCATATGGCAATCCAGGGGTAGACTATGTCTATAATCTGAACCTGCCTTTCTCGAATGACACAGACTCCATTATCACTGCGATCAATGGACTGAGTCTTGGAGATGGTGTAGATACGTCCGAATCAGTTTATTCAGCGCTCGTCCATACAATGGAAGACACGAACAAAGACATGGCAAACAGCGCCTCGAGCGGCTGGAGAAACGGCGCGACTAAAGCCATAATCATAATGGGAGATGCCCCGCCTCACATACCTGAACTTTGGGAGGGCGGCCACACATTAGCAGATGTAATATCAACATCGGAAAGTATTGATCCGGTGATTGTCTACAGTGTAGTAATTGGGTCAGACCAGCCTACCTATGAAGCATTCTCTGAAATATCCAGTGGAACCAACGGAAAGGTTTACACCTCTCCCACATTCGCTGATATCGTAGCGGCAATTCTTGAAGCGATCGGTGATATTGGTCAAACTCCGGAAAATCGCGGAGTTTTATTAAATATTACCCCAGCTCTCAACGAAACAACGGTAGGAAACTCTGCCGGCTACACAGTCAATGTGACAAACATCGGCAGTCTGAACGATACCTATAGTATTTCTCTGGAACTGAACAATTTCGTTGGTTTCCAAAGAGGATACCCCGTAGCCATTCAAGAGTCTTGGGTAAATTTTAATAGCGCG
>JAZDMB010000050.1:0-32426 GCA_043801445.1 Planctomycetota bacterium
CGATGCCGTTTTTGTTGGGAAGAGGAAAGATGCTCAAAAGGTAAATCAGATAGTGGATGAATTGAGAAAAAGAAAGAGGAAAGAAATATCTGAGAGTACCACAATGTATCGACCGTGGGGAAATTATACGGTTTTGGACGCAGGTAACAGATATAGGATTAAGAAAATCATGATTAACCCCAAAGGAAAACTGAGTCTCCAGATGCACCTGCACCGAAGTGAACACTGGATTGTGGTGTGCGGCACCGCAAAAGTAACCATCGAGGATACGGAAAAACTCGTACATGAAAACGAAAGTATTTATATCCCCAAATCTACAAAACACCGTCTCGAAAATCCGGGCAAGGTTTCTCTTGAGATAATAGAGGTCCAAAACGGTGAATATGTTGAGGAAGACGATATAATAAGATTTGATGACGTGTATGGACGAAAAACTTAATTTCTCTTTTCTGAAATCTGGTGACGTAATACTCAATTATACAACTAATGGATACCCCTATCATAGTAGCGAATACCTCTTAGAGTAATAATGGATACCCACCAGCCTAGTTTAGCGTATAGTGTAGAGCGTATAGCTTAACCACAAAGGGCACAGAGAACTCAAAGAAATACCTTTGTGAACTTTGTTAGTCGCTAGTGCGTGACTTCAAGGTCTTTTAGCACTATAATAGCACCATGGCGCTTCGGCGCCAGTGGGTAAGTAACAACACACTTAATCATTAACAAAACCACCCTGTTAATTATAATTATCCATTATGGAACAGCTCAAGATGCTATTAAAAAGTATCAGGAACATAAAAGATTAAAATGCCATTGCCATTAGTTTCATTTATTACACCTACATATAATCAGGAAAAGTACATATCTGATTGTATTCGCTCTGCTCTAAAACAAACCTATTCAAACTGGGAAATGATAATTATAGATGACGGCTCAACAGACAGGACTCCTGAAATCATAAAGTCTTTTTTCGATAACAGGATAAAATACTTCAGGCAAGATAACTTGGGCGCTTATAAATTAGGCGTCGCTTATAATCGGGTATTACAAGAAGCCAGAAGTGAATTAATAGCCATTTGGGAAGGTGATGATTAGGTATACATCATATAACAAAAAACGGATTCTTTGCATACTTAAAACAACAAGACAGGAACACTTTATTGAGTATCATATCATTATTTGACATATTATTTTCCATTTGCAAATTGGATTTGGGCCCTATCTACTTTCATTTTTCCCGACCGTTGACTAATATCTGGCGTGCTATCAAGAAAGATTCGTAACCGCTGATTCTTGCACCCCGAGGGGTGTGAAGGATTAGGCTGATATTATTAATTCCAATCCGTTAAATCCACATAATCCACGGTTGCATTTTATACTTTCCTGTACTGCAAGAAAAACTAACCACAAAAACACAAAGAACACCGAGACGATAGCTAACTACCGACTCTTAAGAGACAGGATTCTTTCTCCAATCCCCCTATCTCCCCCTTTGCAAAAGAGGGATTTACTAATTATCGTAAATGTCTCTGAGCAAAGCCTCCCGTTAGGAATAAAAGTCCCTGTTGAAATAACTGATTCCTATTTATAGTTGCTCAGAATTTGGAGTGTGATACCGATGATGTTTTTGGCTGGCTTTATTTTATTTCGAATTCACCGCAGGCAACAGGCTCAACATCCTGGATTTGCTTATAAATAGAAACCAGATATTTGCCAACATCCCAATTTTCAAGTTGTACCCAGATATGATTATAATTAGCATCTGGATTCAACATAAACACATTCCAATAAATTATATTCTTGTTAGTCTGATTAGTCCACTTAATTATTACCTTATCAAGTTTTGCCAAAACGCCTTCGTTTTTAAAGCAGGCGTATATCCTTTTTGTATTGGGTCTAAAAGTAGTAGTCGGTGAAATCGGGCTGAAATCGGGATTGACTTGCACCGAGAAAAGTAATGATTTTTCTCCTTTGGGCGTAAAATCGTCGGCAACCTTATGAAGAATAAGAACTACTTCTGTCGGTTTACAATTTTTAAAGGTTTCTTCTGATATGGCTAACCCAAAACTTTCCTCTAATTTATTACGAACATACTCTTGCGGAAGGGTATTAACAAACGATTTGATTAACGCATCCGGAATCAGACGAATAAGACCTATCACAGCATTAACAGATGTACCACTGATTACTTTATCTATATCAGCCGGCGTCGGAATAGTGAAACCGCCATTTTTTATCGGTTCAACCTTTTTTTCGCCCGGTTTAAATAAACGTAAAATACCGGACGGTTTCTGGTTATCAGATTTTTCAGCCAGTTTTAGCGTATATTCTTTTTCTACAGAACCATCAGAATAATATTGATGCAACGCAACTTCCGAAGCGCCGATATCAAAAAGAGTCCAACGACCATATTTTTGAGAGTCCAGGAAATTACCCTCCTGGCATATTTTTTCAGTATTAGTTAAAGTATTGGAAATAACAGCCGATTTGAATCCCGGAATAACAGTACTACTTTTCAGCTGGAATTCTAAATTTATTTGACCATCAACAACCTCGGTTTTAGTAACAACCGCTTCAGAAGTATTCGTCAAAGAAATTAATTCGGGAGGATCGGTTGGTTGTTTCGGAGATGGTGGTTGAGGAATAATTTCTATATTCTGCTGGGGCGTAATTGCCTGGTAGTAATAAGATATTCCCAAAACCCCAATAATTACCAGCACAACTAATACAGCCACAAATATCAGAATTTTATTAGACATAACTTTATAAAGCGGTAAACGGTTCGCGTTGCACGATAACCGATAACCCATTACCGCTAACCGATTAATGAATTCGTTTTCCTTCTAAATATTTCCCAAAGTATTATAAGAATAGTTACAATAACAAGTAATATAAAAGAAGCATAGTAATAGTCAACAGAAGCCCATTTAACGAGTTTAGTAAGCCGTCCGATAGCCAATGATTCCCTTGCCATAACTGTATAACCAAAGGCAGCCCCGAATGAAACCATCATATAGAATATACCGATTCTGGCAACAATATTCACAACGCCTTTATGTTCCATAGAAAAGAAGAAATATATAAGAACCGTTATAACACCAATAAGAATTATAAACGGACTTAGGGCTGTTATAACACCACCTAAAATTGCAGATATATTATTCGTCTGAAATGCTGTTTGAAGTAATGTCATACTTTCATTATTCCATAGCGGCTGAAGCGTCGGCACCATTTGCTTGAAGATATCGGCAGAAATAACCAATGGAATAGCCATACCTGAAGCAACCCCCATAATAAAAGCAAAAGAATAACGGGAAAGCCAGCTGATTTTGGCTGAAAAACGGGCAAGCATAAAAATACCAAGTATCAAAGGCACGATAAGCCAGATTGTTTCATAAGATTCTAATGGTTTATCAAGTGTTTTACCAAAAGCAGAGCTAATAACCCTGGATAACGGATTAATAAGGTCCGGCCAGACAACCATAAACCAAGTATAACATAATCCATAGCCGGCTGTTAACCCAACATAGATATATTCCCCTAATTTGAACAAAGGATTATCCTTATAAAGAAAGCTGTAAATCATCAGAGAAAATCCTACAGCCAGCCAGACTTCAACAATTTGCATGCTAGTAATATTTGATGGCATAATTTAAATCTTTTTCCGTCTGGTAAAATAAATAATATTACCCAATATTATCAATACAACAATCAAAGAATGAACTACAGTCTGGGGTTTCATACCTTCTGTAGCAGTTCCTTTGTGATTAATCAAGACTTCATATTGAGCAGCAGCGCCTAATCCCCCGGTCAATCCGATTACCTGTTTTGATTGAAGAAAAGGATAGTAATCAGTCGCCATAACTGCAGTGCAGCCAACACCTAATGGCATTTTAGCTTTTTCTTTAGCGTAAATAATCCATATGTCAACTGCATTACCGGCCGAGATACACATTGCATATTTCATATCCTTAAGTGTTTTAATACCCTTAAAAACGAGTAAATCTTTGGTTGATTTACCCTTGTAGTCTTGAGGATAGGTAAAAACTATATCCTGACAAAGATTTAAAAGCACCGAACCACCACCCGGCTTAAAAGGCATAATCGCATAATCAGTCCCATCTTGTTTATCTGCTTCTTTAGCTGCGGCAGTAAAGATATCTGTCATTATTCCGGAGGCTTGCGGGCTCCAAATGGTCATTCCAATAACCCGTAAATTCTTCCTGAAAGCATGTCTCAAAATTGCCATCGTCATCGGGCGTAATTCTTCATCAGAAGAAGGGTCAAAGTCAATTGAGAGAATTATTGGCGAACCTGGTGTTAATGACTCTATGTGGTCGTAGATATTTTTCACCACACGCGATGAGGTGTCGGGCAGTTTTATTTTTTCCCTGATAACAACAGGAATAATAATAGCCAGCGCCACAAGAATAAAGATAATCCAACGCGTTAAATTAAATTTCAGTTCTTTAGTCATAATTTAATCTTTACTACCGCCCAAATAGGCGCGTTCAATGCCGAAAATAATCCTTAACGAAAATGCAATAGACCCTAAAGCAATACCGAATACAATAGCCCGTTTCGCTGCGGTATTGGGAACAGCTAAAATCCAGGTCATAATATCCGGTATCCCCTGCCAAATCATTCCGCCTAAAGGCGTCTGTCCGAGAATAATAATAACACCTGATAATAAAAGCAGTGTCGCTTCCCAACTACGCGCACGGAATGCCCTGAATGCAGCAGAGGCAATAAAAAATCCGATAATAGAGAACATCGTTGCTGAAAGCGGCGTTATAGCATTCTTGAAAATCCAGTCTAAGAGTGACCCTTCTTCAAGCCCTTTAATAAGCGGAATCCCAAGCCATTTTACAGGTTCGGTTGATGCGGAAGGCGGTAAAAACCAATTTATAACAGAAGGCAAGAAACCAGCTGTCACGCTGATAATAAAGGCAATAAACATTACCACGCTAAACCCCCACCCGGATACAGCGCGAACAATCTGGGTATAATGGAAATGCAACAGACTGCCAATACCAAGAAGGATAGAAATACCGCCAATAATCATAATCCATTTATTAACCCAGGTCATCATATCTTGTGACAATTGATGAGGCACAAAATACTGGATAATAAATAATACACCCATTATAAAAGCCAGAACAAGCGGAAGTTGTCGTTTGAACATAAACTATATCTAACGGTATTCCATCTAATAATATCCCATAAGGGATTAAAATGTTTTAAAGATATCAACTATAAAACTAATACCGGCAGTACTTAATATTGCGCCTAATATAAGCACAGTAATAATGAAAGCCTTGCTATAATCCTGGCCTTTAAGTGAACCAAGTTGCAGCGGTTCACGTGATAGATAGGCAGACGCCGCATATAGTTCTTCACCCATCAGCGTATAATCGCAGGTAGTTATAAAAAATGGCAGTTGCGTAATAGCATCAGTCCCGGCAATCTGCATTGCACCTGAAGCTACACCTGTCTCGGCTATTAATAACGCCTCCGCATAATAATAACCCATATAAAGATTAGCCGCAGGTTTATGACGGGTAATCAGACCATCTACCGCCGCGGCATAAGCAAATTGGTCGCTGCTAATAAAGAAAATATTATCATCCCGAAAGGCATCAGGACGACCGGCTTCAATATACGCCTCACGAACAACCTCCTGGCAAACCGACATAACTATCGGATCGTAACATGGAACCATTATTTGTGAATCATAGTTGGCAACTTTACGCGCTACTTTTCCCAGGATGCTTGTCGCGGCAATGGTGGAAAGAGATGCCATATCCAGAAGCCCATTAAGATAAAGGATAGGCTTACCCATCTCGGTCGCCCGGCCAATAGTTTCTTCTATCGCATCCAAACCCGGAATATGCCT
Organism: Planctomycetota bacterium; assembly: GCA_043801445.1. GTDB lineage: Bacteria > Planctomycetota > MHYJ01 > JACQXL01 > JACQXL01 > JAZDFP01. The sequence goes on from JAZDMB010000050.1 coordinate 5,897, forward strand.
GATAAATAAATTCGGATTCTTGCGAGCCAAACTGATAAAAAACATTACCAAAGCGCAAAAAACAATAACAAAAATCAATACATATATCTTGGAAGTATCAAACCAATTACCTTTAGGCGCAGCAGATACAACACTAGGAAATTCTATGGTATTTGTCCCATCTGTAACGGCTAATTTAAAATAGACAGTTGTTGATATGGAATCTGTAACCTCCGGAATTTTGGTTACCTCGTAAAAATGCCACTCTTTATTTGATTCATTTAATCCGAAATATTGCGGGTAATCAGATTTGGACCAACCGGTAGAAATAAGACGTTCCAATTCTTTCCATGGTCCCTCAGGTTTCAAAGCGGCAGAAACTATATAATATACGCTTTCTCTATCACTCTCTGATATCCGCCAGGCAAGTGAAATACTCTTGCCGTCATCATTTGGCGTATCAAAAGCGGTGAATTCCTGGGGAATAGCTAACTGGGCTTTATCCTGGGATGATATGAATAATGGGGAGACTACTATTATCAGAACGATAATAAATAATCTAAATATATTATCCGAATTATACATTAGCTTTTTGAGCTTCTTCCTTTTTCAGCACCATCTCGTAAAATGCCAGAATCAATACCATCAGAATTAATAAAACAATAGTTGAATAATAATATTTAGGCGTGGCAAATTCTATCAAATCATAACAGCGTCCGATAAGCAATGACATTCGCCCCATTACCGTGTAACCGAATGAGGCGCCAAAGGCAACCATTACAAAATAGATACCTACTCGGGATATACCATTAATAACTCCCTTATGCTCCACGGAAAATAAGAAATAGATTAAAACACTGCATACACCGATTATAATTATAATTGAATTAAAATTACTAAAAGTAAAAGTATTATTTGCGCTTATTAACGGGGTAATAATTCCTTCCAACTGCTTAAAGATACCGCCTGAAATTATACGGGGAATACCGAGCCCTGCTCCAAATCCCATAATAAAAGCAAAGGTAATCCGGCTAATCCATGCCAATTTGGGAAAGAATCTGGTATAAAGCGACAATCCCAATATAGCGGGAATAATCAATATGTATTTTTCTCCGTCAACTAATGAGTTATAAAAGTCATTAATAAAATTATTATATATTACCCTGATAAGAATATAGCCTACCGATATGCCGAGATAAAGATGTTCGCCAAAACGATAGAATACGTTATCCTTATAAAGAAAACTATACATAAACAAAGTCAACCCGGCTGCAATCCAAACACCTAATATGACTGAACTATCCATTATTTGCTCCTACCTTTTTGGATAAAGAATAAAATATTACCGATAAATATCATTATTATAATAAGCATATGGGCAACAGATTGTGCATCCATACCTTTAGTAGCCCGGTCTTTTTTGTCAATCAACTCCTCATATTCGGCAGCGCCTCTTAACCCGCCTAAAAATCCGTTTATCCAATCTATTTTTAGCAAATTATACCAACTCGCCGCCATTACACCGGTGCATCCCCCGCCCATCTTAAATTTGTATTTCAAACGGCCGTAATAATACCACACTCCAAGCGTACTACCGGCTGCTAATTCCACGAAATAATCTATATTTTTCAAGTATGTAACGTTTTCTAATACAGGCATTCCCTCAGTGTCTTTCCCATAATGGTCTTTAGGAAATGTTTTCGATATCCCATCTTCACCCATACCGATAACTAACGAAGAAAATCCCACTTTCCATCCCAAATAAACATAATCCTTACCATAATCCTTACCGGTTTCCCTCGCGATATCAGAGAAAACCTTTTCACCCAATCCGGCGCCGGTTGGCCAGTGGGTCATTCCGATAACGCGTAAATCTTTTCTGAAGGCGTGCCGCAGAATAGCTTCTGCCATAGGATAAAGTTCAGGCTTAGAAGCCGGGTCAAAATCAAGCGACATAAGCAATACCGAACGCGGCGGCAGATTTTCTATCGTGTCATAGACACTTTTAACTTCCGGAGTAACCTTCACCTTTATGAAAAGAGGATAAATTAACGGAATAATAACAGCTAAAGAAACCAATATAAAAATAATACGCCGGTCTAAATTAATTAATTTATGGGATAACGAATTCATTATTTACCTCCACCCATATATGCCTTTTCGATACCGAAAATAATCTTTAAGGACATAGCAATTATTCCAAGACAAATACCTAATGAAATCCCACCCTGTGCTGCCATATTAGGCACTCTCATTATCCAGCCGGTAATTTCGCCTATAGTAGGCGGTAGTGTTATTCCGCCCATTTGAAAAGTGGGAATCTGTTGCCAAACCCATTCACCCATAGGCACCCGACCGAACATTACAATAATAGCCGCGATTAAAAGAATCGTTGCTTCTTTCGTCTTTGCTCTGAAAGCCTTGAATGCCGCAGAAGCAACATAAAAAGCCAGGATAGAAAACATCGTACTCTGAAGCGGGACCATTAAATTCTGAAAAAGCCAGCCATAAACAGTTAATTTCCCGGTTGCGGCATTAATTTCTGCGCTGGCGCACCAAATTCCGGCGGCAATCATACCAAATAAACTGACAAATACGATAATGCTAAATCCCCAGGCCGGCGCCTTCCGCTTTATTTTAGTAATATGCAAATGGAAAAGACTGACTATGCCAAGCCCCATGGCAAAGGCGCCAATAATCCTCATCCATGCGGCTGTATCTGTTAATAATTTATCGGTAAAAGAATGCGGAATATAATATTGAAGCGCAAAAAATACACCTGTTATAAAAACAACGAATAAAGGCAACCACTTTTTTAAGGTTTCCATCTATCTACCTCTCTGTTTCAAGAAAAATCCTTAATCAAATCCAATATTTTCGGCATATATAACGTGGCAAAGGTTGTTCCTACAACCAGCGCTGTAAGTATAAATGCCTTGCCGATATCCTGCGCCTTAAGAGTTCCAACCAATACCGGCTGTCGGGAAAGATAGGCGCTGGCTGCATAGAATTCTTCACCTATTAACGTATAATCGCAGGTTGTTATAAAGAAAGGTAATTGATCCATCGAATCGCTTCCTGCAATCTGAATAGCGCCTGTGGCTGAACCGCACTCTGTCAGCAGTAATGCTTCGGCCATATAAGCGCCCATAAAGAAATTAGCCGCCGGTTTTTCTCGCATCATCATTCCGTTAACTGTGGCGGTATAAGCAAACTGGTCAGCCGTCACATAAAAATTACTGTCTTCTTTATAGGCATCAGGGCGACCGGCTTTAGTGTATGCTTCTTTGACGATTTCCTGGCAGACGGTCATTACAATAGGGTCACGATGCGGAATTTTAATCTGTGAATCATACTGGGCAACTTTTTCTGATATTTTACCAAGAACTACCGTTGCGCAAATGGTTGAAATACTATCCATCGGATCGATACCTGTCAGGAAAAACACCGATTTCCCCATTTCCGTAGCCCGCCCGACTGCTTCTTCAACTGCATCCAGACCGGTAATCCGACGCAGGAATAAATTCTGGTTCTTTTTGGCATGGCTGATAAACCATAACACTAACCCGCAAAAGAATATCATTACCATAAAATTATTGAGTCGCGAGAAATTAAACCAATTATTCTTAGCATGCCCGCCAATTACAGGGGTCATTGCCACAACTTCATTATTATATAAAACCCCTACTTTAAAATAATAAACCGCTTCTTCAATCAGTGTTTCATCTTGATTGAATATCTCTGTCACTTTTTGAAGAGCAGCCTTTTTGATTTCCAATTCCCCATAATCCTTATTATCCTTCTTTGCCTGTTCAATCGCATTGTTGACCGCACCCAATTTTTTCTTTAGTTTATTAAACTCATCCGAAGGATTAATCTCTATATAATGATATCCTTCTTTTTTACCGCTCACCCAGAAAGGCCATTCCTTGTCCGATTTCCATTTTTGCGTGGAAGGGAAACGGCATAACTCGGTATCAAACGGACCTTCTGCATTCTTACCAATGTAAATCACATATAAAATACTGTTATTTTCGCCGCTTATTGCCTTCCAACTAAGAGAAATGTTGCCGTTGCTATCGTCAGGTGTATCAAAAACCTTAAATTCGGTGGGATAAGAAACATCGGTTGGAGAAACCGGTGTCTCTGCGGAAACAGAACAAACCGGGAATATAAGAAAGAATATAAGTACTAAAAAAATCATTAGTGGCATTTTCTATATATACCACGAATTGTCAAGCAAAAAACAATAATTTTCTTTACAATAACCTTCTGCTGATATATTTAAAGAAGATTCTGAATTTAAATCATGGAAATAATATCTTAATCTGTTTACTCGCAGTTTGAAGAATGAATTACTGCGAGTTATCCCGATTATCTGGAGTAATCTGTGGCTATGAAGAAATTAGCCGTTATTGCGTTAGGTGGCAATGCCCTATTGAAAAAGGACGAAAAAGGCACAATTCATGACTTGGAAACAAATGCCGCTGAAACCTTCAATTATCTGCTGCCTCTCATCAAAAGCGACTGGCAGATGGTTATTACCCACGGTAATGGTCCGCAAGTAGGCAATACCCTGATACAACACGAATCAGCCGCCGATATCGTTCCGTCAATGCCTCTGGATGTCTGCGTATCCGAAACGCAAGGCAGCATCGGCTACATCTTGCAACAGGCAATTCTTAATGAACTCAGAAAAAATAATATACAACGTTATGTCGTGACAATGGTTACCCAGGTAGTGGTGGACAGTAAAGACAAGGCATTCTCCATCCCGACTAAACCGGTCGGACCTTTTTACACCAAAGAAAAAGCCGAGATATTGCAGAAGGAAAAGAAATGGGTGATGTTTGAAGACAGCGGCCGTGGTTTTAGACGTGTCGTGCCTTCGCCCACCCCGGTCAAGATTATCCAGCGCATAATGATTAAGGAATTAGCCCAAAGCGGTCATATTGTTATTGCCGTAGGCGGCGGCGGTATCCCTATCTACAAAAAAGATAACAACGACTACGAAGGCATTGAAGCCGTGATTGACAAAGACCTGGCTTCCAGCATCCTGGCTGCGGAAATAAAGGCCGGGCTGTTTATTATCCTGACCACCGTACCCAAGGTCTATATTAACTTTGGCAAACCTAATCAACAGGGAATTCTCAGGATGAACGTCTCTCAGGCAAAAAATTACCTGCAGGAAAACCAATTTGGCACCGGCAGTATGAAACCCAAGATAGAAGCCGCCATAAATTATCTCTCTAAGGTTGACGGCAAAGTTATCATAACATCAACTGAATATCTCGCTGAAGCTATGGAACAACGCGCCGGGACAACCATCGTTTCAGATATTAAGAAAACCGAAGATGAAGGAAACCTTTTACTTGATTTCTCTTGAGTTCATTAGTTCGCAAGTTTATTAGTTCACGAATAACTTATGAGCTTGTGAACTCGAGAACTTATAAACTCATGAACTTTTTTCTGTAGCTATGAAAGGAGTATTGTATGCCGAATAAATCCAATAAGGTCAATCTCAAAGGAAGAAGCCTGTTATCCATCAACGACCTCTCTCCGGAAGAAATCCAATATATCTTGAAAACAACCGGGGCTCTTAAAAAGAAAAAGAATTCTACAGAACTAAAAGGCAAGACATTAGGAATGATTTTCCAGAAACCTTCCACACGCACCAGAGTTTCTTTTGAAGTGGCAATGTATCAATTAGGCGGACACGCTCTATATCTCAGCGCCAATGAATTACAGCTAAAACGCGGTGAAACGGTTGCCGATACAGCCCGGGTCCTTTCCCGTTATGTTGATGGTATCGTTGCCAGAGTATTCTCTCATAACGACGTCGTAGACCTCTCCAAATATGCCACCGTTCCCGTCATTAATGCCCTATCCGATTATGAACACCCCTGCCAGGCATTAGCCGATATCTTCACGATATTGGAACATAAAAAGACTATAAGAAATCTTAAAATAGTCTATATCGGCGATGGTAATAACGTGGCTCATTCTCTGGTATTAGCAGTTGTAAAATCAGGCGGTTACATAGAAGTAGCAACGCCCAAAGGTTACGAAATGAATCCGGAACTGATTAAGCTTGCAAATCAAATCGCCAATAAAACCGGCGGTAAACCTGCCCGACCTGACGTCCGGTCAGGCGGGTTAGTAACCTCAAACAATCCTATTTCAACCGTAACAGGCGCCGATGTCATTTATACCGATGTCTGGACCAGTATGGGGCAGGAAGAAGAACACAAGAAACGACTTGAGGCATTCAAGGGTTATCAACTGAATTCGGAACTCATCAGTCATGCAAAAAAAGATGTGATTATAATGCACTGCCTGCCGGCGCATCGGGGCGAAGAAATCACCAATGAAGTCGTTGATAGCCCTAACTCGGTTGTCTTGGACCAGGCAGAAAACCGGCTCCACGTCCAGAAAGCGATTTTAATGCTAACAATGGAAAAATAAGGCAACCACAGATGGACACAGATAAACGCGGATAATAGCCACAGATTACACAGATTATTTTTGATATGGAACATCTTATAGAACCTGATTTTACATTACATACATTCAAAATGTGGGTGCATGACAGAGGAGATAATTTGGATTCAAACTGGATTATTGTAACCGCTGAATGCAGTGCATCAGGCGCTATAGTTCGAGTTGAGAATAGATCTATTATTGAACTTTTTGATATAGAGAAATGGATGAAAGATATGAAACAAATGCATCAAACACTAAAAGGAGAAGCTATTCTGAGTCCTTGTGAGCCAGAAGTATATGCTAAGTTAACTATGAAAAATCATGGGCTTATGGATTTTGAAGTTGAAATTACACCAGACAATCTGTATCAAATGCATAAATTTATATTTGAACTAAATCAATCTTATCTCCCATCAGCAATTAGTGATTTAGATAAGATTTTGAAGAAATATCCTATTGTTGGAAAACATTAATTTAATTTGTGTGAATCTGTGGTTAATAAATATTTAATTATTCGTGTGATTCGTTATATTCGTGTAATTCGTGTTCGTATTAATTTGTATTTAATCTGTGTAATCTGTGGCTAAATTATGTCTATAATCTTTGAACCAAAACGAATCGGTCAACTTGAAGTCAAAAACCGTCTGATGCGTTCTGCCACGGCTGAACGACTGGTTGACAAAAACGGTGCGGTTACGGATGATTTGGTGTCTTACTATAAAGTCTTAGCCGCCGGTGATGTCGGCACGATTGTTACCGGCTATACTGCGGTTGACCCGCGCGGACGCTCCGGCTGGCAGATGATGGCGATTGACAATAATAACCTCATCAAGGGCTTACAGCAACTCACCAAAACCGTTCATAAATACGATACCAGGATACTGGTCCAGTTAAACCATTGCGGACGCTATTCTGCCGGTGCCTTGATTGGCACAAATCCTTTAGCGGTCTCGGTTGAACCTGTCCCGAATGAGGCAACCCAAGAAAAACTGCTTCGGGATCCCGATGCCAAACCCAAAGGGGCTACTTCTTTCGGGAAAGACAATAAAGGAGAATATCCGCCTAAGGAAGCAACTGATAAGGAAATCAAAGAGGTTATCAAATCATTCGTAGATGCGGCGTATCGGGCTCGTGAATCGGGCTTTGACGGCGTTCAGATTCATTCCGCACACGGTTATCTTGTTTCTCAATTCCTTTCCCCGCGCACTAATAAAAGGACTGACGACTGGGGTGGTTCTATTGGAAACCGTTCCAGATTCCTGATGGAAATCATCAGGCAAATCCGACAGCGATTAGGAAACGATTTCCCGGTCTGGCTCAAAATAAATTGCGAGGACTTTTTAGAGCCAGTTAGAGCGGAGCGAGTTACGACCAACGGGAGTCCCGCAGGGACTGGCTCTTATCCCGACTACTCGTCGGGAATGGAAGAAGGTCTTACGCTTGATGATAGTATTCAGGTTATAAAATATCTTATTTCTAACTCTGCCAAACCAGACGCATTGGAAATCAGCGGCGGAGTCGGCTTTGACAGAGTCATCAGAAAAAATATTTTATCGCCGAAAGAAGAGGCATACTTCCTGCCACAAGCCGAGGTATTTCGAAAAACCTATGCAGATTTACCGCTGATTCTGGTGGGCGGAATCAGGAGCCGTGAGATAATAGAAAAAGTATTAGGCGAAAAGAAAATAGATTTGGTAGCAATGAGCAGACCCTTTATTCGGGACCCTAATTTTCCATCACACCTGAAAAAAGGCGAAAAGAAATCCACCTGTATATCCTGCAATCTCTGCTTGGGGATGAAAAGAGAACCGATTAAATGCAGGGCACCTGCCCGACTGGCACGGTCAGGCGGGGATGATAAACTTATCCTAAATCGGAATCTGTCAAATCAAATATAATAATGGGACGCAGATAAACGCAGAGCCCTACCTGCCCGAATGGCACCGGTCAGGCGGGCGGGCTACACAGATTAATATTTATAAGGAATCCATAAGACAGGAATTATAATCTTGGTTTCATGGTCTCCTTAGAGCCTACTGCCTCCCGTAAGGGATAGAAATTATCTGCGAAAATCAGTGTCCTATTGACTGAAAGTTTTTGGCAAAACTCATTATAGCAGTTGTTAATGAAAATCTAACATAAATCCCCCTATTCCCCCCTTTATTAAAGGGGGATTAAGGGGGATTTTTTAACAGTCTCAATGTTAGAAAATCAATAAGAACTGCTATAAATGGTATCTTCTGGCATAGATTAATCCAAAATAACCATTTTTAGGGACAAAATTAAGAAAAACTGCTTAAAATTCATAGCATTTTATCCTTTCCTTAACTAAAAAGACTGGCGCTTATTACCCCCGACCGTTGCGGGGACTACCCGGAACACAAGGCAGAACTACCCGGACCAGTTCCCGGAACTACCCGGACCACATCAGGGAACTACCGGCTTGTGTTGGGGGAACTACCCGGAACACACGGTAGAACTACCCGGACCAGTTCCCGGAACTACCCCCGACCGTTGCGGGTATTACCCGTGCCAGTTGCGGGGGTTACCCGGAACCGTTGCGGGGACTACATGGACCACATCAGGGAACTACCCGCCTGTGTTGGGGGAACTACCCGGAACACAGGCCAGAACTACCCGGAACCGTTCCCGGAACTACCCCCGACCGTCGCGGGTAGTATGGGTGGGGGTATAGCCACCCCCCCAAAGAACACCCTCTCCTTAACCTTCTCCCCTTGAGGAAGAAGGAAATGGTGAGGGGGATTTGCTATAAGTTGTTACAATTACAGTTATTATACAAATTGTCCGGTGCCTGAAACAAACCATTCGTTGCTCTCTACGAGCGACTCATTGCCCTCTATGAATCGTTCATTGCCTTCCGTGAGTCGTTCATTGCCTTCCGTGAACCGTTCATTGGCTTCAGTGAATCGTTCATTGGTTTCAGTGAACCACTCATTGGCTTCAGTGAACCATTCATTGGCACCAGTGAACCATTCATTGGCACCAGTGAATCACTCATTGGCACCAGTGAACCGTTCATTGGCTTCAGTGAACCGTTCATTGACACCAGTGAACCATTCAGTCCTTGGAGCGAACTGTTCATTCCTTGGAATGAACCACTTATTCCCAAGATATGGCGGGGCGGACTCACTTCTACGATGGGGTAGGGGCAAGGGATATACCTATTTGGGTAAAATGATTCCTCCCCGCCAAAGGCGGGTCCCCGCCTGACCATGCCATTCGGGCAGGTGCCTATGGCACAGGGACGCCCGAGATTATCCCCTACCGAAAAACTGGCTTAGATAGTGGATTACCAAGTACGGTGGATGTCACTAAACCACTCGTTGGGGAAAGGAATAGCACTTGATGGGAGCAAGATATGCAAATGCAGATTTTATCCTATTTTTTGCCTTTGGGAAATAGGGACTGTCCCCCTTGTAGTCCTCCTGTACTGGTTTTAACTATATGTCAGAAAATGAGTTACAAAATGCGTGTGTGTCCCGCTAGGACGTTCCAGAATTACCATTGTTCCCAAAATATTCTAATAGACGGTTTCTCTTGACTATCATTTACTAATTGAAAATCCAATTCTCGACTGCCTTCAAACGCAAAATTAAAGGTAGATACTCCATGAGAAAGACCCGTAAGTTTTTTACCATGAGATTTTTCCACTTCCTCCTTAATATTGCATTTTTCATTGGCGTAAGGCCTATTTTCACCTATAGGATCAAATGCATTGCCATAATCTGATGAATTGATGAGAGCACATATCTTGGAGTCGGGGTCACCAAGTCCAAAATCAGACGCAATTTCATCTTTTTTCCTATAAGCCATAACCCATGAGTTGTCGTTTAAGTATAGAATAAAGCCAGCATTGCCAACTTCTGATCTAATAACGACTTTATCTTTCACATGTGCCTTTAATGGTTTTAAATTATTGTAGTACGGGCTTGACGCAATTTCTTTTATCTTGGCTTCAGCATCAGAAAAAGATTCATCTTTCTGTGGAAGATTATCGTGGGTGCTCTTTGATTTTGGTTTAAGAATCCATATAATGAGACCAATCAAAAGAAATATAATGCAAGCTATAAAGATTTTCAGCATAGTTGACATGTCTATATTTTCAATCTCTTTTCCTCGTGGGACACATTAAACCCCATACAATGAGCTACCCGCCTGACCTGTGCCAGTCGTGGTTTTATCTGGTGACACACACCTTACCTCCCATATGGCTATTTTCTTAGTGCTGCAGGCGCTCTTTTTCTGAAATAACCGCAGTGGCTTACCTCATCCCGTAATGGCTATTTTACACTAAAACAATTCCGATATAATCTCGCAGATATTTTCAAGAAACTTCCTGTCTTCTTGGGTAAATGGCGAGAGCGTATGAGAATCTATGTCAAGTTCCCCTGCTACTTCGCCTCCTTTAAAAATAGGAATTACTATCTCTGATTTTACTTTCAGACTGCAGGCAAGATAATTTGTTTCCTTGCCAGTATCCTGAACAACAAAGGTTGTTTTTCTATCGGCTGCCTGACCGCATATACCCTTGCCAAAAGGTATTCTGGTATGTTCGGTCGCTTCTCCGACAAAAGGTCCCAACACAAGTTCTCTTTTTACTGACTTATCAACTCCGCCAAAGGCGGATCTGCCTCTGGCACAGGGACGCCCTGAAGGACTCTCTTCCGACAGATAAAACCCCACCCAATTGTAATAAGAAACATTGTCCTTGAGCAATTGGCAGATAGTAAGAAGTTTCTTATTAGTGTCTGATGACTCTTTCACTATTTGTCTTATCTTATTAATGAGAGAATCAAAAACACTTTTCTGACTGTGCATTTCTTTTATTGTCTTCATATAAAATTTAGCCACAGAGACACAGGGACGTTAAGTTAAAAGTTAGAAGTTAAAGGTTAAAAGTTATAACTTTTTACTTAATACTTTTTACTTTTGACTTCTTTACTGTCTTTATGGCAGAAGTTACGAAGTTTTCTTAACCAGTAAAGCCACCCGTTTACCCAATTTAGCGGCATTTAAGGTAGTCTTTTCATCCGGCGCTCCGATACACGATATGCCGTAATGACCTGTTGCATCCAATGGGTCGCCCACAACTATCATTCCATTTATCAACATTGCCTGAATAATAGAGATAATCGTGGTTTCTTTCCCGCCTGATGCGTCAGCCGAAGTGGCAAAAGCCGCGCCAATTTTATTCTCCATCTTTTTGCGTAACCCCACAAATTTATCAAATACCGCCTTTAATTCTGATGCCATCGTCCCGAAATAAACGGGTGAGCCGGCAATAATGCCATCCGACGTTATAAAATCGTCCTTAGTAACTTCAGATACGGACTTTAACAAACATTTTACGTCTTTGACTTCTTCCACTCCCCTGCCTATTGCTTCAGCCAGTTTCTTGGTATTCCCACTTCTTGAATAATACAAAACTAAAACCTGCATCTTGGTCTCCTTTCTTGAAATATATGAAAGTATAAAATGCAACCACGGATTATGCGGATTAAATATAAGTCAAATCAGCCTAATCCGCCAAATCAGCGGTTAGATTTTTTCACAATAGCCAGATAACAATTATATGTTTTATCGTCAAAGCAGACTATGTTTACTTGCTTTATTGACGAATATTTCCCCAGCATCTTCTTTATCTCGGTGACGGCGATAACGGACGCCTTTTCTCTCGGGAAATGATATGCGCCGGTGCTGATTGACGGAAATGCTATCGTCTTTATCTTGTGCTGTTTTGCCAGAGCAAAACAACTACGGTAGCATTTGGATAACATCTCGTCTTCCTTGTTTTTACCATCACACCAAACCGGACCGACCGTGTGGATAATCCATTTTGACGGCAGTTTATAACCTCTGGTAATTCTGGCTTCACCTGTAGGACAGCCATTCAGTTTGCGGCATTCCTCCAGAAGTTTAGGACCGGCAGCCCGGTGAATTGCGCCGTCCACACCACCTCCGCCGAGCAAGGAAGTATTAGCGGCATTAACAATCGCATCCACCTTTTGCTCAGTAATATCGCCTCTGATAATCGTTATTTTATTAATCATAATTATTTAGCCAAATGAATTTTTAGCCACAGATTTCACAGATTAAATCCGTGTAATCTAATATACCACCCTTTCCCATTAATGGAGGAAATAAATCCAAGATTCGAAAAAGTAAACGGATTAAACAGACAAAACAGATTAAACGGATAACTAAATCTGCTCCCTGACGGGACTGCTTCACTGACGCTCGCCCCGTAAGGGGTAAATCGGCAAAATCAGCTAAATCTGCTTACTAATAATCGTATTGGAAATTTAGTATTTAAGGTCTTTATAAAGAAACCACTCATCTTTATTACTCATAAAATTACACCGATTATCTGTGTAATCTGTGGCTTCCCGCCCCGAAGGGCGAGGCTCGCCACAGGCGGCAATCAGTTAATATATTACTATTAATCATTTCCGCTAAAACCAAATCTTTCTGAAATTAACTGATTATCCTTTCCGAATCTGACTGAAAGCATAAATCTTTCTTTTGGGCCATACTGGAATCTCAGGTCGCTGAGTTTCACATTCACCCCCTCCGGAGTGTTTTCTATCCTGCCGAATGGGAATCTGCTCCAATTAAGAAAATCCCTGATTGCCTTTGACATAGGAATAAATTTGGCTATTTCATCACGCGGATAAAATATAACCGACTTCTCACCAACTTTGCCGGATAATGTATTTATATTATAGGTAGAATATCCGGTTTGTTGCAGTAGCAAGTTTTCTGAGCTTCTCAACCCGTTAGAAAGTTTAGCGTTATGTTTTAATTTATCGCTTATATCTTTATCTCCAGATTGTGTTCTTTCTAACGGGGCGTGCGGAATAATGCTGCACCAAACAAATGGGTTAAATATCGTTCCCATCCCGGAAGGAATCATGCTCGCTTTACTGGCCGGTTCTATCTTGCTCATAAGGCCTGCGGCCCGCTCTTTTTGGCTGAACCTGAATAAAACCCCGATTATAATAAAAGCCAAGACGATTAAACCCGCGCTTTTTTGATAAGAAGGCAATAACCACATAATGATAACACCGGCAATTAATGGGATGAAAACAAAGGCATCAATAATAATATCCAGATTAAAAGAATATTGCTTGGGACTAAAAGGCAACAGGACCGGCGTGCCGTATGAATTCAATAAGTCCAGCAGGATATGAACCAGCAACCCGACAAAACAGATGATATAAAGGTTCTTAAAGCCGATGTCCTTAACCAGCAAATAAAATATCAGACTCAGGAATAAGGCAAATAAGGGCAGGTAAATAAGAGAATGGGTAAATCCGCGGTGGAATCTGACATAGATTGAACGGCTTATTATGTTAAACAGGAAATCAATGTCAGGAAATAAGGTAACGGCTGTGAAGACCAGCATACCCGGTATGCCGAATTTCTGCCTGATTCCCAGAGATGAAACCACTATGCCCGATAATCCATGGGTGATGGAATCCATATTTTAATCACTTAATATATTAGCAAATTGAAACCACAGATGAACGCAGACAAACACCGATTAATATTAAACACGAATCTCACGAATATAGCGAATTACACGAATAAATAAATATTAGGTTTTAATAATCCTATTTAATAAGCTAAAATAAAATATAGAACAAACAAGATATACACTATACTCCAACCACTGAACCATGTTCCCAAATCAGCCCAATTAGCACCTTTTGACATCTGGTTTAATTTAATCCGTGTAATCTGTGGCTAGTATCCGCGTTTATCTGTGTATATCTGTGGTTTATTAAACGCCTTTTATAAACGCGATGGCGTCTATTTCAATCGAAACATCCTTGGGCAGACGGCTAACCTGGACCGTGGCGCGTGCCGGGGGGTCTTTAGGAAAATATTGCTTATATACCTCATTCACTTTCGGGAAATCAGCCATGTCTTTAAGATATATAGTAGCCTTTACGATATTCTGCATCGTACCACCTGCCGCCTCGACTACCGCCTTAATATTATTGAGAACCTGTCCGGTTTGTACGGCAATATCACCATCAATGATTTTATTACTGGTCGGTTCAATCGGAATCTGGCCTGAAACGAAAAGCCACCCACCCGCCTGACCGTCGGGCAGGTCTACTAATATTGCCTGCGAATATGGACCGATTGCCGCCGGCGCATTTGCGGTCGCTATAATCTTTTTATTTAACATACATTAGTTGTATCAAAATTAATAATAGAATACTAAACACGAATAGGACGAATGAAAACGAATCACACGAATTATACCGCAATTATTCGTCCCGCTCCAGCGGGATTCGTATCCTATTCGTGTAATTCGTGTTTAATTTCTTGACATTGCAGGATAATAAGAGTTCTAATAATTGTCAATAAATAAAGATAAGCCCCGGATTAAATTCGACAAACACGAGTCACATATTAAATCCGTGAAATCTGTGGCAAGAAAGATAAAACTGTGGCATTAACAGGTCTTGATATTTACAAACTACTGCCTAAAACAAATTGCGGGGAATGCGGAGTCCCGACCTGTTTAGCATTTGCCATGGCTTTAGCCACCAAAAAGACCTCATTAGATAAATGTCCTTACGTTTCAGATGCAGCAAAAGCGGCATTAGAAATCGCCGCAACCCCGCCAATACAACTTGTAACAATCGGCACCGGAGATACCAAGCTTGAAATCGGCAACGAAACCGTTTTGTTCAGGCACGAGCAAACATTCTATCACCCGACCGGTATTGCTATAGAAATCCCGGATAATCTCCCCTCCCAGGAAATAGAGAAAAAAACCAAGTATATCCAGAATCTGGTATTTACCCGGGTGGGCAAACAAGTCCGAATAGAACTTATTGCTATTAGAGATATCAGTAATAATCCTGATGTCTTTGCGACGGCTTGCAAAACTATCATTTCAAATTCTTCTCTGCCATTGATACAGATTAGTTTTAATCCGGCAATCCAGGAAGCAGGATTAAAAATAACAGGTCATCGCAAGACTTTAATCTATGGAACTAATATCCAAAATTACACGGCAATGGCTGAACTGGCAAAGAAATACAATTGTCCATTAGGCGTCGTTGCTAACCCGCCTGACCGGTCGTCAGTTCGGGCAGGCAACCTTGACGAATTAGCAGAACTTACTCCTAAGATTACGGCATTAGGCATAAAGGAATTAGTAATTAACCCCAATTCAGCAACTATGGATAAACTCTTATCTGATATAACCCAGATAAGAAGACTCGCTTTAAAAAAGGCTTTCAGGCCATTTGGATTCCCTGTAATAGTATTTTCGCCTGTCCCGAATGATGCATCCCAAGTGGTTCAGAATCGGGATCCCGAAGAGAGACCAAAATCAGCAGGTTCATTCGGGAACGGCAGCGATGCTATGGAAGAGACATTATTCGCAGCTACCTTCATTCTGAAATATGCCGGCATTGTGGTCCTCAAGCATAATGAATTATGGGAAATGCTGCCTTTAGTTACGGTTCGCCAGAATATTTATACCGACCCGCAAAAACCGATTCAGATAGAATCAAAAGTATATTCAATAGGCAATGTTACTGAGAATTCGCCTGTCTTGATTACGACTAATTTTTCCCTGACCTATTTTACGGTTGAACCGGAAGTGGAAGCAAGCAAGATTCCCAGTTATATCCTGGTTGTGAATACCGAAGGAATGTCGGTTCTAACGGCTTATGCGGCTGACAAACTGAATGAAAAGACTATCACCAAAGCATTAAACGAACACAATGTCGCCCAAATAGTAAAACATAAAAAGGTAATCATACCCGGTTATGTATCGGCTTTAAGCGGTAAATTAGAAACAGAATCAGGTTGGGAAGTAATGGTTGGCCCCCGTGAAGCTTCTTCAATTCCCTCATTTCTTAAAAATTTATGGAAGTAATGCAGGTAATTATATCCGATGTTCATAGTAATTTAGAGGCATTTGAAGCTGTATTAGCAGATATAAAAAGCAGATTCGGCAAAGATGTTCCTATCATATCATTAGGCGACCTCGTCGGATATGGCCCTAATCCGATTGAATGCATGTTACTTTCTCTCAAACATAATATCAAAAATCTAATCGGCAATCATGAAATGGCATTATCCCAGGATAAAAATAATTTCAATCCGGCTGCTAAAGCCGCTATAAATTGGACAAAAGAAATTATTCAAAAAAACCTGTCTGACCCACAGATAAAACAATTTTTAAAGTCATTGTCTTATGAATATCGCACCAAATCCTCTTCATTTTCCGGCGGTATCGTATATGCGCACGGTTCACCGCGTGGCGCTGTTGACGAATATGTCATTAAAAAAGACGACCTTTTTAATCTTACTGACGAAGTAAGGAAAAATCTCAGGGAAAACTTTGAATCTGTAGGTGAAATCGGGTTCCTGGGACATACTCACATCCCATATATATGCACTACCGATTTTTACCTGATGCATCCCGAATGGCAATCTTATGAACCATATCCTTTGCTCTCCGGCACTAAAACTATTGTTAATGTCGGTTCGGTTGGCCAGCCCCGTGATAATGATAATCGTGCCTGTTATGCGACCTTTGACGGAACGAATGTAACCCATTACCGCGTAGAATACCCTATAGCAAGAACCGTCGCCAGAATGCAGGCTATACCACAATTGGATAGAAGACTCTGGACCAGAATACAAAAAGGCGTGTAAACTAAACCACTCTGAAGAATTGGGTATTCTTGATTATTTCATAAACTCTTCTTCAGTAATAATTTTAATACCTAATGATTTTGCTTGTTGTAATTTAGAACCTGGATTATTGCCAACCACAACATAATCAACCTTTTTACTGATAGTTTCGGTAGTCTTGCCACCCTGTTCTTCCACTAATCTTTTGGCTTCAGAGCGGCTGTATTTTTCTAATTCGCCAGTGAAAACAAAAGTCTTACCTGATAAATTACCTTCTTTTCTTTTTTCTGCCTGCGGATTTATACCTGCTTTCTTAAGGTTATTAATCAAATCACGGTTATTGGGATTATCAAAGAATTGCCTGATACTTTCTGCGACTATCGGTCCAATCTCAGATATCTCCTGCAATATCTCCACTTTGGCATCCATAAGGTCATCTATATTCTGAAAATGCCCGGCAAGTATCTTGGCTATTGCCTCGCCGATATGCCCAATGCCCAGTCCGTAAATCAGCCGGGCTAGGGTGGTCTGCTTTGAATGGGCAATTGCATCCAGAATATTCTGGGCAAGTTTATCGCCCATCCGCTCCAATTTTAGGAGTTTCTTTTTCTTTAAGTTATAGAGGTCAACCGCATCCTTGATGATGTCCTTGTCAATAAGTTGTTCAATCAGCCGGTCGCCCAGTCCTTCAATATTCATGGCCTCGCGCTGGGCAAAGTGCCCGATGCCGGCCTTGACCTGGGCCGGGCAGGAGATATTGGGACACCGGTATGCCACCTCGTCTTCTTCCTGAATCACCTTACTACCGCAGTCCGGGCATTCTTTAGGCATCTCGAACGGCTCTTCCTTACCAGTTCTACGGGAAAGAATGGGCTTGATAATCTTAGGGATGACATCGCCGGCCCTTTTGAGGATGACCCAGTCGCCAATCATCAAATCAAGGCGGGCGATTTCCTCGGCATTGTACAAAGTGGCGCGCGATACCTCCACCCCGCCCACCTGCACGGGCTCAAGAACCGCCACCGGAGTGAGCGTTCCGGTCCGACCAACCTGAACCTCAATAGCCAGCAATTGGGTGGTGACCTCCTGAGCAGGGAATTTATAAGCAATAGCCCAGCGCGGACTGCGCGCCCTTAAACCCAACTGGGACCGGATGTGCAAATCATCCACCTTGACGACCATGCCGTCAATCTCAAATGGCAGGTCATTGCGTCCGGCTAACATCTCATTAAAATATTTTTCCGCGCCGGTTAATGAGGTGACCAGGACCGGCTTGACAGCCTTAAGTCCAAGTTTGGTAAAATATTCCATTGCCTCAGAGTGGGACTTGAACACCACACCCTTAATCAAGCCGAATCCGTGAATCATAATATCCAAGGGACGTTGAGCGGTAATTTTACTATCCAATTGACGCAGACTGCCGGCTGCGGCATTGCGGGGATTAGCAAACGGCTCTTCACCTGATTCTATCCTTTGACGATTAAGTTTATTAAATGCTTCTTTGGGCAAAAACACCTCACCGCGCACCTCAAGATGTCCAGGAATTTTATCTCCAATAAGATGCAACGGAATACTTTTTATGGTCTTGAGATTAATAGTAATATCTTCACCGGTCTTACCATCGCCTCTGGTAGAGCCGGAAACGAAAATACCTTTATCATAGACAAGTTCTACTGCTGTTCCGTCAATCTTGGGCTCGCAGACAACCTCGGTATTGCCTCCAAGACCTTCATACCATTCTCTAAACTCATTCTCATCCATCGCATTTTCCAAACTCAACATCATCAAGGAATGTTCAATGGTCTTGAATGCGGTTTGGATAGGGGCGCCAACTCGCTGGGTCGGTGAATCCTGAGTGATTAACTGCGGATTTTGCTTTTCTAATTCGCTTAATTCTCTTAATAAACGATCATATTCAACATCGCTTACTTCAGGCGAATCAAGAACATAATAACGGTAATTATGATAATTTATCTCTCTTCTGAGGGATTCTACTTTAGATTTTATATCAGCAGAAATTGACTTAGCCATATATAATCAGTATAATTCTTTAAAATAAGTCGTCAAGGTAAATTACAACCACAGATAAATACGAATAATATGACTAAAATTATTAAAGTCGATTTGGGCGAGAGAACCTATCCGATAATTATCCAACCGGGAATACTAGGCAGAATTGGAGATACATTAAAGCGCAAAGCGTTGAGCGTCAAACGTAATGAGCCATCAAACCGATTTATCATCATCACAGATAATAATGTTGCTTCTATTTATCTTAATAAAGTTATCGCTTCACTAAAAAGAACAGGGTTTAAGAGTTTATACAAGATACTTCCTACCGGTGAAACCCAGAAATCTTTGGCTACTGCCAATAAAATATATGATTTCCTCGTAAAGCATAAGATAGAAAGGAATGATATAATTATTGCGTTAGGCGGTGGGGTTGTCGGAGACCTTGCCGGCTTTGTGGCCGGCACTTATAAACGAGGACTTGGATTAATTCAAGTCCCGACCTCTCTTATTGCCCAAGCAGATTCGAGTATCGGCGGTAAAACTGCCGTAAATCTTGACTCCGGCAAAAATCTTGTCGGATTATTTTATCAACCTGAATTGGTTCTGATAGACCCTCTGTTACTGAAAAGTCTGCCTGAAAAAGAATTTTGTAACGGAATGGCAGAGGTTATTAAAACCGCTCTGATAAAAGACAAGAAACTATTCGAAATGCTCAGAGATAAACATAAGGAAATCATAAATTTGAATCCGAATGTATTAGAAACAATATTGGCCCGTGCGATTAGAATCAAGGTTAATATTATTGAACAAGATGAAAAAGACACAAAAGGACAACGCATACTTCTTAATTATGGTCATACTATTGGCCATATACTCGAAGCATCTGGAAAATACAAACATTACAAACACGGTGAAGCTATATCTATTGGAATGATGTTTTCTGCTAAAATTGCACAACGAATGAAACTTGTCGGATATGATTTTGTCAAAACACAGAGTGAACTCTTAAAGATGTATCATCTGCCAACTATGCTTAAGAAACAAATTGATTTATCAGAAATGATTAGCTTTTTACATCAGGATAAAAAGATTAAAGGAGGCAAAATCAGTGAGGTTTTGCCAAATCGTATCGGTTCCGCGAGCATATATAATGTGCCTCTATCAATAATCAGGAATGCTTTTATTGAATAAAAATACCCCCGGTGTGAATCGAACACACAACAACCGGATTAGAAATCCGGTGCTCTATCCAATTGAGCTACGGGGGCGTCTTACCGTATAAGAAAGTATAAAACTAACCTCAAAGGCACAAAGGATACTAATAACTAATTTCCCGATACCAAAACCCTTCTTTGTGTCCTCTGTATCTTTGTGGTGAATAATTTTCTGAGAAATTATTTTCTATCGTTCGAATATAATTCAGCCGCTTTTTCAGCCGAAGTAATAATTCCTTTTATCATTGCAGAACTAAAGCCCTGATGCTCCATCTGGTTTAGCCCGGCAATTGTGCATCCCATAGGCGTAGTCACCTTATCTATCTCCGCTTCAGGATGATTCTCAGAATTTAGCAACAATGATGCCGCACCTTTGGCGGTTTGTGCAGTCATCATCAAGGCATCGTCCGCGTGGAAACCAATCTCAATACCTCCCTGTGAAGCCGCTCTTATGGAACGGAGAAAAAAAGCTATCCCGCACCCGCATAAGGCAGTAGCTGAAATCATAAGATCTTCATTAATTACCAGAGTCTTGCCCACCGAATCAAAAAGCCCATTTACCAAATCAAGAACATCTTTCTTTGTATCCTGATTATAAGCAATACAAGTCATCGATTCACGAATCGCAATTGCTATATTAGGCATAGCACGAACTACCGGCACATTTTTTCCAATATGCCTGATAATTTCGCTGATACTAACCCCGGAAACTATTGATACAATAATATGTTTAGAAGGAATAAGTTCTGACCGTATTTCTTCTATTAATTTAACGAGATTTTGAGGGGTCACTGCGATGATAATTATTTTAGAATGTCTGACTGCCTCGCAGTTATCTGCTTGAATAACAAATCCCTGTTGCGCCAAAGCATCAAGCAAATGTATTTTCCGTCTGGTAATCGTAATCTGTTTGGAAGACAATTTACCTGAGGCAACCAGCCCTTTTGCTATGGCGGTGCCTATATTTCCTCCGCCGAGAATAGCAATTTGCATGGAAATATCCATTACGTATACTCCTTCTGTAAATATGATTATCCTTTTAAATCAACACTATATTTATAATAAATTAAAATACGCCCGGCCCGATTCGAACGGGCGACCCGCTGATTAAGAATCAGCTGCTCTACCAACTGAGCTACGGGCGTTTAATCAAATTGTTGCCTTTGAAATCCCTTATAATTCGTACGATTAATGTTATTTATTATGCGCAAAATATTCTCTAACTAATTTTTCCAAATACTCACCTCTCTTGAAATAAAGCCTTTTTAATGATCGCTTCTTATGACTTGCTAAGGCATAATGCACTAACAGTGGCAATGCCACCGTTGCATCAAGATAACACACAACTGCATCAGGTAATCTATCGGGGTCAATCTTGCCCCAACTGACTGCCTCATTCGGTGTTGCGCCTGAAAGACCGCCGGTATCAGGTCGGGCATCAGTTATCTGGAAAAAGTAATCGTGCCCCACTTCTTTAATTCTCAAAACTTCCTGAATCTGAGGTTCGGTCTGGAGCATAAAATTTTTAGGACTACCCCCACCGACTAAAAATACTGCTGACTTGCCTCCGGAACGCTTGGCTTCCAAAACAAGAGCAGTTGTTTCATTTACGTCAATAGAAGGATTTATTCTTAATTTATTACCCTCTAATTCCACACCGGCAATATTCATCCCGATAGTTGAATCTCCCGGAGATGAAGTATAGACAGGCACAGCAGCCCGGTAAGCCGCAGCAAGAACGGAGACATTACTTTGCTTTGTCTTCCTTTCCCACTCGTCCATATATTTACCAAGTATATAATAAAACTCTGCTGTCCCCATTTCCTTCTGGAATTCAGGCTTTCTCAGAATACTTCTAAGAATCTCATCCGTTGCCATTAAAGAATCTGAGTATCCTAAAAAAACATCATAGATACGCACAATATCATTCTTCCTCAAATCGGCATCATCAGCCATGTGCGTCCCGACCCGTGGATGCATATTAAAAGCAAAATGCATATCGTGATACATATTCGCACCTGTTGCCACAATCCAATCCACAAATCCGGCATTAATTAAAGGAACAACCGCAGCAGAGCCAAGACCAGCCGGTGTCAAGGCGCCTGCCAAACTCATTCCCACTGTTACATTGGCACCCAGCATTTTTTCAGCAAATAAACGACAGCCTTCCCGTAAACGGGCTCCATTATATGCCAGAAATGTATCATTTATCAATGACGTAAGATTCTCCCTGCCCGTAATTGAAGGAGGACAAATCTTTTTTCCGGACAGGTATTCTTTCTTGTGAGGACATTTCTTATTTTTAAGCCAATCAGGCACATCAGATAAATTTTCCCTCATTCGATGATTTCGTTTCATATTTTTCCTTTCCTTTTAATTTATTTTAATCTATAGCAATAACGCGCGCTGGCGGTAAACTATTAAAATTAGTGGAACTCGCGATGCTATAGGCGCCGATATTAGGCACATATATAATATCACCGATTTCCAATTCGGGCATTTCTTCAGTATAAGAAATAACATCAAGCCCATCGCAGGTCGGTCCAGCCAATGTAGATATCTGCGGTTTACCCTTACGCAAGGTTTTATAATGATATTTACAATGGTCATAAAGCAACCCTGAAAGAGAACCGTAGATGCCGTCGTCAAGATAATACCAGTGTTTATTAAAGCGGATAGACTTACCGATAACCCGCATAACCAGAGTGCAGGCAGAACCAACGAGCGCTCTGCCGGGCTCAGCAATAATTTTCACGGACGGCTCAAAAAGCCGGTCCATTTCCTTATTGATAGTCGGCGCCATCTCGGCAAAATAATCATTTTCATAATCAAAGTGTTTAATGGGGAATCCTCCGCCAATATCAAGTACTTCAAGCGGAATCTGTTTTAATTTCGCATCATGGAAAATAATAGAAGCCATTTCCAATGCCTCTATATAATTTTCCACCTTGAGACATTGAGAGCCGACATGAAAACTGATGCCAACAGGTTTAAGCCCAAGTTTATGCGCCTTTATCAAAAGCGGAATAGCATCAGGCGGATCAATACCGAATTTTACAGACAATTCCACGATTGAACCGACATTAGAAACTTTAACTCTGACTAAAACTTCTGAGTTTGGCGCGAATTCACTGATTTTATATAACTCATATTCGGAATCAAAAGTCATCAAAGTGATGCCGTGTTTTTCTACGAACTTGAGGGTTTCATTCTTTTTTATGGTATTAGCAAAAAGCATCCGCTCTACGGAAACACCTATCTTCAAGAGTGTTTCCATCTCGCCTTGAGATGCCACATCGAAAAAAGCACCCTTGCGGGCAAATGTCTTAAGAATCTCAGGATGAGAATTTGCCTTGACTGCATAAAATGGCTTAACTCTCGGCAGAAGAACGCGAAAACGGTTTAGGTTTTTGGTTAATTCAGAACGACTAATAATAAACAAGGGCGTTCCATATTTATGCACCAGCTTAGTAATCTGCCTTTCAGATATCTTGTTGCTACTGTTTGATTTTAGTTTTATCATCTGTATTTTATTCTAATAATGGGGTGAGTGACGGGAATCGAACCCGCAACCCTCAGAGCCACAGTCTGATGCTCTAACCAATTGAGCTCCCCCCACCACTTTTTTAAATATTGTAAACTCTTAAATAGTAAAACTCCATATAAATGTCAAGAAAACTCCGTAACCGGAGAATCTAACCACAGATTACACAGATTTTTACCATTTTCTAATCCGAGGAGAATTATCAGTGTAATCCGTTAAATCTGCGGTTGCATTTTATACTTTCCTGTACTGCAAGATAAGGACCTAAAAGAATACCAGATAAAACTTTTATTTATTTTGTTACTTATGTATAAATCTCAGAAGTTATCCCTTACGGGATACTATTAGATAGAATACCGTTAGATATCATGAAAAAATATTATACGATAACAATATTGTTTATTATTACAATTTCAGCCGTTTCTTTTTATTTTATAAATAATAACAAAGAATTATTCTATAAAACTAACAGCGTACTTCTGGAAAAAGTTGAGATAATCAAGACATCCTCACCCGGCTCTTTCCAAAAAGGGCTGGGTTCACCATCTATCGAACCTGACAATATAACTGAAGAATATCATTTATGGCTAAAGATTGAGATGACGAAAGATTCCCTCGAGCAATTAATTCCGGCAGTAACTGATACCTATAATACAAATGGCCCCATTTCTAATACTTTTCAAAATGTGTTAGTTATCAGGGGATTCCGGAAAGAAGGGAACATTCTATTTAACCAAAACGAAACTAATTCAAATGATTTCGGGCTGCCATTACTATTTAGTAAAAGTATAACTTTCCTGTCTGATTCTGTCTGCCAATTGACTAATGATGCGGATATCTCAAACCCACACATTGGTTTCGACCGGATAGATTATCAAACCCAGATTTATATTAAATCAGGGAATGACAATAATCTCGTGAATCTTTATATCCACCTGGAATCTAATATCAAGCCTAAACAACTCCCACATATAATCTCAATTGCACTGACTCACATCAAAAACAACATGGTTATTGCATCCAAAACATTACCTCTTTTCCGATATTAGTAATATATTAGCGGATTGAAGCCACAGACCTGCCCCGTTAGAAAATGCAATTTCACCACTCCCGAATGAAGTTACCCAAGCAAAACTGCTTCGGGATCCCGAAAGCAACTTCTCTGGATAGCCCATCGGGAAAAGACACAAAGAACACAAAGTAAATCCCCCCCTTACCCCCCTTTAATAAAGGGGGGCTGGGGTGATTTGATTTCTTAGTGCCTTTGTGGTTAACTATTTTTCTTGCTACTGCCCTGCCCCGTTAGAAGCGAACATAATTAAAGAGATAACCTTTTGAGTAACTCTAATTACTCGCTATTGAACGCTTCTAACGGGCTGTGAAGCTAACCTTGTTACTGCTACTGCCTCAACACGACCACATCAAACGTATTATCCGCTATAGCCGGCTGGTTCAGCAAGATTGAAATCCCTGTGCCTTGCGGTAATCCCGGTAACAGGAATAGTTGTCTAATCGGCTGGTCTTGGTTTGTGGGTATAGAGTAACCTAAAATCACACCGCTATTTAAATCAGGGTCTCCTAAAGGCGGATATAACCCGCCTACTTGTAATGCTGGAATTGTGATGCTGATAACCTTATAACTCAATTTAGGTTTAGTAACCGCACCATCGGCAATTTCACCTGTTGCAACAGGAGGGACTAACGGTCTGACCGCTCCGCCCGGAACAAAAGACAACTTCTCAGGCGTTACCGCGCCATTCTGTATTTTCTCCGTCGTTACTGCTCCAACCTGTAACTTGGAACTTGTAACCTGTAACCCGCCGATTTCATCGGCGGTAACAGGAGGCACCAACGGTCTCACCGCACCGCCCGGAACAAAAGACAACTTCTCAGGCGTCACTGCGCCATTGACAATCTTCGGCGTAGTAACCGAACCGTCAATAATCTCCAGATAACCCACTGAATTAGATGCCATTTTTATCTTAGTCACTGCAGAGGTCGCAATCTTGGCTGTAGTGATTGCGCCATTAGCAATCTTCTCTGTCGTTACCGCAGAGTCTTTTATTCGCGAGCCGGTTACCTGTGCTTCACCTATCTTGGCAGTGGTTATTGCCTCGGCGGCAATCTTCTCTGTTCTGACCGCCCCGTCGCGCAACTTGGAGCCGTAAATTTGCCCCTCGCCGATTTTTGAGCCGGTGATTGCGCCGGTGGCTATCTTTTCCGTCTTGACCGCAGAGTCTTTTATCTTGGCAGTCGTAACCGCTTCGTCGGCAATCTTCGGGGTGGTTACTGCACCAGAGGCAATGTTTTCGGTTTTTACCTCACCTGGATTTAATGACATAATTCAAATCCTTTAACACGAATCCCACGAATGGAACGAATCCCACGAATAAGAAATTATATTCGTGCTATTCGCTCCTATTCGTCCCATTCGTGTTCTCTTTACGCTATCACCACTGTTTGTGCATTGGTCCAGGGCCCGCTGTTGGCCGGCTTGCTTATATTAGCCCAGCGGAAAAAGCCGTAGAACCGCTGGCCGATGCCTTTGGCACCGCAAGAGATAATAAACTGCGCCTTTTTGGATACTTGTGTCTTCGGGCAATCA